>CALXOE010000020.1 GCA_944389935.1 uncultured Victivallis sp.
CTTGAGTCCTTGATTTCTACCCCAAGTCATGATATAGTATTGTATGTTAAAACGTATATTTAACAAGTAGTAACCACCAGGAGCTCTATCAAGGTAAACGCCGCTTTGACCGTTGCATGGCTGTGGGAGGCAGGGGGCGTTTCCGCCGCCCCCCGCACCCCCTGCGTCCGGCAAGGTGCCTCGTTGGGGAGCGTTGCGTGGTCGTGGGCGGCAGGGGGCGTGTCCGCCGCCCCCCGCACCCCCTGCGTCCGGCAAGGTGCCGGTGCCGCGTACGGGTCGGAGTCGGACTCGGCTGCGGTCGGCCGGCACGGGGAGAAAGAGCCGCAAAAACACGAAGCAATCTTCCCGCTTTTCTGCGGAAAGATTTCTTCGCGTTTTTGCTCCACTTCGCCGCTTGCCGAGCGGAGACTCCGTTGCGCGGCGATGATCGGCCGATGGGGTATTTGATGGTTGTTCGGTACGGGGAGAGACGCGGCTGGCATAGCCGCTTTCTCTCCCCCGAACCCCTCTCTTGTACTGCCGGGCGCAGGAACGGGTTGCGCGGCAGAGACGGGGCGGCGAATTTGCGAATGAGCCGCGTTCTCTCCCCCGACCCTCTCTCTTGACTGTCCGGCGCGTGCAAGCGGAGAATGGGGGATTGGGTGAGTTTTCATTGCCGGGAGCTCGAGGAGAAAGAATCCGGCCCGACACCTGCCGGCGTCACGGACTGCGGGGAACGAAACCGGGGGAAAGCAGGTTCCGTCTGAAGCGGGACGTTCATCAGAATAGCAATGGGACTTCATGGGCAGGCCTCCTGTTAGAAACGGTTTCCGATTTCACGGCTGTCGGCGGCGGTGACGGAGAGAGGCTTCTTATGAAGTTTCTCCGTCCGGTTGTCCTGAATCCAGTTATAGAGGACATCCGCCTCTGCTCCGTTCAGGATCGAGACAATGGTTCCAGTCCACTGCGTGTTAGTGCTGTTGCAGTTGAACACCTTGTTGTTGATCACGCGCAGCCGATAAACGCCATTTGTATAGATGCCGTTCACGTGGCTGTTCAAAATCTCATTGTCCAGAATGTCGATATCGGTCAAAATGCGGCTGAGCTTGAAGCTTTCGGGTTTTCCGGCGATTTTGGCGTCAAGAGTGAATTCAACCTTGTCGCCGCGCAGAACGGAGGTTTTGATTCGCGCGGATGTCTCTCCCATGCGGATACGCCGCCGGGGAAACAGCTCGGAATAAAGATCTTTCGAGGCAGCATAGACACCCGGCTTCACCTCGGAGACCGGATAATCGCTCCGGGTGAAATACTCATCACCGTTCCGGTTCCACCCCTTTTCGCTGTCGATGTAGGAGACGACGATCCCGGCGTGCCCGGTCGTGACCTGCCCGGTGTTGCGAATGAATACGCCGTTGATTTCAAAGTCGGCGCCGCTCTCGAGGAACCGATTCGCCACAACCTTGATCCTCCGGGCGGAACATGCCCCCTTGAGTTTGTTGTTAAAACGATCGTTGGTCGTGATCTGGCACCCGGAGAAGGTCGTACGTTCGACGTGATTGCCGTTGAAAATCACATCGGAGCCGCCGAGACAGACCAATCCCTGGCGGCAGTTGTAAATGATGTTGTTCGCGACAATGGCCCGTTCGAGCCGAAGAGCGTTCTCATGTCCGTAATCGATGAGCGCAAGCGCATCGTCAGTGGTCTGCGTGATATAATTTCCCGTACACACAATATCCTGGGAATGAACAAAATGGAGACCATCGCGCTGTGTCTGCTCGATCTTGCAGTCAACGACCCAGACGTAACGGCAGCCGTTGATCGCGATCCCCATGAAAGGAGAGCCGAGCACATGGACGTTTTCGATCCGGATGTTCCGCCCGTTGGTCACATAGATCGGGTGCTGCGCGGAAGTTTGCGGTTTCTTCGGCATTTCCCGGTAAGTCAGAACACCACCGGAAACGGTCAGATCTTCGCATTTGTTGAAGTGGAAACTGCCGTTCTGTTCGGTATTGAGCAGTGTCGCGCCGGAAAGATCGACGGTTGCATTCCGAAGCCCCTGAACCCGCAAGAGCCCCCGGAACGCGAATCTGCCGCTGCCGAATCGGAGCACGCCGCCATCCTCGCGCAGCTTCGCAAAAGCGTTCTGAATTGCGGCGGTATCGTCGGAAACGCCATCGCCTTTCGCGCCGAAGTCGCGGACATTGAACTCCGTCCCGCATGCGAAGAAAGCCGTGGTGATCATCAGAAAGAGAGTCAGAAGAGATTTCATAATGCTTTTGTTTCCCGGGATTTGAGTTGAACGGAGAAAAACGGAGAAAGAGCGCAGTCACTCCTGCGGATGACCAGAGAGGGCACAACCAGACGCAGCAGCTCCGGAGCCCCGGGGCGGAGTCGATTGTGGGCGAGAAGTTCAAAACCCTGCCGGACATGCTCGGCAAGATTCGGATTCAATGCAGTGATCGGCGGCACGGAATACCGGCAGAACGGAGTGTCGCCGATGCTCACCAGGGAAATCTGTTCCGGAACCCGGATACCGTTTTCATTGAAAGCCGCCAGAGCTCCCTGGGCAAGTTCGTCATTCAGTGCGATCAGCGCCGTGAAACGCTCGTTTCGCGCCAGTGCCCGGCAGACCGCCTGAAAGGCGTATTCAATCGGCTGCGCACCGGTCGGCACTTCGGCCGGCAACTCCGGCGCTCCTTCGGTAACGGCGCGCCAGACTGCAATCTGGATATTTTCGATCGGATGTCCCGAGTTGTTGTGCAGCAAAGCGATGCGCCTGTGACCGAGCGAATGCAGATGGTCGGCGATCTGCCGGATTCCGTGATTATCATCCCCGATGACCGACGGGACACCGAGCTGATCGAGGCGGTTCGCGAGCACGGCGAAAAGCCAGCTGCTGCCGGCGATTTCCCGGATGGCCGTATCATTCAGCAAATTGTCTCCGAGCACCATGGTCGGCTGCCGGAAGCGGATCGCGGTCCGGATGAACATGGTCGTCTCCTCACTGCCGAGCCGGACAATCCGGCAGAGGAGTCCACGTCTTCTCCCTTCCTCGAAAGCGAGTTCCGCGATTTCATTCTGCGTCTCTCCCAGGTAATTGGAGATGACGACATTGACCTGCCCGGCAACGTCGGCGGCTCCGCCATGGATCAGATAGGTTCCGTCACCCACGCGCTTCTCGACGACACCCCCCGCGATGAGATCCCGGAAAGCCCGCCGGACGGTCGAAACATTCACACACAGCTTCTCCGCGAGTTTCCGTTCCGACGGGAACCGTGTCTCCGGACAGAAGATGCCGCTCTCAATGCCGTGGACAAGGTAGTCGTAGACGACCTGAAATTTCAGTTGCTGCTGTTTCTCCATGATCGCGAAATATTCCGTATCTTTCAAATTGCTCTGCAACTAATTATAGAACAATTCCGGAATGATGTCAACCACCTTTCGGAACACAATCCACAAAAAACGAAACAAGAACCTGTAAATAAACATATTACGGATATGCATTTTTTCACAAAAGCTGATATTTATAAGCGTATCAATTTCGATTTGATCATGCACTGTCGTGTTCCGGCAGGTTTTGCGAACCGTTTTTGCGGGATTTCTGACTCCAGCTTGAAACGGCCTCTTTTTCCGAAGATATTCATGTTCTGAAATCATTTTCCCCAAACGGAGGGATGCACCGGTCGCGGAAAACGTCTGCCGGATTTCCGCCGCAGTTTCCCGGAAAAACCGGACGCCGACCGCGCGAAAATTGGAAAAATCGGCAAAGACGGTGTACTGTAAAACAACGGAATGTTCCATCACCTGCCGGATGCAGGATTACGAGGTGTTATATGTCAGGAAAAATCACGGACAAAAGCGCAAAAGTCGCGCTGATCGGCCTCGGATACGTCGGACTGCCGCTGGCGGTTGCTTTCGGCAGAAAATTCGACACCGTCGGTTTCGACATCAAAACCGCGCGGATCGACGAATTGAGAAGCGGGCGCGACGGCACGCTCGAAACCTCGCCGGAGGAGCTCGCCTCCGCAACGAAGCTGCGCTTCAGTTCCTCACCGGAAGATTTGCGCGGGCGCGACTTTTATATTGTTACGGTGCCGACGCCGGTCGACCGTTACAACACACCGGATCTCACGCCCCTCTATCGCGCGAGCGAAACCGTCGGGAAAGTGATCTCCCCCGGGGCGATCGTGATTTATGAGAGTACGGTCTATCCCGGCTGCACGGAGGAAGAGTGCGTGCCGGTCATCGAGCGCGAAAGCGGTCTGGTCTTCAATCGCGACTTCTTCTGCGGCTACAGTCCGGAGCGGATCAACCCGGGCGACCGCGAGCATACGCTCGAGCGGATCGTCAAGATCACCTCCGGCTCGACTCCCGAAACGGCCGAAGCGGTCGACGCGCTCTACCGCACCGTCGTCAAGGCGGGCACCTATCGCGCAAGCTCGCTCAAGGTGGCCGAAGCCGCGAAAGTCATTGAAAACTCCCAGCGCGATCTGAACATCGCCTTTGTGAACGAACTCGCGAAGATCTTCCGGCTGATCGGGATCGACACGCGCGAGGTGCTCGCGGCCGCCGGAACGAAATGGAATTTTCTGAAGTTCCAGCCGGGTCTCGTCGGCGGACACTGCATCGGCGTCGACCCCTATTACCTGACGCACAAGGCGACCGAACTCGGTTACCATCCGGAAGTGATTCTCGCGGGACGGCGGATCAACGACAGCATGGGACGTTACGCCGCGACCGAGACGGTCAAACTCATGATCCGCAGCGGGAGCAGGATTCTCGGAGCGCGGGTGCTGCAACTCGGCATCACATTCAAGGAGAACTGCCCGGACATCCGCAACTCGCGCGCGGCCGACGTGGCCAGAACACTCGCCGAATTCGGCTGCAAAGTCGACATCTGCGACCCGTGGGCTGAGCCGGAAGAGGTGAAACGCTACTACAGTCTCGACTCATTCCGCTCGCTCGAGGGGCGGGATCTCTCCTGTTACGAAGCGGTTGTGCTCACGGTGGCGCACGACGAGTTCCGCAGACTCGATCCGGAGCGGTTCCGGAACAGCTCCTGTGTCATTTACGATATCAAGGGACTCTGGCCCCGCGAAAAGGTGGACGGACGGTTATGAGCGGACGGGTTCCAGCCGGACCGGCGGGGGAGTGCGGAAATCCCGCGGGAGATGTTTTCAACAAACGCAACGGAGGGGGAGTCTCATGAAACGCGCACTCATCACCGGAATCACTGGGCAGGACGGCTCCTATCTCGCGGAACTTCTGCTCGAGAAAGGATACGAGGTTCACGGCATCATCCGCCGCGCAAGCACGTTCAACACGGCCCGGATCGATCACCTCTACAAAGATCTGCATGAGGAGGATGTGCGGCTCATTCTCCATTACGGAGACCTCACGGACACGAGCAACTTGAACCGGCTGCTCGAAAAGATCCGGCCGCAGGAGATCTACAACCTCGGCGCGCAGTCGCATGTGCGCGTTTCGTTTGAAGTGCCGGAATACACCGCAGACGTCGACGCGATCGGAACCGTCCGACTGCTCGACGCGCTCCGCGAGACGGGGCTGCCCGCGCGATTTTATCAGGCATCCACGAGCGAGCTTTACGGAGACGCGGCGATTCCGCAGAATGAGGAGACGCCGTTCCGTCCGCGCAGCCCCTACGCCGTCGCAAAACTCTACGGCTACTGGATCACCCGGAACTACCGCGAAGCCTACGGCCTGCATGCGAGCAACGGGATTCTCTTCAACCACGAATCGCCGCGCCGGGGCGAAACGTTCGTGACGCGCAAGATCACGATGGCCGTCGCCCGCATTCTGCGCGGCACGCAGGAGTGTCTCTACATGGGCAACCTCGACGCGAAACGCGACTGGGGATATGCGCCGGATTATGTGAAGATGATGTATCTCATGCTCCAGCAGGAGGAACCGGACGACTACGTCGCCGCGACCGGGGAGTCGCACACGGTGCGTGAATTCATCGAGGAGTCGTTCCGTCTCGTCGGCCACCCGGTCGAGTGGAGGAATTCCGGTCCGGACGAGATCGGAATCGATACCGTGACCGGGAAGAGCGTCGTGCGGATCGATCCGCGCTACTTCCGTCCCGCCGAAGTCGATTTCCTGCTCGGGGACGCCTCGAAAGCGAAGCGGAAGCTCGGATGGGAGCCGACGGTGCGTTTTCACGAGCTCGTGCGCATCATGACCGAAGGCGACCTGCGGCTGCTCGACAATCCGAACTATGAAACGGGGTTTTGAACGATGGGAGAGGTGATGAACCGGGATTCCCGGATTTTCGTGGCGGGACACTGCGGCATGGTCGGGTCGGCCTGCGTCCGGCGACTCATTGCGGAGGGGTATCGGAATCTGCTGCTGCGCACACACGCCGAACTCGAACTCACGGACCGCCGCGCGGTCGATGCGTTCTTTGAAACGGAACGGCCCGAATATGTCGTGCTCGCGGCGGCGCAGGTCGGGGGAATCAAGGCAAACATGCTCGACAAGGCGGGTTTTCTGCTCACGAATCTCGAGATTCAGAACAACGTGATCTCCGCGGCGTGGAAGAACGGCTGCCGAAAGCTCTGTTTCCTCGGGAGCAGCTGCATCTATCCGCGTGAAGCGCCGCAGCCGATCCGCGAGGAGGATCTGCTCACGGGGCCGCTCGAGCCGACCAACGAGGGGTATGCGCTCGCGAAGATCGCCGGGTACAAGCTCTGTTATTATCTCTCGAAAGAGAAAGGATTTCCGACGGTTTCGCTCATGCCGTGCAATCTCTACGGCACGAACGACAACTACGATCCGGAACACTCGCACGTCTTTCCGGCGCTCGTGCGCCGGTTCGTCGAAGCGGCAGAAGCGGACGCTCCGGAGGTCACGCTCTGGGGAACCGGAACGGTATTGCGGGAGTTTCTGCACGTCGATGACGTTGCGCGCGCGGTGCTCTTTTTCCTGCGCGAACGGAATGATCCGGAAATCGTGAACATCGGGGCGGGGTATGACCTGACGATCCGCGAACTCGCCGGCAAAATCGCCGCCGCCGCCGGATTCCGGGGAGAGATCCGCTTCGATCCGGCCGCGGCTCCGGACGGAATGCGCCGCAAACTGCTCGACGTTTCGCGCGCCCGCGCCCTCGGCTGGCGGCCGGAAATCACGCTCGACGACGGAATCCGGCGCACCGTGGCGGAGTATCGCGCGCTGCGGCGGCAATCATGAGCGGCCGTCCTTTCAGGCTCGCGGTCGCTGATTCGCCCCGGGCGCCGTTCGACGACCGGCTTCTGCGACGGCTCGAAGAACGCGGGCGCGTGAAAGCGCAACTCTTCCGCGAACCGGAGTTTTCCGGAACTGCGGGGGGATCATTCGACGCGCTCTTTGTCCCGGAAATCATGAGCGGCCCGCTCCGGCAACTGCTGCGCCGCGCCCGCCGCCACCTGCCGATTCTGCTCGGGGACGCCGCTCCCCTCCCCCGGTTCCGGCGGGGGCTGCTCCGGAACGCGGCCCTGCACTTCTACGGAAGTGACGCCGCACGTGAGGAGCGCATCCGGGCCGGGATCGAACCGGAACGACTCCATTTTCTCCCGCCGCACCCGCTCGAATTCGAGACGACAGCTGAGCGGCGGAAAAACGAGGAGCGCGCGCGGGCGCTCCGCTCCGCGCTCGGCATCCCCGATTCGGAGCGTGTCCTGCTCTTCGCGGGGGAGTTCACCCGGGAAAACGCCCCCGGCATCCTGCTTGAATCATTTTTTCTGCGCCTGCGGGAGTGCGGGCTCTCCGGCTGGACGCTCGCACTGGCCGGAAGCGGGCCGCTCGAGGGGCAGCTCCGGGCGCTCGCGGGCGCTTCGGCGCGGGTGCGATTTCTGCCGGACTCGGAGCCGCCGGCCGTGCTCCGCCGGGCGGGAGACCTCATCGCCCTGCCGTCGAAATCGCAAAGAACGGGAGCGAGAGCCGCCGCCGTGGCGGAATCGATGGCGTCCGGCCGCCCCGTGCTCGTGACCGAAAACGCGGGAGCGGGGCTCGCGCTCGTGCGTCCCGGCAAAACAGGCTGGAGCGTCGACTCGGCTCACCCGGAACTCTGGTTCGACTACATCCGGCCGGTGTCGAGAGAGCAGCTCCGCCGGATGGGAGAAGCCGCCCGCAGTGCGGCGGAGGCATGGAGTTTCGACACTGCCGCGGCGGCGATCGAACGGGCGACGGAGACAATTCCGGACTTTTTTGCGGAAAACGGTGGATAAATCCGGATTTTGCGGTTATTGTATAGCGGGAAAGTGTCAATTTTTATTTTCCGGAAAAGAGAACGATGAAAAGCAAAACCATTCTGGTCACCGGCGGCGGCGGATTTCTCGGCTCCCATCTCTGCGAGCGGCTGCTTGCGCTCGGGAACGATGTGATTTGCGTGGACAACTTCTACACCGGCAGCAAGCGGAATATCCGCCATCTGCTCGAGAATCACAGATTTGAACTGATCCGGCACGATGTGACGCTGCCGCTGGTGGTCGAGGTGGACGAGATCTACAATCTCGCCTGCCCGGCGTCGCCGATCCACTATCAGCGCGACCCGGCCCAGACGATCAAGACCTGCGTTCACGGCGCAATCAACATGCTCGGGCTGGCCAAGCGGACCGGGGCGAAAGTGCTTCAGGCGTCGACCAGTGAGGTGTACGGCGATCCGACCGTCCATCCGCAGGTCGAGGAGTACTGGGGCAATGTGAATCCGGTCGGACTGCGCTCCTGCTACGACGAGGGGAAACGGTGCGCGGAGACCCTCTTCTTCGCCTACAATCTGCAGTGCGGCGTACCGGTCAAGATCGTCCGGATCTTCAACACCTACGGGCCGCGCATGCACCCGAACGACGGGCGGGTGGTCAGCAATTTCATCCTCCAGGCGCTGAAGAACGAGGACATCACGATCTACGGGAGCGGCGAACAGACCCGCAGCTTCTGCTACCGGGACGACCTCATCGAAGCGATGATCCGGATGATGGCGACGCCGGCGGAGATCACCGGGCCGATCAACATCGGCAATCCGACCGAATTCACGATTCTCGAGCTGGCTGAACTCGTGATCGAGCTGACCGGCTCGAAGTCGAAGATCATCCGGGCGCCGCTGCCGTCGGACGATCCGAAACAGCGCCGCCCCGATACGAGCAAAGCCGCGAAAATCCTGAACTGGCAGGCGACCACACCGCTGCGCGAGGGATTGATCAAAACGATCGAATATTTCGACCAGCTGCTCAAGGAAGATCCGGAGTTCTGCCGCTGATATGAGAAGAAACCGCCAAACCGCAGCCTGTCACCGGGCCGGTTTGCACAAGCGCCATGAAACGTTTTCACGCTTCATGGCGTTTTTTTCCATCTGAACCAAACAACCGCAATGAGGTGAATCATGAAGAACATTCTGTGCATCGGAGCCGGCTATGTGGGCGGCCCGACCATGGCGGTCATCGCCGACCGCTGTCCCGACTGCAAAGTGACCGTCGTCGACATCAACGCCGACCGGATCGCCGCCTGGAACTCCGGGAATCTGCCGATTTATGAACCGGGACTCGAGGAGGTCGTCAGCCGCTGCCGCGGGCGCAATCTCTTCTACTCGACCGACATTCCGCGGGGGATCCGCGAGGCCGACATCATCTTCGTCAGCGTGAACACGCCGACCAAGACATTCGGTGCGGGCGCGGGACGCGCGGCGGATCTGCAGTTTCTCGAAAAGACCGCGCGCAGCATCGTCGAATATGCCGAAAACGACAAGATCGTCGTCGAGAAAAGCACGCTGCCGGTCCGGACCGCGCAGGCGATGAGCCGGATTCTCCACTCCAACACGAAAAATCTGAAGTTCCAGATCATCTCGAATCCGGAGTTTCTCGCGGAGGGAACCGCGATCCGGGATCTGGAGAATCCCGACCGCGTGCTCATCGGCGGCATGGAGACGCCCGAGGGGGAACGCGCAGTCGAGGAGGTCGCCTCCATCTACGCGCACTGGGTCCCGCGCGAGCGGATCATCACGACGAACCTCTGGTCGAGCGAACTTACGAAACTCGTGTCGAACGCGCTTCTGGCGCAGCGGGTTTCGTCGGTCAACAGCATCTCGGCTCTCTGCGAAAAGACCGAGGCGAACATCGATGAAGTGACTGCGGCGGCGGGACGCGACAGCCGCATCGGTCCGAAGTTTCTCAAGGCGAGCATCGGCTTCGGCGGCTCGTGCTTCAAGAAAGACATCCTGAATCTCGTCTACCTCTGCGGCCACTACGGGCTGCCGGAGGTGGCGGAATACTGGGAACAGGTCGTCAAAATGAACGAGTTCCAGGCGCGCCGTTTCGTCGGGAACATGCTGGACGCGATGTTCAACACCGTGGCGGACAAGAAGATCGCGATTTTCGGCTTCGCGTTCAAGGCCGATACCGGTGATACGCGCGAATCCCCCGCGCGCGCCGTCTGTGTGCAGCTGCTCGAAGAGCGGGCGCGGTTGAGCATTCACGACCCGAAAGCGCTCGGCAACGCGAAACTCGATCTCGAGGGTGTCACGGGGGAAATTCATTACGTCGAGGACCCCTACGAGGCAGCGAAAGGCGCACATGCGATCGCCGTCATGACCGAGTGGAAATGCTTCCAGGAGCTCGATTACAAACGGATCTTCGATTCGATGGAGAAACCGGCTTTTATTTTCGACGGACGCAACATCCTCGACCATGCGGCGCTTTACGAGATCGGCTTCAACGTTTACCCGATCGGCAAGAAGAAGTTGACGCACTTCTGAGAAAGGAGTCCGAAAAATCGTACTTTTTGATTCGGAAACAGCGGGAAACTCCCGGTTGCGGTGATATAGTAAGAACATCACAATCATCGGATCACCACATCGGGAGCATTCATCATGAGATCGATCACGATTCCGGCGGAAACAATTCCGGTCACAGAAGAGGCCGATATCTGCGTCATCGGGGGGAGCTGCACGGGGCTGTTCGCCGCCGTCCGCGCGGCGCGCCTCGGAGCAAAGGTCGTCCTCCTCGAAAAACACAACCGTTTCGGCGGAGCTGCCACGGCGGGACTCGTCTGCATGTGGCACTCGATCTTCGACATCACCGGAGAGAGACAGATCATCGGCGGACTGACGTTCGAGATGATGGAGCGGCTCGAAAAACGCGGTGCGATCGGCGAATTCCGCAAAGGCGGCCCGCACGTTCCGCGCATTCCATTCAACAGCAATGAATTGACGCTTGAACTCGATGCGCTCGCGCAGGAGCATCCGCAGATCCGGACCTGTTTCCATACGTTCTATTCGCGCCCGGTCATGAACGGGGACGGGACGATCAGCGCCGTCATCGCGGAAAACAAATCCGGGCGATTCGCCGTCGCGGCGAAATTCTTCATCGACGCCTCCGGCGACGGGCTGCTCTGCCGGGCGGCGGGATACCCGATGCGGCGCGCGGGAAATCCCCAGCCGCCCACGGCGTGCGCGCTCCTGGAGAACTACCGCAAAGCCGGACGCATCGACCTCAAGGAGCTGATCGAGCAGAACCGCTCCCGTTACCCGGATCTGCCGTGCGGCTACTCGTGGGGGACCGCCGTTCCGGGCAGCGACGACGTCTACATGCTCTCGGCGACGCGGATTCTGAACTGCGACTGCATGGATGCCGACGCGATCACGCAGGCGGAATTCGAGTCGCGCCGCCAGATCCGCGCCCTGACTTCCCTGCTGCGGGAGACCGCGCCGGAGGCGCATATTTCGCTGCAGGGACTCCCCTCCGAAATCGGCATCCGCGAGAGCTGCCACATCGTCTCTGCCGGGCCGCTCCGGGGGAAAGAGATGCTCACAGGCACGTGTTACCGCGACACCATCGGCGCGGGAACCTATCCGGTCGACATCCACGGCAATGCGGATGATTCGATCTCGTTCCTGCACCTGACCGGGAGCAGGCAGTATTTTCGTTCCCGTACGCTCGTCCGGGAGGAACGCTGGCTGCCGGAGGGGGAGTTTCTGCCGTTCTACCGGATTCCGCTCTCGTGCCTCATTCCGGGCGGGGCGAAGAATCTGATCGCGGCTGGGAGAATGCTCGACGCCGACGGAGATTCGTTCGGAGCCGTGCGTGTGATGGTCAATCTGAACCAGTGCGGAGAAGCCGCCGGTGTCGCCGCCTGCTGCGCCCTGAACAGCGGGAAAGCGATCACCGAAATCGACGGCGCCGCGGTCCGGAACGAACTCAACCGCGGCGGCTCCCTGATTCCGGAAGCGTGAAACCGGCCCGCTGATTCATAAAATCTCAAACCGGCACTTGAAAATACAGACAAATCCGGTAAATTATAAAAATCAACATAAAAACAGACAACTTTAGAATAGACAATTCCGGAAACATCATGAAAGCAGCAGAAATCCGCCGCAAATACATCGATTTTTTCAAAAAGCGCAACCATGTCGAGATCAAGAGCGCGCCTCTGATCCCCGAAAACGACCCGACCTGCCTCTTCACAACGGCGGGGATGCACCCGCTCGTTCCCTATCTGCTCGGAGCGAAGCATCCGGCGGGGAAACGGCTGACCGACTATCAGAAGTGCATCCGCACCGGCGACATCGACGAAGTCGGAGACGCGGTGCACCTCACATTTTTTGAAATGCTCGGGAACTGGTCGCTCGGAGATTATTTCAAGAAAGAGATGATCGGCATGAGCTTTGAATTTCTGACCGGGAAAGAGAATCTGAACATTCCGGTCGACATGCTCGCCGTGACCGTGTTCGCGGGAGACGGCGACTGCCCGTTCGACGAAGAGGCTTTCAACGAGTGGCGCTCGCACGGCATTCCGGAAGAGCGGATCGCGAAACTCGGCAAAAAAGACAACTGGTGGGGTCCGGCCGGAACCACCGGTCCGTGCGGCCCCGATACCGAGATGTTCTACTGGACCGGCCCGCTGCCCGCGCCGCAGGTGTTCGACCCGGCCGACAAGCGGTGGGTCGAGATCTGGAATGACGTGTTCATGCAGTACAACAAAACCGCCGACGGCAAGTTTGAACCGCTCGCGCAGCGGAACGTCGACACCGGCATGGGTCTCGAGCGCGTGACCGCGATTCTGCAGGGCAAGACGAGCTGTTATGAGACCGAGATCTTCGCACCGATCTTTGCGAAACTCGACGAGATCCGCGGCATCACCGTCGCGCCGGAAGTCCGCACAAGTTCGGAACGGATCATCGCGGACCACCTGCGCGCCGCGACGTTCATCCTCGCGGACGGAATCACGCCCGGCAAGGTCGATCAGCCCTACGTGCTGCGGCGGCTGATCCGGCGGGCGATCCGCGAGGGGCGCAAACTCGGGATCACCGAGCCGTTCACCGCGAAGATCGCCGACGCGGTCATCGCGGAATTCGGCGACGTCTACCCGGAACTGCGTGAGAAAGCCGACATCATCCGCGAGGAACTGACCCGCGAGGAGAAGCAGTTCGCCGTGACGCTGGAAAAAGGGACGCACGAGTTCCAGAAACTCATCGACCGCGTTCCCGCGCATATCGAGAAGAAGATCATCTCCGGCAAAAATGCGTTCAATCTCTATGAGACCTACGGCTTCCCGATTGAACTGACCGAAGAGATGGCCCGGGAAAAGGGATTTCAGGTCGACCGCGCCGGCTACGACGCCGCATTCGCGAAACATCAGGAGATGAGCCGTGCGGGCGCCGAGCAGAAGTTCAAGGGCGGCCTCGCCGACAGCTCCGAGGCGACTGCGGCGCTGCACAGCGCGACCCACCTGCTGCAGGCGGCGTTGCGCAAGGTGCTCGGCACGCACGTCGAACAGCGCGGATCGAACATCACGGCCGAGCGGCTTCGCTTCGACTTCTCGCATGAGGAGAAGCTTACGCCGGAACAGCTCAAGCAGGTTGAAGATCTCGTGAACGACGCGATCCGGCGCGACCTGCCGATCATCTGCGAGGAGATGGATCTCGAAACCGCGAAGAAATCCGGCGCAATGGGTCTCTTCGAGAACAAGTACGACGCGAAAGTGAAAGTCTACACGATGGGCGACGTCAGCAAGGAGATCTGCGGCGGGCCGCATGCAAAACGCACCGGCGAACTCGGAGTGTTCAAGATCAAGAAAGAGGAGAGCTCCAGCCGCGGCGTGCGCCGCATCAAGGCAGTGCTCGAACGCTAACGAATCGGAAAGGAACGACAAATGAAAGAATCCGATTTGCTGATTTCTCATCGGGACGATGTCTATTTCATCAAGGTCTCGGGGCGGGCGAATTTTGAATACGCGGTTCCGCTGCGGGAACTGGCCCGGACGCTGGAGGATTTCCGCTGCGTCCGGATGGATATGAGCGAATGCCTTGCGATGGACAGCACATTCATGGGAGTGCTGTCGATGATCGGGCTCAAGGCGAAGCGTTCGGGAGCTCAGGTCGAACTTGTGAACGCCTCGGAGTTCCTGACCAAACTTCTGCGCGACCTCGGGGTGACGAAGCTCTTCACATTCGTGACGGAGACGGAGGGAACCGCCCCAGAATACGATTCGGCCGCGAAAAAAGCCGATCTGCTGACCACCGCCGAAACCGTCACAGAAGCGCACGAATCGCTCATCGAGGCGGATAAATCGAATGCTCAGAAGTTCGATCAGGTCATCGCTTTCTCGAAACAGGATGTGGAACGGCTGAAAAAAGAGCGCGAAAATTCCCAGAAGTAATGGAGTCGAACTCACTGCGCCGGGAAATCCGAAAACGGACGGCCATGCTCTTTCTGGGTGCGGTCGGTTCGGTTATCGTAAGTGCGCTCGTTTCGCTGCTGGTGATCGTCGTGATCATCTTCTGCGCCGGCAGTGGATCCCGCAGATTTTTTTTCGATGCGGGCAGCCAACAGCTGCTCGGAAGTGGCCTGATCGTTCTGGCCGGAATCTTCCTTTGCTACGGAATAGGGAATTACAAAAAGTTCTTCCTCAGGAATGGGGATGACGACGGTCTCTTCTTTGAACGAGGCGAACCGGGCGCCAGTCCCGATGAAGATCAGCGGTGGCGGGTTGTGATGTTTGCACCCTATATGTTTTTTCTCGGGCTGCGGCTCTGCGGTCAGGGATTGATTCTGCTTTTTACGCCGGTCGACGAATCGGAACGGCTGCTCCGGACACTCGGAAACCTGGGGCGAACAGATGTGGAAACCCTCGCGGAACAAAGCGGCATTTCCCGGAGACGGGTTCTGTCACTGCTCACCGTGCTCGACGCGACGATCCCTACGAAGAACCGCGAAGTCGCGCTGACCTCGGCATGGTCAAAGCTGCTCTGAGGAATACTCATAGTCGATGAGTTCCCCTGCGAACCCGGCGTCCGGGCGGCGGCGCGGCCGTCAAGCACGGAACAGAACTCACTGCGATCTGTGATTGCGCCCCGATTCCCCCGCTTCACCAGAGACTCGAACCGACGGAGTCCACCGTCAGCAGGAACAGCGCAGCAAGCACAGAAAACAGTGTAAAAAAGAGTGTTATCGGTGTGGAGAAGTTCGGAGTCCGTTTTCTCCGGAAAAACCGTACGCACCAGCATCCCGCCGCCACAACTCCGTAAGGGAGGACGAACAGCATCATCATGCGACTATAGAGGAGCTCGGGATAAAAACCGTTCAACAGAAAAAATCCGCCGAAAATCACCACCGCCGCCGCACAGAAACAACCACTGAACATGATCCGTGCCCGCATGCTATCCGCCGGGTCTCCCCTCCCCCGGGCCAGTCCGATCACGGCTGTTCCCGCGAGCACGGCCAGCAGGAGGAGAGCCGCCGTTCCGAGCCACGGATGAACCGGAAACGCTTTCGCCACCCAGAGGCGGAAATCCTGCATCTCATTCTGTTCCCGGACCGTGATCGTCTCAGAGAAGAGTTGCGCAGTCTCCCCGGAATCGGGTGCGGGCCCCCATACGGAGAGTTGAAGATCGGCAAACGGTGTTCCGCCCATCGACCTGATCCGGGTTCGAACGAACTTCGCGATTTCGCGGCATTGTGATTCCGTAACCGGATCGGAGCAGACGACTTTCACGGGGATGGTTTTCAGATCGATTCTGGATAACGCCTGTCCGGGATCCGCGATCTCCCGGATGGCGGGAAAGGCCGAAACGAGCGTGGGCTCTTCCTGCAGGAGGAGTTCGGCATAAGACTGCGTTTCATCGTACAGATTTTTGGAAAAGGCCGCATTGAGCAGCAGCAGACGGCCGCCCAGCGCCACGAGCAGCAGAAACCAGATGCCGAATGCGGCGAGATCGCGCCAGGTCAAAGTGTTCCAGAAAGCGAAGAGCGACGCGAGGACATATCCGATGCCGATCAAAATCACGCAGATGCGGTCAACTCCTGATAACGCCTCATCAATTTCGCAACGATCTCCGGCTCGGTCGCGTTTGGCGGGAAGCCGTAGAGTCTCATCACCGCCTTGTCGTTCTCCTGATGCGCCTTGCGCAGTTCCGGCGGCATGGTTGTCTGGTCGTAAAGATCGGCAAGCGTACAGTCGGGAAACAGTGCCCGGGCATCGAGAATCGCCTGAGCCAGCACACCGATTTTTTCTTTGTCTCCAGCGGAAGCCTCCGGCCACGGGAAATTGTTATACACAATGTCCTTAGAGTAACGATAGCGCGTCTCCAACCTTCCGCAGACGGCACGCATCCACGCCATGTGAACCAGGCTGGTCAGAATCCCGAAATGATACCGCGTGGCATCGGGGACCAATTTAACCAGATTGCTGCAAAGAGTATCCGGTGACATGAATCCCATCGGTACATAATAACGCCTCTCCGAGGAAACTTCCGGTATCAGGATATAATTCCCGTCCGGCATGTTTTCGACATGAAAACGAGTCGGTCTGTCTGCAAGTTTTCTGGTTCCGGGGCTCTTGCTGGCTAACCGGAATAACCGAACGGCTTCGACCCGCGCCAGACATTCCGGCATATCGTGCAACTCACGGGGGGAACACTCTCCCAGCCACAAACAATACCGCGATCGACGGTTGATGAACTCTTCGGACCCAAACCACGGTCTGAAAAATTTTGCCGCCGCCGGCTCCTTTTTCACGAAAGCTTCTTTCTCCGCTTCGGTAAAGAGGTAATTGCCGCCATCGATCGGTTTATTTCCGATTCCGATCTCCGGTACATCACAAAGCGGTATGCTCCGGCTTGGAATAAAAACATCGGGTGCATCAACAAGATACGCATTGATGGAGGAACAACGCATTCCCTCCGGACCGATTGCGCTGTCGAAAATCCGTTTCGGAGCGGGATTTTCCGCCACGCTGAATCCGACGATCACGCAATGCACATGGGCCTTTATACTCGCTTCGCTGTCCCAGCGGAACGTACGATGAGCAAAATCAATATGTACATGAAAATGTTCAAAAAGCGGTTTCCACAACAACGCCACCTGCTCCCCCTGCGTGATGGAGTTGGTGGAAACCAGCGCGGCACGGATCGCGTTTTCTCTCATCATTTCCACTGCTTTTCTGTACCAGCAGCAGACATAATCCAGATTTCCGGCGCTCGGGGTATCGGCAAAAATCTGCTGCAGATCGGCCTTCTGCTCCGCACTCATGATCCTTGCGCCCACAAACGGCGGATTTCCCATGATGTAATTGAGCCGATTTTGCGGGACCACGCTCTCCCACTCCATCTGCAGCGCGTTTCCCTCCACAATATTGACATAGGATTTGAGGGGCAGAAAGTCGAGTTCGGAATGAACGATCTCCTCCGTAGCTTTCATCATCTGGCTTTCGGCGATCCAGAGCGCGGTCTTGGCAACCGAAACCGCAAAATCATTGATCTCGATCCCGAAAAACTGCTGAATCGAAACCCGAATGGGATTGACTGTCAACCACGCATGACCATCCTTGTTCAGCAACTCAAGAACTTCGTTTTCCAACTGCCGAAGCGAGAGATAGGTCTCCGTGAGAAAATTGCCGGAACCGCAGGCCGGATCCAGAAAAGTCAGAGAAGAAAGTTTTTCCTGAAAAGCAAGCAGCCTCCGGTTACGTGTTCCGAGCACCTTCAAGCTGCGAATCTCAGCAAATTCGTTCTTCAAGTCGTTCAGAAACAGGGGGTCGATCACTTTGTGGATATTCTCAATACTCGTATAGTGCATACCTCCGGAACGGCGGGTGTCCGGATTCAGGGTACTTTCGAAAAGCGCCCCGAAAATCGTGGGGGAAATGTCGCTCCAGTCAAAATCATCGCTCGCTTTCATCAGCAGCAGATTCTTCACTGTTTCATCCAGCTGCGGAATCTCAATCGCCTCGTCGGCAAAAAGCCCGCCGTTGACGTAAGGAAATGCCGCAAGTTCGTCCTCCAGATAGGGGTCACGTTCCCCGGGTTCGGTATCCAGCACTTGGAAAAGATCAATCAACGCCCGGCGTAAAAACCGCGGTTCAAATTGCGCCAGATAATCATGAAACTGATTGCGGCGCGCAAAAATTCCGGCATCCTCCGCATAAAGACAGAACACCAACCGGACACAAAGTTTATTCAGGGATTTCAAAGAGGATTCCGCCGCCGGATCGTTGTAATGCTTGAGAATTTCGTCGTACAACCGGCCGACAATTTCACCGGCCTGAATGGAAAGCTCCATTTCGCGCTTCAGATGAGCATTGGTTTCCTGCGTCAGGAAAGAGAGGCGGTGATATTCTTTCGGCAGATCAGCAAGCCGGATGATCTCCGGATCGATATGCGGGCGCTCCATATCATGGACATGAAACTCCTGAAAATTGCAGACCACGATCCAGCGCGGTCGTCTGGAATATTCCAACTCATCGGCATATCGTTTCGCCTGACGAAACGGAGTCAATTCCTGTCCATCGGATTGCTTCGCCGGTTTGAGAAGATCGACATTCCTGCCTTTCTGTTCAATCATGACTCGAGTTTCCGGAATGTATGCATCAATAAAACTCGTATGTTCGAGTTGGACCTGATTTTCAAAAAAAATGAATTTTTCTGGTTCAGAAACCCCGAATACATTCCGGAGCAAAGCCAGCCAAAAAGGTTGGCTTTCCCCTTTTTCATAGCCTCTTTCCCGCCAATCAGCGGCAAATTTTGCGGCAGCGGTTCGCTGTTCCACTCCAGTCATAAACAAATTCCTTAAAAACGTCGACGTTTATTCAAAAAGCTGATTTTTTTCGATAATATAACGCAGAACAACGTAAAATCAAGCATTCGCCACCGGGGTGTCCCCCCCCCCGAAAAGTACCCGCTGCTTTTGCGAAGCAAAAGTTCCGAGCCCCGTGGGCGAAAGAAGGCAACTTTTCGCAATCTTTCAATCCATTCCATTCTCGCAGGCACGAGTACGACGCGAAGCGGCGCACGGAATGCCGGAGAGCGGGGATGGGAACCCGAAGGGTTGCCAGTGCCTCACAGGGGCCCCCGAAAAGTACCCGCTGCTTTTGCGAAGCAAAAGTTCCGAGCCCCGTGGCCGAAAGGTAAGCAACTTTTCGCAATCTTTCAATCCATTCCATTCTCGCAGGCACGAGTACGACGCGAAGCGTCGCACGGAATGCCGGAGAGCGGGGTCCCCGAAAAGTAGTGATCCCGCGAAGCGGGGACCCGAGGCCCGTGGCCGAAGGGTAAGCAACTTTTCGGGGAATTGGCAACCCCGCCAAGATTCGAACTTAGACTAACTGGACCAAAACCAGTTGTGCTACCATTACACCACGGGGTTTCATGCGGATGGTTATAGAAGATAACTCCATTTGGATAAAAAATCCAGATAAAAATGAAAAAATTGCTACGTTTTTTTGAAAAGTGGTGTATATTTCGGAAATGCGCCGAAAGAACAACAGAGAAACAAGGAATACGATGAGCGGAGAAATCAGAAAAAAGCGTTCGATCAAGGAATATCTTCGGATCTATATCACAGGCTTGATCATGGGGGGAGCGGATGTGGTACCCGGAGTTTCCGGAGGAACGATGGCATTTATTCTCGGGATCTACGAGGAGCTGATTGAATCAATCAAGAAGTTCACATCGCCGGAAACGATCGCAATGGGTTTGAAATTCCAGGTTAAAAAGGCGTTTCAGACGCTGCCGTGGCCGTTTCTGCTGGCGCTGGGGCTGGGGATTATGACGGCGATCGTGCTGCTTTCGTCGCCGATTCACTGGATGCTGGCGAATCGGCCGGTGCAGATCTGGGCATTTTTCTTCGGGCTGGTGGTGGCGTCGATCTTCACGGTGTTCGGGCGGGTACGGAAATGGAATCCGGCCGCGGTAATTGCGCTGATTGCGGGGACGGTCGCCGGCTGGGTGGTCGTGGGCTTGCCGCTCTTGAATAATCCGCCGGACAGTCTGCTCTATCTGGTGCTGTGCGGAGCGATCGCAATCTGCGCGATGATTCTGCCGGGAATTTCGGGTTCGTTCATCCTGCTTCTGATGGGGAAATATCACCTGGTGCTGAATGCGGTTCATGAACTTAAAAGCATGACGAATATCGGACCGAATCTGTTGATTCTGGTGTCGTTCATCGTGGGGATCGTCATCGGGATCAGTTCGTTCGTGCGGCTGTTGAGCTGGCTGTTCCGGAAATTCCACGATCTGACCGTGGCGGTGCTGATCGGCTTCATGGCCGGTTCGCTGCGAAAGGTGTGGCCGTGGAAAGCGAGCGGAGCGGACGACGCCCCGAACGTGCTGCCGCAGGAGTTCAATACGGAATTCTGGTCGGCGATCGGGCTGGCGGTGGCGGGATTCGTGCTCGTGCTCGTGCTGGAAACGATCGCGAAACAGCTGGAAAAACGGAGTGCCAAAACGCAGGAGGCGTAAATGCATCCGATACTGATTTCGATCGGGAAATTCTCCATCCGCAGTTATGGAGCGATGGCCGCAGTGGGATTTCTGCTGGGGTGCTGGCTCGTGAATATGAACCGCAAATATGCGAAGATGAGCGCGGACCAGGCGTCGACTTCGGTGTTTGTGGCGATGATTTCCGGCATTGTCGGGGCGCGGATCTTCTATGTGGTGCAATTTTTCGACAGCTACCGGGACAATCTGTGGAACGTGTTCCGGATCGATCAGGGGGGACTCGTATTTTACGGCGGTTTTCTGCTGACGCTGCCGATGCTGTGGATTTACTGCCGCTGGAGCAAACTGGACATCATCCGGGTGTTCGACATCTATGCCCCGGCGCTGGCGATTGCGCATGCCTGCGGGCGGATCGGCTGTTTTCTGAACGGCTGCTGCTGGGGGAAGCCGACGGATCTCTTCTTCGGGGTGACCTACCCGGAGGGGAGCAGTCCGGCGTTGTGCTATCCGGGGCAGAGTCTCTACCCGGTGCAGCTCATCGAAGCGGGGGAACAAATAGCGCTTTTCTTTCTCTACTTCTGGATGGTGCGGCACACGCGGCGCGGGGTGACGATGTCGAGCTACTTGATTTTGTATGGAATTCTCCGTTTTCTGAATGAACTCATGCGCGGGGACAATGCGAAAGTGGTCGAGTCATTCACGATCGCCCAGGTGATCGGATTCGCGTTGATTCCGGGCGGAATCGTGCTTTTGATCTATTTTCTGCGCACCGGCAGGAAGAAGCAAGATGAACCGGAAGATACTGAGCTTTCAAATTGATCCGCAGGAGGCGGGAACGCGGCTGGACCGCTGCCTGTCACGGCTGATTCCCGGGTCGTCGCGGACCTATCTGCAGAAACTGATCGCCGACGGCCTGGTCACTTCCGAGGGGACGGCGCTCACGGTTCCGCGCTATCCGGTGCGCGCCGGGATGCGCGTGACCGTGGAACTGCCGGAGCCCGAAAACACCGAACCGGTCGCCGAACCGTTTGACTTTCCGATTCTTTATGAGGACGAGTCGATGCTCGTAATCGCCAAACCGGCGGGAGTCGTGGTGCATCCGGCGGCGGGGAATCCGACCGGAACGGTGGTGAATGCGCTGCTCGGACGGTATCCGCATCTGGCCGAGACTCTGGCGTGCACGTCGGGGCGGCCCGGGATCATACATCGGCTCGACAAAGAGACGTCGGGATGCCTCGCCATCGCCAAAACTCCGGAGGCGCAATACAAACTCAGCAGCGCTTTTGCCAGCAGAGAGACCGGCAAGACCTATCTCGCCATTGTGCGCGGAGTTCCGCGCCGGCCGGAGGGTGAAATCACGGGGCTGATCGGCCGTCATCCGGTCAATCGGCAGAAGATGGCCGTGGTGGAACGGAACGGGAAATACGCCATCACCCGCTATTGTCTGAAACGAAGCGGGCTGATCAACGGCGTCCCGGTCAGTTTGATGGAAGTGAAGATTCTGACGGGGCGGACGCACCAGATCCGGGTTCATCTCTCTTCGATCGGGATTCCGGTGCTCGGGGATGCGACCTACGGGGGAACGGCGGCGGCGATTCCGGGAATCAGCCGTCAGATGCTGCACGCCTGGAAGTTGAGGATTCCGCACCCGGTTACGGGGGAAGAACTGGAATTCACGGCGCCGCTGCCCGATGATTTTCAGGCAACGCTTAATCTTTTTTAAAATAAAATTCTTTCCCATCTTGAAAAGCTCGAGCGAAGTGCTATAGTGAGAGATGGTGTTGGATCATTTCTTGAGTGCCGTCGAGTGGAGAGACAACGGCTACTTTTTCTGTTCAGCGAACGCGAAGTTCGCCATTTCATTTTCGCCTGCCGTCCGATCCGCATTCGGGAAACGGAACACTGAAAAATGAATAAATTAAGCGGCGACAGGTTTGGATTCAGCAAAAAAGGCTGTATATTATACTTATTGCCATAGTCGGGGCGGCCCCTGCATCCCGCGGGGACGGGGATCCGCCGGAGAACAGATATCCGATTGTTCGACAATAGATTGCAAAGAATATTGGATGCGATGAAGTGAGGTTCGGAACATTCGTGAAATCTGTTTACAAAATGCTAAACGGTTTAGGGAGAGGTAGACATGCCGATCACACCACTGAAAACGAAATTCGGGAAACTGATTCGCGATTATCTCCGCAGTGCGGAGATCCGCCAGAACGATCTGGCCGCCAGGCTGCAGATTTCCGGTTCGGCCGTATCCCAGATGCTGCACGGGAAGATCGTGCCGAATCAGCAGCAGCTCAATGTGATATGCGAACTCCTGCAGCTTGACCGGGCGCAGGCGTTTGAACTTCAATCGATGCTCTCGTGCATCCGCACGGGCGCAGAGAACATGCGTTCTCCATTCAACGAAGTGATGTTTGCGCTGCGCTGCCAGCGCGGACTCACCCATCAGCAGCTGGCGAATCTGTCCGGGATTCCGGCGTCGCACCTGCAGGTATTTGAAAACTGTTTCGAGGCGGTGCCGACTCTGGATGAGGCGAGCAAACTCGCCCCGATTCTGGGGTGCACTCCGGCGGCGCTGCTGCAGAGCGCAGGAGTCGGAGGACTCTCGCGCACGGCGATCGATAAGCTCACAGCGGCCGGCGAGCTGGCGGACGAAGAGGTCTGTGAGGCGGTCGGGACCTACCATGCGGAACGGCAGATTCCGCTTCTGGATCTGGTCGATCTGGAGGGGTACGACGGCAGTTCGCTCACGGCATTCGCACAGCAGCGGGCGGGAAAGGTGCTCGATCTCGGGACGCGCGACCTGCCGGAAGAGACGATCGCGGTGACAGCTTCCGGACGGGATCTGGCGATCGGACTGCCCGGGCACGTGCAGTTGTTCGTGGCGGAGAAACGGCCGGCCGGTTACCGGGAACTGGATCTGTGCCGCACGGAGGACGGCAAATTCGTCCTGCAGGAAACCCGGCGGAACAGCGTGAAAGAGTTCCGGCTGGCGGGAACACGCAAGCCGAACACCTCCCCCGCAATCTGGAAACTGCCGGTGCTGGAGATGGTCATCCGCCCAACCAAACCGGGCGCGAGGGAGAAGAAATAGAGGCCCGCGGCAGAGGGCGCGGATTTGTAACGATCCATGACCGGGAACGCCGGAGACGCAGCCCGGTCATTTTGAATGCAGGGATACCTGGTGAACATCTGGTTTTACATCATCATCATGGCGGTGATTCAGGGGGTGGCGGAATTTCTTCCGGTGAGCTCATCTGGACACCTCGCCGTACTCGGAGCGCTGTTCGGATTCGACGGAGAGAAGAGCCAGGCGCTCGGAATCGTACTGCACGCGGGTTCTCTTCTCGCGATCGTGGTTTTCTACTGGAAAACGCTGCTCGGATTCCTGAAACCGGAGCGGTGGAGGCTTGCGGCGATGCTGATCGTCGCGACGATTCCCGCCGGGGCGGCGGGACTGCTGCTGGAGTTCACCGGTTCGGCGGAGAAGATGTTCGACAACCTGTTTATGGTCGGCTTCGCGTTTCTGATTACGGGAACGCTGCTGCGCATGACGAATAAACCGAAACTCATCGTCCGCCCGGCCGGGGAGGAGAATGCGGACCTGACGCCGCTCGACAAAATCTCCCTGCGCCAGGCCGTTGTGATCGGACTGGGACAGATGTTCGCGATCCTGCCGGGGCTGTCACGCTCCGGCACGACGATCACGGCGGGAATTCTGACCGGGGTAAACCGGGAGGCGGCGGGAACATTCTCGTTCCTGATGGCCATTCCCGTCATTGCGGGTGCGGCGCTGGTTCATCTGCTGAAGATCGTGAAGAATCCCCCGGGGGCGGGAGAAATCACGCTTCAGCAAATGGGTGTCGGGCTCGTGATTTCCGCGGCGGTCAGCTTCTGGGCGCTGCAGTTTTTGACCAAACTCATCAAGCGGGGGAAACTCGCATGTTTCGCCTGGTATCTCTATATACTCGGCGGAGGCGTGATTCTCTGGCAGCTTGTTGTGATGATTCGAAAGGCAAACGGATTATGAAAAAACTGTTGTTCATCGGCGCCGGAAAGATGGCGACGGCAATCGCGGGCGGACTCGTCCGGGCGAAGCTGTTCACTCCCGGCGAACTTCAGGCTTACGACGTGAGCGAAACCGCCGCGGCGGAGTTCACGAAAGCGACCGGAGTGGCGTGCGCGATTCGGGATTGCGCCGCGCTTGCCCGCGATGCGGAACGGGTGCTGCTCGCAGTCAAGCCGCAGACCATGACCGCTGCCCTCGCGGGACTCTCGGAGGTGCTGTCGGGGAAACCGGTCATCACGATCATCGCGGGGGTGCCGATTGCGCGCATTGCGGAGCTGACCGGCTCGCGCCAGGTGATCCGGGTCATGCCGAATACGCCGGCGCTGATCGGCAAAGGCGCCGCCGGAATCGCCGCCTCGCCGGAAACTGCGCCGGAGGAACTTGCGCTTGCGGAAAAGATTTTCGGCTCGGTCGGCGTGGTCATGCGCGTGGAGGAGCGGAATCTCGATGCGGTGACGGCGCTCTCGGGCAGTGGTCCGGCCTATGTGTTTGAATTCATTCAGGCGCTGGCGGACGGCGGTGTTGCGGCGGGGCTTTCGCGTGCGGCGGCGACGGAGCTGGCCGTTCAGACCGTGATCGGTTCAGCGGAAATGGTACGGGCGACGAAACTGCATCCGACCGTGCTGAAAGATCAGGTCACGAGTCCCGGCGGAACGACGATCCGGGCGTTGGAAGTGCTCGAAGACCGTGCGTTTGCCGGAGCGGTGATTCAGGCGGTGCGTGCCGCCTGCCTCCGGTCGGAAGAGCTGGGGAGAAACTGATGAGCAACGCGACGGGTTGTCTTTCGGTCGTCATGCCGGCCTACAACGAAGAGCAGACGATTGAGGAGATCATCAACCGGGTGCTGGTGCGCCCCGAAGTCGGCGAGTTGCTGATCGTGAACGATGCCTCGACGGACCGCACGTGGGAGAATCTGCAGAAGTTTGCGGGAAATCCGCGCGTCCGGCTCTTCAACCAGGAGGTCAATCAGGGCAAGGGTGCGGCGCTGATCCGGGGATTCCGGGAAGCGACGAAACCGTTCGTGATCGTGCAGGACGCGGATTTTGAGTACACGCCAGAGGATTATCCGATCGTGCTGGCGCCGCTGCTGGCGGGCAAGGCGGACGCGGTTTACGGTTCGCGTTTCATGGGTACGCCGGGTCAGGTTCGTTTCTTCCGGCACGAGATGGGAAATAAATTCCTGACGTTTCTGTCGAACTGGTTTTCAGACATCCACCTCTCGGACATGGAGACCTGTTACAAGGCGTTCCGGCGTGAGGTGATTCAGAATCTGAAACTCGAATCGTGCCGGTTCGGCATCGAAGTGGAGCTGACCGCGAAACTCGCGCGCTCGCGACGGCTACGGATCTGGGAGGTGCCGATCTCCTACAATCCGCGCCGGTTCGATGAGGGCAAGAAGATCGGCTGGAAAGACGGGGTGGCGGCGCTCTGCCACATCGTGCGTTTCAATCTGTTCACGGGGGATGACGCGAGTTTTGTCCGCCCGTGGGATGAAGTGCTCTCCGACCGGCGGGAAATGCGATGAACCGGGAAGCGGAGCTCGAGCGCAAAATCGCGGAACTTGAGGAGCGCATCGCCGCGGAACAGAGGAAAAACCAACAGCTTGAAACGCAGCTGGAAGCCGAACGGGAAGCGGCTCTTGATCAGCGTTTTACGCTGGTGGAGAACAGTCTGCGGCTGCTCGAGCTCAAGGAGTCACTCGAGGCGGAACAGGAGAAATCCGCGAAGCTGCTGCGGAACCTGCTTCCGGAACGGGTCATCGCCGATCTTCAGGAGAACGGGACGAGCAAACCGGAGCGGTTTGAACACGTGACGGTGCTTTTTTCGGATATCGTCGGCTTTACGAACCGCAGTGCGACACTCGATCCGGAGGAGGTCATTGCGGAGCTTTCGGACATCTTCTCGCAGTTCGACCGCATCTTCACGAGCCACGGCTGTGAACGGATCAAAACCATCGGAGACGCCTATCTCTGCGTCTCGGGTCTGCCGACGCCGACGGAACACCATTGCGAAAACATTCTCGCGGGAGCCTGCGAGGCACTGCATTACCTGGAGGAGCGCAACCTCGTCAAATTCCATCGCTGGCGGATGCGGTTCGGCGTGCACACGGGGCGCGTTGTCGGCGGAATCGTCGGAACAGAAAAGTACATTTACGACATCTTCGGGGATACGGTCAACACGGCGGCCCGCATGGAGCAGCTCTCCGAACCGATGCGGATCAACGTGTCTCAGGCGGTGCGGGACGCGGCGCCGGAAACGTTCCGCTTTGTCGAGCGTCCCGCCCTGGAAGTCAAGGGGAAAGGAGTGATGAAGATGTATTTCCTCGACACTCACTCTCCGAATCTGGAACGGTAAATCTGTTCCCCCCAGCGGTCGAGCCCGCCGACCGGAATGAACATGCCGCCCGCACGGAACGTTCCGCCCGAATCATGAAGCCGGTGGAACGCGCGCCGCAGAGAGTTGTCGGCCGGATAGGAGGAGAACTCCCCGTCATCCCGCCCGAAAACGAAAAACAGTCCGGAGCGCTCCTCCGGCGGCGCCGGGAAGAGGAAGAGTTCGCGCATGAATTTCGCCAGATTCGACTCCGGCAGCAGCTCGAGCCAGGCGGGGTTGAGGATCCACGATTCGCAGACGAACACCCGGATCTCCTTGTGGAACTGCCGGCGGAAAAAACGGGCGGCAGAGCGCAGGGACTCTCCCGCAAGTTCCGGAGTCATGCCGCCGCCACCGGGGATATGGACGCTCGGCACCCATTCATGCGGAGTCAGAAGCGGCTCATGAAGTTCAAGGTCGATTGTCCGGCGGGCACCGGGAACCGCCCGTCCGGTCGCGGGATCGACGGGGATGCCGGTCAGCATGGAGCCCTCCTGCTCGAGCGTCGCCGGAGTTCCTCCCTTGTCACAGCGGAAACCATCGTTGTCGAGGCGCCAGCCGTCGCGGCAGAAAGCCTCGATCCGTCCGGAAAACCGGTTGCGGTAGAGAGCCGGAATCCAGTCGGGCGCGGTGTGGATCAGGAATTCAAACCGACCGATGCGAAAGAGCCGGGCGTCGATCGAGTGGACAAGCCAGTGATGCTGCCGGAAGTCGGTACCGGGAATGCCGTGATGAGCGGAACCGTAAATGGAGGTGGTTCCGGCGATCCACTTCGCGATCCCGCGAACATACGATTCATCCAGTCCGAGCCGGGCATGCGTCTCGGCGATCCGCGGCAGTGCCGCCAGAGCCGCCATGAGCGAAAAGAGCCCCGCCCCCTCCTCTCCGAGCAGTTCGACCGGATATGGCAGCAGCCGATGGTCCGGCCCCGGAACACCCCGGAGCAGCCAGCCGTCGAGCAGATTTGCGTAAATGCGCAGAGCGGAATTCGACCGGACGGCGGAGGCGAGAGATTCCATGCGGGATTCAGGGATCGCGGGATTCAGTTCCAGCAGCGGCATCCAGCGGCGGAAAAACGCCATCGTGAGATGTTCCGGCATCGCATCGGGGAAGCTCCCCTCCCCCCAGTACGGGGCAAAAAACGGTTCAAGTTCCGCTGAAAATCCGCACTCCCGTAAAAAATCCGCCAAAATCATTGCAAATCCTCCGCTTCCGACTTGAAATTCCGCCGATCTCTGTTATTTTATTAAAATTGCCGTTTATGTGCATCTGAACAAGAATTCATATAATATAACCTGCAAAACGGAGTTGTGCAAAAAAATGAAAAAGGACATTCATCCGAAGTACGAAGACGCCATTGTGACCTGCGCCTGCGGCGAAGTCTGGCACATCAAATCCACCCGTCCCGAGATGAAGGTCGGCATCTGCGCGAAGTGCCACCCGTTCTTCACGGGCAAACAGAAATTCGTCGACACGGCGGGTCGTATCGACAAATTCAACCGCCGCTACAAGAAAGCGTAATCGCCGCTCCTGCGTTTTACCGATGACCCGGGCTTGCCGGAACGATTCCGTTCTGCAAGCCCTTTTTTGGATTACGTTTCATGGTTCCAGAAGATATTGCCGCATACATTGAGAATCTGCACGGACGCTTTGCCGAGCTCGAGGAGCGCATGGCCGACCCGACGATTTATTCCCGGGGAGCCGAGTTTCGCAACGTCTCGCAGGAGCACCGTAAACTCGGAACTCTCTTTGAAAAATTCGAGAGCTGGAAGAAAGCCCTCGCAGAACTCGCGGAAAATCACGAGATGCTGACTGTCGAAGAGGACGCCGAAATGCGCGAACTGCTCACCGCCGATATCGAAGCGCTGGAACAGAAAGCCGCGAAACTCGAGGAGGAGATTCAGGTCTCGCTGCTGCCGCCCGACCCGAACGATGCGAAGAACATCATCGTCGAGATCAAACCGGCCGCCGGCGGCGACGAAGCGGCGCTCTTCGCGGGAGAACTTTTCCGCGCCTATCTGCATTTCGCGGAAAAACAGGGCTGGAAAGTCGAGATTCTCGACCAGTCCGATACGGACCTGGGAGGGATCAAGGATGTGTCGTTCTCGCTTTCGGGCTGCGACGTCTACTCGCTCATGAAATACGAGTCGGGCGTGCATCGAGTGCAGCGCGTCCCGACCACAGAGGCGGGCGGGCGCATTCACACGTCAACCGTGACGGTCGCAGTCATGCCGGAAGCGGAGGAGGTCGAACTCGACATCCGCCCGGAGGATTTGCGATTCGACGTGTTCCGTTCGAGCGGCCCCGGCGGGCAGTGCGTGAACACGACCGACTCCGCCGTGCGCGTGACCCACATCCCGACCGGACTCTCGGTCGCGAGTCAGCAGGAGAAGTCGCAGCACCGCAACAAGGAGATCGCGCTGCGTATCCTCTATGCCCGCATGCTCGAGCACAAGCAGCAGGAGGAGGCGAGCCGCCAGGCCGCCGACAAACGCTCTCAGGTCGGCACAGGCGACCGCAGCGAACGGATCCGCACCTACAACTTCCCGCAGAACCGCGTGACGGACCACCGGTACAATGTGAACACGTTCGATCTGCCGAAACTCATGGAGGGGGATCTGAACCTGATTCTCGACCAGATTCTGATGATTGTCTGCGAACAGCGGCTCGAACAGCTCCGCCACCAGCAGTAAAAAAGCCCCGGCGGGAAAAGCTCTTTCACCGCTTGCGTGCGAGGGTGGCCCAGAAAGTCGGGATGTTCATGTCGTGCAGCCTCCCGGAGCCGTTCGTATCCTCATAGAGATCGAGCAGCACAAACCCCGCTTTCAACTGTCCGGCGATCTGTTCTTCGGCCGTGTGGGAGAACTGGCAGCCGGAGTTGGTTTCGATCCCGCGCCGATAAAGCGCCTCGTCCGCAAGCGGATCGATCGGCAGGGCGTTTTCGATGCGGCACCCGTCCTCGTCCGCGATGAAATTGATTCCGTTGTCGAGCCCCGCCATCAAGAGTCCGCCGGGTTTCAGCACGCGGAAACACTCGCGCCAGACGTGCCTGACATCATGGACATAGACGTTCGCAACCGGATGGACGATGAGGTCGAATTCACCGTCCCCGAACGGGAATCGTTCACTCATATCGGCGCAGACGATCCTGACCGGGTACTTTTCGCGATCGCGCACGTGCCGCTCGCGGCGGAGCTGCTCTTCGGAGAGATCCATGACCGTAACCTCAGCGCCCTGCGCCGCCAGAAGCGGTCCTTGCTGCCCGCCGCCGGAAGCGAGCGCCAGCACCCGTTTCCCCCGGAGTTCGCCGAACCATTCGCGGGGAACGGGACGGGTCGGGGTCAGCAGCAGCCGGAAATTCCCGCGCCGCGCCTCCTCATAAACCTCGTGGGAAATCGGGATCGCCCACTCCCAGCCACGACGGCACCAGCCGTCGATGATCTCCGCATTCAAAAGCGTATATTTCCGTTTCATTTCCGTCTTCGATTTTTCATTTTCATCAGGGGTTGTGGTAAGAGCCGCCATGCAGGATATTCGTCGCCCGGAAGAGCTGTTCCATCAACAGCAGCCGCGCGAGTTCATGCGTAAATGTGAGTTTCGAGAGCGACCAGAGCAGATCGGCCCGCTGCTTGACTTCGGGAGCGAGTCCGCAGGGGCCGCCGATCACAAAAACGACCTTGCGGTCGAACGATCCGAGCTTTGCGGCGAACTCCTGGCTTGAGAACTGCCGCCCCTCCTCAGAAAGCACGACGACAGCTGCGGCGCGCTCTTTTTCCAGCGCTTTGACGATCGCCTGACCCTCTTTCGCGACGTTCGAGTCGGGCAGTTCAACGATCTCGAGTTTCGCATAAGGAGAGAGCCATTTCGCGAATTCGTCGCAGCGCGCCTGAATCGCGCGATCCTTGAGTTTCCCGATCAAAACAAGTTTCAGCAGCATGATCCGATCACCCCTCCCCCGAGCAGCCGGTCGCCGCGGTAAAACACCGCCGCCTGGCCGGGAGTGACCGCGCGCAGCGGCTGATCCGGAATCACGCGGCAACGCTCCTCCCCGGTCGACTCGATCCGGCAGGGGACCGCCCGGCTGCGATAGCGGATCTGCACGTCCATCCGCTCCCCCTCCGGAGGAGTTCCAAGCTGCCAGACAAGATCGTGAACCGGAAACTCATGTGCGAGCAGTGACTCCGGATCGGTTTCGAGCCGGATATCTCCCGACACCGGGTCGATCGCCACAATGTAGGCGGGAACGCCGAGCGCGACATTCAACCCTTTGCGCTGTCCGATCGTGAACTGATGAACGCCCGCATGGCGTCCGACCGTCCGGCCGCGATAGACGAACCGCCCCGGTTTCGCGGCGAAGCCGCAGAGCCGCCGCAGCGTCTCGCCGAAACACTCGCCCTCGACCTGAAAACAGGCGTCCTGGCTGTCCGGTTTCTGTGATGTCACGAGCCCGAACCGCGAAGCGATCCGGCGCACCTCCTCCTTTTCCAGAGTTCCGACGGGGAACGACAGAAACGAAAGTTCGCGCTGTCCCAGCCGGTAGAGGAAGTAACTCTGATCTTTCCGCAAATCGTCGCCGCGGCGCAGAACGACTCCCTCCGGCAGATGCTCGAGTTTCGCATAGTGCCCGGTCAGAACGCGGCTCGCGCCGATCTCCCGGGCGAACTCGATGAGCATGCCGAATTTCACAAGCAGATTGCAGATGCAGCAGGGATTCGGCGTTCTGCCGGCCATGTATTCACGAGCGGAGGGCTCGAGCACACACGAGCGAAACCGGTCGAATCCCTCGAGGAAGCGGTGTTCGATCCCGAGCGCCCTGACGACCTGCGCGATCGCCGCCTCATCCTGTTCTGAGGCGCAGAGCTGCGCGCCGGAAAACGCCGGATCGGGATGCTTCAACCGCAACGTCGCCCCGACCACTTCACATCCGGCCTCAAGCGCCAGTGCCGCCGCCACCGAGGAGTCCACACCTCCCGACAGAGCGACCACGACTTTTTCTTTCATTTGTCACCTCAAATCCGATCTTTTCGATAGTATAAAGGAAAATGGTTAACTTTTCAAGTTGACTTGTAAAAAAAAACGTTTATATTGTCAGTAACACGAAAGCATTTGAGAGGAGAAACATCTATGGCCAAACCAGAAGACAACAATTTCGGGCATCTGACCCCGCGTGCGCGGCAGATCCTGCTTCTCGCGAATCAGGAGGCCGAGCGTTTCAACCATGACCATATCGGTACCGAGCATCTGCTGCTGGGTATTCTCTGTCTGAACGAGGGAGTGGCGGTCAACGTGCTCAAGTCGCTCGGCTTGAACCTGACCCAGCTCCGGCTGGAGGTGGAGAAGTCCTGCGGCGTCGGCGGGTCGACGCAGACCGACGGTCCGCTGCCCATGACTCCGCGGCTCAAGCGCGTACTGATGCTGGCCTCGACCGAGGCTCAGGCGATGAACTACAACTTCGTCGGGACGGAACATCTGCTGCTGGCGATCCTGCGTGAGGGCGAGAGCGCCGCGGCACGGATTCTGCAGAATCTGAATGTGAATCTCGAGGAGGTCCGGCAGGCGGTCATCAAGACGCTCGATTCGGACTATCTGCCCGACAACAACGACGACCCCGATACGTCGCCGAACATCCCGCCGCAGCCGAACACCGGCAACGGCGGGAACGCGAATCAGACCGGAGCCGAGGGCTTGAACGCGCTGAACGCCTTTGGTCGGAATCTGACCGAGCTTGCGGCGAAAGGCGAACTCGACCCCGTGATCGGACGTACCGACGAGATCGAGCGCGTAATCCAGGTGCTCTGCCGCCGAACCAAGAACAATCCCGTGCTGATCGGCGAAGCCGGCGTCGGCAAAACCGCGATCCTCGAGGGACTCGCGGAAGCGATCGTCGCCCGGAAAGTGCCGGATCTGCTTGCGGACAAGATGGTCTATGCGATCGACCTGCCGCTCATGGTCGCGGGAACCAAATACCGCGGCCAGTTCGAGGAACGGATCAAGGCCGTGATCGACGAGGTGCGCAACTCCGGCAAAGTGATTTTGTTCATCGATGAGCTGCACACGATCGTCGGCGCGGGCGGCGCGGAGGGCGCGATGGATGCGGCGAACATCATCAAACCTGCGCTCTCGCGCGGGGAACTTCAGTGCGTCGGTGCAACCACCCTCGACGAATACCGCAAGGGGATCGAAAAAGACGCGGCTCTGGAACGGCGGTTCCAGCCCGTGCTCGTGAATCCTCCGAGCGTCGAGGATTCGATCAAGATTCTCGAGGGTCTCAAGGAGACTTACGAGAAACACCACCACGTCCAGTACGCGAAAGGTTCGCTCGAAGCGGCGGTGAAACTCTCCGACCGTTACATCACGGGGAGATTCCTGCCGGACAAGGCGATCGACGTGATGGACGAGGCGGGAGCGCGCGCGCGGATCAGCAGCGTCTGTCCGCCGCCGGACACTGCGCTTGCCGAGCAGGAGATCGAGGCGGCCAAGGCGAACAAGGAAGCTGCGATCGTCGAGCAGAACTTCGAGGCGGCCGCCAAATGGCGCGACCGCGAACGCGAACTCAAGCGCAATCTGCAGGATCTCCAGGATAAGTGGAAGCAGGAGTGCGCCGAGAAGAAGACCGTCATCACCAGGAGTGATATCGCCGCCGTCGTCGCCAAGTTGACCGGCGTGCCGCTCCAGCAGATGGAGGAGGGCGAGAGCAAGAAGCTTCTGCGCATGGAGTCCGAGCTCAAGAAAACCGTCATCGGCCAGGACAACGCAGTCGGGATCATCTCCCGGGCGCTGCGGCGCAGCCGCGCCGACCTGAAGAATCCGGCGCGCCCGATCGGATCATTCATCTTCCTCGGGCCGACCGGCGTCGGCAAGACGCTGCTGGCCAAGGCGCTGGCGGAATTCATGTTCGGCGACCAGGATGCGCTCATTCAGGTCGATATGTCGGAATATATGGAGAAGTTCAACGTGTCGCGCCTCGTCGGTTCGCCGCCGGGATACGTGGGCCACGGCGAGGGAGGCGAGCTGACCGAAAAAGTCCGCCGCCGCCCCTACTCGGTCGTGCTTTTCGACGAGATCGAAAAAGCCCATCCGGACGTGATGCACATGCTGTTGCAGATTCTCGAAGAGGGCCGGATCACCGACACGCTCGGACGGCGCATCGACTTCCGCAACACGATCATCATCATGACGAGCAACGTCGGCGCCGAGCAGCTTGCCAAGGGGAATGCGCCGCTCGGATTCGGCAGCGACTCGAGTGAATCGCAGAACGCCGACGAGCGTCTGCTCGGAATCGCGAAGAAGTTCTTCAAGCCGGAATTCATCAACCGGGTCGATGACATCATCGTCTTCCGGAAGCTGAACAAGGAGGATCTGCTTGCGATCATCGATATCGAACTCGGGAAACTGCGCGAACGGCTGCTCGGACGCAAACTCGGGTTCGAGATCTCGGACGAGGTCAAGGATTTCCTGATCTCCAAGGGGTACGAGCCGGAATTCGGCGCACGGCCGCTGCGGCGCGCAGTCGAACGGTATATCGAAGATCCGCTTGCGGAGGAGATTCTGCGCGGCCGCTTTGAAAAAGCGAAAAAAGTGCGGGTGGAACTCGATCAGCAGAAGATCCTCTTCTTCCCGGAAGATTGATTTGACCGAATCCCATCATCGCCTCTGCGCATTCCGGACAACCGGTTTGCGCGGAGGCGTTTTGCATATGTGGAAATTTCACAGCCGGGCATTGATCTTGCGGCAGAAATCGCGACACTGTTCGCGGGTCAACCGCAGCTTGTGAGCGAGCAGAATCTGAATTGTTTCGGCAATCGCGTTGACGGCCTGACGGCTGGTGCTCTGGATCGACGGGAAAGCCTCCGGCAACAGATCGGTCATCAGGGAAGGCACGCCGTTCACGATCGGATCGTAGGCGGGAAATGTGTGAATGTTCCGGCAGAAATCTGCATAACTTCCTGCATTGAAACAGCGTTCGAGCAACGAAAACCGCTCGTTTTTGCGCCCGCCTGCCGACAGGCCGACTCCCCAGACCGAAAGCGATGTGGCGGAACGTTTCCCGGCAGGAAGTTTCACCATGCCCCAGTCCGCCTCGGGCATGCGTTCACGCAAAAGCGCATAATCGACGCCGTCACCGATGAGCATTGCGGCGAAATCGTTGCTCATGAGATCGACAAGAGCGCTGCGCGCATCACCGTGGCGATGGCTGCAGACTCCCGGCTGCCGATAGAGTTCGGAGAAGAACGAGAGGGCCTCGAACGCCGGATCGCTGTCGATCACGCAGTTTCCATTGCGGTCGAAGAACTCGCCGTTGTTCTGAAATACGAACGGGATGAAGCTGTTGGGGGTGAAAAGTATCGCCAGTCCGTAGCAGATGACGCCGTCGCCGCCTGCCTCGGTCAGGAGTTCCGTGTGATGCAGGAGGTCGTTCCAGTTCCACGCTCCGTCCGGCACGGGGATGCCGCGGCGGCGGAACACCCGGCGGTTATAGAACAGCATGAGCGGGTTGAACGAAAGCGGCAGCGCATAGAGCTTGCCGCCGAAACTCATCGAGCGCAGCAGTTCCGGCGGAAATTTCCGGAGGGAGAGCAGCGTTGGATGTTCGAGAAATCCGTCGAGCGGCAGCAGCGCCTTCTCCGCAGCCAGAACCGGCAGCAAGCCCTCGTTCAGCGCAATCAATCCCGGATGTGACTCCGTGCCGGAATTCCTCGAAAGAATCCAGTCGATATAATGCGGATTGTAGTCGTAGGTCGCGGCGGGAAACGGCGAAAACTCCAGCTCCGGCGAAAGCGCCGCCGCCATCTCCATGGTCTCCATCGAGGGCAGCACGCAATCCCAGTTGTAGAAATAGTTTTTCGGATCCTCGACCGCGGCAGTTCCGCGGACGAACGTGCCGGAACCGGGTCTGCGCTCCACCAGACCTTTTTTCTCCAGGGCACGATACGCGGAGAGGCAGACTGCCGTGCTGATCTCATACTGCCCGGCAAGATCGCGTACGCTCGGCAGACGCGACCCGGCGGGAAGTGTCCCGTCGGAAATCCGCGCCTCCATCTCCGCCGCAATCCGCCGCGTCATCGGAATCCCATGACTCACACCATCCATTCCAAACTCCCTCCTTATTCCCGGATTATCGCCATTCCACTTTATATTTAATATATCACAATATATCACTTTGTCAAGAGGATTATTTTTATTTTATTTATTTAAAATACAGCTTGACAATGTGATTTATTTCTGGTATAATTATAAAAGAACAAATTCAACCGCAACCAAATATGAGGGACGGCAATGAAAAAGAGATCGTTTACCTTGATAGAGCTCCTGGTAGTGATTGCGATTATCGCCATTCTGGCGGGGATGCTGCTGCCCGCTTTGAACCAGGCGCGCAACAAAGCACGCGACATCAATTGTCTGAATAACATCAAACAACTTGCACTCGGGACAATTCAGTATACCGACGCGAACAACGGAATTATTCCGCCGCACACCTCCGGCGGGAATCCTGTCGATGCCACGTGGCTCGGCTTGATCGCGCCCTATGTCGGTATCAATCAAAGTACGGAATCGAATTGCAACAGCTGGTTGACGAAAAACAGCAACGGGACATATCAGCCGATTTCCAAACTGATGCTTTGTCCCGCCCGCGGCGCCGCCAGCGGCACGAAAAACGAACTGCTCCTGGACAATTACGGAATCAATTTCAATATGACCTATCAGGATGCGGAACATTCCAATACGATCAAAAGGCTCCGCCGTCCCTCGGAACGCTGTCTGCTGGGAGACAACTCCCGCATCACCTCGTCCTACAATTTTCCGATTCTCGAAGGAAAAAGCGATCTGTCCACTCGTCACTTCAACAATGCGGGCAGTAACATCGGTTACTGCGACGGCCACGCGTCGCCGTTGCGCAAGAACGATCTGCCGGATGGACAGCACATCTACTTCTGGGGTCGCTATGCCCCCGGGAATTACGGGGAGTGATTTCCCTTTTCCGCAACGAGTTCCATGAAATCCACAAAACGATGGTGCGAATATGAAAAAAATGATATCCACTCTGCTGTTCGGCGCATTCGCGCTCTCCGTCATGGCGGCGGAACTTTTCACCGACAACTTCGCGGGGAATCAACTCGGCGCTGACTGGCATGGAAGCGGCGGAACATTCTCCGTTGCGGACAACGCGCTTACGATCCGCTCCGAAAAGAGCAATCCGGTTCTCTATCTCAACGGGAAGAACTGGAAAAACTACCGGGTCACCCTGAATGTGACCCGGCCGACGGGTTCGCGTCTTCAGCTTTATGTGGGATGGCGCTATCCCGAATTCGTGAAGCTGGTCTTTTCGCCCCCCTACCCCGGAACGCTCAAGTTCATCACGGCCAAAGGCGAAACCGCCGCGGAATTCAACTACGCACAGAAAGTCGACGCCAAGTCTCCGCTCGCGATCGAAGTCGACGTTCTCGGGCGCAAGGTGATCTGCCGCATCAACGGGGTGGAAATCGGCACGTACGAAGCACCCGCTCAGGTCTATGGTTCGATCGCTCTCGGCGGCGAATGGAACTCGAATCTGCAGATCCGCAATCTCACGGTCACACAGCTGGAAGCTCCGGTGGAACCGAAGCCGCCGGTCGTCGACCGTTTCACGCGGCCCGAGATCCGGAACGGAACCTTTTACGTCGACGGGAAACCCACCTTCATGCTCGGCGTCAACGACTCCCAGAACTTCTGGGAGTTCGGCAAATTCAACGCCGAGCCGCCGTTCGCCCCAAACGACGTGTTCACGGATCTCATGAGCCGCGAGACCGCAAAGAAGATGGGCTTCAACTCTCTGCACGTCCCGACCTCGGCCCGGCAGGCGGCAGATCCGTATCTGGAGGAGTTGAAACTCACTCCGGAACAGGCCGACCAGCTGTTCGGGCTCGGCTACCCGCAACATTGGAGCGAGCGGGCGCGGCACCGGAAACGGGTAGCCGGAATACCACTCGTGGTCGATTACTCGGGGCTGCATCTCTCCACGATGCCGACACAGCGGGAAAGACTCCGGAAGGCAGGATTTCCCGCTGAATTTCTTCATGACGGCGGATTCATGCCCTACGTGCCGGAAGTTCCGCTCGGCAGAGCGATCTACAACACCTACTTCAGGGGCGGTGCCGAATATTGGCTCAACTACGGCAACTCGAATCCCTGGGTTTACGAACTCTTCAACGAAGTGCAGTGGTACCACTCCAAACACTTCGAAAACCGGAAGCTCTTCGGAGAGTGGCTTCGGAAAAAGTACGGCACGCTCGACCATCTCCGCGCCGTCTGGGGAGACGAAACACCCGCCTCATTCGAAGCCGTCGTCGACCTGACACCATGGAGCGGCAAGGCGATGAAGGCCGACTGGATGATGTTCCTCGGCGACCGTTTCGTCGAAGTATTCAACGACGGCAAAGCCGCGATTCAGAGCGTCGACCCGCGCCGCAGCAACGTCTACTTCGACATCGAAATCGCAGTTGCTTCGGTCTGGTATGAACAGAACGGCATCGATTATTACAAACTCATGAAAGCCGCCGACCTCTTCGGCACCGAAGGGGGCATGCCGTTCGGCCTCTTCGCCGAAAGCGGCAAAAGCTATCTCGACGACGTGATGAACAACTCGAAGATCAAAGTCATGTTCGTCAACGACCTTGCGCGCAGTTTCGCCGGCGACAAGCCGATCCTGAATCAGGAGGCCTATGTCAAGCGCACGCACGGCAAACTCGGCATCGTGCCGACCCGGCGCAGCGATTTCCCGACGCTCTTCTGGTTCGAGGTGTTCCACAACTTCTCCGGTTCGCAGGTCTACTGCTGGTGGCAGGGCTACCGCAACAACGGCTGGAAAACGCTCGAAGACGCCCGCAAAACCACCAAAATCGTTCCCCCGGCACTGCTGAATCCCTACGCTTATCCGTTCGAGTCTCTGAAGGGATTCAAGGATTTCGAAACCGAGATCGGACGGCTCGCCGAAATCGCCCTGCCCTATCCCCGCGTCACGCAGGAGATCGGCATTCTCTACTCTCTGCCGTCGGTCTGGCGGCAGCCGCACGCCGTGAGCGGGAATCAGAAATTCCCGTACCAGCAGAACTGCTTCCACTGGTACGATGCGTTCCTGCGCCGCCAGCTCCCGGTCGCGGTCATCACGGAGCAGGAGCTCATCGAGCGCGGCCCCGGTTCCTTCAAGGTCATCGCCGTGCCGTATCCGTCGCATACGTTCGCCGAAACGCCGGAGAAACTGCGCGAATTCGCGAAAAACGGCGGCATCGTCCTCGTCGGGGAAGGCTCGATGAAATTCGATCCCTACGGCCGCGAACTCAAAAATTCGAAACTTTCCGGAAAAAACGTCCGGACCATTCCGGCCGGAATCCCCTCGGATGAACAGGCGAAAAGGCTGAATGCCGCCCTCGACGACGCGGGTTACCGTGCGCCTTTCCGAGTCACCTCCTCCGATGAAAAACTGCTCTCCGAACTCGAAGCGCGGGTCATCCGCCGCCCCGGGACCGATCTCTACTTCTTCTGCAACTGGGATTCGCGCACGGCGGGGACCGTCCAGTTCCATCCGGCCCGTCTCTCCGGAAACCGGATTTACGTAACTGACATGGTGCGCATGGCGCCGATGCCCGCCCCCTCCGGCAAGCTGGAGTGGAGCGCCTCTGAACTTGCCGCCGGACTCCCGGTCGCGATTCCCTCCCAGGAACGCGTGCTCATCGCCGTCTCGACCCAACCGTTCGCGGAGGCGACGAATGCACCGCTCACCGCCGAAGCCGTCCGTAAACTCGCCGCCGACGCAAAACAGTTCCTTGACGCCGAAAATGCGAAACTCGACCGGGAACTCACCGAAGTCGAAGCCGCCGAAAAAGCCGCCTTTCTCGCGGCCCGCAAGCCATACCCGGCCAATCCCCGCTCCTGTGTTCCGCTCGATCTTTCCGACACGGCAAACATGGGATTCCGCGATGATGCGGCAGGAGACCGCAAAGGCGGCTGGACCGATCAGGGGGCGATGGATTTCCGTGAATTCCCGACTGGGAAGCAGACATTTGCGGGCGTTCCGTTTCAGGTGATCGACCCCGCCGGAAACGACGGAAAAAGCTGCATCGTCCTCGCAGGAACCGTCAAATATTTCCCGCAGGAATCAGCGGACATCAAAGTCGGCGGCCTCGTGAAGAATCTTTACTTCCTCCACACCGCCGCCTGGGGAGGACAGAAGGGCAGACAGTTCGAATACCGCATCACCTATAATGATGGAACCACAGAAACATTTCCGGTCAATGGCGGCAGCGAATGCAACGACTGGGTCGGCAACACGCCGATTTCCAACGGCAGCATCGTCGCGGAAACCGCCAAGCCGAACGGCGTCAAAATCGGCGCCTACGTGACAAGCTGGAAAAATCCACACCCGGAAAAACCGGTCCGGTCGATCAAAGCGGTATCCGCCGCTGCTGATGCAGTTCCGGTCATCATCGCCATCACCGCAGAACGGTAAAGAACACGCACGCCCCGGCCTCACCGCCGGGGCTTTTTTTCCATCAGAATATGAAAAAGCCGTCCCGCAGGAAACGGAACGGCTTCTGAATCAAAACAGCCTCAACGGTTATTTGAAAACCAGCACGCTCGGGTCATACCCCTCCGGCGCCTCGTAACCGAGCAACTCAATGCAGGTCGCCGCAAGCGAACTGATTCCAAGCCCCTCGCGCAGCTCCGGCTTGTACTCTCCTTTCGACTCCGGATCGTAGACGATGCACGGAACCGGATTCAGCGAATGGCTCGTCTTGCGCGCCGGAACGCCGTTCTTGTCGAGCTTCACGTTGCCTTTCTTGTCATGCTCGAGCATGTCGTCGGCGTTGCCGTGGTCGGCGCTGATGACCAGCACGCCGCCGGCCTCTGCAATCGCCTCCCGGATCCGCGCGAGACAGAGATCGAGCGACTCCATCGCAACGATGACCGCCTCCATATTCCCCGTATGTCCGACCATGTCGCCGTTCGGGAAGTTCAGCCGGATCATGCCGTATTTGCCGCTGCCGATCGCCTCAACAACCCGGTCGGTGATCTGCGCACACTTCATCCACGGACGCTGCTCGAACGGGACGATGTCGGAACGAATCTCCTCGTAATCGTCGAGCGTCTCGCTGAACTTCCCGGAACGGTTGCCGTTGAAGAAGTAGGTCACGTGACCGAACTTCTGCGTCTCACTGACCGCAAGCTGCGAAACCCCGGTCGCACAGAGATATTCGTCCATCGTCCGGTCGATCTCAGGCGGATTCACAAGGTAGAGCTTCGGCGCATGCAGGTCGCCGTCGTACTCCATCATACCCGCGTACATCACGTCCGGACGCACACCGCGGTCGAACTCAGCGAGTTCATCGGCTTCGAACGCCTTCGTGATCTCAAGCGCCCGGTCGCCGCGGAAGTTGAAGAAGATCACCGAGTCGTGATCGTGCATCGCCCCGACCGGCGTCTTTCCATCATCGGAAATCACGAACGGCGGCAGATCCTGGTCGATCGCACCCGTGCGTTTGCGCAGTTCCTCGACCGCTTCATGCGCGCTCTTGAACATCTCGCCGTTGCCGTGCACGTGGATCTCCCATCCCTTGCGAACCATATCCCAGTTCGCTCCGTAACGGTCCATCGTAATGACCATACGCCCGCCGCCGGAGGCGATCCGCGCATCGAAACTCCCGTCGTTCAGCCCCGCAAGAAACTCCTCGAACGGATCGATGTAGTCGAGCGCGGAGGTCTCGGGAACGTCGCGACCGTCGAGCAGCGCATGAATCCGGACATGTTTCACGCCCGCTTTCTTCGCCTCTTCAACCATCGCTTTCAGGTGATTGATGTTGCTGTGGACGTTGCCGTCCGAGAAAAGCCCGAGAAAATGCAGCGTCGAATCGTGCGACTTCACATTGTCGACGAGTTTCTTCCAGACGTCGCCTGCAAACAGCTTCTTCGACGTGACCGCCTCTTCAACCAGCTTCGCACCCTGCGAAAAAACGCGGCCGCAGCCGATCGCATTGTGCCCGACTTCACTGTTGCCCATATCGGCGTCGGAGGGCATGCCGACCGCCGTTCCGTGCGCCTTGAGTTTCGTGGTCGGGCAGCTCGCCATCAGACCGTCGAGCACCGGAGTGCGCGCGAGTTTCACGGCGTCTCCGTCGGCATACTTGCCGAAACCGACGCCATCGAGAATACAGAGCACCACGGGACCGCGGCGCGGTGTGAATTTCGGATTCTTCTTCAATGCTTCCAACATAATGACAAACTCCTCAAATCAGTTAGCTGCGGTGACCTTCGACCTGAGCCGAGATGACACCTCTCTTGCTGGTTTCACAAAAATGGATGAATTCCTGAACTTCCGGAATCTGCGGCAGTTCCGTCCGGATCTTCTCGAGCGCATTCGCCGGAATGAGCCCGCTGCGGTAGTAGATGCGGAAAATCTGCTTGATGATCGAAATCGTCTCGGTCGAGAATCCCGCACGCTGCAGCCCGACCTTGTTGATCATCTTGACGCCCCCGTTGCGCCCCTCCGCCATCATGAACGGCGGCACGTCCTTGGAGAAGACCGATCCTCCCGAGATGATCGCGTAGCGGCCGACCCGGCAGAACTGATGAATGCCGACCAATCCCGAGATCAGCGCGTTGTCGAACACCTGGCAGTATCCGGCGGTCCCGGCGTAGCCGACGTAGATGACGTTGTTCCCGACGATGCAGTTATGGGCGACATGAGTCGCATTCATGAACATGTTGTGGTTGCCGATCCGGGTCTCGCTGCCGGGCTTCGTTCCGGTATGGATCGTGCAGCCTTCGCGGAAGATGTTCCCGTCGCCGATGTTCAGGTAGGTCGCCTCGCCCGGCACGACCGAGTGATCCTGCGCCGGCTGCCCGAGCGATGCAAACGGATGAATGACGTTTTCGCGCCCGAGGGTCGTGTAACCGTCGATATTGCAGTGACCGATCAGACGGGTACCCGCACCGATCTTCACATTCGGACCGACATAGCAGAATGGACCGACTTCGACGCCGTCTTCGAGCGTCGCTCCGTCGGCGACGATTGCAGAGGGATGGATTTTCGCCATGATACTCTATACCTCGCTGTTTCTGGATTCGTGTAAGTTTGCCTAATATACCATCAAATCCGCCGACTATCAAATCCCGGCGCTTGCAAAACCCGGGAAAAGAGCGTATTTTAACAGGAAAGGGATTGTTTGTTTGAATGAAACTCTGTCTGATACTCGACCGGCTGCGCAGCGCGCACAACACCGGCAACATATTCCGCATCGCCGAAGCGCTCGGAGCGGAGATCGTCGCCTGCGGGTACACCCCCGCGCCGCCGCATCCGAAACTCGCGAAAACCGCGATGGGTACCGATCTCACCGTCCCCTGCCGCACCATGCCGGATGCCGCATCGGCCATCCGCATGCTGCGCAGCGAGGGCTACCGGATGATCCTCGCGGCCGAACCGGGCCCGGAAAGCGTATTCGCCTGGGAGAAAAATTATGAATTCCCGCTCGCGGTGGTCTTCGGCAACGAGGCGCTCGGAGTCTCGCCCGAGGCTCTCGCGGAGGTTGACGGTCTCATCGGGCTGCCGATGCTCGGGCAGAAAGCCTCCATCAACGTCGGAAACGCCGCCGCCGCCATCCTCTACGCGGTCGTGGCGGTCACCCAATACGGAGTTCGAAAACCATGAAGATCATTCTCGTCGGCAAAAATCTCGAGGATATCCGCCCGATGCTCGCGGCCCGCGGATTCGTCGAAGACGCCGCCGCGCCGGAACTGGTTGTGGCCCACGGCGGAGACGGGGCTCTGCTCGGAGCCGCCCGCGCCTACCCGAAGCTGCCGCTGCTGCCGATCCGCGACGCGCGCACCGCGCCGCTCTGCCCCGAACACGAGTGCGGAATCCAGCTCGATGCGTTCCGCGCCGGCACGACGCAGCTCACCCGCATGCCGAAAGTGTGCGGCACGGTCAGGGACATCACGCTGAGTGCGCTCAACGACGTGTTTCTGCACAACCACGACCGGTCGAGCGCGCTGCGCTACCGTGTCCGCATCAACCGCGAACTCTATGCGAACGAGGTCGTCGGCGACGGAGTCGGAATCGCGAGCGTCCACGGCAGCACCGCCTATTACAAGAGCATCACCCACAGCATCTTCCGGGTCGGAATCGGGCTGGCGTTCAGCAATTCGACCGAAGAGGTGAGCCACCTTGTGCTGGACTCCTCCTCGGTCATCGAGATTGAAGTCGTCCGCGGTCCCGGAATCCTCATCGCCGACAACGCTCCCGAGCGGCCGCTCGTCTCCGAGGGAGAGCTCGTCACGTTCCGTCAGTCCGGGGAGTGTGCCGAGGTCTATGGACTTGAGAACTTCATGTGCCCCGCCTGCCGCGCGCTCCGCCATCCGAGTCCGCAGCCGCGCCCGTCCGGCTGGCTCTTCTGAAGCGTCAAAAGCTTTACGCACCGTCCGCGAGCGCACGATCTCCATCGGGATGGTGCACAAGTTCCTGCGGCGCCGCCGCGAGAAATGCGTCGAATTCGGTTTTCGTGCAGAGAAACGAAATCTGCGCCCGGAACTCCCCGCGGAACCCGCGTCCACGAACGTAGTCGTGCAGGATTTTCCGCGCGATCCGCATCGCGGATTCTTCACCGTAAAGTTCGATCATTCCATAAATGTGATTCCGGACGAGTTCGCTCCACTGTGCGATGGTCGGGGGAGAATACCCCTCCCCCTCCGCAAGTTCCCGGAAGAGCCACGGATTCCCCATCGCGCCGCGCGCAAGCATCACTGCGCCGCAGCCGGTTTCGTGCCGGATCTCGTCATAACTCACCCGCCCGGTCACACCGCCGTTCGCAATGATCTGAACTCCGGGCAGCGCCTCGCGCACAAGCCGGATCTGATCGAACGCGACAGGGCCGGAATAAAACGCCTCCTTGACTCTCCCGTGAATCGTTATCGCCTCCGCTCCGAGCCGGGCAAGCCCTTTCGCAAGTTCGAGCGTCGGCGCCGGATCTGCCGCATCAACGATCCGGATCTTCGCGGAGAGCCGGTGGCGCGACCGTTCCCGGAACAGGGCAAAACATTCGAGCGCCCGGTCGATATGCCTCCCCAGTTCCGCGCCGGCACCTTTCTTCGCAACTTTCGGAACCGGACAGCCGAGGTTGAAGTCCAGAATATCAAAGGAGTATTCATTCAGCACATCAAGCGCGATCTTCAGATGCTCGAGATTCGCTCCGACGAGCTGAACCCCGAGAAAAGACTCATCCTCTCCACGGCGCAGCATCGACTCCGACCGCTTGCGGGCGTAGGCCAGAGAGGCCGCATCGACCATCTCCGTGAATGCGTAACGACAGCCGCAGCTGCGCGCAGCGCGGCGATAGGCAAGGTCAGTATAACCTGAAAGCGGAGCAAGCACAAGTGCATTCTCCGGATACGGAAACTGGAAACTCATCTGGCTACTTCATCTTGACGATCTGCTGCTGGAGTTTGCGCAGCGCCTGATTCTGAATCTGACGAACCCGTTCATTCGTACAGCCGATGATTGCACCGACCTCTTCGAGCGTACGCACCGGCTCGCCATCGAGGCCGAACCGCAGACGCAGCACCTGGCGCTCGCGCTCGGGCAGCGTCTCGAGCAGCGCCAGAAGCTGTTCGATGTCCTCAAGGTTGATCAACTCCTGATCCGGCCCCGGAGCGGTTTCATCATGAACGAATTCCATGAATTCCCCGCCATCGCTCTCATCGCTCGAAACCGGCGCATTGAGCGAGTGAACCTCCACCTGATTCGAGCTGCGCAGCCGCTGAATCGTCGCGACCGGCAGTTTTGCCGCGTCTGCGACCTCTTCGTCGGTCGGTTCGCGCCCGAGCTTGTCAGCGAGTTCACGGGTCACCTTGCGGATCCGCCGCCAGTTGATCTGCGTGCCGATCGGAACGCGCACCGTGCTGACCTGTTCGGCGATCGCCTGCCGGATCGCCTGTTTGATCCACCAGGCGCTGTACGTACTGAACCGCGCTCCACGCGAGGGGTCGAACTTCCGGGCGGCGGTGATGAGACCACGATTCCCCTCCGAGACAAGATCGTCCCAGGAGAGTCCGCGCCCCAGAAAATCATTCGCGATCTTCTGTACAAGCCGCAGATTCTGCTCAATCAGGGCATTGACGCGCTCTTCTTCGGTCTGCGTCTCCGGGGACGCAGACTGGCTCTGCGCGTCAATGCGTTCTTTCTCGCTCTGCCGGGTTGTGCCGGTATTCTCCTCCTCCACTTCCGACCTCGCAGTTAAGAATTTTTCAGATCTGGTCGAGCGTGCCCTTATATGCGTTCAGCAACGCTTCCAGTGCAATATGCTTTTCGCCGCCGGCTTTCGACCGGAAAGTCAACTCCGGCTGCTCCGTCACCGTTCCGACGCAGGCGAACGGAATGCCCTTGAGCTTCTCCTCGAAGGCCGCCCGATCGGACGGACGCACCGTCGCGACAAACCGGCTGTTCGACTCCGAGAAAAGGATTTCGACATCGCTGCAGCCCTCTGCCGGAATCGCGTCGAGATCGATCTCGAGTCCGAGACGCCCCGCCATCGCAACTCGCGCAAACGCCACGCCCAATCCGCCGAGTGCGGGCGTCGTGAGCGACTGCACAAGTTCCGCATCGGTCGCCGCCGAAACCGCCCGGTAGATCGCTTTCGCCCGCTCCGCATCCACTTTCGGCACCTGGTTGCCGAGCGCGCCGAGCATTGCAAAATATTCACTTCCGCCGAGCTCCGGCAATGTCCGGCCGATCACGTAAACAAGATCCCCGGCCTGTTTGGCGTCAGGCGTAACCGACTTGCGGATATCGTCCATCTTGGAAATCATGCTGAAGAGCAGCGACGGAGGAATCGAAATCTTGCGCCCGCCGCGCGTGCTGTCGTTCTTCATCGAATCCTTGCCCGAGATGCACGGCACGAGAAATGCCTTCGTGTAATCCGCCAGCGCTTCGTTCGCGCGGACGAGCTGCGCGAGTTTGTATTCGCCGTCCGGCGTCTTTTCGCTCTGCACCGGATCGGGCCAGCAGAAGTTGTCGAGGCAGGCGATCTTGTCGAGCTTGCCGCCGACCGCGATCACGCGGCGGATGCCGAGGTCGATCTCCGACGCCGCCATGTGGTAAGTGTCGATATCGCTGTAGCGCGGCAGCAGCGCCGACGAAAGAATCACGCCCTCCGTCGAAAGCGGTTCGATCATCGTGACGGTCGCATCGCCCTGCACGTCGCGACATTTGCCGATAAACGGCTTGACCACACTCAACCCCTTGACCTCGTGGTCGTACTGGCGGGCCTTGTATTCATCGGAGCAGATGTTCAGCCGCCCCATCATCGCGACCAGATCCGCAGCACAGTCGCGGCAGGAGATCGACGGCTCCTCAAAGTGCGGCGCTTTCCACACCGCTTTCAGATGCATCTGCGGCAGCCCGTCGTGCATGAACTCGAGATCGAGCAGACAGACGGTCTTACCGTCGTACAGGATGTGAAACTTGCCGTCATTGGTGAACTCTCCGAGGACCGAAACCTCCACATCACGTTCCGCCGCAAGGGTTTTAAACTCCTCGATCTTCTCGGGCGGAACCGCGAAGCTCATGCGCTCCTGCGCTTCCGAGACCAGAATCTCCCACGGCTGAAGCCCTGCGTATTTGACCGGTGCTTTCGCCAGATCCATGCGGCAGCCGTTGCAGTGCTCGGCCATCTCGCCGACGCTCGAAGAGAGCCCGCCGGCGCCGTTGTCGGTGATGAACCGGTAGAGGCCGCGATCGCGCGCCTCGCGGATAAAGTCACTGAGCTTCTTCTGCGTGATCGGATCACCGATCTGAACGGCCTGAACGGGGCTGTCCTTGTGCAGCTCCTCGCTCGAAAACGTCGCGCCGTGGATGCCGTCCTTGCCGATCCGTCCGCCGCCCATGACGATGAGGTCGCCCGGTTCGATCCGCTTCGTCCAACCCGGCACACCGTTGATGCTCTTCGGCAGAGTACCGACCGTGCCGCAGTAGACCAGCGGCTTGCCGATATAACGCGCATCGAAATATTCAAACCCGTTCCCATAAGGGATTCCGGACTGATTGCCGCCGTCGATCACGCCCTTGTGCACCCCGTCGCGCAACCGCCGCGGATGCAGCAGTCCCTCCGGAACATCCTTGTCGTCGGTAAACGGCGAACCGAGGCAATACCCCCAGACGTTGATCAGGAGATCTGCCCCCTGCCCCGTCCCGAGCGGGTCACGGTTCACGCCGACGATTCCGGTCATCGCCCCGCCGTAGGGATCGAGCGCCGACGGACTGTTGTGGGTCTCGACCTTGTAGACGAGATCGACCTTGTCGTTGAAAGTGATGACGCCGGCATTGTCCTTGAAGACCGAAACGAGATAATCGACTTTCTCGCCGATTTCCTTTGTACTCTTCTGGATGAAAGTCTTATAGCAGGAGGTGATTTCGCGCTTCTCGCCGGTTTCGGCATCGGTGTAGTCGACTTTCGCGGCGAAGATCTTGTGCTTGCAGTGTTCGCTCCAGGTCTGGGCGATGACCTCGAGTTCAACGTCGGTCGGATTGCGTCCGAGACCGTAGGCCTCGCGGTTCTTCGCATTGCGGAAATAGTTCTGGATCGCTTTCATCTCCTCCAGCGACAAGGCGAGAATTCCATGACGGCTGATTTCCATGAGCTTCTCGTCGGGAACTTCGAGATCGTATTCGCGCACTTTCACGTTATCGACGCCGGTCACGAACGGCAGATTCATCGGAATCCCGTCGGAGACCTCTTCGCCGGAGAGAACGCAAACCGTCTGGATCAGTTCATTTGCAAGCAGTTTCGATGCGATCGCCTGCGCCTGTTCCCGGGTCAGATCGCGACCGTAGAAAAGGTATTCGGTCGAACTGAACACGACTTCGTTTTCCCCGAGTTTGCGGCCGAGAATGTCGCCGACCGCCGACTTCGCGGAACGGCCGACATTATCGGTCACACCCGGCCGGAAACCGACCGCAACCAGGAAGTCACACTCGGGCAGCTCCTGGAAATTCTCGGATTTGGCCGCGGTGACCCGCCACCCCTGCAGCACCGGATTGTAAAGCAACGCGGCGACCTTCTGCGCCTCTTTCTCGGTGATATCCGCCACGACCGTGTACACGTCGCGCGTGCGAACCTGCTCCACGGGGAAGCCGTAAAACTTTTCAATCTGTTTCTTAACGCCCTCGCCACGGGCGTCGCGCCACTGCGGCAGCGGCGAAATTTCGATTCTGTAATTCATCAGCCAGGCCTTTCCATGCAATACCATTCCTGTCAAAGGGTAATTTACACCCGAACTCGTCCGGATACAAATCAGAATCCGTGACTTTTTCCACATTCCACAAAATTCCGCATGCGCTCCGGACATCGGTCCGAAAACGCTTGAAATCTCCGAATATCAGGAGTATATTAACCGGAATAATCTTTTTATCTGGCAATCAAAATATCGGGGAATACCGGGAATGGCGATTTCATTCAACGAAACGAACAAAGTGTTCAAGCTCGACGCAGGAGCCTCCACCTATGCGTTCATGATCGAACCGAACGGATATGTGGCTCATCTTTATTATGGTCCGGAAGTTGCATCCGACGCATTCGCATATCTTTACCGTCCGATGGAACGGGCTTTTTCACCGGCCGCGCCGGGTACGACCGCCCCGGAGTCACGCGATGTGATCCTCCAGGAGTTCGGCACAAACGGGGTCGGCGACTTCCACGCGCCCTCCATCATTGTCCGCCAGGGGAACGGGCACACGGTTACGGATTTCAAATACCGCTCCCATCAGATTCGGAAAGGGAAACCGGCGCTTCCCGGACTGCCGGCGACGTTCGGCAGCGACGATGATGTCGATACGCTGGAACTCTCGCTTTACGACGAAGCGAGTGATGTGGAAATTCTGCTGCGTTACAGTGCGTTCCGGAAATACAACGCCATCGCCCGCTCCGTGCAGGTAGTGAATCATTCCGCCGAGACGGTGCATCTGGAGAAAATCGCGAGCGCCGCACTTGATTTCGCAGACGGCCTGCTCGACCTGATTCACCTGCCCGGGGCCTGGGCGCGTGAACGCTCGGTGGAACGCCATCCGGTGAACCATTCGCGGACCGTACTCGAATCCGTGCGCGGACTTTCGAGTCACCAGCAGAACCCGTTTTTCGCGCTGGCGACGCCGGAAACGACTGAAAGGAACGGCGAAATCTTCGGCGCGGCGCTGCTTTACAGCGGGAATTTCGCTGCGGAGATCGAACTCGATCAGTTCAACCAGCTTCGCGCCCAGATCGGCATCAACGAGCGCACATTCGAGTGGACGCTCGCGCCGGGAGAAAGTTTCACGGCGCCGGAAGTGCTTCTCGTCTATTCCCGGGACGGGATCGGCGGGATGAGCCGGACATTCCACGACATGTTCCGGAATCACCTGATCCGCAGCTACTGGAAAGATCTGAAACGTCCGATTCTCGTCAACAACTGGGAAGCGACCTACTTTGATTTCGATGCGAAAAAGCTGCTCTCGATCGCGAGGGACGCGGCTGATCTGGGCATTGAGATGCTCGTCCTCGACGACGGCTGGTTCGGCAGGCGCAATGACGACCGCTCGAGCCTCGGAGACTGGTTCGTCAACGAGGAGAAACTCGATGGCGGGCTCGGCAAACTGGTGAAAGAGGTCAATCAACTCGGGCTCAAGTTCGGACTCTGGTTCGAGCCGGAGATGATCTCGCGCGAGAGTGAGCTTTTCCGTGCCCATCCGGACTGGTGTCTGCACGTGCCCGGCCGCGGTGCGTCGGAGGGGCGAAACCAGTTGGTGCTGGACATGTCGCGTCCGGAAGTGGTCGATTATCTGTATGAGACGATCTGCAAGGTGCTGGACAGTGCGAACATCGAATACATCAAATGGGATGCGAACCGTCATCTTACCGAGGTCGGTTCGGCGGTGATGCCTGCGGACCGGCAAAAAGAGGTCTCACACCGTTATGTGCTTGGGATGTACGAGCTGCATGAGCGGCTGTTGAAACGGTATCCGAAACTTCTGATCGAGGGTTGTTCCGGTGGTGGCGGTCGCTTTGACGCGGGGATGCTCTACTACGTTCCGCAGATCTGGACCAGCGACGACACGGATGCGATCGAACGTCTGAAGATCCAGTATGGGACGAGCCTGGTCTACCCCTGCTCGACGATGGGTGCGCACATTTCGGATTGCCCGAATCATCAGACGGGGCGGATCAATCCGTTTGCGACGCGGGGTTATGTTGCATTGTCGGGGACGTTCGGCTATGAACTTGACCTCAATAAGATGAACGACGAGGAGCGTGCGGAGATCCGGAAACAGGTTGCGGCGTACCACAAATACAATCATCTGGTGGCGCAGGGGGATCTTTACCGTCTGACGGATCCGTTCAATCCCGGGACGGTGGTGGTGATCTGGGAACATGCTGCGAAAGACGGTTCAGAAGCTTTGGTGACGATGGTTCAGCCGCGGAACGTGCCGAATGGTCAGCTGTTCCGGGTGCGGTTGTGCGGACTTGATCCGGCGGGGGTTTACAAAGAGGAGAAGAGCGGCGTCTGCTACACGGGAGAGATGCTGATGAATGCCGGTTTGAACGTACCGCGCTATGAGCGTGACGGAGCAGGAGAACTCTTCCATTTTGTTCGCATCTGACAAGGGGTGAGGCACGGGAAATGCAGGAAAGCGCCTTGATTTCCCGTGTTTCCCCTTGAAAAACGAGCAAACTGCGGATATTTTATAGGACAGAAACAAGCCGGCCCGGTAGCTCAGAGGATAGAGCAGCTGCCTTCTAAGCAGTTGGCCGTGGGTTCGATTCCCGCCCGGGCTACCATTTTAACTCCCTGATTTCAAGCAAGAAGCAACACAAAACCAACTTCTCTGCCTCATCCTGAATCAAGCTGATTTTTGCTGTATTCATTGCAGAAATTGCCACATTTTTGCCACATTTTTTTATTTCCTTTTCAGACCTCAATCTTTTGTGCTCTATGCAGATTCCAAGTTGAACTTTGAAATTGCATAAAACAGACCTTGAACCCAGACCAGCACAACCCGGTAAAAACTTACTTCTCAAATATCCAACTCCCTGCATAAACAGGATGAAAATCAGCGAAGCCGTTGAATGAGATGATTCTGTTTCGTTGTGAGTTCGCCCCCCTCGCTCTGAGATTCCGCTGTTCTGTGTGAAATTATGCTTGCACATATCATTTATTTATCTCCGTCATCTTATGCGGGGGAATAATCCGGTCAAAGTACCAACTGCGCTGTGCAGGAGATCACGCATCAAAAGTCCCCGCGCCAGCAGGCATGTTTCGCGTTATCAAAAACAGGTAAATTGGTAGTACCTATATAAGCCTCCGGTGAGGGCTTCAGACATCACCGGAGGCTTATTCCTGCAGAAAGGAAACAGAATAAACCGTAAGCAAGAGAAAGACAGTAACATGAGAAACGAAAAAATCACCTACGAGGAGCAGTATCACGGGCATCCTATCATGACCGATAAAGCTAAACAGCTTGGATGTAAAGAATCGATATTGCAGAAGATCGATCAACTGATGACCGACATGAGCAACCGTCACAGCAAAACTTTCTTTATGCGGTTTGATATCAGATTCCCGCAAGGCTACGATTATCCGAATGACAACGAACTCTTCAGCCAGTTTCAGGAGAGCTTCATCAAGAACCGTAAAAGGGCAGGATATGACCCGGCGTATATTGCAGTCCGGGAGTGTGCCCGGGAGAAACATCAGCACTATCACGTTGCTTTGATGATGAACGGACACAAGACGCAAAATATCCACGACCATATCCAGACAGCGGAACGGCTATGGGAGAAGACGCTGGATCTGCCTCCGAAATACGATGATGCAGGACAGCCAATCAGCTACGGTCTGATTGACGATTGTATGAGGAACCGGCAAGGTCAACCGCAGGGAAACGGTGTCATGCTCCGAAAGGATGATCCCGAATATGAACGCAAATACGATCAGTGTTTCCGACGTTGCAGCTACCTTGCCAAGGTCAACCAGAAAGACGCCTCCCCCAAACATCAGCGGGAACTATTCTCGTCCCGCATTCAAAAGAACCAATGAAAGGAAATCGCTATGACCGAACAAGAACTGAATGTCTTCCTTGATCTGGAATGGAACTGTGCAGCATTCACTCCGGACACGGAACACCTCTCCGAACCGTTATCTCCGCCCCAGTGAGCACGCATCCTCTCCCGACACCCGGAACTCCTGGAACTCTGCCCCTTCTCCGAGTTCCCCCCAGACGAATGGATTAATGTGTTGACCAGGCATTCTTTTCGGACTCACATATCCGATGAAGTTTCTCAGCTGTAGTATCAGAATCTAAAAAGGCTCTTTTTTATGCCCGCTATTGCAGAATGAGTAAAGTGTCAGACAACGAATTTTAACCACTCCGCCCCAGGAACCAACAACTGCAATCCTAAGTTATTCGACTGTACAACCTGTCCGACTTGGCAGTCATTGTAAGAATTCAATCTGGCACAGCGCGGTTTTGCAACCTGTTCTCTTGACCTTTTCGGCTTCGGGGAGTGGGAGGTCAGGGGGCGGAAGAGTGCTGAACTGCAGAAAGAGTTTTACCGGGATTTTCCCAACTGGTCGTTGGATGGAGTTCAGGTGCGTCTTCACCGCATGGC
>CALXOE010000021.1 GCA_944389935.1 uncultured Victivallis sp.
ATCTGGTCGATAATTTCCGAGGCACGGCCTTTGGTGAGATTCTTCCAGTCTTCCGCGGAGAAGCGTTTCCAGGAACCATTCTTGATTGCGTGACCAATCGCGCGGCGCTGGCTGTCGGTCGCCTTGGAGTCCGGATCGGCGATCGTGAACTTTTTGGAGGGATTAGCGTTGCTGGCATTGCGGACGTTGTTCTGTGTGTTGTTCATCTTTTTGATTCCTTTTTGTTGGTTTATTGGGGAATTCGGTTCTTTCGCAAAGAAGCCGCGCGACGGATGAGACTTCATCCGCCGGTCAAGCGGCCGGAAGAACTGAATTTTGTTTTTAACTTGAAATGTTGTTCGATAACCAGACTTTATACTGTATGGCGCAACTCCCGGATGATTTGATACGGGCATTGGGCACAGTCGAGATTGCAGGGTTCCTGACCTCGCAACTTACAAACGGATTGCAGAGCATCACGCTTGACCAGAATCGCGTCACTTTTCCTGATCCAGTATTCTCCGTTGTTCCAGGCTTTACGCAACTCGGCAGAGGAGGAAAAATAACAAGTTTCCACGCCGCAAAGTTGGCAACGGAAGGCATATTGCTCCATCTGTTCGTTCCATGGGCAAAGACGCTTCAATACGGCGATATTTCCCATTGATTTGCAGGAACGGCACCAGAATGGCGTATCCGAATTATGGAACGACGACAATTTCGCCGGATCGGGTTCATAGCGGGAAAGGTTCTTGTTGAGATAATCCGAGGCATAGTATTGCAAAATCCCGCAGGCTTCACCCATGGTTTTCATCGCGGCAAGATCGCGTTCCAGCGTCTTGATCGTGCCGAAATGGAGCCGTTGCGTATGCCCGGACTCATCCAGATAACCGTTGAGCCAGGCGTCGATGTAGATGCCTTCCGAACCGCCGTAATCGACAGAGAAGATACAATTAAACTCATAATTGGAAATCGGCCGTTTATTTTTCTCCTCAAATTCACACGCGGAATCGTAGTCGATAATCCGGTCGAGTTCCTGCAACGCGCCGGCATCGCGTGCTGTTTTCAGAATACCTTTGAACAGGTCGATGGCACTGTCCCGTTTGATGTTTTCTTTCATGATCAGACCTCCTTGAGATTAAAATTCTTTTTCGAGGATCTCCTCAAGCATTTCGTATTCGCCGTTGGAGAGATAGCAGTTCCCGCCGAGGCAGGTGAATTCTTCCTCCCGACCTTCGATGTGTTTGCCATCGACAACCTGAAATCCGTAGATTCTTGCATACGCAGCCATTTTCTCATAATCCTTATTTTGATTTTAGTTTGAGAACTTCTGTTCTTTCGCCAAGAAGCCGCGCGGCGGACGGGAATCCGTCAGCCGGAAAAGCGGCGCAAAGAACAGAGGGACTGCCTATGCGTCAGCCTGGAAATGTTTTTGAATAGAAAAAGTGCCCGTCAATGGCAGGAGAATGAGGCAGCTGGAGATATTTGAATAAGACTTGTCTGGCTTGTCTTATACTTTGAATTTTTTACAGACTTCCCGGTAATGATCCTGTGCGGAAAGACAGGTGTCATCCAGATATTCCGGAATATCGGCATATTGCCGGAGACCGCGATAATAGAATAATTTGTGTTCGGAATCTATGATGAACGGAACCAGATCATGCGCGAGACATTCCTTGAACATGATCAGGCGGCCGACTCTGCCGTTCCCATCCTGAAACGGATGAATCCGCTCAAAACTGAAATGGAATTTTACAATGTCTTTCACGGTATAACTCTGCAAAGAGTGATAGGCACTCAACAAGGCACGCACTTCTTTCCCGACTTTCTTCGGTTCCGTCGTCTCCATTTCCCCGATTGTGTTGGGAAGTTTTTTGTATTGTCCGACCCGGAACCAGTCGAGCCGACTTTGCGAAGTTCCCTGTTTCAGCAGAAAATGATATTTCTTGATGATCTTTTCCGACAATTTTTCTTCCGCAGTATCCAGCATGTAGTCAAACGCGGCAAAATGATTGAGCGTTTCAATGATGTCGTCCGTTCGCACAGCGGAGTCTTTTTCACAGAGAACGGAATGAGTTTCATAAATATACCGGGTCTGATCATGAGTCAACTGATTGCCCTCAATCCGGTTGGAGTTGTAGGCAATCGCAATTTGCGTATAATGATACAGCCCGCCTTTGAGTTTCGCGTTCTTTTCCTGGCACAGCCGTTCCAAAATTTTGCTCATGATTCATCTTCCTTGTTCATCATGGAAATATACTTCCGAATCGTGGATTTTCAAACTTGCTTAAGTATGAAAAAGAGATACCGCCAGGACATAAAGGACAATGGCTTTACCTGCTGCATTGCGCGGCCTGGTTTCCACAAACCTCAAAAAAGGCCGGGACTGTACGGATTCTCTACGAAGACGGGTCCCATGATACTGTCGAAGTACACACACATCATGATGTCGGCAGTTACTGGTTTCCACAAGCGTGTCCGAATGCGGATGTCGGTTATCAGGGCAACAATCCCAGTGCGCCAGTCGGCTTGTATGTATCCAGCTTCCCCATTAAAAAGAAAGCTTTGAAACAAATCACGTTTGAAGCTGGAGACCGTTCCGTATGCTGGTTGATCGCAGGGGTCTCCCTTTCTTCCGTCGAAATCCCTCCAGCCGAGGAAAAACCGGTCGTGACGGGAGCAAACGATCAGTGGCGGATCATCCGGGACATCAGGACGATCAAAAACGGTTCCATTCTTGATCTTTCCGGGCTGCTTGATCCGCCCGCCGGGAAATATGGTTTCATCAAAACGGCCGGCGATCATCTTGAGTTTGAGCGGCTCCCTGGAAAAGCAGTTCGCTTCTACGGAGCAAACATCTGCAACGACGTCAATTTCCTTGAGCGGGCCGAAGCCGATCACCTTGCCGATGTCATGGCAAAAATCGGTTACAATCTGGTCCGCTATCATCATTATGATCTCTGGCTTGCCTGCGATGATGGCGGCCGGAATACCGGGGTTGATCCGGAACGTTTCGCTCGATTCGACTATCTGTTTGCCGCAATGAAAAAAAGAGGTATCTATTCGTCCATAGACCTTTTCACGCTGCGAAAACTTTCCCCTGCGGAACGACCGGAAATCGCGAAAAAAGAACTCTCTGCGGACGGAACCAAAGCCTTGTTCTTCCTGTCTGATACGGCTATGTCAAGCTGGGAGGAATTTGCGGAAAATTTTCTATGCCACATTAATCCGTACACCGGGATCGCCTACAAGGACGAGCCGTCGCTGATTTCGATCAGCCTGGTCAATGAGGACACCATCGTCGGAATTGTCAATGCAGATCCCGATGTTCGCAATCTCTACGAGCAGCGATTCAACAAATATATCAGAGAACAGAAGATTTCACTTACTGCAGAAAACAAGGAACGGTACTGGCTGAGATTCCTCAAAGAGACCTATGAACAGGGTTACCGGCGCATGGAACGTTTCGTACGTGGACTTGGAGTCAGGATCCCGCTCAACGGGCAGAACAACATCGCCGACAGTCTGCCGGAGATTCCAATCCGCAACGTCAGCGACCTGATTGACCTTCACGTCTACTGGCATCACCCGGTTTTTCTCAATCAACCCTGGTGCACACCAGTCGCAGTGAATAACGTCAGCGGGATCAGCGGTTATGCAGGAGGAGTAAATGAACTCTTCCCGGCCAGGATTTTCGGCAAGCCGTTGACCGTAAGTGAATGGGATTACGTCAATCCCAGCCGTTACGTCAATGAGGGGGGGATACTTTTCCCGGCGTATGCGGCATTGCAGGATTGGAGCGCCCTCATCCATTTTCAGTTGGCCGGCTGGGCTGCGCGAGTGCGCGAACGAGAGCAAAACCTGGCTTTGTTCGACATGCTGGGGGATCCATTGCGCCTGCTGTCGGAACGGGCCGGAGCTCTGCTTTATCTGCGGGGCGACGTCTCTCCGGCCATAGACGCTTTCCCCTTACTGATGACCACTCGTTATCTGGAGGACGACACAGCAGACCTCGGTCAAACCCCGGAAATCCTGCGTCGTCTCGGATTGATCGGCCGGGTCGGGACTTTCCTTGCTCCAGCCGAAAATATTTGTCTCCCCCGCGGAAGTCGAACGGCATTCGCGCTGCAGAATTCCTGGTTTGAGAAGCAGCTTGACATCCCGCTGAAACGTCTATCCGGGAAAACGGAGAAACAGCTTGCCGAATTATTTGCGGACGGAATTATTACCGCGGCGGAATACGATCCTGTCAGGCAGCGGTTTTCAAGTTCAACAGGAGAACTCGAACTGATTCAGAAAGATCGAACTTTCCGGGCAATCACTCCCCGCAGTGAAGCGTTCATCCTCGAGGCGGGACGGAAATTGGAGGGGAAATTCGCCCGAGTGGAAAACCGACAGGGAAATGGAGTTGTATTTCTCTCATCGCGGGACGGTTTGCCACTGGCGCAAAGCGGCCGGATTCTAATCCTTCATCTTACGGAAACAAGAAATACCAACCAGAAATTCACCTCTCCGGAGATGACTGTTTTTGAAAGCTGGGGAGAGCCCCCGCTGGTAGCCTGCCGTGGAGTCGTGCATCTGACGCTGGCATGTCAGAAGCCGAACTTCCGGATATATGCCTGCGACTTTGATGGAAGCCGCCTCAAGGAGTTACAGTTCAAAAATCAGAAAGACGGCAGTTTGTCTGTTGAACTCGATACATTTGCGTCCAGCAAACCAGTTTTCGTCTATGAGATGGTTCGAGAAGCGGAAGAGGAGGAGGAGGCCCCTTAACAACGTTTCAGCTTTTTCAAACGGCTGTTTTTCCGCAAATTTTTCGTAAACGGTCGTGTGCATAACAGATTGCATCACGACCGGCCTCTTTCCTTACGAATCAGGGGTCAGGCAGTTCCGCTCAAGCAGAAGCCGCCGAAAAGACAACGACCGCTCCGCATCTGGCGTGTGCTCTCCTGCTCTCACAGCAGCCGCAGCTGGATCATGTCGTCGTTCTCGTCGGCGTCGTTCCGGCTGCGCCGTTTCGACTTCACGGTCCGGCGCGGGAGGGCGGCCATCGCCTCGCGCGGAGCATCGGCGGTCTTTTCAAGCAGTTCGAGAATCACGTTCGCCCGGTCGATCACCGGCTGCGGAATCCCCGCAAGTTTCGCGACGTGAATCCCGTAGCTGCGGTCCGTGCTGCCCGGCACGATCTGCCGCAGAAAGATGATCTGGTCGCCGTACTCTTTCACCGCCACATTGTAATTGTTCACACCGCGCCGCGTCTGCGCAAGTTCAGTCAGCTCATGATAGTGCGTCGCAAACTGCGTGCGGCAGCGGCACGACGGATCGTCATGCAGAAATTCCGCCACCGCCCACGCGATCGAAAGCCCGTCGAACGTACTCGTCCCCCGCCCGATCTCGTCGAGGATGACCAGACTCTTCGGCGTCACGTGATTGAGGATGTTCGCAGTCTCGACCATCTCCACCATGAACGTGCTCTGGCCGCGCGCAAGATCGTCCGCCGCGCCGACCCGCGTGAAAATCCTGTCCACAAGCCCGAGCTCCATCGAGTCGGCCGGAACGAACGACCCCATCTGCGCAAGCACCACCAGCAATGCCGTCTGCCGGATGTAAGTCGATTTGCCCGCCATATTCGGACCGGTGATCAGCATCATGCGGTTGCGGTCTCCGTCGAGCAGACAGTCGTTCGGCACGAACTTCCCGGAACCGAGCACCGCGTCGAGCACCGGATGACGCCCCGCCTTGATGATGAGACGGTCGTCGTCGAAGATCTGCGGCCGGTGGTAACCGTGCAGCCGCGCACACTCCGCGAGACTCGCGAGCGCATCGATCTCCGCAAGCGCGTCCGCCGCGATCTGGATGGGACGGGTGTACTGCAATGCAAATTCACGCAGCTCCTGGAACAGCTGCACTTCGAGCGCTTTCGACTTCTCCTCCGCTCCAAGAATCCTGCTCTCGAGCTCCTTGAGCTCCGGTGTGATGAACCGCTCCGCGTTGACCAGCGTCTGCTTGCGGACATAATCCTCCGGCACCATCGCGAGATTCGCCTTGCTCACCTCAATGTAGTAGCCGAAGACCGAGTTGTACTTGACCTTGAGTGAACGGATTCCCGTGCGCTCCTGCTCGCGCTGCTGAATCTGCGAGAGCCACGCCTTGCCGTCGGTCGCGGCGCTGCGGAGTTCATCGAGTTCGGCGCTGTATCCGGCGCGGATCACACCGCCGTCCGAGAGCAGCGCGGGAGGATTTTCCGCAATCGCGCGCTCGATCCGGTCGACCAGTTCGGGAAAGAGTTCGAGCCGGCTGTTCTGTGTTTCAAGCAGCGGCACGTCGAAGATCGAGAGCAGACTCTTGACCCCCGGCAGCACGCCGAGAGAGACCGCCAGCGTCTGCAGATCGCGCGGATTCGCATTGCCGACGTTCAGCCGCCCGACAATGCGCTCGAGATCGCGCACGACGCCGATCGTCTCGCGCAGTTCCGCCAGCGTGAGCGGATCGTCCCGGAACGCCTCGACCGCATCGAGCCGCGCGACGATCGCATCGTGGTCGCAGAGCGGCCGCAGCACCCAGCCGCGCAGCTTCCGCCCGCCCATCGGCGTTTCCGTGTGGTCGAGAACTCCGAGCAGCGAACCGTTTTTGCCGGTGCCGAACATCGTCTCGACCAGCTCGAGGTTCCGCAGCGAAATCGAGTCGAGCTCGAGCGAGTGGTCGAGGCTGTAAAGCTCGATCCGGGTGATATGTGCCGCATCCTGCCGCAGGTTCTCGGTCGCGTAACGCAGCACCGCTCCCGCAGCCGAAACCGCATGCGGCAGATCGCGCAGCCCGAAACCGTCAAGCGTGGCGGTCTGGAACTGGCGCAGCAGAAACTCCGTCGCGCGGTCGACTTCAAAGAAATCGTTCTCGACCGTCGTCCAGAGCAGTTTCGCACGCGGCTCGGGACGACTCCCCTCCTCCTCGAACTGCGCATCGAGCCGATGGCTGATGACGCACTCGCGCGCTCCGAGGCGATTCAGTTCCGTGACGAGCTTGTCCGGCTCCGAGACGCAGCAGACCCGGAACTCCCCCGTGCTGATGTCGAGACTCGCAAGCGCCCAGTCCCCCCCTTTCCCCTGCACGAGACTGGTCAGAAAGTTGTTGCTCGATGGATTCAGCAGCGCGTTGTCGACGATGGTTCCCGGCGTGATGATCCGCGTGATCTGCCGCTTCACAATCCCTTTGGCCAGACGCGGATCCTCCATCTGCTCGGCGATCGCGACTTTCACCCCCGCCGCGACGAGCCGCGGCAGATAGGTGTCGAGCGCATGATACGGGAAACCGCACATCGGGTATCCCTGACGGCGGGTCAGCGTAAGTTCCAGCACGGAACTCACCCGTTCGGCATCCTCGAAGAACTCCTCGTAGAAATCCCCGAGCCGGAACAGCAGAACCGCGTCGGGGGGAATCGAGGCTTTCGCCTCGCGGTACTGCTGCATCATGGGAGTGAGATTGATGTCTGACATAGATTACTGCAACGCTTCCGGATTCACATATTTTTCATCGCCCGCGACCCGCACGACCTGCCCGACCATGCAGATATGGTAGTCGCGCTCGGGATAGTGTCTGCCGATGAGGCTCTTGTCGAGAAATCCGCGCCCGGAGAGTTCCGCGCGATAGAGTTTGCGGCACTCAAGCACAAGTTCCGCTTCCGCGAAAGAGGGCGCTTCGACCCGGACGGACGGGACGGGGGTGAGTCCGGCCCGCGCGAGTTTGTCGGGATTCTCCCGGCCCGAAACCCGCCCGAGCAGCATCAGCGCCTCGCGATACTCCGGCCCGAACGCCGAGAGCGTAAACGTGTCATACCGCTCGAGAATCTCTAGCGTATACCGCTGCGGCCGCAGAAACACCGTCACGGCGGGCTCCGCCCACATGCAGCCGAGAAATCCCCAGCCGACGGTCATCGCATTGCAGGGACCGCCGGGGAACTCTCCGGCCGCAAGCGCAAACCAATCCTCTTTCCAGGCACGGAATGGACGACAGACAAATTCCGATGGATTGATCTCTTTCCAGGTTTCAGAATCCCGCATATTGATTACTCCTTGTGAAATTCCAGTTCTACCGCGATGGAGCGGGCATATTTCGCCGCGCCGGGCTTGTCGATCCGCACCCGGACGAACCGGATCGGATCGTATTCGAGCGCGAGTCGTCCGACCGCACCGGCGAGCGCCTCGAGAAGTCTGAAATGCGATCCGGCCGCGAGCGCATGAATCCGCTCCTCAAGTTCGGCATAATTGACTGTATCGGCGAGTTCGTCGCTCGCCGCCGCCGCGGCAAGGTCGACCCCGAATTCGAGATCGAGTGTAATACCCTGCCGCCGTTCGCGCTCGGCCGGATAACAGCCGATCAGCGCGTTGACCCGGAGGCCGTTGATGAAAATTCTGTCCATATTCCCCGTCACTGAATTGAAAGCCCGGCAGCGCTCCCGCTCCCTGACCGGCATACAATACCACGATTTTCCGCTTTTCGCAAAAGCAAAAGTTGTTTTGCACCGGAAAAAGTGCTATATTATGAAGATAAAGGATGAATTTCACCGGTTGACAGACGACAAAAGAATATGGCAAAACTCGAACTGATCCGCAATTTCTGCATCATCGCTCATATCGACCACGGCAAGTCGACGCTCGCCGACCGGCTGCTCGAATTGACCGGGACGGTTGCGAAACGCGATCTTCAGGAGCAGCTTCTCGACGGCATGGATCTCGAACGCGAACGCGGAATCACGATCAAATCCCATCCGGTCCGCATGGAGTATCAGGCCGCGGACGGCAACACCTACGAATTGAATCTGATCGACACCCCCGGACACGTGGATTTCACCTATGAAGTTTCACGTTCTCTCGGCGCATGCGAGGGGGCGCTGCTGCTGATCGATGCCTCACAGGGGGTACAGGCGCAGACCGTCGCGAACGTGAATCTCGCATTCAAACAGAATCTCAAGGTGATCCCGGTCATCAACAAGATCGACCTGCCCGCCGCGAATCTCGACCTCTGCTACGAGCAGATGGAGGAGGTGCTCGCGCTCCCGCGCGAAGAGGCGCTGCTCGTCTCCGGCAAGACCGGCGAGGGCGTCGCGGAACTGCTTCAGGCGATCGTCGAACGCATTCCGGCGCCGACGGAACCCGCGATGGAGGGATCCGCCGCCCTTATCTTCGACTCTATGTACGATACGTTCCGCGGCGTGGTCAACTATGTGCGCGTCACGAACGGGACTTTCCGGCGCGGAACCCGCATACGGCTCTTCAACAACGGCATCGAGAGCGAAATCAAGGAGGTCGGCTTCTTCAGCCCTGAAATGCGCGCGGCGGACGAACTCTCCGCCGGCAGCGTCGGCTATCTGCTGCCGAACCTGAAGAGTCCCTCCGACACGAAAATGGGCGACACGATCACCGACGTGAAAAACCCCTGCCCCCATCCGCTGCCGGGATTCCGGGAGATCCGGCCGATGGTTTTTTCGGGCATCTACCCGATCGACACGGCCGATTACGACCAGCTCAAGGCGAGCATGGGCAAGCTGCAGCTCAACGACGCGGCGTTCCTCTATCAGGCGGAGACCTCCGCCGCGCTCGGATTCGGATTCCGCTGCGGATTTCTCGGGCTGCTGCACATGGAGATCATCCAGGAGCGGCTGCGTCGCGAATACAACTGCGACATCATCGCGACCTACCCGTCAGTGATCTACCACGTCTACATGAAATCCGGCGAGATGATTCCGGTGGACAACCCGGTGTTTCTGCCCGATCCCTCCGGAATCGACCGGATCGAGGAGCCGATCATCGACTGCCACATCATGATCCCGACCGAATACATCGGGGATGTGATGAACCTGGTCATGAGCAAGCGCGGAATCTGCACGAACACCAGCTCCGTCGACGCGAAGCATGTCATCATCTCGGCGGAAATCCCGATGCACGAGATTCTGATCGACTTCCACGACAAACTCAAATCGATCACGCGCGGTTACGGCAGCATGGACTACGAGCCCTCCGGCTACCGCGCCGACCGGCTGGTGAAACTCGACATTCTCGTGAACGGCGAACCGGTCGACGCTTTCAGCTCGATCGTCCACACCGACATGGCATACAGCCGCGGCCGCCAGCTTGCGGAACGGCTCAAGGAGGTGATTCCGCCGCAGATGTTCCAGATCGCGATTCAGGCCGCGGTCGGCGGGAAGATCATCGCCCGGGAGAGCATCCGCGCGCTGCGGAAAAACGTTCTGGCCAAATGCTACGGCGGCGACATCACGCGCAAACGCAAACTGCTCGAAAAGCAGAAAGAGGGCAAAAAGCGCATGAAGCAGATCGGCCAGGTGAACATCCCGCAGGAGGCGTTCGTCGCGGTACTCAAGGCGAACGATGACAACTGAAGAGAAAGCAGAGAGCGACGGCATATGATGAACTTCTGGAAACGGCACCGGGCGAAGAAACGCCTCGCAAAACTCAGGAACGAGATCAAGCTCTGCCGCCACAACGACGATGACCTGCTCTCGCAGAAGCAGAAAGAGGATCTCGATGCGCTGCTTCTCGAAATGCGGGAGACTCCCGCGGAGGAGGTGGATTCGCGTCTCGACGGCTATCTGTCGCGTTTCCGCAAGAGTGTGCCGCCGTACCGTTATCAGACGATCCGCGGGCTGCTTGATCTGCTGCTCGTGGTCGGGGCGGTGGCGTTTGGAATCCGGGCGCTGTTTCTGCAGCCGTTCCGGATTCCGACCAGCAGCATGCAGCCGACGCTGTTCGGAATTCACTATATCGACCGGGAGACGAAGGTCAATCCGCTGCTCGGGAAACTGCCTGCGCCGCTGGAGTGGCTGCTCTTTTCGACCCGCCGCGCGCAGGCGCAGGTGCAGAGTCCGGGAGAACTCGACCCGGAGTCATTCCGCACCACCGGGACGCTTTCCGACACGACCTCGTTCACGATCGGCAACACGCGCTACCGGCTCCCGGGCGACGCGCGCAAGGTGATCGAATATGCCGATCTCGAGGCGGGGCGGCGTTACCGCACCGGCGACACTCTTGCAGACGGGTTCGTCTCGATGGGGGATCATCTGTTCGTCGAACGATGGAGCATCTATCTGGCGCCGCTGAAGCGGGGTGACGTGATGGTGTTCACGACCGACGGACTCACGGCACAGGGGCGGAAACTCTCCGAACTGAGCGGATTCTTCTACATCAAGCGCCTCGTCGGTCTGCCCGGAGATACGCTGCGGATTGTGAACAATGTGCTCGAAGTGAAGCCCGCGGGGGAAGATCAGTTCCGCCCGATCTACGAGATCGCCCCGATCTTTGAAAAACTTTACAGCGGCAAGGGCGGTTATCAGGGACACCTGAGCGGCATGGGCGACCTCATCGCCTCGCCCGGGCAGGAGTATGTCGTTCCGAAAGATCACTACTTCATGATGGGGGACAACTCGCGTTTCAGCCTGGACAGCCGTTTCTTCGGGGCGGTACCCCGGAAGAATCTCGTCGGCAAGGCGTGGGTCGCGTTCTGGCCGTTCACGCGCCGCTGGGGTCTGATCGACCGGGTCGGCCCGGTCGACGCCCCGACCGGAAAGCCGGTCAAGGATATGACATTCCCGGTCATGTACCGGCAGTGACACTCCGCGTCGCCCGACGGCGGCGCAATGCCGGAGAAGTTTCTCTCCCCCGGCAAAATCCGGGACGCAGATTCAACGTACCGGGGTGATGCTGTTATGGCAGGAGGGGCACTCGCAGGTGACATTCTCCAGTTCCGGGGGACACTCCTGATGCTGTCCGCAGCAGGGGCAGATGAATTTGAAATCCGTCAAAACCCGGGGTGACGGAGCCGGAACCGGCGGCAGACTCTGCAGAGTCTGGAAGATCGCAGGTCCCGCCGAATGCGGGAGGCCCGCAAACTTCTTTTGCAGAACAAGTCACTATCGCGGAAATCGCAAACCGCCCGGGATGGAGAAATCCATTTCTCTGCTCTCACATCTTGAAACGGGAGACCGGCCACTCTCCTGACGGAATTTCCGGGGGGAAGCGGTTCAGTCGAAGACGATCAGCGGGAAACGATCGAAGTTCTTCCATTCGCTGATCCCCGGAGCCAACTGAATGAACCCCTCACGGAGATCGCCGTCGTTGTCGTTGACGAGCAGATTGAACCGGACTCCCGCAGACAGCATGGAGTCGTCGAGGCCGAATGCGTCGAGCGCGAGCCTGGCCCGGTACGAAGTGCGGCGCAGCGTCTCATCCCGGTGCGTCGTCAAAGTGATGCCCTTTGCCGCTGTCGCGGCATCGAGCCCGGACGGGGACTCCCAGACAAAGCTGTCCGGACGGCCGTTGCCGAGCCGCGCCAGTCCGATCTTCCACGCTCCGGCCCGGCCCGGAACGGCGAGCGCAAACTGAATGCCGTCCCCTTTCCAGGTACCGGTTCCGCGCTCTTTCTGGATATGGATGTCATCGGAAACCGCGACGTAAAGCTCCAGAACACCCGGCTCGCGACGCAGATAGATCGAGGCCGACAGATCATCTTTCCCCGTCCAGACCCGGTCGCGCAGACTCGGATCCCCCTCGCAGAACGAGACCACCTGTTCGGGGCGATCAAGCACAAAATCCGGTCTGCGGCGGTACTTTCCATCCCCCGCCGGAATCCGGACCGCCGGACGGAGAGGCACGTCGAGTGTCCCGGAAAACGACGTTCCGGAAATCGTATAATCGAGCCTCACGGAGCCGACATCAACACCACGGCGGATCAATCCGGAAAAATCCAGCGTCCGCCGCCCGCCGGGAGCGAGCGTGACAGCCGTCTCCGCCGGAGTGACGGCGACACCTTTCTCCGGCACAAAATGCAATTTGAATTCCGCCTGAATGTCCAGAGGATTCGCGATCTCTGCCGTCAGCCGGAACGGCTGCTCCGGGACGGCCGCTCCGGAGGAAAACGTGACCGGCGAATCCCGCAATTCGGCCCGGGAAGCGTCTGCCAGGCGAATGACCGCCGGTTCGGCGGTGATGCCGACCAGTACCGCGCCATCAGAAAGCGGCAGCGGCATGGAATTCCCCATCATATCGATGCGTTCCGCCCGGGCCGCGTCGGTGGCGACGGCGATGATTCCCCCGGCCCGGTTCGCCTCGTTCCAGACCGCCAGCAGCCGATCTCCGCCGTTCCGGAAGAGAAAACCGTCGCACCCGTCCGGCAGCTTCAGCTCCCCGAGGCAGGCCGCCCCGCGAAACCAGCGCGCCAGCATGTGGTAGACGCTGAGCACCGGTTTCGCCTGAAAATCATTGGTCAGCAATCCGAAATGGTACTCGGGATCGTTCGGAGCGAAACCGTCGTTCCGCAAATCGTACCAGTTGTAACCGATCGCCCCGCGACTCCAGGAAAAAAGCAGTTTCTTGAACAGCGCCGCGGCCTGTTCGCGCTCGGTTCCGCCGATGGCGCTGACGGCGGTCTCATTCGCATACCACGGGATTCCGACACCGGCCTTTTTCCGCAGCGGCAGCAGCCTCTCATCGATCTGGCGCGCATACGTCGCGTAATTCGCGTGGCCGTGATAGGCGTGAACATCGAAGAACCGCCATCCGTCCCGCATCGCCTTGAACTGAAACTCCGGATCGCGCCGCCCGGGATGATCGCCGAGTCCGGCGAAACCGGCACTGAAAACGATCAGCTCTGGATCGGTACGGCGAACCGTTTCGCTCGCAGCCTTTGCCAGATCGAGGTAGTCTTCCACGCCGAAGTGGCTGAATGCGTAAAGATCCGGTTCATTCCAGACTTCCCAGATCCGGATGCGCCCCTTGAAGTGTTTCACGGTGGTTTCGACGTAGCGTTTCCACGCCTCGAGCTCGGGCTTGGCGCGACTCCAGGCGTGATAACTCGGGGCATTCCAGGTCTCTTTCGGCGCGGCCCAGCGCGTGCAGAAGCCGAACATGCCCTGAACTTCGATGCCGTAACGGCCGAAGAGATCGACAATATGGTCGAAACGTTCAAAACGGAACTGCTCAGGCGTCGGCTGGATCTGACTCCAATCGACTCCGCTTCTCAGATACCGGACTCCGAGCCGGGCCGCAGCCTGCGCCTCAAGTTCCTGCTCTCCCTCCGCCCAGCGGTCCGGATGGGAACACACGCCGAATGCGAAATCCCCTTTCTGCGGACGGTAAGCCGGGAGCTCCGGCAGAACCGCGAAACCGGCTTCCCCGCTGCGGGAATCCTCTCCGGAACGAATCGTCCACCCGAGCGTCCAATGCCCGTTCAACGGCAGTTTCTCCGCAACCGGGAAAACAGTGCTCTCTCCGGCTGCGAGCGTCTGCTCCCGGCGAAACGGAAGCGCTCTCCCGTAAAACGCGGTCAGATTCCCGGCAATGAGGAACGGCAGCGGCCGGTCCGCGCGGTTGGTCACCCGGAGACGCACCGGCTCTCCCGGCATGAACAGCGCAAGGCGTCCCGGCAGATCCAGCGCGACCTCGAATGCAGCAGCCGGATCGGTATCGGCAGACAGCGCGGCCTTGTGCAGCGTCAGATCCACTCCGCTGCCGTCGGTGACCAGTTCGATCCCCTCGAATTTCACGGCGCCCTTCCGATCCAGAGCGGTCCGGCAGACATTTTCACCCGGCACCAGAGGAACGATCCCGGTTTTGAACGCCTCCCCGTCGGCGGCCGCGAGCAGCCGGATTCCGGCCCTGCCGGTCGAGTGCAGTGTGCACTCGATCACCACACCGCCGGGAGAATTGTGCGTGACCAGAGTGAACTTCCGTTCCCGCAGAACGATGTTCCGGGCATTTCCCCGAATGCGCACCCCGGGATTCTCCGAGACCATCTTCCCCTGACCGGAATAAAACGAACTCGTATAACGCTCATACCGGTCAAATGCGAGCCAGGGAAATTCCGCCGGCACGGCGAATCCGGCAACCGGGAGCAGACAGAGCAGAAAGAGAGCTGAAAACCGCAGCATGAATCCCCTCCCCCCGAATTCAGTACAAATAAAGTTCCCAGGCCACTTTCTGCGGCGTGACGAACTCGACATGCAGATCGAACATCAGCGCATTCTTGCCGTCGTGGCGCAGATCGGGGAATGTATCGCTCGAAATGCCCATGTAATATCCGCAGTTGCGGATCGACGGATGCACATAGCCTTTCTCATTGGTCAGATGCCTCCCGAGTTCACTGACAAAAATGATCTTGCTGTTCGCAAAACGCGGGGAACGGCTTTCCGGCCGAACCATGTAATTGGAGGTCGTAGTCGGAACTTCGTCCACGCACTCGGACGGCTTGAATCCGAAATTCTGCGAAAGGTAACTGAACGCATTCATCGCGTAGGAAACCGTGTCGGAGAGTCCGTTGCTGCCGTAAACCACCTCGGTCGCCTTGCAGAAAAGCGCCCCCTCCCGCGCAAGTTCGGTCGATCGCGTCCAGTCGGTCGGATTTTCGTTGCTGCCGAGATACGGACGGATACGGTGATACCAGCGCTGCAGGTTCAGTCTCTCTCCCACCGGCTGATCGGCGGGCGGAAACGTCCCCTGATCACCCGCATACATCGCCAGAGCGGCCCCGATCTGCTTCAAGTTGTTGACACACGCCGTTTTCGTCGCGGAAGCACGCGCTTTCTGCAATGCCGGCAGCAGCATCCCGGCCAGAATCGCGATGATCGCAATCACAATCAACAATTCAATCAATGTGAAGCAATGACGTTTCATGATACGGCTTCCTTTCTGAGTTCTGTGTTGATATCCGAAACGCTCTGATATTCGAGAATTTCCGGTTTGATGCAGATCTGGCAGGGAAACGCGAGGTCTCCGCGGAGCTGGTGATCGATGATGTCGAGGACGGCGGCAGCCTGCTTCGGCAGCGGCGAGTCGACCGAACTGATGCGCGGCGTCTCATCCGGAATCGAGTCGAAACCGTAACTGAGCAAACTCAGTTTCCCGGGAATGTCGACGCCGCGCCGCTCGAAAAAGGCAAGAACCTCCCGCGCAGTGGCGTAACTGCAGACGAAAAGCGCCGAGATTCCGCTGCCGAGAATTTCGTCGCCGCGACGTTCGAGATAACTCCGGATCTGAATGCAGGAGTCCACCCCTTTCCGGATTTCCGCATCGAAGAGAGAGACCTCGCAGCCGAGTGTTGCGGCGCAGAGCCGCAGCGTCCCGGTCATGGTCGAGAGCGTGTAGCTGGGTCCCTCGCTCAGGAGGACGCCGATCCGGCGATGCCCGCGGCGATACAGATAATTGGCCGCAGTCATGCCGGTCTCCGTCAGATGCGAACCGACACATTTGATGTTGAACACCGGCAGTGTCGAACGGCAGAGCACGATCGGACGCACCGAACTGGTCAGAATCTGTAGCTGCTCCGCCGTGAAACTGTCGAACCGAACCGGATCGAGAATCACTGCATCCGATTCAAAATCAGGAAGTTTTCGATAGATATCGGCATCGACCGGATAACGGACGACCTCGCAGCAGTATCCACGTGACAATGCCTCTCCGGTCATGGTGCGCTCCATCGCTTCGATCGAATGCGACGGCCAGTCCGGGCGCAAATAGAGAATCCGCGCCCCTTTTCTCGAAACCGCCCCGCGGGTCACGAAACTGCCCCGGCCGACATAAGAGACGATCAACCCGTTCTGCTGCATCCACTTCAGTGCCGGCGCCGCCGTGAACTGGCTCACATTGTATTCGCTCATGATCTCACGCAGCGTCGGGAAACGGGCGCCGTCCTCAAGACGGGATGCCCGTTCCACCAGCAGGCGGTACAACTGCCTGGATTTCGTGGTTTTATCCATCTTTGAATCCTTTACCGATACAATCGACTCAAATGAACCACCGGAATCGCTGCGTCAACCGGAAAAAATTGCATTGTTTTACGATTCATTCTGTTTTTATTATGATCGATATCATCCGGAAAGTCAAGAGCCGTTTGAAAAAATCAATTTTTCTTCCGAAACCACCGCGGCGGGAAAGTTTCCGGCCCGGATTTCCGAAAAAAAGGACTCCAGGGTACAGCGTCAGGAAGAGGAAGAGGAGAAAGTTCCGAAACACTTCCTCCTCTTTCCACTCACTTCACAAAAATACCCATCTTTCCGGCATCACGGGGCAGAATACCGGAACCGAGATTCACTTCACGATGCGTTCCGGAAGCATCGCAATCGATCACCTTGATCGAAAATCCGCTGCCGGCTTTTGCGTCACCCCGCGGGATGCGCAGTTCGGCATCGATCCCATTCCGGCATCTGTTCCAAAGTCAGGATACACCATGCGCAATGCAACGCGCTACTCGGCCTTTTCTCAAAAGATCATGACCGACCCGCAATTGTTTCCGTTCAACTGAACACGACAACCGTCCGAAACCTGCCATTCCTCCGAACAGTTCCGCCAGAAACGCCTGTTACTCCCGGGTCACCTCTTGTCAGCGGGCGAGTAAAATTCCCATTCGGTCGGAATTGCGCTTCCGAATTCCATATCCCAACTCAAGGATCTTGTCTGGACGCTTCTCTCCCCGGTCGATCACCAGAAGACTGAATGGAATGTCGCCTTTTTCCGGGCACTCGACTTCCACATCGTATCGAATTTTGTTCCCGATTCGAACGATGGAGCGTATTGCGTCCGGGCATTCAACCGCCGACTCCAGCCCATACCTGCCATCCCAGCGGTAGGAGCTCGGTTTGTCCTCTTTCAAGGCGAATCCATATTCTCTGTATTTTCCGTCGGTGACCATACCGAAAACCAGACAATCGCCGCCTTCGCGAATATATCCTGTAGTGCCGGTTTGAATCGGGGAATCGTCTTCCACCTCGGCAACCAGCCTCAGTTTTTCTTTTCCCCGGAAAAGCTGCCAGTTCATCGTCGGAGCATCCGGTAGTTTGGTGAGAAAAGCCGGTTCTCCCACGACTCCAGCCGTATATGGTTGCGCGCAAAAGCCGAAAAGCGTCTGAGAACTGCTGCACTCGGAGTCGTCCAGCTGCAATTGAACCAGATATGGAGTCGGATTGTTGAACGCGCTCGTGAACTGCCAGGTTTTGGGACGGACTTGAACAGGGATCTGTTTGGTTTCCTCAGGGGACAGTTCACAACTCTCCCCCTCCGGCAAAGTGAAATCATACCGCCCGGTGGATGGCATGATCCGTACGGATTGTTTCCGGCCGGTGTTGTTCTTCAGTTCAATAAAACTGGTGTAGCCGACAACACTTACCGGGCCGGCAGTACGGGCAGTCAGCATCAGCGGCACAAGTTTCCCTTCTCCACATCTGCCGCCAATTCCGGCATCGCAGAGTCCGAATGGTTTTTCCGCCTTCATGATCGCGGCGACTTTCCGTGTTTCGCCGGGTGCGAGCCGGTAGACCCCTCCCCGTTCAAAAGTTGCGGCAAGTCCTGACGGGCCGGTAAACTGAAGTGTTACCGTCTGTTCCTGATTGCTGTCATTTCGGAGAATCAGAGGAAGGTTGCGTTCCTCTCCGATGGTAAATTCAAAATCGAAATTGTGAGTGACCATCTCCTGAATCAGCCAGACGTTTTCGGTAAATCCGTCATCGCGGGATGGCGTTTCCCGGGAAGACTGAAATGCGGCGATAAAATTCGGAGTTGCAGCAAGCGCCTTCCCGTCAACATGTTCAGCATAACGCACGAAACGATCGGCCAACGTGTCCCTTTCGGAAGCGGAAAGCCGATTTCCGAATTGATCTAAAACAGTGAAACCAGTTTTTTCCGGAAGCGAAACCGTTTTTTCTTCAAATCCGGTATTCCAGTACACCGCACAATACGAACCATCTTTGCGAAGAAAAACGTAGCAATGAACGGCTCCGTCCGCCAGTACGGCACGCCCGACCGGCTTTACGTCGATATAAAACCGGTTTTTGAATCCTTCGGCCGGAAAAATCGCGGTGGCGTCTCCCCCCGGAAGCATCAGGTCGCGGTCGGTATAAAAGCAGTTGCGTGCGATTCCGGCGGTCAGAAGAATGGGCAACCGCTTGGTCTGCATTTCCTGCAGAATGGAAAAAGAGTGCCTGACCAGTCCCGATTCCGTATCCCACACCTCCCACCCGGGATACAGCTGGTCATAAACCCGGCGGCGGGCTAATATGTCTTCCAACGCGGTTGAATTATACTCAAAACGGTAAAGATGAACCGTAAAAATTCCGTCGGCAAACAAATTCCGATTGAGCTTCTGCATCGCGGTGGGAAAATCAGTCGGCATGTTGTTCATTGCTCCGAGAAATACGCGCGAAGAGGGAGAACCCGCCTTCACCGCATGAAACACCGGACGGTAATAGGCCGCATAATCACGCCCGTCGGGAATCGGCGTCCAGAGAATATTCGGCTCGTTGTCAAAGCCCCAGTAGTTGATGGAACCATCGGCCAGGCGAACCGTTTCACGAAAATATTCGATCAGATCGGCGGGCTGAGTTGAAATTGGTTTTATCCCGCCGGGAACACCGCGTGTCAGGCTGGTGCAAGTCTGAAATCCGGCTTTCTGAAATTCCTTCGCGACAGGGACGGGAGAGGTGGTCGTCAGTGGTTTATAATCTTTTCCCAGAGTGTTGAACCCCCCGAAAAACACAGTTCCATAACCGAGACTTTTCAAAGTTTCGACCATATCCTTTATGCTTACCGGCGGGGTAAGGGAGTACGCCTCCTGAAACCAGATGCCGGAGGAACGGTTCTGCCCACCTTCACGCAGAGTGCGGCTGATATAGCGTTCGCGGTCGGCAAGATATCCGCCTTTTTCATCACGGACTTTAAGCGTGACATTGAAAAAGCCGTTAGGCAGACCGGGGATCTCATGCCGGAGAACGGTCGTGCCTTTTTTCAGTTCCAAAGGGATCCGGGTCGTGTAAACACTGCGTTTGTCAAAAAAACTTGTCACCGCAAGTGTCGCTGTCGCCTTGATGTCTCTGGGGGTGTCAAACGTTATCTCCAATTCCGCTTTTTCCCCCTGAGGAAAATCCGGGTAAAGGTGAGGAACCTTTATCATCGCGTCAAAATCGACCGGGAGACGGCGGCTTACGCGCAGGTTGCGCAGATACAGTGTCTTACCCGGAATCTCGCGCTGCGGCAGAAAAAACAACAGTCTTCCGTTCCGCATATTTTCCCGAATCAAATCAGGGACTACGCCACTGACCTTCACTTTTGTCCACTCCTGTGTCAACGGCGGCGGTTTAGTCCCTTCCGGGAATTTCAGGTGGAACCCGTTCCAGTTGACCTGGGTAATGAAACCCGCATGAGGCGCGGAACTCAGCTGACCACGGTCGACGCGCCCTTCATATTCAAATTCAATCGTCTCTCCGGGCATGACGCTGAAACAGGGAAAGACGGGAATCACTGTTTCTATGAAATCGGAAAACTTCAGAGAAAAAACGCCGTTCTCCACACCGACCACCGTATCCGGCTGGTGTTCCCAAAAGCAGATGGAGTGTATATCCGGCGGCATCGGAGCCAGATTCAGGCGTCCGGGGTAGACAGGAGTAACCTGGTATTCATTTTCCCCGCCCAGAAACATTCTGCGGAATGCGAATTTTTTCTGACTTGTGAAACGAAACGGGGCATAACCCAGGGTTGACTTCCAGGATTCCCCCGAAGGATCCAGTGGGGAATACCCCAGCCAATGTTCCTGAGAGAGTGTATCTGCGTCCTGATATGCGGCATTGAACGTAAGCTCCAGCCCGTTGAACGGATGAATTTTCCGTACATCGGTCTGCAGCGGAATCCGGAGCAATGCCTTCCAGCCGTGCTCGATGACTTCTGCAAGCGCATTGCATTCGCCTTTGATTCGCGGTTTGAAATCCGGGGTCATGGTAACCATGTAGTGTTCGAGCTGCGGAGCCTGTTGTCTTTGGCGGCTCCGTCCGTAAGGGGAGAGAAAAAACTCAAAGCAGTCGCGTTCATGCAACTGCTCGTAATTGAAATTGAGTTTGTCGTCAACGGCAGTAAAAAACACATATAAAAAATCCGGATCGGCGGCAAGGGAGAACGTTGCCCTGCAGTCATCCGCGAGAAACGGACTTTTATCGTTTCCCCGCGACACCAGTTGATAAACGGGGCGCTCCGCCCAGAAGGCGGCATTCAAATCGTAGGGAACGCAATCGAAAATTTCAACTTCCGCCCAGTCAGGGCGAGCGGGACCGGCCGGAGAGACTTCTTGCTTCATAAAACGCAGGGGAATCCCCCGAATCGCAGCGTCGGTCGGAGTAAGCCCCTGTAGCTCCAGCTTGAAATTTCGTATCTTGAGCTTCGGTGCGCCGTGTGACTCGAAGAGGATTCTCAATCTGTCCGGAGTCTCGCCGTTCTCCGGGATGGTGATCTCTCCGCGGAGAGTTTGAACTCCCCGCTTCTGCTGGATAACGGCGCTGGCTTTTGCCGCATCTTTCACGCGGATCGATTTGCCCGCAGCATCCAACAGAATCAACGCAGCCCGGGTAAATTTCATATTGCTCAGCTCTCCATCGAGCTCAACCTCGGCAGTCATCACAAACTTTTCACACATGCGGGGAGCAAGCGGGAAATGCGCGATTATTCCGGAATAGCTGTCGGAGCGGAATGTCAGACTGAATGTCCCGTCGGGGAGAACCACGTGATCCAACTTGCCGAGCTGGAACACCTCCGGATCGGAAAACGAACTCTGATCAGCCAGAACGATTGTTCCGGAAGGTTCTTCCTTTTCCACAATGTCCACTGGAGCCGGAGCGCTTCCCGGAGCGGCCGGAGCCGGTTCGCCGGCTTTCGCTTCCGCGGGATTGGAAGCGGGAATAAACCGGAAATCCGCATTAGTGATGGCAAGAGGACAGGCACCGTGGGATTCAAACTGGACACGATATGTTTCCGCGCCTTCGGGGACAGAGATGTCCAGGTCAATGTTTTGACCCCCGGCAGTCCGGGATAGAACAACAGCAGCATTGGATGAAGTCTTTACCGTTTTTCCGTTCTTATCGAAAAACGACAAGTTCACACGGCTGAATTTATTGTTCTTGAAATCTCCTTTCCAACGGCAATCGGCATGAAAGACATACCGGCCTTTGCCGTGAACAGCCCTCTGCTGAAGCATGGAAGAATATCCGTTTTCCAGAAAGTAAAAGACATATTCATTCTCTTCATTCCTGCCGGGCCGGTTTCCGCGCATCCAGTGCTCTTCATCGGCAAAGCCTTTCGGTGTCATCAAATTTATGCCGGAAGAGGTTTTCTCCGGAATTTCCGCACCTCCCACCAGGGTTAGAAGAATCAATGCAGCTGCAACAGCGATTTTTTTCACCATTTTATCATGATCCCAAATTTTGTGAAACACATTTGTAATTTCCAATGTCGATGACGACGTTACCGATAATCTTCATGCAGTTTTGCCAGTAGTCCTCCCAAGCTCCGGCGTAAGAAAACCATCTCAATACAACTGTCCGCAATCTCCATTGCGCCCCTGCCGCACAGAACTTGTGGAGCCTCCCGAATATGGCATGACAGATCCGCCCCCCTCGGCGTTGACTGAGTCTGTCGGCTGGCTGATTTCACCTTGCCCTGTTCTTCCGCTCCGGTTTCAGTGGCCATGCAGTCTCAAAAACAAGTGGGCGCAGCTTCATTAGGCGGCGCGCTCACACCGCGGGAACCAGCATCCAATATATATCATTGCAGACAAACATTTTACGCTGCTTTATCCTGGTGAGAAATTGTCAGAACCGGCCAGGATGTCACCGGTAAAACCCCGAATAATCTCCGCTGAAACGCCCCCCCAGGCAAAAGGCGCCTTGCTGCGCGATTTCCGCAGCTCGACACAATTTGATGTGTCCGTCCACAAAAAGCCAGTTTTCTCCTCGCCGGTGAAGCCCGGAGTTGATGTTGTTGGTTTGTTTGATCGTCTCGTCCGGCGTGATCAACGCCGGAGGATTGTTCCCCCTGAAAAAGTAGTTCCTGCTGTTGTCATCGCCGAAAACCCCGTCCGTGAGCATCCCGCATTTCGACGGCTGGATGAAACGATGCCTATAATGAATCGTACCGTCGGCGCCAAGCGCCGGACTTCCAGCGCTCGCCTGGTAGCCAAAGTAAAAAGAATAGGCATAATCAGTGGCTTTCCACGCCTCCTCTGATGGGCGGCTCGGACAAAAATACAATGGACTCCTTCCCTCTTGAGCATTGTATGCATTGCCGGATTTGACATAGGAGGTGATGCCGGAGTAGTAGGGGGAATCCGAGCTGATTTTCTGGCTCAGCCAGACCGCGAAGTAGCCGGAACCCTTCCTCCCCTGCGCAACTGGAAAGGCTTCGTTGTTATCGGTTGCATACAGGGAAAACGCCATGCCTAACTGTTTTTGATTGCTGGCGCATTTGATGGCGTGTGCACTTGCGCGCGCCTGATTCAGGGCAGGCAGCAACATTGATGCGAGAATCGCAATGATTGCAATCACAACGAGGAGCTCGATCATCGTAAATGCCGCTTTGACCGCTGTGAGGTCGTGGGTGGCGGGGGGCGTGTCCGCCATCCCCCGCGCTTCCTGCGTCCGGCAAGATGCCGGGTACAGGGCGGTCACGGACGGGGCTGCGATCGGTCGACACGTAGAGTTTCCCGGCTCATGAACACGGACGAGGTTGGCTGGTACGGGGAGAGACGCGGCTGCCATAGCCGCTTTCTCCCCACCGAACCCCTCTCTTGACTGCGGAGCGGAGATGCGACGGAACTTGTATATTTGACAAGTTCTTACCATAAGGAGCTCAATCAATGTGAAGAATTTGCATTGCATGGTCACCTCTCCTGAGTTAGATGGCTGCATATTTAAGAGTCTCTATACTGCCTTCCCGTTTTTCCCTGGGAAAAAACGTCTCCGCGAGCGGGTTGCCGCGGCGGCAGGCGGCAATGAGGTCGTCGAGCTTCGCCGTCGCCAGGCCGACACAGGTATCCGCCGCGCCGTAATAAATCTTCACCGTGCCATCCGGCTCAAGCAGCGCATTGCAGCCGAACGTCACGTTCGGGACCCGCCCCTGCATCTCGTACGGACGATCGGGCCACAACACCGGCATTCCGCCGCGCGCGATGATCCGGGAGGGGTCCTCCAGATCCAGCAGCATCACCCCGAGGCGATAGATGTAACCGTTGCAGGTGCGGTCCACTCCGTGATAAATCGCCAGCCACCCCTCGTTCGTCCGGATCGGGACCGCTCCGCCGCCGATCTTGTGCGAGTCCCAGCAGCCGGGGCGGGGTGTCATCAACACTTTGCTGCCGTACCAGTTCGAGAGATCGTCCGAATAACTGATGCACATGTCGCTGGGTTCGAGTTCATCGTCACCCATCGGGCGGTCGAAACGGACGTACCGGCCGTTGATCTTCTCCGGGAACAGCACGGAATTCCGATTGTTCCGCCCTGTTTCCGCCTGCTCGATCCGCACGAAACGGCGGAAATCTTTCGTGCGGACCACTCCGGTGCGAACGCCGCGTTCCTCGGCCTGACTCGCGTACATCAGAATATATTCCCCGCCGATGAACGTGATGCGCGGATCGTAAATGCAGTTTTCGGGCCCGGAAGCCGGGGTCGGCCAATCTGCAATCGGGCCCGGATCGGGCGTAAAGTGGATTCCGTCCCGGCTGCGCGCAATCCAGAAGACGATCGGTGTCGCAGCCGTGGCGGCATCCACCACGAGCAGATACTCCCCGTTGTGACGGATCGCCCCGGGATTGAACACATACATGATGTCGGACGGAAACGCTTCCGGTCCGAGTACCGGATTGCCTGCGAATTTCTGAAACAACATGGTGAAACCCTCTTCTTTCATTCAACCGGAATGGAACGGACGCTTTTCCGGATAATCAGCGAACAGTTCAATTCCTCATTTTCCCTGACTTCAAGCCCGCGCAGTTTCTTGACGAGCATCTCGACCGCGATCCGGCCCATATCCCGGGTCGGTTGACGCATCACGCTGACCGGAACCGGGAAATCCTCGAGTTCCCCGTCCTCCTCGAACGAGAGCAGCGAGACATCCTCCGGGACATGCAGCCCCGACTGCGACAGTCCGGCAATCAGCTTCCGGCTCAACATGCTGTTGGTCGAGAAAACCGCAGTCGGAATCCGCTTCATATTGACCAGCTCGGAAATCGCTCCTGAAACCGAATATCCCTCCATCGAGCGGAACTCCCGAATCCAGATCTTCGCGGGGTCTCCGCCGAGCTGCCGGACCGTTTCGCAGAATCCCTCGATCCGCTGTTCCTGACAGATGTCCGTGCGCGACATCGAGACGATTCCGAAACGGCGGTGTCCGTTGCTCCACAAATAGTTGGCGGCATCGCAGCCGGCCCGGAAACTGTTTGAACTGACCCGGCAGGAAATGCCGGAAAAATTGCCGATGCTGACGACCGGGATTCCGAGTTTTTCGAGCTTTTCCGAGACCGCGTAGAGCAGATCGAACTCCGGGATCAGCAACCCCTTGAGTCGATGTTCCCGCACGAGTCCGGCGATGTACCCGATCCCGAGTGATCTCGGACTCAGGGCGATGATCTGGGCCGAAAAATTCTCCGCGGTCAGTTCCTCCATGATCGAAGAAACCAGCGTGGCGTTGTAGTTTGTATTCAGAAAATCGCGATAGGCGAACATCACGAGTCCGACGCATTCGGGAGTCTCGACATCATCCCCGGCGGCGAGAGAACGTGCGGCCCGCAACTCCTCGATCACTTTCTTGACATGTTCGACCGTGGTGGAGCGGTGCGCATATTTTCCGTTCAAGATCCGCGAGACGGTCGCGGTACTGACCCGGGCCCGTGCGGCGACTTCCTTGATTGTAGTGTGTTCCATAAGCATACAGCGTCCTCCTCCGGCCGATCCGGTCCGGCTCTGTGTTAATTATACCGGAAGCGATGTAAAAATCCAAGAAAAATCTGCAAAAAATGTAATTTTATTTTTACATAAATTTACATTTTCATATTTAAGAATCTATATTTCAATATATTACAAATATATCTAATCGTCTCTTCCGTTTGCAATCGATAAGCGTGCAGAGTGGAAGTGTGATTCCTCTGTTGCCGGAGGAGAGAGAAATGTTCTGAAAGCGGATGGCTGATGATACGCGGCTTCGACAACCGCATTCGGCGTGATTGCCGGGGAAAGACAACGATACGGCTTTCCGTCATGCAAATTCAGCGCACAACGACAGCCGTCATCGCGTGTGCCGATCACGGAAAAAAGGTTGGATAACAGCAAAGACGCAGGCCGGAACTGAATTCTTTGCAGAATAGTTCCCGGCCTGAAAACATTCAACTGCAGCGGAATTCAATTTTGCTCCGCTCAGGAATCCTGTTCATCGCGGGAGTTCAGAGTTTTACGAACTTCCTGCATCCGCCTCTCGTTGAGCGGATAAAATGCAATTAAGACGATCGCCACAAACATTCCGCTTGCAGGAACCACGGCAGCAAGAATACGCATCGCGAGAATCGTCCCCGCCGTCTGCGCCGCCCCCAGAGCAATGTCGAAACCGCACCAGACCAGAAGGAGCCCGGAAAGAGCCAACGCCAATGTCAGTCCAACTTTGGAGAACCAGCCGTAAATCGCACTGAACATCGCCTCTCGTCGCGATCCGTTGGCAACCTCATCCAGGTCGCAAACATCAGCCAGCATCGATTCACAAAGCATCAGCACACAACTTATGCCCGGACCGTTCAAAACCGAGGGAATCAACTGCAGCGCCGGATAGTTCGGATTGATACACCACCAACTCGATATCGATCCGGAAAAGGCCAGAATCATCGCAATGAGAAAAACGGTTCTCTTCTCCAGCTTCCGCGAAATAAAAACAACGATCGGCAGAGAAACAAGCGATGAAATTTTCCAGAGAGTTCCGCTCAGTCCGACATAGACCGAAGCCTCTTTCTCCACCCCGTTGAAGATATAAAAGATATTCAAATACGAACAGATCGCGCTCGAAGCATAAAAACCGAAGAACATCAACGTCACGGCAAAAGTGAGCAGCAGAAACGGTTTGTTCTGCACCGTCTCCCTTATGCTGCGCCAGAGAGGGATCTTCTCCTGTCTTGCAACTTTCGCATCGTAACGTTCGCGACAAAAGGCGATTGGGATCACCGTGAAAACCAGGATCCAGAGCCCCATGCCGAACCCCAGTACCCGCGCGCCCTGAAGCGTGTTTTCAAAACAGGAACGGGTTGTCAGCCAGTAAATCCAGGGCAGCAAAAAACCGCCGAGAGCATCCACAACCGCTTTATAAGCAAAAAGATTGGTACGCTCATGATAGTCGTCGCTCAAAGCCAGTCCAAGACCGCCATAAGGCACAAGGAAAAACGTGTTTCCCGTATAGAAGATCAGCGACATGACCACCAGATAGAAGAACATCGACTGTTCCCCCCAGAAAGAGGGTACCCACCAGATCGCCATGAGACTCAATGCGGAAATAATCGCACCGATCAGCATGAACGGCTTGCGTCGTCCCCAGCGGGAACGGAAGTTGTCTGACAAGAAACCAACCAGCGGATCGCTGACGGCATCCCATAAACGCGGAATCGCCGCCGCATAACCGATCAATGCAGGACTCACCCCAAGCGCAATATTGTAAATCGGGTTGAGCAACACATTCAAGATATTGTTCATCAGGAGGTTGTTCATATTCCCGAGGCCGAATGCGATCTTTTCTCCGACCCCGAGTTTCTTCTCCTTGTCTCCGGGAGCCATGCTCATCACTCCGCACTCCTTTCCGCCGGAAGCAGTCGGAACGACCAGACTTGCGGATCGCTGTGGCGAATCGTCAGAATCCCGTTTTCCTTCTCGATCTTGTCGAAACTGTCTTCCACAGGCTCGCCGTCGGCATCGAGGGCCGCGACTGCAGCATCATGAATTCCGAGCGTAGCAAGATCAATGGAGACGAACCCCGCCTGCTTCTGGGGGAAAAATCTGACGCGCCATCCACCATCACGCTCTTTCATGACGGAAACCGCGGCATTCGTAATAAGCGGCCCCTGCTTGACAACCGCATTGCCGTCGTTGGCAAACTGCGGCGAAGCCCCTTCCGCTCCGCGCCCCATCGCGGCGGTGCCTTTCGGTTCAAGAAGCCAGTCGTAATTGCGGGAGTTCAGGAAATAACCGGTTTCATCTCCGTAGTAATCGAACCAGACGTCGTTGACCTGGTTGGTTTCGGCAGTAAATCCGGGACCGGCGGCGTAAAAACCGAGCGGGGCAATGGATTTCCCCTCTACCTCCCAGATCTGATTCGAGAAGTTCAGGAAGAGTTCAGAACCGTCCGCGAACGTTTCGCGCAGTCGTTGAATCTCCGCTTTCGGGCGCAGCACCGCCTGACTGGAAGTGAGCCTTGCACCATCGGCCGTGTAGTAGGAGATCGCGCTGAGCGACCGCGAACAGAGCCGGGAGACCAGACGGCGTTTCTGATAATAGTTGACAGCGGCAGGGAGAATTTCGCGTTTGATCTTGTCATCCATGGTCGGAGAAGTCAGGAACGCGACCTCCTGCAGCGAATAACGCGCATACTCCGGCGCGGGCAGCGGGCAGTTCTGCCAGTCGGCCACGTAGCCGCGCGGATTCCAGCGCTCAAAGTATCCCGCGCCGTGCCAGGTGGCCAGCGGACGAACTTTCAGGAGCAGGAAGTCCAGAATCAAACTGGAATTGTAGTTCGCCTGCCCCATCACCGAATCGATGTTTCCGGTATGAATCCAGCTTGTGAGCGCGTAAGCCTCTCCGAAGACCGGACCGCCGTAGATGTTCCGCGCCATCTGCCAGAGCCGGTTGGTCGGCAGCAGTGTTCCGCGAGTCATCCCCGCATCCGGGACGCCGGGTCGGAAATCGACCCGCCACCACGGCAGATGCGTGCTGTGAACGTCGAGAAAACAGCCGTTCGTTCCGATCTCCCGCCGAATTCGATTCATCATCGGTTCGGCATATTTGCGGATTCTGGACGGAGCCATCTCTCTGGAATCGGCCCAGGCGTTCTGGTAAGAGCCATCTCTGAGAACCAGCAGATCGGCCTCGTTCCACTGCGGAGAATCCGGATAAAAATCCTTGTAATTTTCATGCAGTGCGAGAATCTGCCCGTTTTTCCGCGCGATCATGGCGGCGGCGCGCAAGGTCTCCAACCCGCCTCGAGACGCGGACGGCGGCATCACCGACGGATATTTGCGGTCGAATCCGGCGTTCTGCCAGCGGTGCATGAGCACGATCAGATTGTCCATTCCATAGCGATGATACTGCTCAAACAGATCAGCGAGCTCATCGAAGTGGCCATACCAGAATTCCATCACCATGGAATCGGCGATTTTCTCCCGATACGGCGAAACCGGATTGGGAATGGAAGGCAGCACCTTGGGGAGTGCGTCGGAAAGCGTCACAACGATCGTCTCGGAGAGCGGTGCAAACCGATTCGCAACCGCTGAATATGTGATCGCCGGATAAGGCGCAGTGCTGTTGGTTCTGGTCCAGTCCACGTAATAAGAGTAGAACAGACGGGAATCCGCCAGAAAGAAGAGATCTCCGGCAAACCCGAGAAATGCGACCGGATCCATGCCGCGCATGGCCGTGTTGTGCGCATCGGAAATTTTCAGAACTCCCGCGAGTTTCGGCGTGTCGATGCAGACCGGCCCGCCTTTCCGCGACGAGAGTTCCAGACACAGCGAGCCGCCGGAAAGCGAAAGTTTCATTTCAACCGGCAGCGTCTGATCCGGGGTGCACCACTCACCGGAGAGACGCAGCGTGTTCCCGGCGAGACGTGCGGACTTGAGTTTCCACTCAACCGGGTTGCCTCCGAGCTGGATCGACCAGTTACGACCGATCTGCAGCGGAGCGGCGCCATTCACCTGCGCAGCGAGCGAAGCGACTCCCCTCGCCGCATCAATCGTATAAGTGTAATCAGTTCCGTCAACCTGATTCCGGAACGTGAAGAGCTCTCCGTCGCGGGAGACCTGCGGTTTGCCGGCGGGACGCTGTGGAGCGACATTCGCCGCTCCGTCCCCTTTGAGAAGAGCTAGATCGACTTCGCGCGCCTCTGGTTCCGTAATTTTAAGCGGTTCGGCGCCGACGACGATCGACAAATCGTCGATTGCAAATTCCGGAATCGCCTCACTGCCGATGAGATTGCTGCGCATGAACTCGATCCGGCTGATCCGGCCGAAATCCTCGGAATTCTCATACGCGACGAAATAATCCGCCCAGGTTCCGTTGCCGGAGGGATCCCCCTGACCATTCTGTTCGCATTCCCAGAGAGTTTCGCCGTCCGGGTTGAGGAAGCGGACCTTGCTGGTTCCGGTCATGAAATGCAATACGAAACCGACCGCTTTGACCGGCTTTGCAAACGAAATCGATGCAGTCACCGCTTTTTCCCGTCCGGTCCCGACAAGAGCGTTCGGAGAAGAAATGAAATATCCTTTTCTGGACTCACGCCGAAATCCCCGGAACGTTATGCGATTGCCTGCGAAAGCGACATTTTCGGGTATTTCCGGAAAGGACTCCGAATCAAAATTCAATGTGAAGTGTTCCGCGGCGCGGAACTTTTCAAGCGACACGTTGCCGAGCGTGGCGTCGATCTCGTCAACGCCAGACGGCGCAATCGGAATGTTCTTCAACTCTTCAGCGGAAATTTGAAAATCCGCGGCATGGGAAGAGCAGACCAATCCCGCCAATGCGATCCCGGCGGTAAAATACTTCAAACTCATCATAATGGATCATCTCCGAACCATTCCACCATCACCCATCTCCACCGGAAATAAGCGGAGAGACACGAAAAACTCTATGTTGAAATCAGAATGTCACCATCCCCAGACATCCGAGAAAATCAACTCTTCGTTGCTGGTAACCTGCATGATTTTCGACTGAACAACGTTGCCGACGTGACCATCTACGAATCCGATCATACTGCGCCCGTTGTGTGGTGAAAGAGTGGGATCGAAAAAGGATTTCTTTTCCGCTTTCTCACCAGTGGCATTTGCCACTACGCTGCGCTCTTCGGCACTGTAACCACTGGCAAGGGAGTAGTTGGAATCGCCTACCAGAAAGGTGATGGTCGGCTTTGCAATCTTCTTGAGCGGCAGTTTCTCAGGATGATTGTTGCTGCAGAGGTAAGCATTTTCCGCGTAGGAAACAGCTATATCTTCATCAAGAATCATATATCTGTGATGAAAATTGTTGGAGTTTCCGGGACAGGCAAAAAGATTTTTCGATGCATATCCCCCCTCAATCAGCAACCGGACCCAGCTGATGTTGACATCCATTTCGGAGTCGTAGGCATTGGCATAAGCAATCCGGTTCCCGGCGTCCGCATCCGCGTACATCAGCTGCGCGGTGGAGAGTTGCTTCAGATTGCTGACACAATTCGCCTGTTTGGCAGCACTTCTTGCCCGGTTCAGTGCCGGGAGCAGCATGGAAGCCAAAATCGCGATGATCGCAATTACAACCAGAAGTTCAATCAATGTGAAGACTTGAACCGACACGTTCCTCTTGGAATTTCTGACATTGCTGCTCATAACGGCACCTCCATTTTGAGAATTATCTGTTTCGGTATAACCACCTGGGAATTATAATCATCCGCTGTTTCCGACAACGCGCAACCGCCTCAGGCACACAATCGCACTACTCGGGACGAACGCACACGGAATCCCGTTCGACCAGCAACGGTCGAACCTGATAACGAGATGGAGTCCCATCCAGAGAATGGCTCTGCTCATCTTTTTTCGCAATCCGGGCGAGGATCAACCGGGCGGCCAATTTGCCCGTCTCGACAAAGTTGTGCTCGATCGTGGTCAGCGGAACCGGCAACCACCGGGAACAATCGACGTTATCAAATCCGACCAGCGAAAGATCTTCGGGGATTTTAATCCCCATATCCGCCGCAATATGAAACAATTCCACGGCGATGAAATCGTGACTCATAAACAACGCAGTCGGTCTCTCCTCTTTCGGCAGCGCAAACATATTTTCAAGCGCCCAACGCAAGAAAGCGCTCTGGTGAGCGGGGATCTTTTCCGTCGGAAGTCCCGGGACATTCGGGATCACGGCAATCAGTCGCGGGTCGAAAACCGAATGCGGGTCCCGGGTTGCCGCGAAGATGTATCCGGAAAGTCGTTCCGCGAGGCTGCTGCGGTCCGGCGTCAATGTCAAATACCCGATACGGCGATGCCCATGAGCGATGAGATACTCCACCGCCATTTCAGCCCCGGCAAAATTGTCAGTACCGATAAACTCGCCCTGATATTCAGGATAAAAACTGTCGAGAAGAACCAGCGGGAACCCTTTTGCCTGCAACTGATTGACAATTTCGCAGAACCGTCCCAGCTGCTGCGACCAGAGGATACAGCCGGCACATTTTCCGGTTTCAGCCTTGTCGAGTTCCGCCAGCAGTTCCTCTTCGGAGCCGCAGAACGCGATTCCGGTCTGGTAGTTCGTCTCCTTGAGTTCGGCGCAAACCCCCTGCAACAGCGTGTTGCTCGCAAACGACTGCTCGTAAATCGCACCGGGCAGCAGACATTTGATGACCGGATTTTCCCGCTTGCCGTCGATCGTCTCAAATTTCTGGCTGCAGACGAAAGTGCCTTTGCCGCGAATTCGCTTGATGAGCCCGGCTTCAATCAGCTCGGAAAGCCCCTTGCTGACCGTCATACGGCTCGCAGAGAACTCCTCGACAAGTTCCAGCTCGGTCGGAAGCTGGCTCCCGAGAGAATAGACCCCGTCGTTGATCCTCTGGCGGATCATTTCACCGATTCGTTTGTATGCCGGCTGTTCCAATTTGTCTAGCCTTTCTTTTTTATTTGTCTATATTATGCATCATTTTTCATCAAATGTCAATAGCAAAATGAAAAAAAATTCAAAAAAACAACGCTGTTCACCTCAAAACGAGGAGATAAACAGCGATTTACAAACTAGACAAATCAAGTCATACCAGCTAGACATTACATCCGGAGGCTTCCATCACGGCAGATCCGCGAACATCTTTTCATAATCGACCGCATCCGACCGGAACGGTATTGCCGGGAATCCCTCCCGGTTGACGAGGTTGACCCGGCAGAATCCGGCAAACGCATAGCGCACCCGCTGCGGCTCCGGAACCGAGGCTGAAGTCAACACCACCGTGTCTCCCTCGATCCTCGCCTCGGCCGGGTACAGTTTCCCCGCCCGGTCGCCAAGCACAAACCCTTTCGGCGATTCGCCGTCCGTCGTCATCAGGCCGGAACCGACATTCCGGAAATAAACCCGGACCGCATGCTCCTCCTGGCGGAAACCAGCGAACTCCGGCCCGTCGCACGCCACATCTTTCCCGTAAACCATCGCCTCGGCTTTGCGCGCGAGCCGCAAACCGAGCGTCTGCTTGTCGCGCGGATGAATATCCGAATGGTCGCCGCAGTCGAACGAAACAACCATCCCCACCCCTTTCCGGGCACGCGGCATCGCCGCCTGGATCTCGCGCGTTACGGCGAACGGCGGGAACTCCTCGACCGGCAGAGAATCGACCACGGAATCCGGCAGCCGGTTCTCCGGCTGATGCTGCACGTAAGAGGCAAGCTGCACCAGCAGAAACGGCATCTCCGGATCGTTCCAGTGCTCGCGCATATCGTCAATCAGCATCTTGTGCAGCGGATAGTAGGTGAATTCCCCGTTGTTGTGGCACCCCTGATACCAGATCGTTCCGCGCACCGCAAGACGGAACCACGGATTGAGCATCCCGTTGAACAGCGTCGAGGGATAGTTCGGCCCGTTCGGGCTGCGGTTCGCACCGAGACTCGGGACCGCCGGGCGCACCGGAAAATCCTCCGGCAGCACGAACACCGGCAAAATCTTCCGCTCAGGTTTGATCGGAAGCGTCTTCCCATCGAGCGAGAGTTCCAGCTCCGCCGTGCAGATACTGCCCGTCGCGTAGTGATCATCCGCAATGATGGCGATGCAGTTCCGTCCGGCCCGCACGCAATGCCCCGGCACGATGTACTCACGCAGGCAAGCCCAGAATCCAGGTTTCTCCACGCCGGTCGATCCGATCAGCTCCCCGTTGAACCAGGTGCGGTCGACGTCGTTGACGCTGCCGAGCTTCAGCACCAGCTCCCGACCCGCGGCGCGTTCTGGCAGCTCAAAACAGATCCGACAGACATAACGACCCGGACGCGGCAGAGAAACGCTTTCCCCGCACTCCTCCCAGCCGGAGTCGTCGAAATCAATCCGGACAAACTCCTCTCCGGAGTTCCCGTTTCTGTCGAACTGTTCGAGCCAGTCGGACAAAGCGCGGCACGCCTCGCTTTTCGTCCACTCCTCCCAGGCGTGTTTCTCCGCCTCGGTGTCGGAGTCGCGCAGCGGCGTCCAGTGTTTCTCCTCGAACTTCCGGGCGGAGATCCACGAGGCGATATCGGTTCCGCCCCAGGCCGTGGCGATCAGGCCGATCGGAACGTCAAGATCCTTTTCAAGTTCGCGGCCGAAAAAGTAGCCGCACGCTGAAAAATCCGCCACACTCCTCTCGTCGCAGAGCTGCCAGCCGGGGCCGCTCACATCATCGAGCGGCCCGTTCGGCGCAAGACGGCGGGTCAACATCGCGTTGAACAGACGAATCCGCGGATTCTCTGCGGTTTTCAGCACCTCCTGCGGATTGGAAACCCGGAAAAACGGATTCGCCGAATCGATCGGCATTTCCATATTGGACTGCCCGGTGCACATCCAGACTTCCCCGATCAGGATATCTTCGAGGACGAGCGGCGTCATCCCGTCCGCCCCGCTCACAACCAGAGAATGGGGACCGCCGGCTTCCATCGCGGGAAACTCCGCACGCCAGACGCCGGACTCCCCGGCCACGGCAGTGACCGTCCACCCGGCGAATTCGACCCGGACAGCTTTCCCCGATTCCGCCTTGCCGGAAAACACAATCGGCCGCTCCCGCTGCAGAACCATGTGGGAAGTAAATACCCGATACAACGTGAAAATTTCTGAAAATTCCATGACCGCAACCTTTCCGTCCGCACTTCATGCAAAATTGAATGAAGAGAGAATATAACGTCCTCCGGAACACTTTTCAACGCCGGATTTACAGTTTGAAACGTTTTTTCTCCGGGGGAGATCAGACGATTGTATAACCGCCGTCGGCCATCACGACCGCGCCGTAGAGAAACGACGCTTCGTCGTCGACGAGGAACCGCACGACGTTCGCAATCTCCTCGGGACGGCCGAACCGTTTCAGCGGCTGCAGCGCGAGGAATCCGGCCATTCCGCGCGCCTCGTCTCCCGTATCGCGCGCGCCGTCATGCAGTCCCGGAGTGTCCACCGTTCCCGGTCCGACCGCATTCACCCGGATATTATAAGGCTGCAGCGCGATCGCCGCGGCGCGCGTCATCGAGGCGATCGCCCCTTTCGAGGCGTGATAGGCCAGATAGCCGGGAGACCCCACCACCGCGAAAGTGGAAGCGAAATTCACGATCACTCCGGGCCGTTTCCGGGCGATCATGCGTTTCGCGGTCTCCCGCAGGAAGAGAAAACTTCCAACGACGTTGATCCCCATCACCCGCTCAAACTCTTCGGTCGTCGTCTCGAGCAGCGGTTTGTTCAGCTGCCACGCCGCGTCGTTCACAAGGATGTCGACCGGGCCGAATTGCGATTCAGCCGCGTCGAGCACTGCCAGCACCTGTTCTTCCTGCGAGACATCGCACGGAACGAAGAGTGCCCGGCCGCACGCCTCCGCGAGCTTTCGCCCGTTCACGCCGTCGATATCGGCGATCACAACGTTCGCCCCGTCCGCGGTGAAACGCCGGACCACGGCTGCCCCGATTCCTTTTGCGCCGCCGGTCACGACGGCGGTCTTTCCCGTCAAAGATGATGTCATGATGTTCACTCCTGATTTTCACTTTCCATAATGTAGCACGCTTTCCGCGTGACACAAAGATCCCGGCCGGCCGGGCACAGAAAGAGGGGCGGCGGGAAGCGCATTTTGTGGAAAATCCCGGAAATGCGGTTGAAAAAAAATTTCCGCGTGATATGTTTTGAGCATTTGTCATTGATTTGGAGAACTGTGTGAAAATCTCGATCGTCACCATCGTCCGGAACAACGTCTCCCAGATCGGAGAGACCATCGATTCCGTCCTGAGCCAGGAGTATCCGGATCTGGAGTATATCGTCATCGACGGCGCCTCGACCGACGGCACCGTCGGAGAGATCGAAAAACGCCGGGAGGGTCTCGCCTGCTTCGTGAGCGAACCGGACCGGGGGATCTATGACGCGATGAACAAGGGAATCGCGCGCGCGACCGGCGACGTGATCGGGTTGATCAACTCCGGGGACCGCTACCTGCCGGGGGCGCTGAAACTGGTCGAGAAGAGTTTCGCGGGACGCGACCTCGACAACTCGATCTTCTGGGGGGACGTGATCTACGAGAAAAAAGGGCGGGTTCGCGGCTTCCGGCCGGAGAACCGCTACCGCGGGGCGTTCGCGCCGCATCCGTCGATGTTCGTTCCACGGCGCGTCTACGAGCGCATCGGCGTCTACGACACCTCGTTCCGGCTGCTCGGGGATTACGACTTCATGTACCGGGCGGTCAACCATTGCGGCGTCGACGTGATCTACGTTCCGGAGCCGGTCGCGTTCTACCGGGAGGGGGGACTTTCCGACCGGAATATCGTCGCATGTCTGCGCGACGAACTGCGCGTCAAACTCCGCTATGGACGCCCCTCATGGCTGGCCCGAACCGAATATTTTCTGAAGTTAATCAAAAATCTGCCGAGAATCGTGCTTGCAAAATGTTGAAACGGGATTATATTAACCGGATGTATGTAAGTTGAAAACAAATATAGACAAATCACTCTCAAGGAGCACAATAAATGACGTATGCGATCATCAAAACCGGCGGCAAACAGCTGAAAGTCAAGACGGGCGACGTGGTGGACATTGAGAAACTCGACGCCGAAGTCGGAGCGAAAGTCACGTTCGACGAGGTCCTCGCGATCGGCGAAGAGGGCGGCAAACTCAACGTCGGCACCCCGAAAATCGAGGGAGCGACGGTCTCCGCCGAGGTCAAGGATCAGTTCCGCGGCAAGAAAGTCGTCGTTTTCAAGATGAAGCGCCGCAAGGGCTATCGCCGCACGCAGGGCCATCGCCAGAGCCTGACCCGCGTCGAGATCGGCGAGATCAAGGGCTGACCCCGCAGGAAGCAGGTGTGTCATGCAGTATGATGCGAACGGGGCGCTGCTCTCGACCGAAATTCCGGGCGTTGCCCTGATCAACCGGGGCAAGGTTCGGGACGTTTACGACCTCGGCGACGCGCTGCTCTTCGTGGCGACCGACCGGATCAGCGCATTCGATGTGGTTATGCCGTGCGGTGTTCCCCGCAAGGGCGAAGTGCTCACGCAGATCTCGCTCTTCTGGTTCGACCTGATGCGCGACATTCCGAACCATCTGATCACCGCCGATGTGACGACCCGCCCGGAACTCGCGGCTTATGCGAAAGATCTTCAGGGGCGTTCGATGATCGTCCGCAAGGCGAAAGTCATGCCGGTCGAGTGCATCGTGCGCGGCTATCTCGTCGGCAGCGGCTGGAAAGATTATCAGAAGAGCAAGACAGTCTCCGGCATCAAGCTGCGCGACGGGTATCAGCAGGCGTCGAAGCTCGACACGCCGCTCTTCACGCCGTCGACCAAAGCCGAGATCGGCGCGCACGACGAAGCGATCTCCTATGAGGAGGTGGCCCGGCTGCTCGGCGAGGAAAAGGCGTCCACGCTGCGTGATCTCTCGCTCAAGATCTACACCACCGCCCGCGATTACGCCGAAAAACGCGGCATCATCGTGGCGGATACGAAGTTTGAATTCGGCGAACTCGACGGGAAGATCATTCTTGTCGATGAGGTATTGACTCCGGATTCGAGCCGTTTCTGGCCTGCGGATCAGTATAAGGTCGGCACGAGCCCGGTCAGTCTCGACAAACAGTACGTCCGGGACTACCTCGAAACGCTCGACTGGAACAAGACCGCGCCGGGCCCGCAGCTGCCCGCCGACGTGGTCAGCAAAACCACCGAAAAATATCTGGAAGCCTACCGGATGCTCACGGGGAAATCCCTGTAAAGAGGACGGGAATCGGCGGAAGAACCTGGAAAAGGGCGGCAGATCGCCGCCTTTTTTCATTCTGAGGAAACGGAAATCATGTTTGCAGAACTCTATGCCGGAATGGGTCCGGTGCAGATTGCCGTCCTGATCGCGAGTGCGATCCTCATCGGAATCAACAAAACCGCGATTCCGGGAATCGGCGTACTGCCGGTCATCATGCTGACGATGGCGTTTGAAAGCCGTCTCTCGACCGGACTGCAGCTCATCATGCTCGTGATGGCGGATCTTATGGCGGTCTCGTGGTATCGACGCAAGGCGGACTGGCGGATCATCTGGCGGCTGCTGCCGTGGGCGTGGACAGGACTCGCGGTGGGCGCGGTGGTACTCTGGCTGCTGCCGGAGGGGAACGACCGGATCATGCGCATGCTCATCGGCGGAATCGTTCTCGGCCTGGCGCTGCTGAATTTCGTCCGCTCCCGGATTGCGCCGGACAAGATTCCCACGGGGAGAGTCGCCGCCGGGTTCTACGGCACGCTGCTCGGCTTCACGACCCACCTCGCAAATGCGGCGGGGCCGGTGGCAGCAATCTATTTTCTCGCCATGAAGCTCCCGAAAGAGAAATACATGGGGTGCAACGCCTGGTTCTTCCTGATCATCAACTGGACCAAGATGCCGCTCTTCCTCATGGACGGGCGCATCACCCTGGAGGCGCTGAAAGTCGATCTCACGATGATCCCGTTCCTGCTCGTCGGCGGAGCGCTCGGGATTCTGCTCATCTCGAAAATGCCGCAGAAACTCTTCGAGAACATCATTCAGGTCATCGTCGTGCTCTGCGCGATCTATCTCTTCTTCTGACCTCGTCCGGATCAGACGAACTGCGAAATGAGGACCAGTCGCTGCAGCAGAAAGGTCGCAACGGCAAAAACGATCGTCCAGATCGCGTAAACAGTGAGGTCGGGAATCCGATGGCGGTTGACCGCCAGCACCTGCAGAGCGATGAGAACCGCCGCCGCCATCGTCACAACCGCCGTTCCGCCGAGCAAAGCATACCGGACCGGGGGAGGAATGAGTCCTTCCCGGCAGAGCCAGGCGATCAGGACCGGCAGAGCGAACTGTGCAAGCAGCGCCCAGGCGAGCCGGAATCCCCTGCGGTCTTTCACCTCGGTCAGGAGACACCACGCCTCCAGCAGGATACATCCCCCGGCAATCAGGCTCAGACTCGAACAAATGGCTATCGCATCAAAGAGTTCCATTCGCCGCACCTCCGGAGCGGAAACGACACCACCACCGCCGCCGAACGGAGCGGATCAGTTGCCCTTGCGTTCCTGGGTGAGACGGTTCACGGATTTCAGCAGCGCGTAACAGGTCTCCATGTGCGGAACCGGGATGGAGTGAAGCGCCGCAAGACGCACCGTGTTGCCGAGAATCGCCTCGACCTCAAGCTCGCGCCCCGCCTCGAAATCCTGCAGCATGCTGGTCTTGTACGACGGGAAATTCCGCGTGTATTCGATTTGAGAATCCGCGTTTTCCGCGGTCAACGCGACGCCGCAGGCGTTGGCGACGGCGATCACCTCGTCCATGAGGGTCCGGCAGAGTTTCTCAAGCTCATCCCGCCGGGTCATATCGCGCGTCGTCGCATTCCCGGCGAGAACCGAAACCGGGTTGAACGGCAGATTCCAGAGCAGTTTGTTCCAGCGCACAAAGAGGATATCCTCATGAAGCTCGCACTTCACGCCCGCCTTTTCAAAAAGGGCGGCAAGCCGCCGGGCCGCCTCCCCGATTCCGGAGGGATAATTCCCCATCTTCAGATCGCCGCTGCCCTGGTGCAGAACGAAACCGGGCCGCGGACGCGAGACGCCGATGTAGGCGATCGTGCTCAGAATCTCGTTCTCCGGGAATGCCTCCGCCACTTTGCGCTCAATGTCGATCCCGTTCTGAATCAGAACGATCACGCTCTTCGGGGACCGCACCGCCGGGCGCAGCAGTTCCACCGCGTCCGCGTCGGGCAGAACCTTGGCGGTCAGAATCACATAATCGGCCTCGCCCTCGTAATCCGCCGCGTGTTTCAGCACCGCCGCCGGGGTGAAGTGAAAATCTCCGGCGATGCTCTGAATCTCGTATCCGGAACGGGAGGCAACCTCATAATCGCTGCGCGCCACAACCGTCACTTCCGCGCCGGCCTGCGCCAGCCGCCCCGAAAAATAGACGCCGACTCCGCCGGCACCCACAACCAGAACTCTGCACATGATCTTTCTCCCCTCCGTTTTCTAACGCGCGCCGAAGATCAGGGTGCCGACCCGGACCAGAGTCGAGCCATGACGCGCAGCAATTTCAAAATCCCCGCTCATCCCCATCGAGAGCAGCGGAAGTTTCCGTCCGAGTTTCCGTTCGAGGTCGTCCCGTGTGAGGGTCAGCAGCTCGAAGATCGCGGCGATCTTCACCGGTTCGGCGTCGGCGGGGGCCATCGTCATAAATCCGGCAAAATCGAGATTCGCGCAATCGGCCGCGCGCCTGGCCAGCGGCTCAAGTTCGCGCAGCGGAACTCCCGCCTTGCTCGCCTCCCCCGAAACGTTCACCTCCAGCAGGATGCGCGGATGTTTTCCCTCCTCGCCCGCAATGCGGTCGAGACGTTCGAGCAGGGGCAGAGAGTCGACCGAATGGATCACCCGGGCAAGCTGAACCGCCTTTCTCGCCTTGTTCGACTGCAGCCGCCCGATCAGATGCCATTCGATATCGTCGGGCAATGCGGCGGCTTTCTCCGCCAGCTCAGGGATACGGCTTTCGCCGAACTTGCGGACACCGGCGTCGTAGAGCTCCCGCACCGCTTCGGCCGGAAACGTCTTGCTGACCGCCAGAAGTTCGATCTCGGACGGGTCACGGAGCGCCTCGCGCGCGGCGGCGTCCAGCGCCGCGCGCACCTCCCGATAGTGCGCGACGATCGAACTCATGGCCTCACCCCTGCCCGTTCGCGAATTTCAATTTGTTCTCGGGCGGGCGCGACGTGATCTTGGTTCCCGGAGGCAGGCTTTCCGTGAGCCAGACGTTACCGCCGATCACGGAGTTGTCACCGATCTTGATATCCCCGAGCACCGACGCGCCGGAGTAGATCGTCACGTTGTTGCCGATGGTCGGATGGCGTTTGTTCCCCTTGATGAGCATGCCGCAGGCGTCTTTCGGGAAATTCCCCGCGCCGAGCGTCACGCCCTGATAGATCCGCACGTTGTCGCCGATCACGGCGGTCTCGCCGATCACCACGCCGGTGCCGTGATCGATGAACACGCCCCGCCCGAGATGGGCGCCGGGATGAATATCGATCCCGGTCTGACTGTGCGCATGTTCGGTCATCATACGCGGAATAAACGGAATTTTCTTATGATAAAGCACATGAGCCATGCGCTGAATCGTGATTGCCTTGATGCCCGGATAACTCAGGATGATCTCGTCATACGAAGTCGCCGCCGGATCTCCCGCATAAGCGGCCTCGACGTCGAGCTTCGCCGTCTCGCGGATCGCCGGGAGCGCGTCGAGCAGCGCGAAAACCGCTTCATTCGTTCCGCACTCGCTGCAGGAGACGACCTGCCGGTTGTAGCGGATCGCGCGGCACATCTGATCGAACAACTCGGAGTAGATCTCCTTGAGCAGCTCGCCGACATCGTGAGACACCATTTCCCGGTGTCCCTGCCGCCGTCCGTCAAATCCGGGAAAGATCACTTCAAGGAGTTTTTCGGTAATCGCGACGATCTCCGCCCGGCGCGGCAGATTCACGCCGTCCAGATGGTTCACCCCGAACCCGTCTTTGTAACTCTCCCCGAGGCGGTTGACGATCTCCGAAAGCCGGATCGACGCCTCCCCCTCGAGGTCGCTGAAATCATATTTGGCAGGACGCATATCCCTCTCCTATTCCACATTCTGAATCTGCTCGCGCAGTTTCTCGCATTCACTTTTGAAAGCGACCACCAGCGGCGACACCGCCGGAATGCCCGCCTTGTTCCCGAGCGTCGTGATCTCGCGGAAGAGCTCCTGCATCAGAAAGTCGAGACTGCGCCCGACCGGCTTCTCCTCCCCGAGAAATCGGCGGAACTGCCCGAAATGGCTGTGCAGCCGGGTGAGTTCCTCGGTCACATCGGACTTGTCCGCGTAGAAAAGCACCTCCTTGAGCAGCCGCTCGTCGTCGGCCGGAGTCGGGATCTTCTCCGCCTGGAGCTTTTCCAGCAGCCGCGCCTTGATCGCGCCGTTGATCTCTGCCACGAGCGGCTCGATCTCGGAAACCAGCGTCTCGAGCCCCCGTTCGCGCGATTCAAGTTCGCGTTTGAGCGCCTCCCCCTCATGCCGCCGCATCGTCTGGTACTCCGCAAGAGCGGAAGAGACCGCCTGCTCATACGCTTCGGCCATGCCGGGAGAATCCGCGTCCGGCACAGCCGGGCTGACCACTCCGGGGATCAGCATCAGCTGCTCGACATTGACATTTTCATCGAGTCCGGCCGTCCGACGGGCCGCTTTTGCGGCCTCGACCAGCGAGGCGAGCAGCGCCGCATCGACCGCAGCCTGCAATGTGCCGCCGCCCGGCGACGTACAGCTGATCCGCAGCTGGACCGCTCCACGGCTGACCACCGCGCCGACCAGCTTGCGCGCCAGCGGCTCAAAGCCGGCCAGCTCCGACGGGGCTGAGACCCGCAGTTCGAGCTGCTTGCGGTTCACACTCGAGATTTCCGCCGAAATACGGACACTGCCGCACACGGCCTCCCCCTTGCCGAAACCGGTCATGCTAAGCATCGTAGCGACTCTCCTGCTCCACTCCGGAGTCACCGCTCTCACCGCTCTCACCGCTCTCACCGCTCTCACCGGCGGAAACCGGATCGGCAAATGGATCGACGACTGGAACGGCCGGTTCCTCCGGCAGCTCGATCGGAGTCTGCGCATCCCGGGGCGTCTTCAAAACCCGGACGGTCGCGGCATCGACCTCCTCCTGCTGCATGATTCCGCCGAAATTGATCGTCCAGCCGCTCAAATCGCTATTGCCGTAACCGCAGAAAACCGCGCGCCGGCCGGTATTTCCGAGCTCCCAGACCAGCGAGAGCTGCGTCTTTGTCTCCAGCGCGGACCGCAGCGCGGCGATCTCGTCGGCGTCGAGCGTCCCGGAGGGATTGAACACCGGCTCGAGTTTCGTCTCGAGCACGTACGGGAAGTCAAAGCGGATCCGGTTGAATTCCGCAACATCGAGCTGCCCGTAAAGATAATTCTGCGCATAGGCACGAGCCTGCGTCATCGCGGCGCTGATCGGCAGACTGAAACGACGGAATGTCTTGCGGATCAATCGGTTCGGATACCAGTACTGCATGCTTCCGGACGAGGCCCCGAACACGAGAAAATCGTTCGTCTGCCCCGGAATCCGCCAGGTTACGCAGATCTGCCGGAGCTCGCTGACCGCCGTGCCGGGACCGGCCGCGGGCAGGATCTCCCCGGTCAGCAGCAGCGGACGATTGTATTTCACGAAATAGAGCTGTTCGGTCGTGAGCTCCGGAGCGTTGTCGAGCAGATACTCCCGGGCGCGCTGCACGGCGCGGTCCTGATAGTAGGCTTCCGAACGGCATCCGGCGCAGAGGACGACCAGCCCGGCCAACCCGGCCAGCAACACCCCCGGAAAGGCGGCAAACAGATTTTTCCCTCTCGGCATCATGGTGATATCTCCTGTAATCGAAAGTGTACGGCTCAAACTATACTCTCTTTTTGCCGTTTCGTCAATCGGTTTTCCCGGATATGCCATTGAAATTCCGCGAAAACGAGTTAATATTAAGGAGAGGAAGGAGAATCGGAAAATCGACATGACCGCGACCGCATTTTATGGAGGCAGCTTTGATCCGCCTCACAAAGGCCACCTCGGGATCGCACTCGGGGCCCTCAAGTCGGGTCGGACCCGGCGCGTTCTCTTCGCTCCGGCCTACGACCCGCCCCACAAGCACGGGAAGAAACGTGCCCCGTTTGCGGACCGGCTCGCAATGGTGAAGCTCCTCATCGCCGGACATCCCGGACTTGAGGCGTGCGACATCGAGTCGCGCCTCGCGCTGCACCCCTCCTACACCATCGAGGTGCTCGCCGCGCTCGAGCGGGAACGTCCCGGAGAACGGCTGCAGCTGCTGATCGGCAGCGACAGTCTGCGCCAGCTGCACAGCTGGGCTCGCGCCGGGGAACTTGCGGAGCGGTACGAGATTCTGACCTGGCCGCGCCCGGGCGAGAGGATCGATCCGGAGGAACTCGCCCGCTTCTGGCCGCCCCGAATCGTGAAAAAACTGCTTTCCGGCGTACTTTCCGGCGATTTTTTTGAAATATCTTCGACCGGGATCAGAAACGATGTGGCAAAACAACGGGAAATGTATCATATTAATAGAGGAATCACACCGGAGGTGTGGGAGTATATCCGCAGCAAACAGCTATATACGGGAGATGGAATGACCAGCGTGACAAAACCGAATCCGGCCGAACTGGCCGACTTCTGCGTGAAGTGCGTGGACGAGAAGCTCGCAGAAAATACCGTGAAGATCCATGTGGGCGACTCTTCGTCCGTTGCGGACTATTTCGTGATCGCCACCGCGAACTCCGAACCGCAGCTCCGGGCGCTGACCGGCTTTCTCGAACGCGAGGTCCGTGAGAAGTTCGCGCTCCGACCGCTCTCGGAATCCGGAGAGAGCGCAAGCGGCTGGGTTCTGATCGATCTCGGGACGGTCATTGTTCACATCATGACTCCGGAAGTCCGGGATCGTTACAATCTCGAGGGATTGTGGGGCGAAAAACCCAGCGAAGAGGCCGTGAAGAGTTTGACGGAACACCATCCGTAACAGCGCAGCCGGAATTCAACCGGCTGACTCCGGGAAAGGAGGCGCATTATGGCAGAGTACAGACGAAACGAGGAAAACTGGAACGAATATCAGTGGGAACGGGAGATACGCCGCGATGAACGGCGGATCAGCTGCTATTTCCGCGAGCTGCCCGGCTGCCTCGATCTGCCGGGAGAAGAGGATATGATCTTCAGCAATTTGCTCTCTCATCCCGATCTTGTCCCGACCGGCGGCGATCCTGACACCTTGCGGTTCTGGCAGAAACCCGACGAGGACGACGAGGACGACGAAGAGCCCGGCGATCCTCAGCGACGCCATCCCGGAGCCGAGGTCATTGACGAAATCGATCGCCTCGCAACCGAGTGGAACGTCTGCTGCGCTTCCCTCCTGCGCTCCAACCTCGATCTGCACGGGCTCGGCATCGTCTGCGCGTTCGGCAAACTCCTCGCGCGCGTGGCGGACTTCGTCGACACCGACGAAGAGACGGCCCGTGGACTCAAGATCAGCCTCGGCAAACGGGCGATCGCCGATCTCAACGAGCTCGTCGGCGGGCTTCAGCGGATCTGCGAACTGCAGCGGTCGCTGATTTCTCATGTGACGCTGACCATCGAACTGCTCGGCCATGTGCGGGAACGGCTCGTCGACCTTGTGGAGCAGTTGCGCAAATGAAGCGGAGTCCGACGACCGCGCCGGAACGGAATGCCTCCGGGCATCCGCTGCTGCCGCTCGCCGCCATGCTTCTGCTCGCCATCACCGGGGCGGCTTCCGCCCGCGTGTTCTTCGGTCTTGCCGGAACCGATATGGTGCACTTCACGGTTCTCGGCGAAGATTGGCCCGGACCGGTGCCGCTCATCGGCTGCGTTCTTCTCTTTGAACTGCTGCTGCTCAAACTGCGGGCACGCACGGTGCTCGAAGTGTTTGCGCCGTTTCTGCTCACGCTGCCGTTTCTGCCGTTCGCGCTCTCGATCAATCTGCCGATCGCCTATGCGGCCGCGGCGGGACTCACGATCTACCGTGCGGCGATGCTCGGCGCTTTCGACGGCGAAACGGCGCAAAAATATCTCCGGCGTCTGCCGTTCTTCTTCGCCGCGGCCGGGGTCCTCATGATCGGACTCGGCATCTTCGCCTCCCGTTACGCATACGACCGGATGTTCCTGACCATGCTCGACTGGGGGGTCTACGCCCAGACCGCGTGGCGCACATTCCACGGCGGCATCATGCAGGGGACCTGGCCCACCCCGAATTTTTCGGAGGGGCACTTCATGCCGGGATACTTCTTTCTGCTCGCCCCGTTCTACGGATTGCTGCCGTCGGTCAACACGGTGTTCGTGTCGGGTGCGCTGGCGCTCTGGGGAAGCGCGGGGCTGCTCTATTTCTTCGCGCGGCAGCGCGGATTTTCCCGCCCGTATGCGGCGGCTTTCGGGCTGGTATGGCTGCTCTGTCCGTCGGTGTCGAATTTGAATCTGACGGTCTTTTACGGAATCAATGCGATCGTCTTTTTCATTCCGGTCTTTTTCTGCTTCTATCTGCTGTATGAGGCAAAACGTTATCGCCTCGCATTCCTCGTGTTTCTCTTTTCGCTGACGCTCAAGGAGACGGTCGGAATCTTCTGGCTCGGCTGGGGGATTGTGAGTTTCATCGAAAAACGGAGGCGCGACGGCATTCTTTACGGCGTGATCGGTGCGGCGTGGTTTCTGCTCGGGATGAAAGTGCTGATTCCCCATTTTGCGGGCGGAGATTACATCTTCTACGGCCAGTTCGGACAGCTCGGCAACGGGATCGGGGATATCCTGCTCTCGCCTTTCACGCGCCCGGCGGAATTCTGGGGGCAGGTTTTCCGGGTCAAGAATCTGCAGTTCGTACTGCTGCTCCTGCTGCCGTTCTTCCCGGGGGCGCTGAACCGGCCGTGGCTGCTCGGAGCGGGGGCGATTCTGATCGGCTTCAACTTTATCCGCGGCAGCGAGGCGATCGTGAATCTCGTTCACCAGTATCAGGTCGAAACCATCGCGATGTTCGCCATCGCCCTGGTGCTCGGCGTGCGCCGCGTCAAGGCAGAAAGCCGGCCCGCCCGGCTGCTGCGCTGGCAACTCACCGGCGCCCGGCGGCAGAATACGCGCCTGGCAATGACCGCCGGAACCGTCGGCTGCGCACTCTTCGCCCATCTCTTTTTCGCGGAGAGCTTCTACGGGAAAAACAACCTTGAACGGCTCGCCTACTTTTCCGACGTGCGAGATGCCGTCGCCGCAATGGAACAGCAGATTCCCCCGGGAGAGCCGGTCTCGGCGGGACTCTCGGTCGCGCCGCAGCTTCTCTTCCGGAATCCGCTTTACGGCGAAGAACGGCCCGAGGGGAAATTCCTCACCTACCACATCGGGGAGGACCCGATGGGGATTCCACTCAAAAAACACCGGAAGTTCCTGAGCGACCCGGATCTGCATCTGCTTCAGACACGACTGCTCGAGGACGGACGCACGCTCTTTCTCTTCCGACGCGGAAGCGATCCGGAGAAAACAACTCCGGAATCCGCCGCCGGCAGCGCGACCCGCACACCTTCTGGCGCGCGAACGTTCCCGGTTGAGGATGAGAGAGGAGTCCGTTATTTCACGGCGTCGATCCTGCCGGATGGAGAGACGACCCGCATCGTCTTCCGGCTGCTGCGTCCGCTGCCCGGGTTTGCCCGCATTCATCTGCAACTGCTGTTCTCCGAAGACACGGGCTACTTCCGGAGTTTCTTCTTCGCCGACGCCGCGGCCCTGCCCGAACGCACCCCGGCCGGTACCGTCTATGAACTCACGCTGCCGTTCTCCATGCGTGAACTCGAGACGGCAAAACCCGCATTTCAACTGCAGTTCCTCCGATAACGACGATTCCCGTCTCCGCTTGTAAAAATACGAATTCGTAGTATATTATTGAAATACGAATTCGGATTTAAAATATGAGGAATCTATGCGGAATCGGATCAAAAAACTGGTCGATGCGACGAATGTGATCGATCACGCCTATCTGGTCAAGGGGCGGTCACTCGCGGTGAAGCCGAACATCGTGGTGCTGCTGTATGCGCTGGCCAACGACGAGAACCTCTCCCAGAGCAAGCTGCACAATGAGTGGCTGCTGCCGCTTTCGACGATCAACACCATCGTAACCGAATGCAGAAATGCCGGTTACATCACGCTCGAGCCGATTCCGGGGAAACGGCGCGAATGCATTCTGCGGTTCACGCCGCGGGGGCGGGAGTTCGCGGACCTGATCCTCGCGGAGATTCATGCGGCGGAAGAGGAAGCGATGCGGGAGACGCTCGCGCACTTCCCGCCGGAGTTCGTCGAGGCACTGGAGTTTTATGCGAAGAGTTTTCACAACGCTTTGAATCAGAAAGTCGGCGACGATGCGTAACGATCAGCGGTTGTTCTGGAAATACGTGGCGCCATCGGTTTTCGGCGCGCTCATCGGCGGATCGTTCGCGATCGTCGACGCGATTTTCATCGGACTTTCAGGAGGGAAAAACGCGCTCGCGGCGGCGGCGGTCACGTGGCCCGTAGTCATGCTGCTGCAGGCGTTCGGGTTTCTGGTCGGCTCGGGCGGCGCGGTGCTGATCGCGCAGAGTCGCGGGGCGGACGATTCCGACCGCGAACAGCGGATCTTCGCGCGGACACTGTTTCTGGCGTTTGCATGGAGCTTACTGCTGACGCTGCTGACGTTCCCGGTTCTGCGTCCGCTTCTCGCGGCGCTCGGCGCAACGGAGGAACTCATGCCGGTCTCGCTGCGGTATGCGCAGGTCCTGACCGGAGGGATGGTGTTTTCGGTTTTCATGTCGGTCTGTCTCGAGGTGATCCGCAACGACGGGCACCCGACGCTCTCCATGCTGCTGATGGTAACGGGGCTTCTCTGCAATATCGCGCTTGACTGGGTATTCGTCTTTCTGCTCGGATTCGGGGCGGTCGGCGCGGCGATCGCGACGGTCGTAAGCCAGGGCGGCGCCTGCGTGCTGGGCACACTCTATTTTCTCTCGCCGCTGACACGCCTGCGTTTTTCCCGGGAGATGTTCCGTCCGGTCTGGAGCGAAATCGCCGCAATCACCGTGACCGGACTGCCGATCTTCGGCAACATGCTCTCGATCATCGCGATGCTCTACATGCACAACGCGCAGTCGCTGCGCTACGGAGGCATCGACGGGCTCGCAGCCTACACGGTCATCTCCTCGCTCGAAGCGCTCGGCTCGATGTTCATGACCGGCATCGCGGGGGGCGTCCAGCCGCTGTCGGCCTCGATGTACGGCGCGGGGAAACGCAAACGGCAGAACCGGTTCGGCAACTATGGGTACGGCTTCGCGTTTCTCTCGGGAGTCGCACTGGTGGGATTCTCTTTTGCCATGCACAAATTCATTCCGGGATGGATGGGGCTCGCCGACGGCGAAGCGCGGGATCTGGCAATGCGCGGCATCCTGCTGTCGGCGCCGGCGTTCCTGCTGCTGGGTGTGATCCGGGTGGCGGCGTTCTACTACCAGTCGACCGGAGCGATCGTCAAATCCTCGCTGCTGATCTACGGAGACTCGTTCGCAGCACTGCCGTTGTGCATTTTCACGCTGCCGCTCTGGTTCGGCATGGATGGCGTGTGGCTCGCGATGCCGGTCTCGCGCATTCTGCTGATGATGCTGCTGCTCTACTTCTGGTTCGGCATGAAGCGATACCGGGGAAAAACGAAAACCTTGGAGAAACAATATGCCTGACGCCTTCATGCTGACTCCGCTCGAAAACACGGAACTGCCGGAATTCAAACGGGAAATGCAACGGGCATTCCAGCTCGGTTACGAGGCGGAATTCGGTCCCTGCGCCGAACCGATCCTGCCGGAAGAGGACATCGACCGCTCGCTGAACGCCGAGGGGGCGGTCGCCTACGCGGCCCGGGTCGGCGGCGTCATGGCGGGCGGAGCCGTCGTAAAGATCGACCGCAAAACCCGCCACAACGAACTCGAACTCCTTTTTGTCAGAGCGGGGACACAGAGCCGCGGCATCGGCCGGAGAATCTGGAACTCGCTTGAAAGGCTCTATCCCGACACGGCCGAGTGGGAGACGTTCACCCCCTATTTTGAAAAACGCAACATCCACTTCTACGTCAACTGCTGCGGTTTCCGGATCGTGGAATTTTTCAACCCACGCCACAAACTCCCGCTCGCGGAGGGGGAAGCCCCCGGTAACATGGCCCCGGAGGCCGCGGACTACTTCTTCCGCTTCGTCAAAACAGAAAAGTAGCGCGATCCAGCCCGCAAAAAATTTTCCGATTTTTTTCATGCAGGGACTTGATATTCTCTAAATATCTGTTACATTTATCTACAGATAAGATACAATTAGGTGGACTCAATGATGAAGAGCATCGAAACAGATCCGGAATTTGCTGAGATGTGCCGGCGAATCGGTTGGAAGTGCACATCGCAGCGGATGGCGGTGTATGAGTTTCTGAAAGGGAATCTCGACCATCCTGACGTGGATACGGTCTGGGCGGCGGTCCGGGAATCGCTTCCGACGATTTCGCGCGAGAGCGTCTACCGGATATTGAACGAATTTGCGGAAAAGGAGATCATCCGGCGACTCAATCACATCGACAATGCGCGGTACGATTCACGCACGGATGCGCATGGTCACTTCATCTGCACGAAATGCGGGAAAATCATGGATTTCGACTGGCCGGAGGGGGTGGCGATCCCAAACGGAACTCAGTCGGGGAAAGTGATTCATAAGGAACTTCGGCTCGTCGGCTTCTGCAACGAGTGCGCGGGAAAGTGATGAAACGGGCCCGGCCCGTATGGTGAAACAAACAACATCTCCAACCCCAAACCAACCAGGAGGAACATCATGAGAAGCATCACCAGAATCGAACTGCAGTACGCGCACCGGTTCTACAAGTTCCAGGGCGAAGCTCAGTATCTGCACGGCCACACCGGCGTGCTGACGATCGAAGTGGAGGACACTGTCAATCCGGGCGTCAACATGGTGTTCCCGTGCAATGAGATCCAGAAAGTGGCGTGGGATGTGCTGAAAAACTTCGATCATGCGCTCGTCCTGCGCGAGGATGATCCGCTGCTTCCCGCGATTCTCGACGTATACGAGAAGCAGGGAATCCGCAACGGCGCCCCCTCCAACAAAATGAGAGGAGCGGCGTTCAAGACCGAACTGGCCACCGCCTATCCGGAATGCCGGCTGGTTGTGACCAAAGAGACGATGACGGTCGAGGGAATGATCAAGATCGTCTACGATCTGCTGAAAGATAAGCTCAACATCGCGAAGTTGACGTTCACGAGCGGAGTCAACGCTGCGACCCAGGAGTACAAGCCGACGGGTACGGTTGATCGCTGTCCGCTCTGCGGGGTGGCGCTGGTTGACGGCGTCTGTCCGAAGTGCGGATACAAAAAGCACTGAAGTGTCTTCCGGCCCGGATCGCTTGATGGATCCGGGTACGGACGGCAGGCGGGAACTTCACGGAGGGAACTGCCCTCTCTCCGGCGGAATTCCCGCCTTTTTGCATTTTATCCGAGCAGCAGTGATGCATGGTCAAGGATTTTGAGTCCAGCGGCGCAGGCGGGGCAGTCGCACCATTTTCCGCCCTGCGCCTTGACTTCGCGGGCATGGGCGACCATCGCTTTGGCCCGTTCCGCGCCGAAGATCTGAATTCCCTGCGGGGACTCGAAAAATTCGATCACGTGATCGATGGTGGAAATACTCTCACGGATTTCCTGCAGCAGGATGGCTCCAGCGGCTTTTTTCGCGTCGGCATCTGCGGCGGCGATCCAGTTCTGACCGGCCTCCTTGAGTTCTTTGCAGCAGGAAGTGGCGGCAATCATCTCCCGAACAGTCTGGGTAAGTTCATTCTGGTCCATGTTTCGACTCCTTATCATTGCGGGGGACGGGATGTCCTCCGGATTTATTATAAACGCGATTTTTTGAAATACAAGTCCGGGGAACGTTTCATCGTGAAATTTCGAGAGGAAACGAGTCAGGCGATCATCCGGTCAGGCTGGTCAGGCGAAAGGGAGAATTCGTTTGAACCAGGCGGTCGTTCCGGTGAAATATGGTTTTGAGCAGATTGCAAAGGGCTCGGAGCGGGTTTTCAGCCAGATTTCTGAAAACAAATTGCAAGATAGGGGAAAAGTTCCGGGATTCAGCGCTTGCATTTATCTGGAAACGTTCTATATTAATAAAACCGCTACGGGGTGTGGCTCAGTCTGGCTAGAGCGCTGCGTTCGGGACGCAGAGGCCGGAGGTTCAAATCCTCTCACCCCGACCATTTTGAAAATTCTCCGCCGACCGGTCTTCTGGTCGGTTTTTTCATTTCGGGGGTAAATTTGAGCTCAACACCCCATTTCCCAGACAGCGGAGAATCTCCACTTTTCTCTTATGAAGGTGTGTTTCAGACCCTCTCCCGGTAAATTCTCCGGGGGAGTAAAAGACCGGTCTTTTGGTCTGGAGAGCATTTTTTGGAGGAAGCACACGTCGAAAAACCGACCTTTGATCGTCAATTTTTCTCTGCCATACATTCATTTTGTAATCTTTTATTAAAGTAACATGCTGGTAATCAACGAATAAAACAAAATATGCCAGCAAAGGACATGTGTTCGAAAAATCCAGAGGTCGGTACTCTATTCGCCCAATTCATAACAAAAGTCTTTTTGATTTAGAGAATTTTTCGAGTTTTGCGAAATTCGTTTTTTCAGAACAAACGACCTTACTCAAAAAACAAAACGGAGCAAGATCTTTGCAAGGAAAGAACTTGCTCCGTTTTGTTTGCAGGGATATTATTTGAAGAAAGGATAGTATTTTGGAAAAATCAATCCCTTTTCTGATCAATCTAAAAGAGAGGCAGAGGGGATTGTGATTTCAGAATTAATCGTGAAACATCTTTTCCTGTTCCGCCCATGAGTCGGGAAAACTCCGGCGGCAACTATCCCAGGAAAGGTCAAGTTCGCCGGAGAGGAGTTTATGAATGATCTTTGGGGAGAGGAGTGTCAGGCGAATCGTCCGGGAAATATGCCCTGAATCAACTCCGATGGTTGCTGCCAGATCTTTGATGTTGGAAAATTTTCCTTCATCAATCATTTTCTGCCAGCGGAAAGCCCGGGCAAGAGCCAGCTGAACTGGAGTATATTCTACATGTTCACTGTCGGGGGTAAAAATTCTCGTTCTGCCACCGGCGATTTTGAAAATCAACGGGA
>CALXOE010000022.1 GCA_944389935.1 uncultured Victivallis sp.
GGTTCGTTCAACTTGCATGCCTAATCCATGCCGCCAGCGTTCGTTCTGAGCCAGGATCAAACTCTCCGTAAAAAAATAAATTCTTATCAGAGATATCTGATGATGACTTTGTGATTCTTCTGTAGAAATCTACATGTAATCTCAAAAAAATTTTACGAGTTACATCGCACGATTCAATTTTCAATCAGCCTCATCCCATGAGGGACGCAACAGGATTTTAATATATCAGCGTTTGCTGTTTTTGCAAGCCCGGTTCGCAAAATTTCTTTAAAAATTTTTCAACCGGCTCAATCCTGTTTTTTTCATCAACCGCGTCTCATTCGGGACGCAACAGATTCTTAACATAACCCCCATCCAGGAACTTTTCAAGCTCAAAATCAAACTTTTTTACAACTTTTCCGAAGATTTTCGTTGAAACAGCAGTGGTTGAATCTCCGAAACCGGGACGGTTCTCAACTCACAGCCGTGTTTCGCCGCATAAGCGGCGGCTGCCCCGCCCCCGGCCCCCAGCGCCATGGCAATGCACATGACCCGGCAACTCGCCAACGCCTCGTGCGATGCACTGATGCAGCGGCCGGCAAACAGCAGGCCATCGATCCGACGCGGGATAAGCACCCCGTATGGTATGTCATAAGGCTTTGCACGTTCCGCCGTTCCGACTTCGTGCTCGTCACGACCCGCCGCCTGCCCCCCTCCCGCCGGATTGTGAATGTCAATCGAAAAACAGGCCCGATGCACCACTGCGTCATCGAAAACACGCCCCGCGATGCAATCGGCTTTCTCCAATCGCGCTACCCCGACAAAGCGACGGGTCTCACGCACCCCCACCGCCGCCGGCATCTGCGACAGAAATGCGTTTTCGTAACCCGGCAGCGACTCCCGCAGGAAGTCGACGATCTGAAACGCCTGCCGACGCCCCTCAATCTCCGCCCGCGTCAAATCTGCCGATGAACATCCGTCGATGTAATTCACCTGAGTCGCATTGATGATGTTTTCATCGTCCCGCACCGCCGCATAAAGGCGCACCACACTGACCGTCTCAGGCAGCCGGCCGGCCGCCTGCGCCTCCAGCACGACCTCCTCCCAGGTGCGTCCGTTCACCTTTACCACGCGCGCCTCCTGCTCGGAGCCGCAGGTAAACCGCCGGGCAGGATCGACCCCCGCAATCAGATACATGATGCTGACCGGCTGCATGAGCCCATCCCCATCGCGCCCGATCTCAAACGGAACTCCCGCCCGGAATGCGACTTCGCCATCCCCTGTGCAGTCGATCACGCAGCGGGCATGGAATGCGCGTTTCCCCTCGCGGCACTCCGCCTCAACTCCCTGTACCCGATTTCCGGCAGTCAGCACTCCGCTGACCGGGGCATGGAGCAGAATTTCCACACCGCGCTCGCGAAGCAGGTCGTAGAGCTCCACATCCACGCGCCGGAAATCAATGCAATGTCCGCCAAGACGCTTCAGGACAGTGTCTACGACCAGACTTTCAACTCCACCCATCAGCGGCCCGACCACCGACTGAACCGCGGTTCCTCCCAGTCGTCCGGCACGTTCGAGCAGCAGAGTTTTCGCCCCGCAACCGGCTGCTGTGTATGCGGCTCCGACTCCGGCGGGACCGCCGCCGACCACGATCACATCATAATCTTTCATGATTTCAAATCCTCCCGAATTCCGGAATATAGTATACCAAAATATGATCCATTTGAAAATGCACAAAAAAGCTGTATCTTTATAGAAAATTGCTTTACAACGGAATATTATGATAAACTTTCCGATTATCGACCCCGATTCCCCGGGGAAAATGCTCCGGGAGGGACTCAGGGCTGTGGAAAAACGGCGCGGAATTCACCTGACTCTCCACGATTGCCGCGGCATTCTATGTCGCGAGGATGGACGTCCGTTCTTCCCGGACCGCGGCATGCACACGCATCCTTACTGTCTGTCCGGGCGGTTTGAACTTCCCGGCTGGAATCGGCGCTGCCACGAGGAGTGCATGCTCAGAGCGGAGGCCGCGGGCGACAGATTACGCAAGCCGTTTCTGCACCATTGCTGGAAAGGAGTGACGGAACTGGTTGTGCCGCTCGAACGCAACGGCTCTCCCGTGCTGCTGCTCTATGCCGGCGTTTTCCGGACACCCGGAGCGTCTCCGCCGGACGACTTGACTCCGGAGTTGAGAAGTGTGTTCGACACACTTCCCTCCCCCGACGGCCAGCTCAGTGAGGAACTCGCTCTCGAACTGCAAATACTAGGACAGGGAATCCTGTACTACGCCGATCTCTGCAGAAACCGCGCCGGAACGCCGCAGGGACAGAGCAGTCAGATCCGCCGCTTTCTCGAAGAGCATGCGCATGAAAACGTCGGACTGGCTGAACTCGCCGCGGCGATGCATCTCTCCGCCTCGCACTGCTGTCATGTCGTCAAGTACCATTTCGGAAAGCCGTTTCACGCGTTGCTGCGGCAGGAACGCATCCGCCGTGCGCGCAATCTGCTCGAATCAACCGGAATGCCGCTCAAAGAGGTCGCCGCGGCGGTCGGATTCCGCAACGAGTTCTATTTCAACCGCGAATTTTCACGAGAGTGCGGCATCTCACCGGGAGAATTCCGGAAACACCGGGAGAAAATGCCCGTCGTAAAGCAACAGGCGGAACAGTTGTGCCATCAATGATTTGCGCCATCATTCCGCGGACTGCCGCCGGCTTCTGCCGCAGGCGGATTCATTGCGGTCGGCTCTTTCCGCTCGAACCAGAGCGAAATCGCCCACAGCACCAGCAGCACACAAATGTCGCGCGGAATCGGCGGACAGCATCTCAACAGCAGCGGCAGGAAAAGAGCTCCTGCAACACAAGCGGCGATAAACAGCCGTTTCCGCACCGGTCGGGAAAGACGCACACAATTCGCAACCAGGCAGGACAGGAAGAAGAACGGCGGCACGACAAACAGAGCTATGCACATGACCGGCAACGGAAGCGGCATCTCCGAAAGCTGCATCCGGGAACTGAATTCGCTCCATGCAAGGCTTCCGCGCAGCAGCGCCGGCAGGTCCGTCACCTGCAGATAGTGCCACAACCCCAGAAGTGACAGAATGCAGAAAAAAAACTTCATCCGACGACCCCTCCCCCGGTCTCGCGATCCCGTTGCTTTCAAATACTGTACACCGGTCTGCCGAAAATTGCCAGCCTGCAGCGGGGAAATCAGGCGGGAATCAGCCGGGAGACGTTGTTCCGGGCGCCGAGCATGGTGATCGCCCAGACCAGCGCATCGAGCCGGTCCGGGCTTTCCCGGCTCGACGCGGTGAATCCGGTCATCTCCTCCTCAAGCGCCGGGAAACGGCCGACATGGTGCACCCGGCCCTGTTCATAAAGCGCCGCGACAGGTTCGGCTCTTGCGATTTTCCCGCGCGTGGCGCGCACGGCACGGTAACTCAGATTCCAGTTGACCTGACGGAGAACCGTTTCAACAAGTTCCCCGCCGTTGTTCACTTCGCCGACGACGCGATCGGCCTGAAAGCGTTCATACTCGGCATTCACAACCGCAGCCCACTCGAGCGGACGCCCTTTGCAGCTGGCGTCCGAGAGAACATAAAAGTGGTTGTCTCTCGAGCGCCCGACCGTGACGATCCCGGTACAATCACTCGAGGCGTTCCCGGTCACGGCCGGATCGACACCGACGACGATCCGCTCAAGTTCCGGAACGACAGTCACGCGATTCCGGTCGATCAACTGCGGAGACCAGAGAGCGCCGGCAATGTCGTCGAGCCACGCCCCCTCGAGAAAGCGGGCCCGCTGCCGGTCCGGGAGTCCGGCAAGGGTCTCCTCCAGATATCCTGCAGGGAGATTTTCCGCATTCTCCGCCGGATTCAGCAACATCGACGCATAGTGCGCCGGAAAGGCGACCGGCAGATTCGACTCCGGATCGATCTTCTCCATGAACAATCGATAGCTCCAGTGCGATTTTCCGGAGGGGTTGCAGTCGAAATAGGCCTTGTTTACGAGCGGAGTCTTCTGCGCAAGCCGCGTCAACGCCGTATTGACCGCCTCATAACCGATCTCGGAACACTCGTTGAAATAGATCGTGCTGAACTCCTTGCCGAGAATCTTGTCGGCCCGCTCCCCCGCATCGAGTCCTCCGAACCAGATTTCCGAACGGTTCGGCAGCCGAACGAGTTGATCGCGCGCGGACTCCCGGAGCCGAAGCTGCGGAAAAGCCAGCTGCACCACTTTCGGCAGCGTGTCCATCTGCACCGACTGCCGGACCGCGTTCGAGTGGAGGCGCAGAATCGCGTGACGACTCCCCGGCGCTCGCAGCGCCCGCACGAGCAGCGCATAAACGAGGATAAACGTCTTTCCGGACCGGGACCCGCCGAACAGCAGAACATAACGACTGCCGCCGCCGAGCAGCTGCAGCGCCCGCCGTTGCGCCGGGGTTTTGTGAAAGGGAGTTGCCATATCATTGCGCGTCCCAGTAATTGTAGTTCCAGACATAATCCCCGGGAGCCCGTTGATAACTGCGCGTGATGCGGGTATAGAGTTCTCCCGAATCGCTGAACACTTCACGACAGGTCTGGCGAAGTTTCAGATACGAGCCGGAAATGCCTCCGATCGCCTCGTTGGTCACGCGGTGCATCGCCCAATTCGCAAGAGCCTCGATCCGGGATTTGATATCGCCCGCCTCGTAGGTGCTGATGGTGATCACAAGACAGCGGAACGTGACGTCAACCATGTTCGCAGGCAGCCAGCCGGAAACCTGAAACGGACAGTTGTACATGCAATTCCAGTTCGTAATGGGCTGATATTTGCCGTCCGGCAGCTTCTGATACCCCGCCATCGTCGCGAAAAGATGAAAATCCGCCATATCCACGGTCAGATCATAGCGGTTCGGCAAATCCGAACGGTCGTCGTTGGAATACCGTGCGGCAAGCCCCGGATTGTTGCGGTGCTGAACCTCGATCCCGACCTCGTACTCCATTGCGGAAAGCTGTTTCGGAGTGACATCGGTGATCAGGCAGTTCGCCTCCGGCCAGTCGGCGGGAGTGGTTCCGGTCAATCCGAAGAACGCGGGAAGATCTCCGGCGGCGACCCGCCATCGAGCGTTCCAGACGATCTTCCGGCGGATGATTCCCGCCGCCGTCATGCCGGCAAACGATTCGGAACGGATTTTCGAGAGACATCGGGTTTCGACTTTCCGCGCGACCAGCGTCACCTCGTAACCGGCCTTGCCGAACGGTTTTGAGTCGGCGGAGAGAAGAAGAAATTTGTCGCCCGCCCACGTCTCCGCGCCGCCGACCGGATGGGCGGCGAGAAACTCTTCAAACGCTTCGGAGCTCACGAACCAGACGGCGCGACGGGTTTCAAACCCGTCTTCGTCGACGCCGTGTTCCGTGAGACCGAGCTGAAAGGTCGTCACCTCGCGGGCGGTCACTTCAAACTCGCAGCCCGCCACTCCCGAATCGGTCACGGTGCAGACGGTGCAGACGAAAGCTCCGCCCTCCCATTCGAGTACGCCTCCCGGTCTTGGAATGAGGGAATCATCCGCGCCGGGAGGCAGGCGGAAACGCCGGCGGCGCTCGAGCGCGCCATCGAGATCGCGGCTGTCGACCGTCTCGCCGACTGCGACGGGCTGAAGCAGAATCCCGCCCTCTTCCCCCGCTTCCGCGGCGGCGAATCCCGTGCCGGAATAGATGACGCGGCAGACCCCGGCGTTGACCGGCTTGAACTCGATGGCCGTGACGGTCAGCCGATCGGAAAACTCATACGAGCCGTCGGGCAGCGGCACCCGGAACGGGTCGCCGATCGCGCCCGCCCATGTGCGCGCCTCCTCGAGCAGCTGCCCGGCCGTCTGTGCGGGCTCGGCGAGAGCGAGATTCCAGGCGCTCTCAAGTGTGACGAGGCCGTCGCCCGTGATTTTCAGATTCGCGTGGTAAAGATTCTCTGCAATCATGTTTCACCTCCGTGCGTAATGAATCACAACTGCAGGGGAAATGTCAACTTTTCCGCTCAAAACCGGCGTTCAGGGAAATTCAGGAAGACAAAAAAAATGGAGCGAGTGACCGGAATCGAACCGGCGACAATCACGTTGGCAACGTGATGCTCTACCAACTGAGCTACACTCGCATTTTCCGTTTTCGATGTTTTTAAATATATTACCGCTTCTGAAAAATGCAAGTTCGCAACTGTAATTTTTTCAAAAATTTCCGGACGGGGACGATTCGCGCCCCTCTCCCCGGCTTTCACCCGGCCCGTTATCCCGGGGGCGCTGCCGATAGAATCGTTTCCCAGTTTGCAAAAAAACCTTTTTCATATTATGTTAATAACGTGTCGATTTGTCAATACCGAAAGCTGGAAAGTCATGAGAGTTCTGAAACCGCTGTCCGCCGCGCTCGCCGTCACTCTGCTGGCCGCCGGATGTTCGCTTTTCCCGACCGGTCCCGCGCTGTCAGGGAAAGCCTCCCGCGCACTCGCATATCAACTCGGCGGGGAGTCCGAGGCGCTGGTCATTCCGGTCTGCGACTACAGCGACTCGCTCGCAATCGGAACTCCGCGCGTGATGCGGACACCGTTCCGCGAACTCACCGGGCTGAACGACGAGTGCAGCACTCTTTTCGAGCGACAGCGGCAGCCGGCACGTCTGCTCGTGCTCACGCACTCCGGCGAACTCTGGTCGATGATTCCGGTCGCCGAACCCGAACCGGGATGGGCTTTTTTCCGTGCGCGCCTGGACGAAGCCGGACGGGCGGCCCTGCTCGCGGATTTGAAAGCGCGGCAGTTCGAGATCAACGCCGCCCCCTCGCCGTGGCTCGTTCCCGGTGCGGAGTTCGACGGTACAGCCATCGCGGTCGAACCGCTCGACGATGACGCCGACTGGAGCGCCGCAACCGCTTTCGTCGAGGCCGTACAGCCGGTGGAGAGCGGCGAAAAATTCCGGCCTTTCAACCGCGGTGCCGCACGTCCCGGCGTCTACTGTCAGGCGGAACATTCGCACGTGAAACCGGATTATGCTCCGAATGCGATTCTCACGCTCGACTTCGCTCAGGATCAGCCGGTCCGCATCGGCAGCAAGGCCGAATTTTCCGACCCGGCCGAACTGCGGGAGGCTCTGAACGTTCATCTCGCCAGCGGCCGCTATGCGCTCGTCCGAATCCGACTCGCTGCCGACAACGACATCTTCGCGCTTGAACACAGCGGCATCCATGCAATCGTGCAGAACTGCTCCGACCATTACGGATCGGATCTGCTCGTGGAACTGCCCGACGGAACGACGTTCTGGCGGTGCAGCCGCTGCTTCTCCCCGGAATAAGCGGGGATTTTCCTTTCAACATTCAACGACATCAGGAGTTTACCGATGAATCTGATCGAAGAAATCAAACAGCTCAAGGCCGAACGCAACGCGGTCATTCTCGCCCACAATTATGTGCGTCCCGAACTGCAGGAGATCGCGGACTTCACCGGAGACTCTCTGGAGCTCTCGATCAAGGCGAAGAACGTGAAAGCTGAAACGATCGTCTTCTGCGGCGTCCGTTTCATGGCCGAAACCGCGAAACTGCTCTCGCCCGACTCCGTCGTGCTGCTGCCGAATCCCGACGCGGGCTGTCCGATGGCGGACATGGCGGCAGCGGACGCGGTCGCGGCCTACCGCGCCGCGCACCCGGAGGCGTTTCTCGTCGCTTATGTGAATACCACCGCCGATGTGAAAGCACACGTCGATCTCTGCTGCACCTCCGGCAACGCCGAGAAAATCATCGCCGAACTGCCGGAAAATCAGGAGATCCTCTTCCTGCCGGACCGCAACCTCGGCGGCAATATGAACCGCAAGCTCGACCGCAAAATGGATCTCTGGCCCGGCTGCTGCCCGACGCACGACCACGTTACGCCGGAAATGATCGCCGAGGCGCGCGCGGCTCACCCGGGCGCGAAAGTGCTCGTCCATCCCGAATGCGCCCCGGAAGTCGTGGCCGCGGCGGATGAGGCGCTCAGCACGGGCGGCATCCTGAAATTCGTCCGGGAATCGTTCGACAAGGCGTTTATCATCGGCACCGAATCGGGCATTCTGCACCGGCTGCGCAAGGAGAATCCGGGCAAGGAGTTCTACCCGCTCCAGCCGGAGATGATCTGCCCGGACATGAAGAAAATCACACTCGAGAACGTCCGCGACTGCCTGAAAAACATGGCCCCGCGCATCGAGCTCCCGGAAGAGATCCTGCGTGAGGCCGTCAAACCGATTGAGGCGATGATCGCGCGTTCCTGAAAAAAAAACGCGCACACCGCGCGTCCGATCCCGGAGCCGGATTACGGCTCCGGACGGTGAATATCCACGACTTTGCCGCCGAAAAGATCGACGATCTCGTGCACGATCGGATCCTGGAGCGCATCTTCGAGCGCTTTCGGGTTGTCATTCGCAATGCTGCGCCGTTTGCGACGACCCGGCTTCGTCTCCGGCGCAAGTTTTTCCGCTTCATTTTCGGCGGGAAGCTGCGGCATTTCAAGCGGAATCTGCACCGCCTCCCCGGTTGAAGCATCGAACCCCTGCATGATTTCCGGTTCCGATTCCGGCGCGGAAGCGGCCTCTTCAACATCCAGAACGGGTTCCGGTTCCGACTCCGGCTCTGACTCCTGTTCTGGTTCTGGTTCGGGTTCTGATTCGGGCACAGGCTCGGGCTCGGGCTCGGGCTGCGGCGCAGACTCCGGTTCAGCGGCCGGTTCCGGCTGCGACTCCGGCTGCGACTCCGGCTGCGGTTGCGGCATCGGCGGCGGCGCGGGTTCTGTAACCGGTTCCACTTCCGGCGCAGACTCCGGTTTGGCCGCGGATTCCGATTGGGGCGCGGGTTCGACCACCGCTGTCGGCGCGGGGGTCGGAGCGGGAACGACTTCCGGTTTGGCCGCAGGGCGCTCGATCACCACAACTTCGGGAGCGGCGGGTTTGATCTCGGTCGGAAGCTGCTCCAGAAACTTGAGTTCGCCCGCGGTGCGCAGCTGATTCAGCCGGGCGAGCAGGTCGTTGATCCGCACGGCGTGCGCCTCGCGCATCGCCTTGAGCAGAATCGTCTCAAGATAAACCTGTTTATTGAGCGCATCATGCAGCACACGGCCGACAGGAGCGACGGTTTCGAGCAGGATCTGCAGCGCATCAGGGCGGACGATCTTCGCGAGCTTGCGGTAGTGTTCGATCGTCTCGGGCGCCTCGTTCAGCACTTCGCCCGGATCGGGAAGAATCCCGCAGAGCTGCACCGCCCGCAGCGCTTCAAGCAGATCGTCGAAGAGCGTCTCCAGATTCTTCCCTTTCTTCGACAGGTTCGCGATGACTTTCACGACTTCGCCGGGCTGGTTGCGCAGCATCGCCAGCAGAATCGCATCGAGATCCGCGCGGTCGGTCAACCCGAAGAGCGAAAGCACCTGTTCGCCCGTAATCGCATTCCCATCCCCCTGCGCGAAAAACGCGATCATCTGATCAAGCAGAGACTGCGCGTCGCGCATGCCGCCCTCGGCCGCGCGCGCGATGGCGTTGATCGCCTCATCGTTGATCGCGACGCCCTCACGATCCGCGATCAGCCGCAGCCGTTCGGCGATCCGGCGGGTCGGGATCGGCAGCAGATCGAATCTCTGACAGCGCGAAATGATGGTTTTCAGCACCTTGTGCACTTCGGTCGTCGCGAAGATGAACTTCACGTGGGCGGGTGGTTCCTCGACGGTTTTGAGCAGCGCGTTCCACGCCTGCGCGGTCAGCATGTGGACTTCGTCGATGATGTAGATCTTGTAACGCCCCGCGACCGGCTGGTGCATGACATCCTCGGCAAGTTCGCGCATATCGGCGGCGGAGTTGCGGCTGGCGGCGTCGATCTCGATCACGTCGAGACTGCTCTCCTCCATGATCGCGCGGCAGGAGGCGCATTTGCAGCACGGTTCGCCGTCCTGCGGATCGAGACAGTTCATCGCCTTCGCGAAAATACGCGCAAGTGTGGTCTTGCCGACGCCGCGCGGGCCGACGAAAAGATACGCATGCGCGGTCCGCTGTTTGCGGATCGCGTTTTCGAGCGTCCGCACCACATGCTCCTGCCCGACCACGTCGGCGAAGCATTGCGGACGCCACTTCCGGGCGATTACCTGATATTCGCTCATCGCTTAAAACTCCCCGAAGAGATCGCCGGTCGCCTCGGCCGCGGTCAACGGCGGAAACACGGAGGCGATCACCTCGTTCTGAATCCGGAAAATCCGTTTCAACCCGTGTTCGGCGAGGTCGATGAGCTCATTGAGCTGTTTCCGCGAGAACGGCGCGCCCTCGGCGGTGCCCTGCACTTCGACGAGTTTGCCGGACTCGGTCATGACCACATTCATATCGACCTCGGCGGAGGAGTCCTCCTCGTAGCAGAGATCGAGCATCGGAACGCCGCCGACGATTCCGACGCTGATCGCCGCGACGTTCTCGCGCATCGGGCAGCCGGCAAAATTCGCACGCCCCCATTCGCTGCGGCACGCGATTCCAAGTGCGACCGCCGCCCCGGTGATGCTCGCGGTGCGGGTGCCGCCGTCGGCGTCGATCACGTCACAGTCGATGCTGGCGGTGTTTTCGCCGAGTTCGTTCAGGTCGACCACCGCGCGCAGCGAGCGGCCGATCAGCCGTTGAATCTCCATCGTGCGTCCGCCCTGTTTCCCGGCGGAGGCTTCGCGTCGCATGCGCTCGTGGGTCGACGCCGGGAGCATGCCGTATTCGCAGGTGACCCAGCCGCCGGGAACTTTCTGCGTCTTCATCCACGGCGGGACCTTCGCTTCGACCGTGACCGCGCAGATCACCCGGGTTCCGCCGCACTCGATCAGAACCGAGGAGAGCGGGTGCGAGAGATAGTTCGGGTGAATGATGATCTTGCGAAGCTCATCCGGAGCGCGGCCGTCGATGCGTGTCATAAGTAAAAGAGTCTCCCTCTCAAAAAAAACGGTGAATGATTCCGAAATGCCCGGCAGATTCTCCGATTCCGGGCCGTCGATAAATATATGCTCTCTCCGGCCTTATTACAAATGGCGCGCGGGAAAAACCTGCGCTTTTTCGCGCCCCGGAACCGAAGCCGGGCGTCCTCCGCCGCCGGACGAAACGGGTTACTTCTTCTCGCCCCGCCCGGAGGAGACGGTTTGATCGGAGTAAATGAGATTGCGATAAGCTCCGGGGTGGTTTCCGGCGAGGTCGCGCAGAATGAGGAACGGCGCTTCATCGGAACGATGCCCCTGCCCGAAGTATTCGTAGTCGCTCCACTCCGGATTCGGGCGCCACCGGCTCGGACAGCGGTAGATGGCCTCGTCCGACAGAACGCCCGTATCGGAGAGCGTTTGCAGATCGGGAGGATACGCGCCGCCCTTCTCGTCGGCATACCAGGACAAAGCCAGAACAATCTGCTTGAGATTGCTCCGGCAGGAGATACGCCGAGCCCGTTCCGTGGCGCGCCCCAGCGGCGGCATTCCGGCGATGAAAGTGAAAAGCACAAGGCAGATACAGCCGAATACGATCTCCGCCTGCCTCCACCCGCGCGCGTTCCCGGAAAACAGCGCCCAGACGGTGATTGCGAGCGAGGAAAGTACCAGAAAACCCGACCCGATGGCCAGAAATCCATACAGCCGGAAAGCCGCAAACTCCTCCCAGAGGTCATACCAGTTCTCCGGCAGAAACGGATAGAGATACTGCGAAAAATCGAGAAGCGGCCAGAGGAGGAACAGCCAGATCAGATCGAGCAGAACGATCCATAACCACGGCTGTTTCAGCAGCAACCCCGCCCGTTGTCCCAATTTCAGCATCGCGCCTCCCTCCTTGTGACCTTGCAATGATTACGAAAGATGGATCAATGCTTTTCCAATATACATTGCAGAGACGCCAATTCAAGTCGAAAGACAAAAAAAGAGCCGCCGGATCAGATGACCCGTGGCTTGTCAAAAGCATGTATTGAGCTGCTTGGTTCCCCACCTGACTCGGTATACCCATTTGACAACGCACGAGGTCCAACCCGGCGGCAAAATTCGTATCGTGTTTTATAGTATATCCTGTTTTCAGAAAATTTCAAGCAGGAATTGGAGCTCTTTTTTCAGATTTTTACGCTCAACCACACGGTCGATGAGCCCCTTGTCGAGCAGAAACTCCGCCGTCTGGAATCCCTCCGGCAGTTTTGAATTCGTCGTCTCCTGAATCACGCGCGGCCCCGCGAAACCGATCATCGCGCCCGGCTCGGCCAGAATCACATCCCCGATCGCCGCGAAACTCGCGGTCACCCCGCCGTAGGTCGGATTCGTCAGAATCGCAAAGTAAGGCAATCCCGCCTCGCTGTGGCGCGCGAGCGCTCCGCAGGTCTTGGCCATCTGCATGAGACTCAAAATTCCCTCCTGCATACGCGCACCGCCCGACGCGGTAACGAGCACCACCGGCTCTTTCGCCGCGGTCGCGGCTTCCACAAGACGCGCGATCTTCTCGCCGACCACGGAACCCATCGAAGCTCCCATGAACCGGAAATCCATCACACCGAGCTTGAACGGCTTCCCGCCGAGCGTCGCCGAACCGCAGACGATCGCGTCACCGAGTCCGGTCTTCTTCACGCTCTCCTCGAGGCGCGCCCCGTACGGCTTGCTGTCCACAAAACCGAGCGGATCGACGCTGTGGAGATTCGCATCCATCTCGACGAAACTCTCCGGATCGGTCAGCGTTTTTATGCGCGTCTGCGCGCTCATCGGCAAGTGACAGTTGCAGTACCAGCAGACCTGAAGATTGTCCTCCAGCCGGTCGGTGTAAAGGGTCTGACCGCAACTTTTGCATTTCACCCACGACCCGTCCGGGATCACCATTTTCCGTTCTCCGTGAGCGGGAATCCGCAAGGTGGAATACTTTCCGCTGCTGAATAATGACATATAAGTTTTCAACTCCAGTTAAGGGCAACTCATTCCGGGCCGGTTCCGACGCCCGCAATCCGATAAAACCAAAAGTACCATCGGTTTAATATACCCCCACTCCGCGAAATTTCAATTACGGATTTGCAATATTCGCACCATTCCCCTCAAAATTCCGCTGAAACGGCAGAAAAAAAGCGCGGCACTGCGCCGCGCTTTTCCGGAATCACTTCAGCGGACTTTCAGCACGCCGCCGGTGTCGGCGCTGGTCGCGAGCGAGGCGTACTTCGCAAGATAGCCGGTCTTGATCTTCGGCTCGCGCGGCTGCCACTTCGCACGGCGTTCCGCAAGGACCGCCTCCGGCACGTCGAGCCGCACCGAGCGGTTCGGGATGTCGATCTCGATCATGTCGCCGGGCTCAACCAGCCCGATCAACCCGCCCTCGGCCGCCTCGGGACTCACATGCCCGATGCAGGCGCCGTGCGTCGCGCCCGAGAACCGTCCGTCCGTGATCAGCGCCACCGACGACCCGAGCCCGCGCCCCATGATGTACGAGGTCGGCGCCAGCATCTCCTGCATACCCGGACCGCCTTTCGGCCCCTCGTAGCGGATCACGACCACATCGCCCTCTTTCACCTTGCCGCCGAGAATCCCCTCGCACGCCTCTTCCTGGCTCTCGAAAATCACAGCCGGTCCGCGGTGCGTCAGCATCTTCGGATCGACGCCCGCGGCCTTGACCACGCAGCCGTTCTCGGCGAGGTTGCCGAAGAGAATCGCCAGGCCGCCTTTTTCACTGTACGGATTGTCGAGCGTGCGGATCACCGTGCCGTCCGCATCAGGCGCGGCGGCGAGCTGTTCGCCGAGCGTCCGCCCCGAAATCGTCGGCGCGGAACCATCAATGAGCCCGGGCTTCTTCGCGATCTCTTTCAACGTCGCCATGACTCCGCCGACCCGGTTGAACTCTTCAACAATGTGAAACTCTCCGCGCGAGGGAGCGAGACGGCAGATGTTCGGCGTCTCGCGCGAAATCGCGTCAAGCTCTTTCAAATCGACTTTCAGCCCCGCCTCGTTCGCCACCGCCAGCGTATGCAGCACCGTGTTCGACGAACCACCCATGGCCATGTCAAGCACGAGCGCATTGCGGAACGATTTCGGCGTCACGAAATCCCGCGCCCGCGGGGCGTCGGCCATCTTCGCAAGCTCCACGATCCGGAACGCCGCCCGCCGCCAGAATTCGATCCGCTCGGGCGAATCCGCGGCGATCGTGCCGTTACCCGGCAGCGCCAGTCCCAGCGCTTCGCAAAGACAGTTCATGCTGTTGGCCGTGAACATTCCCGAACAGGAGCCGGCACCCGGGCAGGCCGTGCATTCGAGTTCATGCAGCTGCTCGTCGTCGATCTTGCCGACCACACGGGCCGCGACCCCCTCGAAAATCGAATTCAAATCGGTGTCGTGAGCGGCGCCGGGCGTCTTGCCCGCGCGCATCGGCCCGCCGGAGGCGAAGATCGTCGGAATGTTCAGCCGCATCGCCCCCATCAGCATACCCGGGACCACCTTGTCGCAGTTCGGAATGCAGATCATCGCATCGAACGGATGAGCCGACCCCATCGTCTCGACGCTGTCGGCGATGATCTCGCGGCTCGCGAGCGAATACTTCATGCCGGTGTGGCCCATCGCAATGCCGTCGCAGACCGCGATCGTGTTGAATTCGTACGGAACGCCGCCGGCCTCGCGAATCGCCTCGCAGACGATCTCGCCGACTTTCTTCAGATGGCAGTGACCCGGAACGATGTTCGTATAGGAGTTGCAGACGCCGATGAACGGCTTTTCAAAATCCCCGTCCTTGAGCCCGGTTGCACGCATGAGACTGCGGTGCGGCGTGCGCTCGAGCCCCTGCTTCATGATATCGCTGCGCATGATGATTCTCCTTTCAATATCTGTTGCATTGTTTTAAAATAACATCCCATCGCGGGGAAAGCAATCGAATGTTCCGGATTTTTCAAACGTTCTCTTGACGTTGAGCGGGAATCAAGATATATTAAGCGGTGTTATGTTCAGGAATAAGTAAATATAAGGAAGAAAGTAGGCAGGTATGTTCGAATCGCTCAGCGATAAGCTGCATGACGTATTCCGCAAGCTGCGCGGACAAAGCACCCTCACGGAAACGAATATCACCGACGCAATGCGCGAGATCCGTCTCGCGCTCCTCGACGCCGACGTGAACACGAAAATCGTGTCGGAATTCATCGAGGCGGTTAAAAACGAATGCCTCGGCCAGGAGGTCATCAAGAGCGTGACCCCGGGCCAGCAGGTCGTCAAGATCGTCAATGACGAACTTGTGAAACTCCTCGGCGGCGGAGCGTCGGAACTCGAGTTCAAGTCGAAACCGACCGTCATCATGCTCGTCGGCCTCCACGGCAGCGGCAAAACCACCACGGCAGGCAAACTCGCCCTGCTGCTGAAACGGCAGGGGAAGAAAGTCCAGCTCGTGGCCGGCGACGTCTACCGTCCCGCCGCCATCGACCAGCTCGAAATCATCGGCCGCGAAATCGGCATTCCGGTTCACGCCGAACGCACGAGCGTGAACGTCGCGGCGATCGCGACCAATGCGGTCGACCAGGCTCGCGCGGCGGGAACCGACGTGGTCATCATCGATACGGCCGGCCGGCTGCAGATCGACGACACGATGGTGCAGGAACTCGTCCGCATCCGGCAGGCGGTGCATCCGGACGAAGTGCTGCTCGTGGCGGACGCCGCCCTCGGCCAGGAGGCGGTCTCTGTGGCGGAACACTTCCACAAGGCGCTCGACCTCACCGGTTTCATCCTCACCAAGCTCGACGGCGACGCGCGCGGCGGCGCCGCGCTCTCGATCCGCAAAGTCACGAACTGCCCGGTCAAATTCATCGGTATGGGCGAGAAACTCGACAGCCTCGAGGTGTTCTATCCGGACCGCATGGCCAGCCGCATCCTCGGCATGGGCGACGTGGTCTCCCTCGTGGAAAAAGCCGCCGCCGAAATCGACGAGGCCGAAGCGAAGAAGCTGCAGGAAAAACTGCGCGCGAACAAATTCGATTACGACGACTTCCTCGCCCAGCTGCGCCAGATCAAAAAACTCGGCGGCATGGAGAGCATTCTCAAGTTCCTCCCCGGCGGCCGCCAGCTTGCAAGCGCCATGAGTGAAGTCGATCCGCGCCATTTCATGCGCATGGAAGCGGTCATCCTCTCGATGACGAAAGCGGAACGCGCGAATCCGGAACTCATGAACTTCTCGCGCAAGAAACGCATCGCCAAAGGTTCCGGCGTCCCGGTCGAAATGGTCAGCGGACTCGTGAAACAGTTCGAGGGCATGCGCAAGATGATGAAACAGAACGGTCCGCTCGGGCGGCTTCTCTCCGGCGGTTCCCTGCCGGAAAACAACGGCGTTCCGGGCACGTTCGGCGGACTCTTCGGCGGTCCGACTCCGCTCTCGCGCAAAGAGCAGGAGAAGAAGAAACGGCTCGCCAAACTCGCGAAGAAGCAACGCGCCAAACAGCGCAAAAAACGGTAAGGAGTCAATCAGGTGTACAGTATGATCATCTCCCTGGCGGTCGGAATCCTCATCGGATTGCTGACGAGCCGGGATCTCGGAGTGACGTGGGGAATCGTCTGCGGGGTCGGCGCATTTCTGATTTCGCAGGTGATCATCATGCTCATTTTGCGGAAGAAGATCAACCGCATCCAGCTCGGCATGCAGCAGACCATGCAGGCCGCCCAGGCGCGGATCGCCCGGCAGGTGCAGAATTTTCAGCAGCGTCCCGTCGGCAGTCCGAAGATGATGCAGCAGAAACTCGAGTCGATGCAGAACGACGCTCTGCATGAGGCGCTGCGCATGACCACCGCGTTCGACCCGTTCTACCGATGGAACTGGATGCTCGCCAAACAGATCAATACGATGAAGATGCAGCTCTATTTCCAGTTGAAAGATTATGCCGCGGTCGACAAACTCCTGCCGAAATGTCTGCTCTTCGACGCTCGGTCGCTCGCGATCAAGCTCGTGCGGATGTATAAGAAAGAAGACCCGAAACTCGATACGTTCTACCGGAAGAAATGCCGCCGCTTCAAGGGGGAAGACGGCGCATTCCTGAGCTGCGTCTACGCCTGGATCAAGCTGAGGCAGGATGATTCCGCAAAGGCGCTCGCGGCACTCGTCGAAGCGAAAAAGAACTCCGACAACGCCGTGCTGCTCACCAATTATGAGAATCTGGTCAACGGCAGAAACAAACACTTTTCAAACGTCGGATTCGGTGACAACTGGTACGCGCTATACCTCGAGGAGCCGAAAGTCCGGCCGCAGAAGGTACAGCAGAGGATGTACTGAGGATCTTGAGCTCCAGAGTGGAACAGCAGTTGCAGGCGATCAGCCGCCGTTTCCGTCCACTTCTGCAGGACGGAACCCGCCCGCTCGAATTTATCGGGAGGGTTGCGGCGGAGCTGCCGGCGCTGTTCCGGAACGGGATGCGGCAGCGTGATCTGCGCTACTATCTGGATTTGTGCGGGGTGCAGGCGCTGCCGATCGTGGTTCTGATCTGTCTGCTCATGGGAATGGTCATGGCGGTGAACGGGCAGATCCAGTTCTCCAAGCTCGGGCAGGAGATTTTCGTCGCCGACGCGGTCGGCCTGATCGTGCTCAAGGAGCTCGGGCCGCTGATGGTCGCGATGGTGATGACCGGCTGGGCCGGATCGGCGTTCGCGGCGGAGGTCGGCACGATGAAACTCGACGAACAGATCAGCGCGCTTGAGACGATGGGAATCCGGCCGGAATCATTTCTCGTGTTTCCAAAACTTGCCGCGATGCTCATTTCGATGCCGATCCTCACGATTTTCGGGGATGCGGCCGGGATTCTCGGGGGGATGATCATCGGGGTCACGAGTATGAAGATCCCGCCGGTCGCGTACTGGACGAGGACACTCGAAGCGCTTGACATAACGACTTTTGTGCTCGGTGCGGCCAAGAGCATTCCATTCGCGCTGCTCATCACTTTCGCCGGTTGTTACTGCGGATTCAACGCGGCGAACAACTCGCAGGGAGTCGGGCGCGGAGCGACGAAAGCGGTGGTCTGTTCGATTTTTCTCATCGTGGTGGCGGACGTGTTCATCACGGTGTTGTACTCATTTATCGGTTACTGACGGATCGGGATTATGGATAAGAAGAGAGGAGCGGAAATCGAGGTCAAAAATCTGACCGTCGGTTACAGCGGGAAGATCGTGCTTGAAAATCTGAATTTTCAAGTCGCCACCGGCGAAATCTTCTGCATTCTCGGCGGATCCGGCTGCGGCAAAAGCACTCTTCTCAAACATATCATCGGACTCTACGAGCCGATCGCCGGAGACATTCTCATTCAGGGCGACAGCATCGTGCAGGCCGATGAGCAGCATCGCCGCGAGATCATGCGCAGGTTCGGTGTGACCTATCAGGGCGGCGCACTCTTCAGCTCGATGAGCGTCGCCGAAAACGTCGCACTGCCGCTCGAGGAGTACACGCGACTCACTCCGAAGGAGATCGCGGCAACCGTCGAGGAAAAACTCCGGCTCGTGGATCTCGCCGGTTTCGGGGATTACATGCCGGCGGAACTCTCCGGGGGCATGGCCAAGCGGGCGGGACTTGCGCGCGCGCTCGCGCTGAATCCGAAGCTGCTCTTCTTCGATGAGCCGTCCGCAGGACTCGACCCGATCACGTCGGCGGAACTCGACCGGCTGCTCATGCGGCTGCGCGACCGGTTCGGCGCGACGATCGTAGTCGTCACGCACGAGCTCGACAGTGTCTTTACGATTGCGGATCGGATCATCATGCTCGACAAGCAGACGAAATCGATCGTGGCGAACGGTCCCCCCGCCCTGCTGCGCGACACTTCACCGAATGAGAAAGTGCGCGCATTCCTGACCAGAGACGGGCTTAAAGCGGCCGGAACGGGCGGCCGCGCATAAGAGAGGAGCGGAACGATGGCAAACGATTCCATGCAGAAAATCAAACTCGGACTCTTCGTCACCGGAGGGATCGTACTGTTTGTGGCGATCCTTTTTTTCCTCGGGATGACCGATATTTTCACGAACAAGGCGACGGTGCAGACCTGTTTCAGCGAATCGGTGCAGGGGTTGACGGTCGGTTCGGCGGTGAAGTATCGCGGCGTGCCGATCGGCAGCGTGACCAAGATCTCCATCCGCGTTCCGGACAAGCTCGTGCAGGTGGACATGGCCGTGGAGCTGCGCCACTTCGTTTCGGCCGGCAACCACGGACAGCAGCGGAGCGACTTCCGGAACTTCTTCCGCTCCGAGCTTGAGCAGGGGATGCGCTGCCGACTCGAATACGCCGGAATCACCGGCATGCGTTACATCGACTTCGACTATTATGCGACGCCGGGCGAAACGCTGCCGGAACCTCCGGTGGGGATTCCCGATGCGGGAGCGCTCTACATTCCGGCCGTACCGTCGCCGTTCCGGGACATTCTCAAGGCGATCGGGACGTCGCTCGACCGCATTTCCCGCATTCGGTTCGAGGAGATTTCGGACGGGCTTGAGCGGAGTTTGTCCGAACTCTCCGGACTGCTCTCGGATCCGGCGCTCAAGTCGACCATCGCGCGGATCAACGAGGCCTCGGAGAATCTCGAACTCGGCAGCCGCACGATCTCGCGCGTCTTCAGCGAAGAGCGGCTGAACCGGCTCATGGGTCTCCTGGAGGAGGATCTCGAGAAAGTCAACCGTCTGACCGAACAGCTCATCTCCGAAACCCGGGATGCGAAGATTCCCGAGAGCACCTCCGCATTCCGGGAGGCGTCGAACGCGATCACGTTCAGCCAGGATGAACTCGCAAACACGTTGACCAAACTGAATCAGACGCTCGACGCCCTGACCGAACTGGCAGATTCACTCTCCGCAGATCCGAGTTCGGTCGTTTCCGGCAAGAAGAAACCGCAACTTCGACTGGAGAAGATGGACCGATGACTCCGAATGAAATCAAACAGAAGATCAGGGCGATCATGCAGCAGGAGCCCCGCTTCTCAGAGGAGGCGTACGCATTCGTCGCCAATGCAGTGACATTTACGGTCGGGCGCCTGCCCTCCCACCGCCACGTTTCGGCGCTCGAGCTTCTCGGCGGCGTTCACGATTATGCGAAACAGGAGTTCGGGGTGCTCGCGTATGAGGTGCTTTATGAATGGGGGATCCGCAGCGCCTCCGACGTCGGCAGGATCGTCTATCTTCTGATCGGATCCGGACTGCTTTCGGCCTCGAAAGACGATGCGCCGGAGGATTTCGAGGTGGATTTCAAACTCGCGGATCCGCCCGCCCCGCCCGGAACGGCGCAGGCGCCCCCGAAGATCGATTGAGGCCGCCAGACGGCCGACCGGAAGTGAGGAGTGATGAAATTTTATCGAAACGTACAGTCACGCACGCTGGAAAACGGCGTTCAGATCTTTGTCTTTCCCCAGCCGGGAACGGCGGTTGAAGTCGAGTGCTTCATCCGGACCGGCAGCATTCACGAGGGGGAATATCTCGGATACGGTCTCTCTCACTTCCTCGAACACATGCTGTTTCAGGGCTGCCGCGATTATCCCGGAACGGCGGCGGCCGATGCGGTCGATCGTCTCGGCGGCTCAATGAATGCCTACACCAGTTACGATCACACCGCCTATCACGCGAATCTCGCGGGGCGGCATCTGCCGGAAGCGGTGCGGATTCTCTCGCACATGGTTCGTTTTCCGGAGTTTCCCGAAGCGCGTTTTGCCGAAGAGCGCGAAGTGATTCTCCGCGAAGAGGAGATGGGGCGCGACAACCCCGACCGACTGCTCTACAATCACCTGAACGGTTCGATCTTCCGCCATCATCCGCTGCGCCACCCGATCATCGGATACCGGGAACTCATTGCGAAAGTCTCACGCGGAATCATGGCCGATTATTACGAAAAACGCTACACGCCGGAACGCTGCTTCTGGGTCATCGTCGGCGATGCGGATCCGGAACGCGCCTGCGATCTCGTCGAGAGCGAAATGGGCGACTGGGAGAGAGCGTATTTGTCGGAAGCCGCGATCCCGCCGGAACCGGCGCAGTGCGTCGCCCGCAGCGAAAACTTCTCCTTTGCCGATCCGCTTGCGAGGCTTGCGGTCGGCGTCCGGATTCCGGAGATCTCCCACGCCGATGTGGCCGGCTGCGACGTGCTCGCCGGCATCCTCGGAATGGGCGACGGCTCGCGGCTCGTGCGCGCACTCGAACTCGACCGGCAGCTCGCCGTGACGCTGCGCAGTTTCAGTTACAGTCAGGGCGCGGGGGGACTGCTCGCGGTCACGGCGGCGACGCCGCCGGAGAAGCTCGATCGACTCGAAGCCGCCCTGATGCGCGAACTCGACGCAATCCGCAACGGCGCGCTCACGCGGGCCGAGGTCGAACGGGAAAAGACGCAGCAATACGCCGATCACCTGCGCGAACTGCGCAGCATCCGGGAAATCGCCGCGAACATCGGCGGCGGCGTGATTGCGAACGGCGCACCCGATCTCAGCGACGCCTATCTCGAACAGCTCGGGCGTCTCACGCTCGACGATCTCAACCGGATCGCCGCGACCTATCTTTCGCCCGAGCGTTTCTGCGTCGTCCGGCAGATTCCGGGAGGTCGGAAGCGGAACATCGTACGCAAATCGAGCCCGCTCCGGACCGGACCCGAACTCACGCCGCTCGACAACGGCGCCCGGCTCGTGACGCTCGCCGACCGGCGGCTGCCGCTCGTGGATTTCGCACTGACGCTGCCGGGCGGGACGATCTTTGAATCGCGGGAAACCGGCGGAATCTCCGCTCTGGCAGCCGATCTTCTGAATGCGGGCGCGGGGAAGTGGTCGGAGAGCGCACTGCTGACCCGTCTCGACGCGGGCGGCGCAAACTTCTCGGTCAACGCCGGCTTGAACTCATTCACGATCGAATGCACGTTCCCGCGCCGCCATCGCGCGGCGGTTTTCCAGCTTCTCAAGGCGATCGTCTCCGCGCCGGCTTTCGGACAGTCGGAATTCGACCGCGAAAAAGCGAACCGCCTCGAACTGCTCAAGAGCCGGGAACTCTCTCCGCGCGCCGCAGCCGAGGACCGCTGCCGCAAACTGCTGTTCGGCTCTCACCCCTACGCATGGGGGACGACCGGGACGATCGAACAGCTTGCGGACATCACGCGCGACCGGCTCGCGGAATTCTACTTCTCCCGGCTCGTGCCGGAGCAGGCCATTTTCGGCTGGAGCGGCGACTGTTCCCGCGCCGAAGCCGCGGAGTGGACGGATGAACTGTGCGCGGCAATCCCGTGGCGGCACACCGGAATCGAGCTGCCGCAGCCTCCTGAATTCCCGACCGTCCCGCAATTCGAGACGATCCCGCTGCCGCGCGAACAGACGATGGTGCTCTGCGCCCTGCCCGGACCGGCCCTGAACGGCGAAATGCTCTCCATGTGTGAGATTCTTTTTCAGGCGGAAAATGGTCTCTCGAGTCCCGTATTCAAGCTCGTGCGTGAGGAGAATTCGCTCGCGTATTCGACTGGAATGCGGCTCTGCGGCGGATTTCATCCGGGCTGGCTTCTCTTCTATGCGGTGACGACGGCCGAGAGCGCCAGGCGCGCACTCTCTCTGCTGGAAACTGAGATCCGACGTCTCGCGGAACACGGTCTGACGCCGGAAGAGTTCAATTCCGCCCGTGAGGGAGCGGCTTTCGCGGCGGCGCGCGGCGCCGAATCGACCGGCAGTCTGCTGATCTCCTCGCTGCTCTCCCTCCATTACGGCAGGCCGCTGGAGGAGAGTTTGAATCACGAAGCGGAGCTGCGGGCGATCCCGCGCGAGGAGTTCCAGAAAACGCTCAAGCCGTATCTCTCGAATTCCGCCACGGTCCGGATCTTTGCCGGAAAACTCACAAATGCCAAGGAGCTTCTCTCATGAAGAACATTCCCGGAATCGAATCCTCCGCGCTGGTCGTCGTCGACCTGCAGACAAAACTCACCGGTGTGATGGACCGCTATCCCGCCGTGCAGGAGCGGGCCCGGATCATGCTTCAGGGTGCCGCGGCCCTCGGACTCGACGTAATTGCGACCGAACAGTACCCATCGGGACTCGGGCCGACCGTCCCCGAAATCGCGGAACTCCTGCCGCCGGGGTGCGTTCCGATCGCAAAAACCGGGTTCTCGGTCTTTGCTGAACCGGCTTTCCGGAGCGCTCTGAAAGCCAAGCCGAAAACCACCCTCATTCTGCTCGGAATCGAAACCCACGTCTGTCTGCTTCAGAGCGTGTACGATGCCTTGAACGACGGGTATCAGGTCATCGTCTGCGCCGACGCGGTCACAAGCCGCCGCGCCGAAAACCGCGAACTTGCACTTGCGGCGATGCGCGCGGCAGGCGCGGATATCCTGCCGGTCGAATCGATCCTGTTCCTGCTGTTGCGCGACGCCCGGCATCCGGCATTTAAAACCATTTCAAAGCTGATCCGATGATGAAACGACTTCTTCTTCTGCTGCTTCTGTCCGTTCTGGCCGCCGGCTCCGCTTTCGCGGGGACGATCTCGCTCGAACCCGGGACACCGGTTTTCCGCACGGCGGAGATGCCGGGCGAAGTCATCGCCGTGGCGGCAGAGCCGACCGTGCTCGAGACGACCGGTCAATCCCGGCTTTTCCTGATCCGGTCCCATCCGCTCGCACGGTACTTCCGGATGACGGAGGTCCGTCTTCCGGACGGCAGAACCGGTTACGTTCACCCCGCGGCGTTGCTTCATCCGGATGGACAGCTTGAGGTCGGGAACGTCGTGGAATTCTGGCGCTATCCGCTCGCGGCGCTCCTCGGCGGCGCGCTCGCCGCGCTGCTCGTCATTCTCTGGAAACGGCGCAGAGAACCGGATCCGTGGCGGTGGGTCGAACTCGGGCTCGTCCCGATACTGCTGCGCATGTTCCTGCTCATCCTGCTGGTCAACCGGGCGCAGAACATCATCGCCTCCCCCGCAGACGAGCCCGGATATTACATGAATCTGCTCGGAATCCTGAACTGGGATTTCTCTGAACGGTGGCACTTCACCGTCGGGACCTCGCTCTTCTATCTCCCGTTTGAACTGCTCTCCGGCACCAGGAATCTGATCGACATCATGATTCCGCTCTCATGGGTCGAGGGATTCGTCATCGCCCCCTGCTCACTCTGGCTCGGCTATGTCATCGGGCGAAAACTGACCGGAAGCGACATCAAGGCATCTCTCGCAATGCTCGGATGGGCGATTCTCCCGTTCATCTGGCACCACCAGCCGGATTTCACGGAACGATTCTTTATCGCGTTTTTTGAATTTCCGAGCGCGGAGTTCACCTATCGCCACTACATCAACCTGATCGGCTGCGGTTTCTCGGCCATGAGCGACACGCCGTCGACCTGTCTCATGCTCACGGTGTTCGCGCTGCTCATCTGCCGGAGGGCATCGTATCGGACGGCGGCCGCGGCGGCGTTTCTCTTCGGAGTTGCCTGCCTTTTCCGGATCAACAATATCATGTTTGTCCCGGCCATCGGCGCAATCTGCCTCGTGTACCGCCCGGAATATTTCCGGAACGTGCGGGAAACCGTCCGCTACGCGCTGCTCGGCGCGCTCGCGTTTCTGATCGGCTTCCTCCCGCAGATGCTGGCGAACTGGAAATTCTTCGGCAATCCGCTGAAATTCTCCTACACCAACTACGCCGAGGGAGCCCACACTTATGTGGACTGGATTTTCGTCGAGCTCAACAGCATGTTCTATGCGACGGTCAACCAGCTGCTGTGGATTCCCGCGATTCTCGCGCTCTTCTTCCTGCGGGATCGGAAACTGCGGCTGGTTCTCGCGCTGTGGGCGATTCCGGTCATTTTCTTCTTCTTCGGATACAGCCACGGAACCGACGATCCAGTCCGCTTCATCCTGACGACCTACCCGGCGCTGTTCCTCGCGGTCGCCGCAAGCAATGTCTGGGAAAGACTCAAGCCGCGCGACTTCCTGTGGACGATTCCGCTCCTCGCGGGCTGGATTCTCTGCATCCCGAACGCGGCATACGGCCGTTACGACTGGTATCTCTCCGCCCCGTACCGGATGCTCTGGCGGCTCGGCGACTTTTCATGGATCACGCTCGCGGGAGTTGCCGCCATGGCCGTCGGAATCGTCATGATCGGCCGGAAAAGCAGAAAGACCGCCGCATTTCTCACCGTCTGCAGCGTGCTCTATCTCTTCGGGAACGGCTACTGGCTCGTGCTCGGATTCGTCGCAGTGCTGATCTGCGCGGTGCGGGATGCGTTCATTCTCTTCCGGCAGCGCCGGAGCGGGAAACCGGAAGAGCCCCCGCTCCCCTCAGCCGCTCCGGTCAGATGAACTCCCGGACCTCGCCGAGACAGATCAGATTGTTCGTTTCACGCGCGGGAGAGTTTTTCGAGAGCATGACGATTCTCTCCTCCGGAAGCAGCCGCTTCTCATCAATCAGGCGGCGCGCGGTCTCGTGACCGAGTTCGACCATGCCCTCGATGAACTCATTGTATTCGGCGTAGACACCATAAACCAGCGCAAGCTGACGCACCACATGCCAGCGGTAGGAAAATGCGTAAATCGGAACAAGCGGGCGGTAAGCCGCACAGCAGCGTGCCGATTTGCCCTCGCCAGTGTTGCAGACGATCGCCTGCAGATCCAGCGCTTCCGTCGCACCGACGGCGGCCCGGATCATGAAATCATACTCGCGGTCGCCGTCGGTATCGACGCCGTCGATCTCATTGAAAAATCCGCGGGAAGACTTCTCCGCCTCCTCGACGATCCGGGTCATCATGCTGACCGCCTCGACCGGATAACGCCCCTGCGCAGTCTCGCCGGAGAGCATGACCGCGTCGGTTCCGTCGTAAACCGCGTTCGCGACATCGTTCACTTCGGCACGGGTCGGCAGCGGACTCTCCTCCATGCTCTGGAGCATCTGTGTGGCCGTGATGACCGGCTTGCCCGCCCGGCGGCTGGAACGGATCAACTCTTTCTGAATCAGCGGAACCTCTTCGAGCGGGATTTCGATCCCGAGGTCGCCGCGGGCGACCATGATGCCGTCAGCCGCAGCCAGAATCTCCGCAATGTTCCGCACCCCCTGCCGATTCTCGATCTTCGCGATGATCCGGCACGGGCTGCCGCCCGCGTCGAGAAGAGAGCGCACCGCCGCCACATCCTCCGCATTCCGGACGAACGAGTGGGCGATGTAGTCGATCTCATGCCGAATCACGTAATCGACGAAACGCCGGTCTTTCTCCGTGAGCGTCTCGGCGTGCAGCTCCACGTCGGGGACATTGACGGACTTGTGATTTTTCAGCACCCCCTCGCGGGCCGCCTCGCACTTGAGCACGGAGTGTTCCCGCGCCAGCACAAGCAGTTCGAGTGCCCCGTCGTCGCAGACGATCCGCGCCCCGGGCGGCACCTCTTCGGCAAACGCCGGATAGTTGACCAGCACCACCCCGGGTCCTGCGGCCGCCGGATCACCCGTCACGTCGATCCGCTCCCCTTTCGCAAGCGCGACCGGAGATTCGACGTTGCCGGTCCGGATGTTCGGCCCTTTCGTGTCGACCATGATCGCGATCTTGTCCGACACCTGCCGCACGAGCGCAACAGCCCGCTCCAGCTCCAGGACCTCCATGTGCGCAGTGTTGAACCGGACCACATCCATGCCGTTCTTGTAAAGCGCCATAAGCAGTTCCGGCGTACAGGTCGACGCATTCACCGTCGCGACGATTTTCGTGAATTTCATTCTCGATTCTCTCCTCTCTTTCCCGAACGTCATTTCCAATAGAGGAAATGGCGTCCGAACCGCTCAAACGCGGCTCTCTCCAACTCTTCACGGCACTCAGGGTGCGCAATGCTGATCAGCAGCCGCGCCCGCTGCTGAAGCGGTTTCCCGTAAAGATCGACGATTCCGTATTCGGTCGCGACAAAGTGCACCCGGCTGCGCGGCGTAACGACTCCCGCCCCGGGATCGAGCACCGGAACGATCTTGCTGACCCCTTTCGTCGTGCGCGACGGCATCGCAATGATCGGCCGCCCCCCCTCGGACCGGGAAGCTCCGTAGATGAAGTCGAGCTGCCCTCCCACTCCGGAATACATGCGCATCCCGAGCGAGTCGGCGCACACCTGCCCGGTCAAGTCGATCTGAATCGCAGAGTTGATCGCCACGACTTTCGGGTTGCGTGCAATGCGGAACGGATCATTCGTGTACGCGGCCTCGCGCATGCGCACCATCGGATTCCGGTCGACGAAGTCGTAAACCCGGCGCGACCCCATCAGAAACGACGCGACGATTTTCCCGCGGTCGATCCGTTTGCGCGAACCATTCACCACCCCCGCCTCAACCAGCGGCAGAAGCCCGTCCGCAAACATTTCAGTATGAATGCCGAGATCTTTCCGGTCCGAAAGCTGCGAGAGCACCGCGTTCGGAATCGCGCCGATTCCGAGCTGCAGGCAGGAACCGTCCTCGACGAGTTCCGCGCAGTTGCGGCCGATCGCCCGTTCAATCTCATTCGGCAGCGCAAAGTGGGTTTCTTCGAGCGGAGAATCATCTTCCACAAGGTAATCGATCCGGTCAAGATCGATCTCCCCGTCACCGTAAGTATAAGGCATGTTGCGGTTCATGACCGCAATGACGAGTTTCGCCGTTTCGATCGCGGCGGGAGCCACGTCGACCGAGATTCCGAGCGAAACCCGCCCGTGCCGCCCCGGCGGCGAAACCTGAATCATCGCCACGTCACATCCGACCACCCCGTCACGGATCAACCGCGGCGTGTCGTGCAGCGAAATCGGAATGTAATCGGCCGCGCCGCGCTGAATCTGGCGCCGCATATTTTCGCCGATAAAGAACGACTCCGAGCGGAAAACACCCTCAAATTCAGGTGCCGCGTAATCCTCCGTCCGCCCGGTGTGGATGTGGCGCAGCGTCACGTCACGCAATACCCTCTTGCGTCCCCGCGCACACAACGCCTCCACGAGAAGCCGCGGAACGGAATCGGAGCTGCCGAGATAAATCGACGCCCCGGAATCGATCGCCGCCACAGCCTCCGCCGCAGATACGACAGACGGATTCCTGCCCATTCGCCTCCTTCAGTTCCCGGAGCTTTTATGCGTCGACGATCGCGAACATCAGCGTGATCTGGAAGACGACCTTATCGCCGACCTTGATGCAGCCGGTTCCCTTGCCGAACCGCCCTTTCGCCGGCGGCAGTTCAATATCCACGATCAGCTGGTCGCCCGGATAGACCGGCTCGAAAATCTCCGCCCGGTCGATCGACATGAAGTAACCGAGCTTCCCCTCGTTGCCCGGACGCGCCAGTACGAGCGCGCAACCCGACTGCGCCGTGATCTCGCACAGCAGCGACTCCGGCATGACCGCGTAATCCCCGGCCTGTGAGAAGATCTCCTCGTTTCCGGTCAGATTTTTCACCGCAAACACGTGATCTCCCTCGATCCGCGCGATGTAGTCGATGAACAGAAACGGATAACGGTGCGGAATCAGCGACTTGATTTTCTCGACATCCATCGGGGTCGCATCGCACTTGTCGAACTCGTTGTGCAGTTCCGGCATGGCGGTCGGACCGTTCTTCGGCCGGATCGCGAGCGTGATCTTCGCCTCGCAGGTAAGTCCGCCGTTGTTCGAGGTCTGCGCTTTCACGACCGCCTCGCCGTTCTCAACGGAGAGGATCTCGGCCTCGACCTTGACCCGGTCGCCGGGGTTGTTCGGACGGCGGAACTTCACTTTCTCCACCACCCGCATGTAGACGTCGAACTCTCCGGCGGGATCGAGCTGCGGACGCACCGCAAGCTCGCCGAGCTGTTTCATCGCCTCGAGCTGCAACACCCCCGGCATGATCGCATGCCCCGGGAAATGGCCCTGGAAGAAATTCTCATTGATCGAGAGATTCTTCAACCCGACAAACTTCGTATCGGAAACCTGCTCCGCCCGATCGAGCATCAGCATCGGATAGCGCTGCGGCAGAATTGCGCGGATTTCCCGGAGACTGTAAAACTTACCCATTCTTTTTCCTCTGTCTGTTTTCTTAAGCGTTGTTCGCAGCCATGATTTCGCGCTGGAGCAGCCCGGCGAGTTCGACGTTCTTCGGATGCCCCGGCTTGACCGCGATGACTGTCCCGGTGATCCGGCAGCCGGAGAGGTAAAGGTCTCCGACCACGTCGAGAATCTTGTGCCGGACAATCTCGTTCGGATAACGCAGCGCTTCCTTGCAGATGATCGCACCGTCGTGGATGATCGCCGCCGCGTCGAGACTGCCCCCTTTCACGAGCCCCATCGCCAGAAGCTGCTGCAGATCGCGGAAATCGACGAACGTCCTCCCGCCCGCAATCTCCGTCTCATAAGCCTCCGGATCCGTCGCGGTGAATTCGTAGAACTGCGGATCGATCGGACAGCCCGCGAAACTCGTCGTGCAGACGATCCTCAGCACATCCCCCGGCACGATCACGAGCCGCGTGTGCCCACCCTCGACGTAGAGCGGCTTCGACGGCGTGAACACTCTGGCCTCAGCCTCCTGCTGAACTATGCCTGCTTCGCGCACCATCCGGCAGTACGGCAGCGAACTGCCGTCGCCGATCGGCGGCTCCATGCCGTCCATCTCCACGATGCAGTTGTCCACGTGGAACGCATGCAGAGCCGACATGATGTGCTCGACCGTGAACACCACGGCATTCCCGCTCGCAATCGTGGTACCACGCCGCACGTCGACCACATTCGACGCGAGTGCCCGCACCTCGGGCTTACCCGGCAGGTCGACCCGCCGAAATACGATCCCGGTATTCTCGGGAGCGGAGTGAATCCGCACCCGGGAGCGGGCGCCGGAGTGCAATGCGATCCCTGAATATTCGGCCGAATTGACAACTGTCTGCTGTTTTTCCATCGAATCATCCGTTTTCAAGATTGATTTTTTCGCTTCACGGGCATAATATAATACGCAAAACCGCTTTTGTACAACTTTTTGCAAGGATTTATGGCTGAAAAAATCAAAACTGTTGTCATCACCGGCCCGACCGCGACCGGTAAAACCGCTCTGGCCGTGAAACTCGCGCGCCTCTTCCCGGCGGAAATCGTCAGCGTCGATTCGCGCCAGGTCTACCGGGGGATGGATATCGGGACCGGCAAGGACCTCGACGAATACGGCGAAGTTCCGTACCACCTCATCGACATCGCCGATCCGCAGCGTGAAGTCTACAACCTCGCACGCTTCCTGCGCGACGCCTACCGCGCCATGTGGGAGATCGCCGCACGCGGCAAACTGCCGATTCTCTGCGGAGGGACCGCACTCTACCTCGCCGCGCTCATCGACGGTTATCACCTCCCCGGCGGCGCGCTCCCGCCGCGCGAAAAGGGGATGCCCCGCATCCGCCAGAACCCGGAAAACGAACCATCGTTCGAGCCGCCTTTCGAGCTTGATGCGCTGCTGCTCGGCGTCTATTTTCCGCGCAGCGAGGTCCACGCCCGCATCGAAGCGCGGCTCGACAGCCGCCTCACCGACGGACTCGTCGATGAAGTGAAACACCTGCACGAGCTCAACGAAGTCTCCTGGGAACAGCTCGAATTCTTCGGGCTCGAATACCGGGAAGTCTCACGCTACCTCAAAGGGGAATGCACGCTCTCGGAAATGCGCAACACACTGCTCGCCCGCATCCGCCAGTTCGCGAAGCGGCAGGATATTTTCTTCCGGAAACTCGAACGTGAGGGACATAAGATCCACTGGCTCAAGGCCGGGCGCGATCCCGATCCATGTGCGCTCATCGAAGCGTTTCTGAACGGAGAGCCCCTGCCGGAACCCGCTTTCCGGCTCTGCAACATCGACTACGGGAAAAAGTGAGCGTCCATTCACCGCCAGAGGCGGTTGACCGCTTCGAGCGCCACGCGCAGTTCCGGCAGATACGGATGCCAGAGCTTCTCGTATTCGAGCGTGACCAGCCCCGTGTAGTCGGCCTCTTCGAGCAGCTCAAGCAACTCTCCGACCGGCAGATCCCCCTCCCCGGGGACGGTGGCGACGAGTTTGCCGTCGGCATCGATGCGACTGTCTTTCACATGGACGTCGACGACATGCCCGGCCAGCATCGCCCAGCTGTCCGCAAACGTCTCCCCCGCAAAACGGCAGGTGTGGTGCGCGTCCCAGATCACCGGCAACGCCTCGCCGAGCTCTTCAAAGAGTTTCCGGCAGCGCGCGGCCGAGCTGAAGCCGTCATGCGTCTCCAGGGCAAGCTGCGACCGGAGTCCGAGCGACCGGAACCAGTCGAGATTCCGCCGCGCGGTCTCCGTCTTATCCTCGCGGAACTCTTCGCGAAAATCGAAGCCGCCGAACACCCGCAGATACAGCACACCCGCCTCGTCCGCCAGACGCCCGAGCGCCTCAAGTTCCTCCCGGTCGTTTTCGACCGCGGCCAATCCAAATGAACTGCCGAACACCCGGATCCGCCCCTCCTGCGCGAGTTTTACGAGCAAGGCGCGCTTCTCCGGCGCGGCGAACACCCGCGGCAGCTGAATCGAGTCCTCCACGGCCCGGAGCTCCAGATAACGGAAATCGAACTCGTCCGCCAGCGCAACCGACTCCGCGAGCGTGTTCGCGGGGCAGCCGAGCGTCGAAAATCCCCACTTGAAATTCCGCATGTCAATCCCCTTTCTATTCCGCCTGTCGCCGAACTTTCGTCACGGTTTCGTTTCGGTCGGACGGGCGATGAGCACCGCAACGCCGCCGAACGAACTCTCCGCCCGCCGCGCCAGCGCCTCCCCCTGCAGAAAAATCGCCGTGGAAAGCCAGTCCGCCAACTGCGCCGACGGCGCGATCACCGTCACCGAATGCCTCCCCTGGGTCGGGCGGCCCGTCACCGGATTCATGATGTGCCCGTACTGCACACCGCCGATCGTCACAAACCGCTCGTAATCCCCGCTGGTCGAGAGCGAAACATTGCACAACTCCAGCGTCTCGTCCAGCAGCTCACTCTTGTTTTCCGGATTTCTCACGCCGACTCGATAGGCGCTCTTCCCGGGCGGCGGCTCCGGAAACAGCCGCAGATTGCCGCCGAGATTGATGACTCCACGCCGGATTCCGAACTTCGAGACCGCTTCAAACGCCCGGTCGACGGCGTAGCCTTTGGCAATTCCTCCCAGATCGAAACTCATCCCCCGCACCGTGAATTTCACGCTCCGGTCGTCGTCGTTGAAGATCACCTTGTTCAACCCGACCCGGGACTGCGCCTCGGCGATCTCAAGCTCCGTCGGCAGCGAGTCTCCCCGCTTGCGGTAAAACCCCCAGAGATCCATCAGCGGCTTCGACGTGATGTCGAACGCACCATCCGAAAACGCATACGCTTTCCGCGACTCCAGCAGCAGACTCCAGAGCTCCGGCGAACAGACGAACGGCTTATCCGCCGCCGTCGCGTTCAATCGGGAAAGCTCACTCTCGGGATCGTAGATGTTGCAGAGATCCGTCACCTCATCGAAAACGGCAGTCACGGCGTCCGCCGCATTTTGCGCATTCTCCGGCGACGTGAAAAACGTGAGCTCCGCCACGGTCCCCATCACCGGAAACATCCGGTCAAATCGCGCGTTCCGCTCCGATACCCGCTGCAACAGCTGAAGCACCAGAAGCATCATCCCCGCCAGCAGCAGCAGCGCGAGCGCGATTCCGAACCGTGTGCGGCTCCCCATCATTCTACGCTTTCTCCACCAGAATCCGGCACTCCGCGCCGTTCACGTCGGTCTCGACTCCGGCGGCAGCCTCCCCCGACACCAGCTCCAGAGCCAGCGTCTCTTCACAGATATATGCGCGGTTCGACTCGACGGCCGCGCTCCATTTCTCCGGAACTCGGTATTCAATCCGGATCCGGTCGACCACATCGAGCCCGCTCTCCTTGCGCAGATTCTGGATCTTGCTCACGAATTCGCGCGCAAATCCCTCCGCCTCCAGCTCCGGCGTCAGCTCAGTCGCAAGCGCGATCGTGATTCCGTCCCCGCTCGCGGCTACCAGCCCCGGCTTCTCCTCGCGCTGAACGACAAGATCCGCTGCGGAAATCTCCGCGGTCGTCCCGTCTGCCAGCACAAGGCGGTACGGTTTTCCGGCGAGAATTTCGCCGATCTCGCGCCCCGTGAACGCCTGGATCTTCGCGGCCGCCTCTTTCATGTTCTTCCCGAGACGGCTGCCGAGCACTTTGAAGTTCGCTTTCGCGGAACGCTTCACCAGCGCCTCTTCGTCATCGCAGAATTCCACCTGCTTCACATTCAGCTCCTCGGCGATGATCCACGCAGTCTCCTCGAGCATTTTGCGCGATACGGCGTCCGGCGCGGCCAGAACCGCCTTCGCGAGCGGCTGGCGCACTTTCAAATTGTTCGCCGTCCGCAGGAAGCGTCCCGACGAAACCGCCGACATCGTCAGCTCCATCTGCCGCTCGAGATATTCATCGCGGCTCGCAGCATCCGGTTCCGGATAGTCGCACAGATGCACCGACTCCGGCATCTCCGCCGTCCGCAATACCCGATAGATCGCCTCGGTCGTAAACGGGATGAACGGCGCCGCCGTCTTCGCAAAGGTCAGCAGCACATAATGCAGCGTCGCATACGCCTCTTTCTTGTCCGCATCGTCGCTCGATTTCCAGAAACGGCGGCGACTCCGCCGGATGTACCAGTTCGTGAGATCGTCGATGAACCGGCTGAACCGGTTCGCCGCTTTCTGCAGATTGTACGCATCCATCTCGGTACGGATCTCCTCGACCATCTGCGACGCGGAGGAGAGAATCCAGCGGTCCAGCACGTTCGCAGGCTTCACGGGCGCTTTCACCTCACCCGCAGCCGGCTCGTATCCGTCCACATTCGCGTAGGTCACGAAAAACGCCAGCGCATTCCACATCGGAATCATGATCCCGCGCAGCACCTCGCGCACCCCCGCCTCCGAAAATTTCAGATCTTCGGCGCGCACCACCTGCGATCCGAGCAGGAAAAGCCGCAGCGCATCCGCGCCGCAGCGGTCGATCACATCCATCGGATCGGGATAGTTCCGCAACCGCTTGGACATCTTCTGCCCGTTCTCCGCCAGCACAAGCCCGTTCACCACCACGTTCCGGAACGGCGGCTTGTTGAAGAGCGCCGACGCCAGAACCACCAGCGTATAGAACCACCCGCGCGTCTGGTCGAGCCCCTCGGCAATGAAGTCAGCCGGGAAATTCTCCTCGAAATGCTGCTTGTTCTCGAACGGATAGTGCTGCTGCGCATACGGCATCGAACCGGATTCAAACCAGCAGTCGAACACCTCCGGCACCCGCTTCAGCGGCGACTTGCCCGTCGGCGAGGGAATCTCGATCTTGTCGATGAAGTGCTTGTGCAGATCTTCGACTTTCCGCCCCGAGAGTTTTTCCAGTTCGGCGGCACTCCCGACCACGATCACTTCACCCTCGGCGTTGCGCCAGATCGGCAGCGGAGTGCCCCAGTAACGGTTGCGGCTGATCGCCCAGTCGCGCGCATTCTCGAGCCACTTCCCGAACCGGCCGTCGCGCAGGTGCGACGGCACCCAGTTGATCGTGCGGTTGTTCGCGATCATCTTATCCTTGATCGCCTCGACTTTCACGAACCAGGTCGAGATCGCGCGATAAATCAGCGGACCGTCGTCCCGCCAGCAGTGCGGATAACTGTGCTTGATCTGGCCGCGGTGGATGAGCTTGCCCTCTTCTTTCAACCGCTGGATGATCTCCTTGTCCACCGACTTCACCGGACGCCCCGCGTAATCGGGAACCTCCGCCGTGAAACGGCACTCCTCATCGATCGGACACACCTCCGGAAGTCCGGCGGCCTTGCAGACCGCGTTGTCATCCTCGCCGAATCCCGGCGCGGTGTGCACGATTCCGGTGCCGTCCTCCGTGCTCACGAAAGAGCCGCCCAGCACTTGGAACGCCCCCTCGGCCGCAAGATCGGCGAAGTAGTTGAACAGCGGCTCATACCGCCGCCCGATCAGTTCGGCACCCTTGCCGCGCCAGACGATCTCCGGCGTTTCGCGATAGTATGCGCCGAGACGGCTTTCAGCCAGATAGTAAAAGTCCTCTCCGTCTTTGACTTTCACATAGTCGATCTCCGGCCCGACCGTCAGCGCGAGATTCGACGGCAGTGTCCACGGCGTCGTCGTCCACGCGAGGAAGTAGGCGTTCTCCTCGTCTTTCACCCGGAACCGCAGCGTGATCGCGGGATCAACCACATCCTTGTACCCCTGATTCGCCTCGAAATTCGACAGCGGCGTCGCGCAGCGCGGGCAGTACGGCAGGATCTTGTACCCCTCGTAGACCAGCCCCTGATCCCACAGCGTCTTGAATACCCACCAGATCGACTCCATGAAACTGCGGTCCATCGTCCGATAGCCGTTCCGGAAATCGACCCAGCGGCCCATGCGGTTCACGACTTTTTCCCACTCGGCGGTGTAGCGCAGCACGATCGAGCGGCACGCCTCGTTGAACTTGTCGATGCCGTAGGCCTCGATGTCGCGCTTGCTGCTCAAATGGAGCTGTTTCTCCATTTCGTTCTCAACCGGAAGCCCGTGACAGTCCCAGCCGAACCGCCGCTCGACGTAGTTGCCGCGCATGGTCTGATAACGCGGCACAACGTCCTTGATCGTCCCGGCCAGCAGATGGCCGTAGTGCGGCAGCCCGGTCGCGAACGGCGGCCCGTCGTAAAACACGAACTCCCGCCCGCCCCGACGCTGATCGAGCGATTTCTTGAAAATGTCGGAACGCTGCCAGAAGTCGAGAATTTCGCACTCCAGCTCCGGAAAATGAACCTGATTCGAGATGTTTTTGAAAGCCATTTTGGGATCACCCGTCTATTTTAAAAGATTCAAAACAATTTTTCAGATGCGCCTCGGAGAGCTTCGCGGAGAAGCGGCTGCCGATCACCAGCGCCAGCACCGAAAGCGGCAGCGAGTAAACCAGCGAATCCACATAAGGCCACGGAAACGCCGAAATCAGCTCGCCGCGCCCGAACAGCGCCTGGCAGATGCCGAGTGCCGCCGACTCCTTGCGGTGCAGAAACAACAGCCCGAAAAGGCTCGCCCCCACCCCGACCGAGATCGAGAGCCACACACCGAAACGGGTCGCCCCGCGCCAGTAGAGCGCCGCACAGTAGGCCGGCAGAAACGCCGCCGCGCAGACTCCGAAGAAAATCGCCGTCCCGCGCGCAATGATGCCGGGCGGCAGCACGATCCCGAGGATCACGCTGACCACGATCCCGAATATCACCCCCAGCCGCGTGACGAGAACACTGTCGCGCTTCACACTCGAGAGATTGCGGAACAGATCGTGCCCGATCGCAGATCCGGTCACGTGGAAAAGCGAACTCAACGTCGACATCGCCGCCGAAAGCAGCGTCAGAGAGAACACATAGAGCACCACCGGCGGCAGCGCCTGCCGGATGAAGAGCGGTATGATGAGGTCCGGATTCCCGCCCGCCGCTTCAATCGCGAGTTTTCCCGAGATCCCCTCGGCGATCCCCTTGTCGGCATGGTAGAAAAAGACATTCGACAACGCCCCGACCATGTAGGCCGCCCCCGCCGTGCAGAGGATGAAGACCGAGCCGATCACCACCGCGCGGTTCAGCTCCCGCGTGCTCTTGACCGTCATGAAACGGACCGCCAGCTGCGGCTGCGCGAGCGCGCCGATGCCGACCCCGAGCATGAGACTCGACACGAGCGTCCACCACCAGACCGAGTTGAACTTCGGCATCGAAGTCCACCCCTGATGACCGAGTGCCGCCTCAGCCGGAAGCCGCTCCGCCACCAGCGGCGCCATATCCGTCAACGCCTGATGCGCGCTGACCACTCCGCCGAGCTTCCAGTAACACATCACGAGCAGCGAGAGCATCCCCGCGATCATGACCGTCCCCATCATCGCATCGACGTACATGACCCCCTTGAGTCCGCCGAAAACCACGTAGAGCGCCACGATCACCGCGAAGATCCCGAGCGCCCAGCCGTAGTCGATCATCATGACCTCCTGCAGAAACCGCGCTCCGCCGATCAGCACCACGCTCGAATAGAGCGGCATGAAGAGGAAGATGATCGCCGCGAGAAAAACCTTGAGGTATTGCGAGTCAAACCGCCGCCCCATGAATTCCGGAAACGTGTGAGCGTCGAGCGCCAGCCCGATGCGGCGCGTCCGCGGCCCGAAGAAGATGAACGCGACCACGATCCCGATCGCAATGTTCATGAAAACCAGCCACATGAGACCCATGCCGAACTGCCCGGCGACCCCGCCGAATCCGACCAGAGCCGAGGTGCTGATGAACGCCGCACCGTAACTCATGGCCATGACGAACGGATTGACCGAACGGCCCGCAAGCAGATAATCCTTGTTCGAGGCGGTCTTCCGGAATCCGCGGTAACCGAGGTAACCGACGATGAGCATGTATACGACGATCAGAGCGCCGAGAATCCATACATTCATGCCGCTTTCCGCGGCGGCTGCCGCGGCGGACGCGAACAGAGTCATTGCCGCTCCTCCGCGATTCTGCGGCGGCGGGCCCGGGAGCGGCGACGTGCCCGCATCAGGGCCTCCTCCCGGCGCGGATCCGATCCCCGATTCCAGTTCACGCTCCCGTAAACAACCCCGAAAAGCGTGATCCCGAGACAGCCCGCCAATGCGGCAACGATCTGCAAGTCACCCAGTCCGAACATCTTATTTCTCCGCCTGATTTAGGATTACAAAAGAATGAGCGGACGAGTAACCGCACTCGCCCGCTCTCATATATCGACAAAAATCCGGAAAACGGATCTTACGCTTTTTCGTAATTGCCGGTGCGGATGCAGCGCGTGCACATCTTGACGGTCTTGACCGTCCCGCCGGCGTTGATCTTGACATTCTGAAGATTGACTTCAAAAGTGCGCTTCACATTCTTGACGACGTGCATACCGATGCCGCCGGCTTTCTTGGCCAGACCCTTGCGGGTGATGCAGCCGCCGTTGGCCTTGGTTTTCCCGCACATTTCGCAGACTTTGCTCATTTTGTTCCTCATTTCCCCGGCCCGAACCACAGACGGGCGGCCGGCTTCTATCGTTAAACCTGACTTTATATTCAATAAAAATGGTGGGTTGACCGGGACTCGAACCCGGGACCACCGCCTTAAAAGGGCGATGCTCTACCGACTGAGCTATCAACCCACCGGAAAACCGATGGCAACAGCTCCTTAAGATATCTTCTCTTTTGCATTTTGCAAATGATTTCCGGAATTTTTTTCAAAAAAAAACGAACTTTTTCTCCAAAACGGTTTTTTTACCGCCCGAAACTTGACTTTTCCGCAAGTTGGTATATAGTGAGTACCAGAAGGCAGGTCATACTCGGAATAAGATATGCATCGGGCTCTCTTTTGAGCTTATTGTACACTGTAATTGACGAGCGAATACAACCTGCCTTCTTTTTTGTCTTTGACATCCCGCCTCCGCGCTCTTCAGGAGAAAAACGAGAGCTGTTTCCGATATTCGCGCGGCGACACCCCCTGACGACGCCGGAAACAGGTCGAGAAATTCAGCGCGTTTCCGCAACCGACCGCAGCGGCGATTTCCTTGATGGAACGGGTCTCATCCGCAAGCAGCTGCCGCGCACGATGGATTCGCAAATCGAGCAGATACTGCCGGGGCGTCGTATGGAAATAGTTGTGAAACAGCCGAACCAGATGGGTCGGAGAGCAGTTGCAGCGCTGTGCCATTTCCGACTGCGTCCAGGCATGTTCCGGGTGCTCCTCAAGCAAGGTGCGCAGCTCCGCCAGAGGCGACGGCAGAGCAACCGTGTCCGGCCGACCGCGAAGCAACTGCAGAATCTCGAAGCAGAGCAGCGAATTGCGGATGGAACCCGGATCAGGTGACTCGTCGGCCAGTTCTCCGATCTCCTGCAGAATTCGTTCCATGCTGTGGCCGTCCAGACCCGTCACGACATTCCGCTCCCCCAGACCGCTGCTCTCCAGAAACGGCTTCAACAGCGTCCCGGAGATCATCAACGAGATTTTCCGACACCCCCCATCCCCCGACAGAAATTCGCTTTCCAGCAACGGCTGCATCAGAAAAACCTCACCCGGCTCCAGCTCGCAGGCGCACTCCCGCTGCCGCACCAGCAGAGAACCGCTTTTCACATATTCGATCGACAGAAATGGAGCGTTGCGCCGCATATAATGCGCCTGCCGCAGCAACGCGACCTCGCAGATGCACTCGATCCGCAACTGATCCTCCCGCACCCCCGGGGACAAGTTTCGCATCCGATAGAAACGCCGGGAACGGTGGTGATAGAACTCCATCTCGTGATAATGATTCGGCGGCGGCAGCGGATTCCACCGGAACGGAGAAAGATCATTGAGTTGTTTCATAATGGTTGTTTTTCAAATGTTTTTTCTTTTTTTTCAAATATAAAAACATTTTTCAATATTGTTTTTAAATGTTCATTTCACTATACTATAAGAGAAAATAAAAATCAAGTTACAGTTTTGGAAGAGAGGCGGGAACATGGCGGAAATCACCTGGCAGGAAAAAGCATGGGACCGGATCTCCCGGGTGTTTTTTCATCCTGGAACCGGTCTGGTCTATGACTACATAACGGCAGACGACCCGGAGGAACGTTTTTTCCATCTCCCCTCCGTGGAGGAAATTTCGCTTTCGTTCCCGAATCCGTGCGGATGGAGCACCGGGATGGAGGACTGCGCGCTGAACGGCGGTTTTCTGCTCGACCTGCTGCGTCTCCGCGGCGAGACGGACACCGACTTTGCCCGGCTTGCGGCAGCAGGCCTGATTCGGTGCGGCAACGTTCACGGGAAACCCGGTTTTGTGGCCCGCGGTCTGAGTCCGTACGACGGACGCAGCTGCTACGGGAACTCCTCACGCGACCAGTTCACTCTGGCGACCTACGGCATGTGGCGGTTTCTGACGGGCTATCCGTCTCCGGATGCCGGTCTGAAACGCGACGGGGAAGCATTTCTCCGCTCGGTCGCGGAATACTGCCGGAGAACCGTCACGCCCTCCAACGCTTACAATCTGCTGCGTCTCGACGGGAAACCTGCCATCGTCTCGACCATGTGGCACTGCACACCTCATGAGGCGATGCGGCTGCCGATGATCTACGGAATCGCCGCTGACGTCACAGGAGAATCCTGCTACTGCGAATGGATGCGTCATTATGCCGCGGCCGGACTGGAGCAGACCCTGACGATGGATCCGGAAGCGGACTGGTGGGATATGCCGGTCATTCAAATGCAGCTCTCGTTGAACTTCTTCCGGGAAAGCGGCATCGCACCGGAACTCTATGAGGGAATCCGCGAGGCCATGCGCATGGCGGCGTCGATCGCCGAAACCCGCCTGATGCCGCTGCTGGAAGAGGCGGAAGCATTCGACGGCGACTGGGCAGCTCTGTATGACAACTGGAGATACCTGCCCATGAAAGCGACTCCGGAGACAATCGCTCCGGACGGCAGCTCCGCTCTGTTCGGCGGATTGAGCTATTTGAATCCGGTTTTCCGGGAAAGATATGCGCATCCGAACGCGATATTGCGCGGAATCGGCAACTATCTGGCCACCATTGCGCTCTGCAACGAACATCCATGCCCGGACGCCCTGACCGCCCGGGTGGACAAAATTCTCGGAAACATCGACATTTCCCGCTGCGCCGGAGTGGGAATTCTGCCGCTGCTCTACGGTTATACGTCAATTCTGTTCCATCAAACTCAACTGCAAGGAGAAAAAAAATGAATCGAACGGTCCATTCTGCTTTTCGACCAACCGGTTCCGTGCGCTGCTCCGTTTCCTCACTGCGGCTTCCGCCGGACGGCAGCGCTCCGACCCGGCCGGCGGATGAAAGATTCCGAAAGGGAAATCCCGCGGAGAAGATTGCGATTTTCCCGGTGTCGGCAGTTCGGCAGGACGCCGACCGGATGCGGGAGGTGGGAAAAAGTACCTCCCCCGTACGCTCCGCGCTCCGCAGTCCGGCGATGACCAGGGCCGATTTTACGCTCATCGAGCTGCTGGTCGTGATTGCGATCATCGCGATTCTGGCGGGGATGCTGCTTCCGGCGCTGAATCAGGCGCGGGAAAGAGCGCGGAGCACGAGCTGCCTCAACGGCCTCGGACAGATCATGAAAGCGCAGATTTTCTACAGCGACGACTCCCGGGGACTGATGGTTGGCCGATCGGATAACAAAATATTCGGCAGGGCGCTCTACAACAACCGTTATCTCTCCGATTGGAAGCTGTTGAGCTGCCCCTCGAATCCCAGTCCCGACGCCGCCCGTTCCGCGACCCTGGCGAGCGCGATATGGGAGACGCATACCTACGGGGCCTACCTGGGCAACGCCAGCACCGACAACTGGGATTACGCGATCCGCATCAAAAAGGATTTCGGAGATTTCCTGCTCACACCCGGCGGAGAAGACCCGACGCTTTACCGGACCAACTACTTTTACAGCACGGTTCGGAATCGCCGTCCCACGGAATTCATCATGCTGATTGACACGTTCAATCTGAGCAATCAGGCGCCGTTTTTCATCTATTCTCCGCGCGGAGATGTGGAACAGTCCCGTATCCATCTGATTCATAACAAACGCGCCAACGCCGCGTATATGGACGGGCACGCAGCCAGTTCCGGAGCCTCGGAGCTGGAGGCCTCGGCGATGGGCGTCACGCATTACTATCAATAAAAAACGAATAACCAGGAGAAGATGAAAATGAAATGGTATCGATGGCTTCTGGGAGCGATTTGTTCGATCGGGATCGGCGTCACGGCCGGTTCGCCGTTCGGGATGTGCGCCCATTTGAACCGGATGTCTCCGGAGGAGATGCGTCGCGAACTTGCGGCGATGGCAGACCGGGGTGTCCAGATGGTCCGGGTGGACCTCGATTGGTCGCAGGTGGAACCGCAGCCGGGCAAGTGGGATTTTTCACGATGGGACGCGCTGGTGGAAGAGGCGGGGAAACAGGGGGTCGCCGTTCTGGCGATTCTCGGCGGCGAGCTTCACAAACCGGTGCGGGCGCCTTACCGGAATCTCCCGGATTTCCTGAACTATGTGGAGAAGTGCGCCACCCGTTACCGGGGGAAGATTTTCGCCTATGAAGTGATCAACGAAGCGGATTGCGACCGCCCGTGGGGGGAGAAACCGAATCCGGAGCATTACGCGGAACTGCTCAAGCAGTGCCGGCAGACGATTCGGTCCGCCGATCCGGAGGCGAAAGTGCTCTTCTCCGGGGTTTCGTTCGTGCAGAACCCCTATGGATTTCTCGACCGGGCGTTTGCCGCGGGCGCCGGTGCCGCCTGCGATGGAGTCAATTTCCACCCCTATCAGTGGAAATACGTACCGGAAGCACAGCTGCTCCACAAGATCACCGAACTGCGCGAACTGATGAAAAAGCACAACCTGGATAAACCGGTCTGGGTCACGGAGATCGGCAACTCCTCCGGGGAACAGCCCGTCGCTTTCGTAAGGGAGGTCGTCGGCGCCGCGTTGAAAAAGCTGGAGATCGATCCGGCGTCACAGACGATCGGAATCATTCGCGACGACGAAAATTTCTGGTATGCCGACGGCATCCACATGCAGGTCGGCGAGATTCTGCCGGAGGCGAAAAAATTGCGCACGCTGAAATTCATTGAACTTCCCGCGCTCAAACCGGAGGCTTGTCCGGTGGTGATTCTGCCCGGAGTGGAGGGGTTTCCTGTGCGGCAGTTCGGTTTCGTCCGCGATTATGTCAAGCGGGGTGGGACGGTCGTGATTCCGGGCGGCATTCCGTTCTATTTCAATGTGGAAAAGCAGCCGGACGGCATGTTCACGAACGCCTGGCTCACCCGTCAGTGCCCCGGAGAACTGCATTTCGGCTGGGAGGCCTCCTGGACGCGGAACGGAGTTCCCGCGGAGACGCAGGAGGTCGTTCCGGGGGAAGAGTTCCCGGAGCTTTCGCCCCGGAAATTCTCCGCCGGGCGATTCCTGACCGCGGCGAACCTGAAAGGAAATGACCGGATGATTCCGATTTTTTACGGAGTCAAAGGAGAGTACAAGGCTCCGGTCGCCGCGCTCTACCGTTTCGACAGTGATCTCAAGGGGAATCTGGTGCTGATTCCGGGTGTCATGAACGAATGCTCCAGTGAGATTCAGCAGGCTTCGCTTCTGGTTCGCCAACATCTGCTGCTGCTCTCGGCAGGGGTCGAGGGGATCTGCTACTATCGTTTCCGGGCGGGAGAATGGAACCGGGGACGCGAAGCGAATTTCGGCATTCTGCACCGGGATTTCTCACCGAAACCGGCGGCTGGGGCCTTTCAGACCCTGACGCGGCTGTATCCGGAGGGATCGGGTCAGGTCGCGATTTCCGAACCCGCCGCCGGAGTCCGGACGGCGGTCTGGCAGCAGCCCGGAGGTCAACGGATCTATGCCGTCTGGTCGCTCTCGGGTGATCGCAGGATGAAATTTTCCGGAGAGGCCGTGCAGATCGAAGATCTCTGCGGCGAAGAGATGAAACTTTCAAACAATTTCTTTGAGGCCCGGACCGCGCCCGTGTATTTCCATGCCGCGCCGGGAACAACGTTGGAGTTTTCCGCAAGATGAAACGTTCGTTTGCCGCCGGGATACTCGCCGCGCTCGCGCTCTCGCTGACCGCGGCGGAATCCCCCTATGGAGTCTGCGCCCATTTGAACCGGATGCCGCAGGAGGAGATGCGCCGGGAACTCGCGGGAATCGCGGCGACCGGCATCGGCTTCGTCCGAACCGATCTGGACTGGGCACAGGTGGAGCCGCAGCCGGGCAAGTGGGATTTCTCACGCTGGGACGCCCTGGTCGGGGAAGCGGAAAAACAGGGAGTCTCCGTTCTGGCCATTCTCGGCGGGGAGTTGCCGGCCCACGGGAAACCTCCTTTCCGCAATATGGAACGCTGGCTCAACTATGTGGAACGGTGCGTCAGCCGCTACAAAGGGAGAATCGACTCCTACGAGGTGATCAACGAAGCCGACTGCGACCGGCCGTGGGGCGAAAAGCCGAATCCGGCCAACTACGCGCAACTGCTGCGCGAAACGTTCCGGACGATCCGGCGCATCGATCCGGATGCGCGGGTCCTGTTCAGCGGGATGTCCGATTTCGGCAATCCGATGGAATTTGTGGAGCAGGCATTCCGGGCCGGAGCGGTCGACTGTTTCGATGTGATGAATTTTCATCCCTACCAGTGGCGGAACGTACCGGAGTCGCAACTGCCGTTACGCATCCGGGATCTGCGGAATCTGATGAGAAAATACGGCATCGACAAACCGATCTGGATCACGGAAATCGGCGACTCCAGCGCGCCGGAACGGTTTCTCCTCGCCCGGGAAACGGTTCCCGCCGCACTGAAGTTGCTGGGATTTTCTCCGGAGCGGGACTGCATCGGCGTTCTTTCGGACACTCCGACACTCTACTGCACCGGCAGCATTGACGATTACCTCCCCGGCTGGAAACATCGGAAAGAGCTGTCGTTTCAGGATCTGGCGGTACTGGACGTTTCAAAGTGCCCGATTCTGGCGCTGCCGGGACGGGAGGGCTTTCCCGCCTCACAAATCGACGCGGTGGTCGAATACGTCCGGCGCGGCGGGACGCTCATTCTGCCGGGCGGACTCCCGTTCTACTTTGATTTCAGCGAATCGGAGGAAGAGGGTCTGTTCCGCACAGTCCAGATCGACGACGCTCTGCTGCCGAAACTCCATCTGGGCTGGGAGGCGTTCTGGGTGAAACCGGAAGTTCCCCGCACCACCACCGCGACGGAAGCGGGGGAGGCCTTCCCCTCGCTCACCCTGACCCACCGTCCCGGAATGCGGTTTCTGAACACGGAGAATCTGAAAGGAAACGATCGGATGATCCCGATCGCATTGGGAGTCAACGGCAGCTATCGCATGCCGGTAGCCGCACTCTTCCGACTGGACAGCGACCTGAAAGGGAACATCATCGCCGTGGTCGACTCCGCCGGAACCGACAGCTTCTCCGAGCTGGAGCAAACACAACGGCTGCCGCGTCAGCTGCTGCTGGCGTTTTCCGAGGATGTGGAAAAGGTGTTCTATTACCGCTTCCGGGCCGGAGAGTGGAACAACGGACGCGAAGCGCATTTCGGAATTCTCCACCGGGACTTCACCGACAAACCCGCCAGACTGGCCTACCGGAGCTTGATCCGGAATCTGCCGCCGGGCTCGACCAAGCCGGTCATCACCGGCGACGGGCGACTCCGTCAGGCTCGTTGGATTCGACCGGACGGACGGGCCGTGACGGCTCTCTGGACCGCGTTCGGCACGGGAAGCGAATGCCTCCGGGAGACCGCCGGCGAAGCGGAGACGCTCACCGGAGAAAAAATACCATCTGCGCGTCTGCCGGAGAAGCTCACGCCCTCCATTCTCTATCTGACGGGAGAAGCCGGGCAGGAGACCCGCTGATCCCCTCCCCGGAGTCGGGACGTCGTTTTTATTTCGACTTCCCGACCGGTTCGATCTCCCGGAGTCGCAGCGTCGGCGCTTCGCCCGGCGTGCCGTCTCCCGTGAGGAGCCCGCGGAAAATCGCGCGTTTACCCGGGGCGATCCCCATCTCCTCCGCGGGGGAATCCGGAATCGCAACGATCACCGGTTCGCTCTCCCCGTCCGGCGGAGCGAGCCGGATCTCCTCCCGGCCGTCGACCCGGTTGATGGCGGCGCAGATCGCGTCGATTTCGACAAGTTTGTTCTCAAACCGCTTTTCGAGCTGATCGAAGCCGACTTTCGACGGCCGGTCCGGCATGAGCGGCGAAGTCAGCGTCAAACCGATCCAGACCACGCCGCAAGCGAGCAGCGCCGATACCGCCCCGACTTTCAGCCAGGCGAAAAATCCCATCTGATGCGGGGCTTTCTTTTCGAGCATGCCGAGTGCAACGATGTTCGCGGTGCTGCCGATCATCGTGATGTTCCCGCCGATGCACGCTCCGAACAGCAGCGCCCACCAGAGCGGAAACGCCTTCACCGAGACCGAGAGCTGCTCGATCACCGGGCAGAACGCCGCCACGAAAATCACATTGTCCACAAACGCCGAACCGATCGCGCTCGTGACGAGGATGAACGGAATCAGAATCGCCGGGCTTCCGCCGCAGACCTGCGTGAAGTAGTCCGCCATCACCCGGTCGACGTGCGTATGCTCAAGCGTTCCGGCGATCGCAAAGAGCAGCATGAAGAAGAGCAGCGTCCACCAGTCCACCTCGCGCTCGACGTAATGGCGCGCCCGCTCCGGACGCAGAATCATGACCAGCCCCGCGCAGACCAGCGGAGCGATCAGCAGCACGCTGTTCCGACCGAGTCCGAGCAGCGTCTCAAGCTGATGGTGCGACGCGATCGCGAGAATCGTGAAGATCAGCAGCGCCAGCCCGCGCTTGTACGGCACCTCCACCACCGGCGCAAGCGACAGATTCCGGCTCAACCGCTCCTGCAGATTGATGTCGAACTGCCGCAGATCTTTCCGGTAGCAGTAGAGCAGAAACGCGATCGTCACTGCGAGCGCAAGCAGCATAAGCGGGAACGACCAGAGCATGAAATCACCGAACGTCAATCCCCCTTTCGTCCCGATGTAGATGCCGACCGGGTTGCCCATCATCGTCCCGGCTGAACCGACGTTCGTCGCGAGAACCGCGATCAGGATGTAAGGGGTCGGATTGAGTTTCAGTCGGTCGCACACCTGAAAGATCAGGGTCGAAATGAAGATGATCGAAGTCACCTCGTCCACCGCGCACGCGAGCAGAGCCGACGCGACCGCCGTCACTGCGATGAACTTCTTCCCCGAAATGTTCGGCATCGAGACGATCAGCTGCACGACCCACGTGAAGAATCCGAGGTCCCGCAGCGCTCCGACCACGATCATCATGCCGACCAGGAAAAGGATCACCTCCAGCGCCGAGGACTGCACGAACTGCGCCACCGAAAGCGAATTTGTGCAGATCAGAACCGCGAGCCCGAGAAACGCGATCGCCAGCCGGAAACTCCAGAAAAAGAGCGTCCCCATGATGATCGCGAGAAACACCCCCACCGCCGTCGCCTGATGCGCCTCAAACACGGTGATTCCTCCCGCGACCCCGACTCCGACACTGACCAGAAGCAGAATGGCGAAACGACTGAGCATCATTTTCGGCGACAACGCGGCGGAACTCTCTTCTCCATGCATGGCGGAACATCCTTTCCCTGTCTAAGTTGCCGGAAACTCCGGGGGGTTCGAGGTAATATAACCGCTGTTCGGACAAACGCAAGGCCGGAAAAAAGTTTTTTCTCATCCGCAAATTCTCCCCGCAGGAAATTTGCATTTTCAGGAAAGCGTGTTATAGTAACTCTTTCCACATCAAATCAGCGATGTGTTTTTCCAAACATAGGAGTCGAACGATCATGGAAAATCTGTATGAGGCGACCGTCGAACGGTACCGGAAGTATGTGATGCCCACCTACGCACCGAAGATTCTTTTCGTGCGAGGCGCCGGCGCGCGCCTCTGGGATGCCGACGGGCGCGAATATCTCGACTTCGCCACCGGAATTTCCGTATGCAACCTCGGGCATTGCCATCCGGGCGTCACCGCCGCGATTCAGAAGCAGGCGGCCACGCTCGTGCATGTCTCGAACCTCTATATGAACGAAGTCATGCCGCGTCTCGCCGAAAAGCTCATCAGCAACTGTTTCGACGGCGTGGTGTTCTTCGCGAACTCCGGCGCCGAAGCGAACGAGGGGATGTTCAAGTTTGCGCGTAAAATCGGCAACGCGACCGGACGCAACGAGATCATTTCGATGGACAATTCGTTCCACGGGCGGACGCTCGCGACACTCGCCGCGACCGGACGCGCCAAATACCGCAAGGGATTCGAGCCGGACACTCCCGGTTTCAAGCAGGTCCCGTTCAACGACATCGAAGCGTTGAAGAGCGCGATCACGGAGAAGACCTGTGCGGTCGTGCTCGAGCCTGTGCAGGGCGAAGGCGGCATCCTGCCCGCCGATCCGGAATACCTCAGGCAGGTTCGCGCGCTCTGCGACGAAAAAGGGATTCTGCTGCTCTTCGACGAAGTTCAGTGCGGCATGGGCCGGATTGGAACGAGATTTGCATGGCAGAGCTTCGGCGTCGAACCGGACGCGCTCTCGATGGCGAAAGCGATCGCGAACGGACTGCCGATGGGCGCGCTCATCGTGAAACGCAAGTACGCCGAAACGCTGACGCCCGGAACTCACGCGAGCACGTTCGGCGGGACGGCGCTCGTCTCCGCGGCCGCGCTCGCGGTACAGGAGGCGTTCGACCGCGAAAACGTGCTGGAGAACTGCCGGACTCAGGGGGAATACCTCCGCACGCGGCTCGCCGAAATCGGTAAAAAATATTCATTCGTGAAAGGAGTCCGCGGCATGGGACTCATGATCGGCGTCGTGCTCGATCGCGAAGCCGCGACGCTCGCCGGACTCTGCCTCAAACAGAATCTCGTGGTTCTGACCGCCGGGGAGACGGTCCTGCGGCTGCTGCCGCGGCTGAACCTCACCCGGGCCGAAGCCGACGAGGGGATCGCCCGCATCAGCGCCGCGCTCGAGGAGCTCAATACGCTCATACAGAAGGGATGAGAAGATGAAGAAAGATTTGCTGACCCTCCGGGACATCACCCGGGATGATTTGTCGAATATTTTTGAACTGGCCTCGAAACTGAAAGCCGAGCGCGGCAAGGTCGCGTTCACTCCGCTCGCGGGCAAGAGCATCGGGCTCATCTTCGCGAAGTCCTCGACCCGCACGCGCGTCTCGTTCGAGGTCGGAGTCGGCGAGCTCGGCGGACGGCCGCTCTATCTCGACCAGAGCAAGATGCAGATCGGCCGCGGCGAGACGGTCGCCGATACCGCGAAAGTGCTCAGCCGCTATCTGCACGGGATCGTGATCCGCACGTTCTCCCACGCGGGAGTCGAGGAGCTTGCGCGGGAAGCGACGATTCCGGTCATCAATGCGCTGACCGACGAGTACCATCCCTGCCAGATCCTCGCGGACCTGCTCACGATCAAGGAGTACTCCGGCCGCATCGACGGCTCGATCAAGATGGCGTTCTACGGCGACGCCCGCAGCAACATTGCGAACTCCCTGATCCTCGCGGCGCGGCTGACCGGCATGGAACTCGTGCTGTGCGCCCCTGCCGAAGAGCAGCCGGAAATCTCCCTCTATCAGGGATATTCGAACATCTCCTGGGAGCCGGACCCGATGAAAGCCGCGCGCGACGTGGACTACTTCTACACCGACGTCTGGGTCAGCATGGGCTTCGAGGAGGAGCGTGAACGGCGCATGAAGCTCTTCATTCCGTACCAGGTCAACGAGAAGCTCTTCACGGTCGCGAAACCCGACGCGAAATTCCTGCACTGCCTGCCCGCTCACCGCGGAGAGGAGGTCTCCGCCGGGGTCATGGACGACCCGAAACGGTCGATCGTCTTCGACGAAGCTGAAAACCGGCTCCACGTCCAGAAAGCGGTCATGAGTCTGCTGATGAAATAATTCCCGGGAGCGGCTCAGATGAGCCGCTCCTTTTTTGCCATTTTCCGGAGAGATCGATGTCACTCTTTGCAATTCTGGTTCTGGCTGTGAGCGTATCGATCGATGCGTTCGCGGTCTCGGTCGGCGGTGCACTCAGCGACCGCACGGGCCGCAAATGGCGCAACGCGTTGCATGCGGCGCTGTTTTTCGGCGGATTTCAGGTCATAATGCCGCTCATCGGTTATTTCGCCGCTACGCAGCTGGCCGGTCTGGTTGAGGTGCTCGACCACTGGCTCGCGTTCGTTCTGCTTGGAATCGTCGGCGGCAAGATGATTTACGAGGGTGTCAAGGGCGAATCCGGAGAGGCGGAGGCGGAGTCCGGAGACGGCGGCGAATGCGGCGCGGACTTCTTCGCGCTGAAAGCGCTTTTCATGCCGGCGGTGGCGACGAGCCTCGACGCGCTCGCGGTGGGGGCGGGACTCGCATTCGCGCGCAGCCCGATTCTGCTGCCGGCGGCGGCGATGGGGGTCGTGACGGCGGCGGCTTCGATCGTCGGCGTGCTGCTCGGGCGGAAACTCGGCAAACTTGCGGGCGAGCGCGTCATGCTTATGATCGGCGGTACGGCGATCGTGCTCATCGGACTCAAGATCCTGCTCGAACACCTGACCGCCGCCTGACTGAACGACCGATGCAAAACGCGCCGCCTCCGGATTCCCGGAGCGGCGCGGCAGTGATTTCCATCGGTACGATGCGGATTATTTCGCGGCAGCCTCGCGCAGGCGGCGCAGCGACTCCTCTTTCCCGAGAATCGCCATGATCTCGGCGGGACCGCCGGGAGTGACGGCGAGGCCGGAGACGCCGATCCGGATCGCCCACATCGGCTGGCCGATTTTCACCCCGAGCGTTTCCGCATAACGGGTCATGATCGCGTTGAGCGCCTCGACGTTCCAGTCGGTCTCGGCGAGCGCCTCGAATTCCGGGATCAGTGCGGCAAACGCAGCCTTTGCGGTCTCGGGATTCGACTTGCTCTTCTTGTTGCAGAAGAGTTCGGAGGTGTATTCCGGCTGCTCACGCAGGAAGCCGATCTTCTCCGGAATCTCGGTGAGGCGGCCGACACGCTGCTGAAGCAGCGACGCGATGAGCGGCCACTTCGATTCCAGTTCTGTTCCCGCGACGCCGGAGAACGGCAGAGAGACGCGCGCGAACTCCGCGGGGGAGAGCGCTTTCAGATATTCTCCATTCATCCAGGTCAGCTTGTCGTAGTCGAAAACGGCCGAAGATTTGTTGAGACCGCGCACGTTGAAAATCTCCTCAAGCTCGGAGAGCGGGAAGATCTCGCGGTCGTTCTTCGGCGACCAGCCGAGCAGCGCGATGTAGTTCACGATGGCGGCGGGGAGGTATCCGTCCGCGACGAGCCCCTCGAAGCTCACGGAACCGTGCCGCTTCGAGAGTTTCGAGACATTGCCGTCGGCGTCGCGCCCCATGATGAGCGGCAGATGGACATATTCGGGGATCTCCCAGCCGAAAGCGCGGTAGAGCAGATTGTACTTCGGCGTACTGGAAAGGTATTCGCAGCCGCGCACGACATGGGTGATGCCCATGGTATGATCGTCGATGACATTCGCGAAGTTGTAGGTGGGCATTCCGTCGCGTTTGATGAGGATCTGGTCGTCGAGCACCTTGTTCTCGATGGTGATCTCGCCGAAGACCGCGTCATGATAGGTGGAGACCCCCTCCTTGTCGATCTTCTGACGGATGACATAGGGTTTTCCAGTGGCGAGATTCGCCTTGACGACTTCGGGGTCGAGGTTGCGGCAGTGGCCGTCATAACCGGAGGAGACCGAGCCCTCCGCGTCGGCGGGATCGGCGGGCTCGTGTTTGTCGCAGAAGCAGTAGTAGGCGGCGCCTTTCTTCACGAGCTCCTCGGCATACGGGAGGTAAAGATGTTTGCGTTCGCTCTGGACGTAGGGGCCGTAATCGCCGCCGACATCGGGGCCCTCATCATGGGAGATTCCGGCGGCGGCGAGGGTTTTGTAGATGACGTCGACGGCGCCGTCAACGTAACGGGCCTGATCGGTATCCTCGATGCGGAGGATGAACTTCCCTTTCTGCGAACGGGCGAGCAGAAAGGCGTAGAGGGCAGTTCGGAGGTTGCCGACGTGCATGAATCCGGTCGGACTTGGAGCGAATCTGGTTCTGACGGTTTGATCGGACATAATGGATTTCCCGGGTTAATTTTTACGATGTTCGATTCTCATTAATGTACAGCCGGGAGCGTGTGAATGCAACCGATTCCGGCCGGGAACGGGGCAACTCCGCGCAAAAAACGAAATTTTTCCGCAAACGGGGTTGACATTCGCCGGAATCCGGCTATATTAAAAGACATCACGAGAGATGCGTCTCCATCGTCTAGTGGCCTAGGACACCGGGTTCTCATCCCGGCAACATGGGTTCGACTCCCATTGGAGATGCCATTTTTATTTTCCCCTCAAGTATTTTCGCGCGAATACGTTTTTTTTGGCCTCTTCTCCGTTTTGAGCCATAAATCAAAGCTCTTTCTGAGATTGAATAGAGGGCAGCGGAAAGATCTTCAATTTGAGATAAAATAGGCTCGAAAACCATATGCCTGGCGAATGCGGTTGACCCCATGGACAACTTGACTTGGTGTAAAATGCCCGTTAAATTAACCTGAAAAGGGAGGGCATTTTTATGAAAAATCGTATGACTCCAAATTTAAAGATAATGTCCCAAATTTTGTGATGGGACGTGTTGTTTGACAGAGGTGCATCTGCCCTTTATTTTGAGTTTGCTCAAA
>CALXOE010000023.1 GCA_944389935.1 uncultured Victivallis sp.
GCTTTCATTACTTTATCTCCTCTTTTATTGATTGAATAATATATTCCCATAATGTATATTTAACAAGTGATATTCGTTGTAATTGCGATTATTGCGATTCTGGCCGGAATGCTGCTCCCGGCGCTGAATCAGGCGCGGGAACGGGCGAAGAGCTCCAACTGCCAGAGCAATCTGAAGCAGCTTCAGACCGGTCTCCTGTCGTATACGGTCGATTACAATTCGTATTTCCCGATGGCGGTCTATTCGGAATTCGGCAGATCCTCCCGCCGGAATCCGTACTGGATCAGCGAAGTATATTCCTACGTGGGAGCGGGGCAATACGATTTCTCGCTGCCCGAGGGGTTCAAGCTGGCCAAAGTCTTCAGCTGTCCGTCGGCGTCCGAGGACAAACTCCGCAAGTCTGAGGGGATTGTCTGGTCTTCCTACGGATATCCGTGGATGTTTGGAGATTCCCTCCTGACGCGAGAGAAGAACACCTGGTACTACCCGCGGAAGCTGACCCGTTTCCGTCACCCGACCGAACAGGGCGTGCTCGTCGACCTCGACGCGACCAAGAAAGATCAGGATACCAGCGACTTCCTCGATATGTTCGACGGTTACAATCATCTGGATGTTGACCGGCATCGGAACGGAGGATATGTCAATCTCAGTTTCGCTGATGGACATGTCGAAAACAAAGCATTCCACAACGACGACGACTTTACGGAGACGTTCTGCCATGTCGTCGCCCCGTGGATCTGTGAGGATTGCACCAAGTAGTCTGATGTCTTTTTTACAGGATGGATATAAACGGTAAACTTAATACGAGGACTTACCATGAAGAAGATGATACATTTTACCTTGATCGAGCTCCTGGTCGTCGTTGCGATCATTGCGATTCTTGCGTCGATGCTTCTGCCCGCCTTGAACAGCGCCCGGGAGAGGGCGCACATTGCGAGCTGTCAGAGCAACGTCAAACAGCTTGCCAGCGGTGCGCTCTCATATACGGTCGATTACAACGATTACATGCCGATCGCCAATCAGGGTGCGAGCTGGACGAGTCCCAGCCGTGATGAGCCGTACTGGCTTTCGGAAATTTATCCGTATGTGGGAGCGGGGGAATATGAGTTTCCCGTACCGGAGGACTTCAAATTGGCGAATATCTTCAACTGCCCGAGTGCAAGCGAGAAAGAAGTCCGCACGACGAATGACATCGTGTGGTCGTCCTACGGTTATCCCTGGATGTTCGGGGATGCAAGCCTGAACGTTGTGCAACCTACGAATTTCTGGTATTATCCGAGAAAGACAACCCGCATCGGCCATCCGTCTCAGCAGGGTGTCTTTATCGATCTTGACTCCTATCGCCGCAGCAATGATCAGGGGGAATTTCAGGACAAGTATGATGCCTGGCAGCATCTGCCGCTGGGGCGTCATGATGGTAGAACCACGCACAGTTATGTCGACGGACATGTCAGGACAAAGCGCTTCCCCGATGAGGCATCGTTCACGGAAACTTTCCTGCACGTTGTCAATCGGAATTGTCCCAAGTGTTATTTCTAAAATTTAATAAAAGCGTACAAGAGAAGTACGTCCATAAATGAAGGAAATCAAAAATATGAACAGACAAAGTAATTTTACCTTGATCGAGCTCCTGGTTGTCATTGCGATTATTGCGATTCTGGCGGCGATGTTACTTCCGGCTCTGAACAGTGCCCGCGAAAGGGCGCACATTGCGAGCTGCCAGAGCAACGTCAAGCAGCTTGCGAGCGGCGCAGCTGCGTATACGATCGACTATAACGACTTCATGCCGCTTTCCAACCAGGGAGCGGACTGGAACAGTCCGTCCCGCGACGAGATGTACTGGATCCCGGAAATTTATCCGTATGTCGGCGCCGGTGAGTACACGCTGCCGGTTCCCGATGACTTCGTTCTGGCAAAACTTTTCAATTGCCCGAGCGCGAATGAGCAAGAGGTTCATACGGTCGATAACATCACCTGGTCTTCCTACGGCTATCCGTGGATGTTCGGTGACTGGTCGCTCTGCAAGAAGCGCGATATCTGGTATACCGCCAGAAAGACGACCCGCGTCGGTCATCCGTCCATTCAGGGCGTCTTTATCGACCTTGATGCGAACAAGCGCGGCAACGACCGGGATTTTCAGGACAAGTACGACGCCTGGGAGCATCTGCCGCTGGGGCGTCACAATGGAAGAACCACGCACAGCTATATGGACGGACATGTCAAGACGAAGCGCTTCCCGGACAGTGCCTCCTTTGCGGAAACATTCCTTCACATTGTTGACGGCGAGTGTCCGCAGTGCCCGCGTGGGAACGTCATCTGACGGTTTTGTTTCAACAGCTTTTTCTAATTTGGGAATGATTATGCAGAAAAATAAGTTTTATACGATTTTAGCTTCACTCTGGCTCGCGGGAGCGGCTTTTGCCGCCGAGTCGATGTTCGACGAATGCCGCGCCTGGCCGGAGGGGGACAGCGGAGGCGTTGTCTACGAGCAGGATTTCGCCACGGGCGACCTCGCGGTCTTCACCTCCTATCAGGGGTATGAGATCGGGAAGTGGGGTTACAACGGTTCCCCCGGTCTCCGCGCCGAGCGCAAACCCGGTGAGAAATACGGCTTCGTCTCCGTTCCGATTCCGGGGCTGAAGGCGGGTAAGACCTACAAAGTCTCCATGCTCTGCCGCGGCGAGAACATTAAGGGCGAACCGCACGGGTTCTGCATCGAGTTCTCCAGAAACGGACAGTATGACGGCGGTCTCTATGACGCTCAGCCGATCACGAAAGAGTGGACGAAGATCGAACGCCCCTTCGTGCTCAAGGAGGGGCAGGAGGCAAAGGTTTCGCTTTACATCCGCGATAAGGCCTCCGGCACGCTCTATTATGACAATCTGCGCGTCGAAGAGGTCGGCAACCTCTGGTCGGTGCAGCCGACCCGGCTGACGGGACTTGCGCTCTGGACGGACGATTCGTCGTTTGACGTCCATGCCTCGATTCCTGCCGGCGCGAAGAATTTCGCGGTTCTTGCGACCCTCGATCTCAATGGGAAACGGTATGAAAAACTGCTCACCCCCGATGACAATGGGTTCTGCAGCGGCGACTTCGGCGAACTGCCGGCCGGTTCCGGAAAGATCGACTTCACGCTGCTCGACACCGCGGCGAAACGCCGCCTCTTCTCGGTCGCGTACGACATTCAGGTGCGGGATCGCAGCGCTGCTTCCGCGAACGCCGTCACCATCGACAAACATCACCGTCTGATCGTTGACGGGAAACCGTTCATGCCGATCGGCATCTACGGCGCCTGGCAGGGGTCGATGAAGGACGAGGATCTGAAACGCATCGCCGATGCCGGTTTCAACACGCTGCATCTCTATGGGATCGCGTGGCATCGCGGTCCGGGCAAATACGCCACCGACATGGAGGGGATCCGCGCCGGTGTCGACCAGGTCGCCAAATACGGTCTGAAACTCGTCCCGAGCATCAAGGAGATGCTGCATGGCTGGAATCAGAAGGTGGACGATGCGTTCGGCCCGATTCCGGTTGCGAAGAAAATCGTCGAGAATCTGAAAGATCACCCCGCTGTTCTGGTCTGGTACGTCAGTGACGAGGAGGCTCGTTCGCGTATTCCGGACATCATCAAACTGCGCGAAACCGTCGGCGCGATCGACCCCGATCATCCGACCTGGACTCTGACCTGTTTCTACGACGATTTGAACTACTATGCCACTTCCGGTGACATCCTCGGGATCGATCCGTACCCGATCAAGGCGACCCATGGACCGCAGTCGCTGCGCGAATTGCGTGACGCCCTGGCCGCGGGACAGAAGACCGGTGCGACGATCTGGCATGTGCCGCAGGCGTTCAACTGGGCGATCGTCGACAAGAACATGAGCGACGAAGAGTTCCGCAAAACCCGTTTTCTGACCCGCGAGGAGGTGCGTACCGCGCCGCTGCTCGGTGCGATTTATGGAGCGAAAGCGTTCGTCTTCTACGCCTATTACGACATCACCGCGATGGAGAAACGCGCCCCGGAACGCGGAGAAGAGGATTGGAACAATCTCAAGGAGACCGTGCAGCTGCTGCACGATCTTGAACCGTGGATCATGAGCACGGAAGAAGCCCCCGCGGTGACGGTGAACGGCACCGGTGCCGATGAGGTCTGTGCGCGGGCGTTCGTCAAGGACGGCAACGTGTGGGTGGTCGTGGCGTCACTCGGAGCGAAGTGCGATGTGACTCTCACGATTCCGGGGCAGCCCGGTCTCAAATCCCGTTTCGGGAAGATCCGCAATCTCGGCGGCGGGCGCTATGCGTTCTCCGCAGATGCGATCGATTCCGACGTACTGGAGTAAACAAAGAGGCGTGAGAGATGAAGAACCTGTTTTTGATCATAGCCGTTCTTCTCTGTCTGGCGGCGATCGTCACGTATCTGACGCGCGCCGACCACGATGGCGGAACGACGCTTGTGTGGACGGCCGGACTTTCGGCGGATCGGGTCGAACAGGTCGCCGCCTTTCATGAATGGATGAAAAAGACCGGGCGGGTCGACAAAAACGGCGAACCGCTTTTCCGAATCCGGCTGGAAGCCGCTGACAATCAAAGTACATTGATTCAGGCGGTTTCCGGCATGGCGGGCGATTTGATCGACCATGTTCCGGTGAAACGGTATGCGCCGATGGGGGTGTTGGAGGATATCACGGATTTCGCTCGCGAGAACGGACTTGATCCCGGCAACAACTACGGTGCCGCCCGGGACCTGCTGATGTACGACGGCAGACAGTACGCCTATGCGTGCAACCTCTCGGCTTCGGCGCTGCTCTGCAACGTGGATCTTTTCCGGAAATACGACATGGAGGTGCCGCCCGAGGAGTGGACGCCGGAGGAGTTCGAGAAGATCGGGCTGGAATACATCAAGCGCGCGAATGCCGGCAAACGCCGCCAGGAGGCTTTTTTCGCGGCTGCGATGCCGAATGTGATTCTGCCGATCGCGCGCAGCATGGGGTGCGACATGTTCAATGAGACGCTGACCGCCCCGTGTCTGACGGATCCGGCTTTTGTGAAAGCGCTCAAGATCTATCACCGCTGGGTGGACGAGCTGCATCTGATTCCGAACGCGGCGGAGGTCGCTTCCGAGAGTGCGGATAAATCCAGCGTGAACAGCACGACCATTCCGCAGCTTGTTGCGGGACGGTACGCGATGATTTCGACCGGCCGGTATGTGAACATGGACCTGCGCCGGTTCAAGATTGAGCCGGTTCATCTGTCATTCTCACAATATCCCGAGTATGATTTCAAGAATCTGGTGTTTATTTCGCGCAACACGGCGATTTACCGCGGATCGAAACACAAGGAGTACGCGAAGATCTTCCTGCTGTTTCTGGCCAGCCGCGAATACAATGAGCTGCTGATCCGCAGTTCCGACGGGCTGCCGCCGAACCCGAAATGGGCGGAGAACAACCCGGAATATCACAATCCACCGGGGTACGAATATGAGGGCAATCTCCACACGAACGAACTCAAGTGGGCGCGGACGATCGCGTTGCCGGAGAGCCTGAGCCCCTATTATCCGCTGGCGGAAGATAAGATTCTGTACGCCTACGAGCGCGTGGCGGGAGGTCTTTCCACGCCGGAGGAGGCGTTGAAACTTGCGAATGAGGGTATCATGCATTCGATTCGCGATACCGTCAAGAGCGTCGCCTCGTTGAGCGAACGCTATCGCGAAGACTGTGAACTCCAGAAGAAGATTGACCAGTACAAGGCGGAGGGCAGAAAGATCCCGGCAAAGTGGATCAAAAATCCGTTCCATCTCCGCTATTATCGTGAAAAGAATATGCTTGAAGAGTAGAGAAGTGACCATGAAAAAGTCATTATTTCGCCCCCGGTTTCATGCTTCGGGGGTGTTCGGAGTGCGTCCGGGCAATGAGTTTTTGCTCCCGCTGCCGGTGGAGGGCGAGCGAGTTAGCCTGAATTGTGTGAATCCTCCGCCGGATTGTGCATTCGATGCGGCGTCCGGCACATTGCGGGGAAGAATTTCCACTCCCGGGGTGTATCGCGTCAAATTCGAGGCCGAGAATCCGGCCGGTCGGACAACTTGTGAAATCAAGGTGATCGCCGGGGAACAGATTCAGCTCACCCCGCCGATGGGGTGGAACAGCTGGTACTGTTTTTCGGAGGGGGTCAGTGACCGGCGTATCCGCGCGATTGCGGACGCGCTCGTCGAACGCGGTCTCGCCGCTCACGGCTGGAACAGCGTGAACATCGACGACTGCTGGCAGGGAGAACGGGGCGGAAAGCACGGTGCATTGCAGGGCAACGAGCGTTTCCCGGACATGAAAGCGTTGGCGGATTATGTGCATTCCCGCGGATTGCGGTTCGGGATCTATTCGGCGCCGTGGATTTCGACTTACGCCGGGTTTCGCGGCGGCAGTACGGACGGCGGCCGCGAGGAGCGTCTCTTCCTGCCGGAGTCGCAGCGGCTGCAGCCTCATCAGGTGTTCGGGCGTTATCCGGGGCTGCATGAGCTGCAGGTCGACCGCATCGGATCGGAGTGGAAGGTCGGGAACGACATCCGTCAGTGGGCTGAATGGGGCGTCGACTTCGTGAAGATGGACTGGAACCCGAACGATCTGCCGACCACGCGGCGGATCGCTTCCGAACTGCGGGATTGCGGTCGAGACATCGTATTGAGTCTCTCCAACGACGCGGCCGAGGCCGATGCGCAGGCGCTGCTTTCGCTCGCGCAGCTCTGCCGTATTTCGCATGATATCAAGGATCTCTGGTCGAGTATTTCCTCGATCGGGTTCGATCACTCCGCCGTCTGGCACGCGGCGATGGGGCCGGGGCGTTTTCCCGATCCGGATATGCTGCAGATCGGTGCGATCGGCGTGCCCAACACGCCCAATCCGACCTTTTCCCCAACGCGGTTGACGCTGGATGAGCAGCGGCTGCAGTTCACGCTCTGGTGTCTGTTGTCCGCGCCGCTGCTTTTGAGTTGTGACATTGCGGGGATGGATGAGGCGACGTTCCAGCTGCTTACCAATGACGAACTCATCGCCATCGATCAGGATCCGCTGGTTTCTCCGCCGGAAATCCGTGATCGGGGCCGGGGAATTCTCGAGTACCGCAAGAAACTTGCAGACGGCGCGACCGCGGTCGCCCTTTTCAACCGGAGCGATGACCGGCGCTCCTGCCTCATGGACGAGGCGTGCCGGGGACGGGAGTTGTGGAGCGGCGAGGAGCGGGAATTGTGTGGAGAACTGATGGTTCTTCCGCATTCGGTGCAGCTCTACCGGACTCTCCCTGCTCCGTCCAGACAGGATTCCCTGTTCCGGAATGCGATGAGGGGTCAATCGCTGCAGGGGGCGGGAAATCTCTCTGCCGGAACTTTTTGACGAGTCCGTCAAATGATTGGATTCGGGGAGGAACCGAAACACCATGACGAACCAGAGTCAGACCGGGCGGGTTTTCGTCCCGCAGATTCTGAATCCGGACGCGGGCCGGGACGTTGAAACGGTTCTTTCCCGCTTTCTTGATTACGCCGACGGAAATCCTGTGGCTGAGTCATTGACGGAAGTGAGCATTTTCCGAAGTGCGACGCATCTGTTTCTGAACGTCCAGGCCCGGGAACCGTTGGAGATCCTTGCGGGGACTCCTCAGGACGGATATGCTGCCCTGGAGGGAGATCATCTGGAAATCTTTTTCGGGGAGTCCGGTGAAAACAGCTGGTATCGGCATTTTGCCGTCTCTGCCGGCGGCGGGCGATTCAGCGAGTTTGCGGAACTCTCCGACTGGGAGGCCGTGACCGCGATGGCCGACGACCGGTGGAGTGCGGAAATCCGGATTCCGCTGTCACTGCTGCCGTTTGCGGGGGAGTCCGTCGGATTCAACATCGCGCGGCAGCGTTCCGCCGCAAAGCAGCTGCTCGTCTGGGTTCACACGGGATCGGCTTTTCACAACATCGACCGGCTCGGACGGCTCTATTTTCTGCCGCCTGAACCGGAGTGCATTCTGCACGGTCCCTGGGTGTGTCAGCCGGAGTGCTCTTCCGTCGAGATCGGCTGGGAGACGGCAGGCGCGGGCGCTGCGGTCGTGGAGTATCGCCGGAAAGGGGAGGGCGAGTTCCGGAGTGCGTATGCCGACCCGGTTTCCGGCACGGTCCGGCGGGATCGGACGCTTCACCGTGCGCGGTTGGAAAATCTGACTCCGGGATGCGAATACGAGTATCAACTGAAAATGCTTTTCCCCGAACTCGGGAAAGAGTCTCCGGTGACAGGAAACTTTTCTTTCCGCACCAACGCCGGAAACAAACGGGATTTTTCGCTTCTGATCACTTCGGATCTGCATTGCCGGACCGGAGAGCTGCTGCGGATTCTGCGCACTCCGGAGGCGGAAACCGCCGATTTCGGGATTCTGCTGGGAGACATGGTGACCGCTTCGCCGGGGCGGCGCAACTATTATGACGGTTTTCTCGATGCGATGCTCCGGGAGTGGCGCAAACCGTTCGTCATCACCACCGGCAATCATGAATTTCGCGGTTGCGGAGCGGGGGCGTGGTTCGACCTTTTCGCGGGACGGGACGGATCGGGATATTTCACTTTCTCCCACGCCGGCGTATTTTTCATTGTCCTGGATGTCGCGGGGGATTACAATCCCGCGTTGCCGGAGCTGGAGAAGGCATATCGCGACCGGCAGCGCGAATGGCTGCGGACCGTCGCGGCATCCGGGGAATTTCTTCATGCCGACTTCCGGGTGTTGCTCAGTCACGAAGCGTTGATTTCTCCTGAACTGGGATCGCATGCGGTGTTCGAGGTGATCGATGGGATTCTGACCGGGCCGGGCGTGATCGATCTGATGATCGGCGGCCATGAACATTGCTACTGTCGGAGTACGCCGGGGCGGAAAACGCTTTTCTGCAACTCGCCGAAGCTGCAGAGGTATTCCGCCTGGGATCTGCCGTTTCCGGTGGTCCTGAACGATTACTGCGCGCATCTGGAATTGTCACGGCGAGGGGATATATTAACCGTAAGGGCATTCGATTCCACCGGAGAGCACATCGATTCCTTTCCGGTGACGCGCATCGGCACGAAGTGAAACGAATATGGCGAACGTTTTGACGATAAGGACATCATCATGATCATCAAAGATTTCCGTAAGATTCTGCATGGGGGCGATTACAATCCGGATCAGTGGATTCACGTGCCGGGGACGGTCGATCGCGATTTCGAGTTGATGGACGAGGCGCACTGCAACACGTTTTCGGTTGCGATCTTCTCCTGGTCGCAGCTCGAGGTTGAACCCGACCATTTTGAGTTCGGCTGGCTCGACGATGTGTTTGAGCGCTGCGCGAAAAGCGGGAAGAAGCTGTTCCTCGCGACGCCGTCGGCCTCCAAGCCCGCATGGCTGGCAGAACGGTGGCCTGACAGCCGCAGGGCGGACCGGGCCGGCCACCGGGATATTCAGGGGTCGCGGCAGAACAGCTGCTTCTCCTCGCCCGGCTTCCGGGAACGGGTCCGGATCGTGGACCGGAAACTCGCGGAACGGTACGCAAAACACCCCGCTCTGGGGGGATGGCACATCTCGAATGAATACCATGGTGAGTGCGGTTGCGATCTGTGCCGGAGCCGTTTTCACGATTTTCTCCGGAAACGGTATGGCACGCTGGAGAAACTCAATCAGGCATACTGGTCCGCATTCTGGGGGCATCGTTTTACGGATTGGAGACAGGTCGAGCCGTTCGATTCCTCGATGGACGGCGCGGCGCTGGACTGGTGGAGATTCTGTACGGAGGTGATCGTCGACTTTTTCCGCATGGAGATTGACGCGGTGCGGGAGTTTTCGGACGCGCCGGTGACGACCAACCTCATGGGACTCTTCCCGACGTTGGACTACTGGAAGTTCGCGCCTCTGTGCGATTTCATCAGCGACGACTGCTATCCGACCTGGTATGCGGGGGAGGCGGAACGCGAGGGCGCTTCGGTTTCGTTCCGTCACGACATGCACTATTCGATGCGGAACAAGCCGTTTCTGGTGATGGAGTCCTGTCCCGGCATCCCGAATATGATGCCGTACACAAAGCTGCGCCGCCCCGGCGAATTCGAGCGGGAGATGCTCCTCGCGCTCGGCCACGGTGCGGATGGCACGATGTATTTCCAGTGGCGCAAGGGGCGGAACAACTGCGAGAAATTCCACGGCGCGGTTGTCGGGCACGACGGCAGTGACCGGACGATGGTTTTCCGGCGGGTCGCCTCCTACGGGGAGAAACTCGAACGGCTTTCCGGACTGGTCGACGCGGTGCGGGAGCCGGTTGCCGCGGTCATCTACGACTGGGAGTCGAACTGGGCGCTCCGGGAGAGCCATTTTGCCGGAGGAAACGAGATCAAGAAGTGGGATGAGACGATTCAGAACCACTATCGCGCCTTATGGAACAGCAACATCGATCTTGCCGTGATCGACAGTGAACAGGATTTCAGCCGTTACAAACTGCTGGTCCTGCCGATGCTGTTTCTGTTCAAACCGGGCGTGGTGGAGCGCCTCCGGCGTTTTGTCGAAGCGGGAGGAACGGTGGTCGGCACCTATTTTACCGGTTACGTCGATGAGTGCAACAACTGCCAGGCTGGCGGAAATCCCGGCGGGGAGGCGGGGCGCGACCTCTTCGGCGTCTGGAGTGAGGACTTCGACGGGCTTGAGCCCGCCGCGCGTCAGAGCCTCGTCTGGAACGGAAAACGGTATCCGGTCATGGACTATGCCGAAATTCTTCACCCGGAGGGGTCGGCAGTTGAAGCGGTTTACGGAGAGGATTTCTATGCGGGGACTCCTGCCGTCACGTTCCGGAAACTCGGACAGGGGCGTGCAGTCTACATCGGGGCGCGTACCGGGATGGATTTTCTGAACGACTTCTACGGCGCGCTGATAAAGAAAATCGGAATCGATCCGGTTCTGCCCGGGGTACCGGACAGTGTCCGGGCTGCGCGCCGCTTCGCAGTTGACGGAGGGAGTTACTATTTCCTTTACAATTTGTCGAAAGAAGCGCAGACGGTGAAACTGCCGCGGAAGATGTGTGCCGTCTGGGAGGATGGTGCGGACGTTGACTCGGTCACACTTTCATCCGACGGAGCGACTGTGCTGTTCGCGGCCGGGGAGGCGCGCGGCTGAACAGCGCGGTGCGGAATCGGATGATTCCATGCCGGATCGGGCGACGGAGGTCGTCTCCGTTCGACGGGAAATGCGTCCGTATCAACGGATGTGTTTCCTGTTTTTTTTCGATGAATTTACGGGGGAAGATTGATAAAAATCTGAAAAAATTGCGGGGAAAACTTGTTTTTTCAGCGGGAGGGTGTATAAATATGTAAATGAACCGTGCCTGTAAAAACGGTTTTCCTGCTGCGCCGGGCAGAGAATCCGGCTTGACGCGATGCGGAATCAACAGGGTTTGACATAAAAGAACGAGGTGGGATGTGGAGCGAAAAAGTGACATTCGCGCAGAAATCGACAATGCCAGGCTGATGACGAAACTATCCGTCATCGGCGGAATCATCACAGTGGTGGTTCTGTTGATCCCGGTGCTGATTTTCGGCGTGATTAAACCGGATTTGATCGGGTCGGATGTATTTTCCCTCGGTGTAATTCCGTATTCGCTGGCGGTTGTTTTTGCATTTGCCGCAATGATCTACGGCATGCTGAACACCTCTGCGGCGCAGGAAGCGGAGGAGAAGCAGCTGCTGGAGAAACGCAACGACACGCATGCGCTGAATGTGGAGGAGGATGTTCGCTTCACGGCGGGCCGGTCGTTTGAGAACTACAAGAAATACGCTCCTTACGTGCTCTCGATTCTCGGGGCCGTGCTGGTGGCGGCCGTGCTGGTGGCGTTTTCGCGATACTGGGACGGGCGGTTGGAGAAGCCTGCGGTGACCGGGGCGGTTTACGGTCCGGTTGCCTCGGCGGTTTTCGCTGCGCTGAGCTTGTTTGCGGGTGCGTTTTTCGTCGGGCAGTCGCGGCAGCCGGCGTTCCGGTGGCTGCGTGCGTTCGGTGCGTGGCTGCTGGCGGGTTTTGTGATCATGTTCCTCTCGATGATCGTGACGGTGTTCGCCTCGAGCGGCGGCCGTCTTGATACGGTGATCGCGCGGGTGGTATTTGTGATTCTCGCGATACTCGGGGCTGAATTCATCGTAAGTTTCATCATCGAGTTCTACCGGCCGCGGACCATCCGGGAGATGCGGCCGATTTTCGAGAGCAAGCTGCTCTCGCTCTTCACCGAGCCGGGCGGCGTGATGCGCAACATTGCGCTGGCGCTCGATTATCAGTTCGGGTTCAAGGTTTCCGGGACGTGGATTTACAGTTTTCTGGAGAGGTCGTTTTTTCCGGTGGTGCTGTTCTGGGCGTTGATTTTCTGGGGATTTACGATGATCCACGAGGTCGGGCCCAGCCAGGTCGGGATCAAGGAGCGGCTCGGGAAAGTCGTCAGCGAAGAGCCGCTTCAGCCGGGTATTTACTGGACGCTCCCGTATCCGTTCGGAGAGGTCAAGCGTTTCAGCTGCACGGAGATTTATCAGGTTGTGATCGGTGAGCTGCATGCCGACGGTGAAGAGGAGGCCGAAGAGGTTGCCGATGACGGCCACGGTCACTCTCAGCCGCAGAAGAAGAGCACCGGAGGGGAACCGACTCCGGTCGTGCTCTGGACGGCTGCGCACGGCAGTGATACGAACAACTTCATTGTGGCGGTCGAGCCCGGTCTGCGCAGTGCGGAGAGCAAAAGCGAGGATGCGGAGGGGAAAGAAGACCGCAATGCGGCGTCGATCGCATTCATCCGCATGATGATCCCGATCGACTACCGGATCCGGCCTGACGGCGTGATGGATTTTGCCTACCGCAATGCCGACCCGGTTGCGACGCTGACCCGGATCGGGCAGCAGGCTGCGACGGAATATCTGGCGAGCACCTCGATTATGGACATCATGTCCAGCGGTCGCGCGTCCGCGCAGACGGCCCTCAAGGAGCGGATTCAGAAACTTGCGGATGAGCACCACATCGGCATCGAAATTGTGAAAGTCATGATTCTCGACTCGCATCCGCCGGTGGAGAAAGTGGCTCCCGCGTTCCAGGATGTGATTGGAGCGATGGAGGAGAAAGAGGCGACCGTGCTGAAAGCGGAGAGTTACGCGGCCCGGACGGTTCCGGAGGCGGAGGCCGAGGCCGCGCGGATCCGGGCCGAAGCGACCTCCTACAGTTATCGCACGAAGACGATTGCGGAGGCGGAAGCGGGACGTTTCAATACGCAGCTGGTCACTTATCGGATCATGCCGCGCATGTTCCGGCTCAAGGCCTATCTCGATCTGCTGGAGAACGATTGCAGGGACATTCGGAAATTCATCATCGCCTCGGGGCTGGACAACGAGGTATACCAGTTGAATTTCGAGACCAAACAGCAGTTGGATCTCATCGATGTGGATGCGAGCGCGCTGGGTGGAAATTAACGGAATCGGACAAATATCATTTCACATAAAGGGAGGTTTTCCAGGTATGGCAACGGGTAATTTCTTCAAACATTGGCCGACGATGCTGTTGGGCGTGGTGGTCGCAGTGATTCTTCTGATCGCGGTATTCTCCTATCAGCTGAATCAGACTGAGAGCGCCGTGGTTACCACGTTCGGGAGTCCGACGGCGGTGACGGAGCCGGGGCTGCATTTCCGGTGGCCGTTCCCGTTTCAGAAGATTTACAAGTTCGACCACCGGATTCGCTGTTTTGAGGGTGGTTCCGGCAAGATCGAAGAGACGATGACCAAAGACGGGCAGAATATTCTGGTCGGGATCTACATCAACTATCGGATCAACGCGGTGGAGAAGTTCTTCCGGACGCTGGAGAACATGACGAATGCCGAAGAGCGTTTGAACAGTCTCATGCGGTCGGCCAAGAATACGATTTTCGGCCAGTACCAGTTCGGGCAGATCATCAACACGAATCCGGAGATGATGAAGCTCGGCGAGATTCAGGACAAGATTCTGGCGCAGCTCAAGGCCGACACTTCGGAATACGGTGTTGAGATCATCAGCGTCGGAATCAACACGATCAATGTTCCGGAGCGGATCTCCGACAAGGTGTTCGACCGGATGATCGAGGATCGCAAGGCCGTGGCAGCGGGCTATCTGGCCGAGGGAACCCGTCTCGCGTCCGATATCCGGATCAAGGCGGATCAGGACAAGGCGGTGCTTCTGGCGAAAGCGGAAGCCGAGGCGCGTGTGATTCGCGCGCAGGGTGATGCGGATGCGGCGAAATACTATTCGGTGTTCAAGGAGAATCCGGATCTTGCGGAATTTCTGCGCAAGCTCGACTCCCTGCGCCAGGTCATGCAGGGGCAGACGGTACTGGTTCTCAACACCGATGTCGCGCCTTTCGACCTCCTGAAACCGGGTGCCGAGATGCTCGGACCGGTCAAGCAGGTCAAGCAGGTCAAGGACGCGAAGGATGGAGAATAAGTCAAGATGGAAGAAACCAAAAGCGTAATCAAAGGCGAGTTCGACCGCTCCGGACAGTATGACTCCGGTCTGAAGTCGCTGGTGAAGAGCCTGCAGTGGGCGTTCGCATTTCTGCTGGTGGTCATCATCGGACTCATGGTCTATTTTGTGACGGCGGGCGGCTACTTCTCTGTTGAACCGCAAAATGCGGTGATTGTCATGCAGTTCGGCAAGATTGAGAACACCTACACCTCCGACGGGCACTGGTTTCTGCCGTATCCGGTCAACCGCTGGGTGAAAGTGCGGACCAACCAGCAGTCGCTGCGGGTTGATTTTCTGCCGGCGGAGACGCCGGACGGTGCGCCGCCCCAGGCGCTGGTTCCCGGGAAAGACTCCTATCTCATCACCGGGGATGCGAATATCATCCATTCGACGTGGCGTGTAACCTATCACGTCGCGAATCCAGCGAAGTATTACGAATCGCTGGCGACGCCGTTCGATCCGACCAGTCCGGATACGCCGGAGAAAGATATCAACGGTTTTGTCGGAACGCGGGGGCCGCAGACGCTGCTGCGGAATCTGTTCCGGGCGGCGGTAATTGAGGTAACCTCCGGAAAGACGGTCGATTCGATGCTGTACAGCGGGCGTGCGGCCTACTCTGATGCGGTCCGCAATGAATTTGCCCGGCAGCTCGCTGCGATCGACTGCGGGGTTGAGGTGGATAACGTCACGCTGGAGCAGGTGTTCCCGCCGCTCAAGACGAAATCGGCTTTCGACGAGGTGGCGGCCGCCTCCAACACGGTCGATTCGCTGCGCAGCAAGGCCGAGCAGTACGCCGTTCAGGCCGGGAATGAGGCCCTGGCCATGCAGACGGAGCTGATTTCAAGTGCAACGACCTACAAGGAGATGGTGGTTTCGGAAGTGAAAGCCGAGAGCATCTACTTCCAGAAGATTTACGAGCAGTACCGGAACGATCCTGAAACGGTGCTTATGACGCTCTACACCAGCACGCTTGCGGATGTGCTGCAGAAGCAGCAGGGGAAATACATTCTCGGCTCTTCCGGAACCGGGTCAAAGCAGGTTCGGCTCCTGCTCAATCATGAACAGAAGAAACAGCAGACTCCCGCCGGCGACGCTGCGGAGGAGAAATAATCATGGCTGAAATTGTGAAAAACGAACATCAACATACCGGGAACTGCGCCTGCGGCTGCCATGAGCACGCTCATGAGCACAACCACAACCATGAGCACGAACACGAACATGAGCACCGGGGATACTGCCCGTGCGGCCATGATGCTGTCGAAGGTGGAGTGGGGCATGACCGGGCGATGGGGCGGATCTTCTTTGCGATTCTCGGCGGTCTGCTGACGGTCAACTCGTTCCTGCTGGAGTGGCTGCTGCCGGGGCAGGAGTTCGCTTCGAAGATGAGTGCGCTGTTCGGCGCGTTTGTTCTGGCATTTCCGATCATCATCACGGCGATCAAGGATCTGGTAAACGGAAAAGTCTACATGAATGAGCTTGTGGCGCTCGCGATCCTCGCGGCGCTGGCGAGTGCGGATTTCCAGACGGCGGGGATCATCGCGTTCTTCCTGCTGCTGACGATCATCATCGAGACGCGGACGGCCAGCGGAGCGCAGCGCTCGATCGAAGAGCTCATTAAATTGACGCCGAATACGGCGCGCCGTCTTGATGGCGAGGCGCGGACGGAGGTTGAAGTTCAGGTTACCGAGCTCAAGATCGGTGACCGTATCCGTGTCCGGCCCGGTGAGAACTTTCCGGTCGATGCGCGGATCGTCTCCGGAGAGAGCACGGTCAATCAGGCGTCGATCACAGGCGAGTCGCTGCCGGTGGACAAGAGCGTCGGTGACGACGTGTTCGCCGGAACGCAGAACCTGACCGGTCTCGTCGACCTTGAAGTGACGAAAGTCGGCGAGGATACTACACTCGGCAAGGTCAAGGAGATGATTCTTCAGGCTGAGCAGAGCCGCACTCCGGTGGTGCGGATCATCGACCGTTACGCGGGTTATTACACGCCGACAGTGCTGATGCTGGCATTGATTACCTGGTATTTCTCGGACGGAGACATGAATCGAGTCATCACGCTGATGGTGATCTCGTGTCCGTGCGCGGTGGTGCTGGCGACGCCGACGGCGGTGGTTGCGGCGGTTGCGGCGGCGGCGCGTCTCGGCATTTTCATCAAGAATGTGGCGCATCTGGAACTTGCGAGCAAGATCACGGCGTTTGTGTTCGATAAGACCGGTACGCTGACCGACGGGCTGCTGTCGGTGGTGAAACTCAATCCGTTCGGGGAGGTGTCTCCTGCGGAACTGCTGAAAGTGGCGGCCTCGGCGGAACAGTACAGCAACCACCCGACCGCGGTGGCGCTGCAGAAGCTGGCGACGGAGGCGTCGCTCGATCTGGATTCCGCGAGCGACTTCCACGAGACTCCGGGTAAGGGTGTGACGGCGAAGATCAACGGCATTGTCTGCATGGTCGGCCGGGCGAACTGGCTGGCGGAGCAGGGGGTTGTTTTGCCGGACAAACACGATGCCGATACCGAGGGTATGAGCGTGATGTATGTGGTGAGCAACGGCCGGATGCTCGGCTGGATCGGGCTCAAGGACAAGTTGCGTCGGGAATCCCCGGCGATGATTGCGGATCTGCGCCGTCTCGGGGTGCGGTTTATCGCGATGGTGACGGGCGACCGCAAGTCGGTGGCCGAATCTGTGGCCGCGCAACTTCAGATCGACGAATATCGCAGCGAATGCCTGCCCGAGGGCAAGGTTGAATTTGTCGAACGGATCAAGGAGAGTTCGCGGGTTGCGGTTGTCGGTGACGGTGTGAATGACGCGCCGGCGCTCGCCGCGGGCGATCTCGGCATCGCGATGGGAGCGATCGGCAGCGACGTGGCGATCAACAGTGCGTCGATTGCGCTGATGACCAACGATCTGCGTCGGATTCCGATGCTGGTGTATCTGTCGCGCAAGTCGCGTATGATCATCAACCAGAATCTGGCGTTCGGGATGTTGTTCGTGTTCGGCGGTATTCTGCTGTCGGTGTTCGGCTGGATGACGCCGATCTGGGCTGCGGTGCTGCATGCGGGCAGTACCTTGATCATCATCTTCAACAGCGCGCGTCTTGTCCGGACCGGTGAGGAACTGACACTCGAGGAGCAGACGCAGAGCCGTGAAGACGCGGACGGGGAAGAGTAATCCATACTATCATTTGAGGAATCGATCATACGATGGCTGAACAGCGTGAATCAATCGTAAGGGCCGTTGGGCTCACCAAGGTGTTCCGGGATTTCTGGGGCCGCCCGAAAGCGAAGGCGGTGAATGACATCTCGTTCACCATTGAACCCGGTGAAGTGATCGGTCTGCTGGGGCCGAACGGCTCCGGAAAGTCGACCACGGTGAAGATGCTTCTCGGGCTTCTGTACCCGACCGGGGGAATTCTGAACGTGCTGGGGCGTTCGCCCCGGGCGGTTGAAACCAAGCGCGAGATCGGTTATCTTCCGGAGGAGTCCTATCTCTACAAATATCTGACGGCGGAGGAGACGCTGGACTTTTTCGGGTCGCTGTTCAACCTGTCGCGCGCGGACCGGAAGATGCGCATTGAGCAGCTTCTCGATATGGTTGGAATGGCGCATGCGCGTCGCCGCCGGGTCGGGGAGTTCTCGAAAGGCATGGCGCGCCGGATCGGTCTGGCGCAGGCGATGATCAACGATCCGGAGTTTCTGATCCTCGACGAGCCGACTTCGGGACTCGATCCGCTCGGCTGCCGGGAGGTCAAAGATTTGATCCTGACGTTGAAGAAGCGCGGCAAGACGGTTTTGATCACAAGTCATCTGCTCAGTGATATCGAGGATGTTTGCGACCGTGTGATCATTCTTTACGGCGGCAAGGTCCGGGCGATGGGCGGGCTCAACGAGCTTCTGACGGTTTCCGACGAGAACCGGATCGTGACGCCGGCGCTGCCGCAGGCGGCGATGAACGAGGTTCTGCGGATTCTGCGTGAGAATCTCAAGGGCGAGACGTTCCAGGTGGACCATCCGCGGCGCACGCTTGAGGAGTTCTTCCTCGACGTGATTTCCAAGGCGAAATCCGACAAGGTCGAGACGGCCGGCGTCGCCGGTGGCGGCAAGATTGCGGAATATCTGTCGCGCGGGGACGAGAAGTCCGCGGTGCTCGAGTCCCTGGTGCGGGAACCGTCCGTCCCGGTCGCACCGGCCGAATCGCCGGCCCCGGCGGAAGAGGAGGCACAGCGCAAAGAGAATGTCGGGAAGAAACTTGAGAAGCTGACCGGTGAGCCTGCGCCGGTCGCTCCGGAACCGGAGCCGGTCAAGGTGAAAGAGGATCAAAACCTCAAAGAGGCCGACGCCAGGCTCAATGATATTCTGGGAAATCGTAAATGAAGTCATTCTGGGCAATCGTAAAACTGACCTGCCGCAATGCATTCCGGTCGCACATCTTTCAGTTGCTGCTGCTGTTGCTGCTGCTGGCGGTGATTATCATTCCGTCGACGGTTTCGGGCGACGGGACTGCGGGGGGATTCATCCGGGTATCGCTGCTGTACAGCCTCTCGGCGGTCAGCTCGATACTTGCGTTGTCTTCGATCTGGCTGGCCTGTCATGCGATGACGCAGGATATCGACAGCTACCAGCTTCACATGGTTGTCACCAAGCCGGTTTCGCGGATCCGGATCTGGCTTGCGAAATGGGTCGGGGTTTATCTGGTGCATCTGATTCTTCTTGTGCTGGCGACGACCGCGATTTATTTCATCATTCTCTACAAATACAATGAACAGGATTTCCCGGAGAAAGATCGCGAGAAGATCCGCAATGAGGTGATGGTCGGTCGTCGTGTCTTCTGGCCGAAGCGGGTTGATCTGGAGAAAGAGAGCCAGGAGCTGGTCAAGGCGAAGATCGAGCGTTCGCGTGCCCGCGGACTCGACCCGGATACCTCGCCGTCCGCACAGGATAAGATGCTCAAGGAGGCCCGGCTGGAGGTCATGAGCCGCGACTCCGAGGTTGAGCCCGGCATTCCGAAGGAGTTTGTGTTCACGGGGATTCCGCACGATTTGAAGAAGCCTCTGTTCCTGCGGTATCGTCCCTATGTCGGCAAGATTGCGAGCGAGGGGCAGCGCATGACCCGTTCGCTCTGGATCGTCGGCATTCCGCGCCGGGTCGAGAATACGGCGCCGGCGGCGAACGTGTTTGAGGAGAACAGTCGCAAAGAGCGTTACATGTATACGCCGCAGGTGATGTCGGAGTATCCGGAGCAGGTCATGTCCGGTGAGTTTCACGAGAAAGTCCTGCCCGCGAGCTGGAACGCCATTGCGCCGGACGGGACGGTTTCGTTTGCGTATGTGAATTACGATGAGGCGCAGGCCAAACAGTATTTCCAGCCCGGTGACGGGCCGCAGCTGCTCGTCGAAGTGACGGGATTTTTTGAGAATTACATGCGTGCGGTTGGAATCATCGCGTTGGAGTTGCTGATTCTCAGCGGGCTCGGTTGTGCGTTCGGCGGGATTTTGACGCTGCCGACGGCGATCTTCGTGGCGGTGTCGTATATGCTGTTCGGGAGCATTGCAGTTTATATGACCAGCCAGGACTATCTGGCTGGAGCGGCTGACCACATCGGGCAGGCGATTGCGAAACTGCTGCTGCTGGTGGTGATTCCGCTGCAGGCGTTTGAGGTTTCCGGGCAGGTTGCGAACGGCGAAGTGATCGAGCTCGCCCATTTCTGGGCGCTGTTCCGGAGTTATTTCATCTACCGGGCGCTGCCGCTGTTTGTGCTCGGAATGATTTTGTACCGGCGGCGTGAACTGGGATTGGTGATACGCAAATGAGTAAATTCCGAACACTTGTCATGTATTTTGTGCTGGTGTGCGTGACGCTGGTGCTGCTTTTCGGAGTGGGCCGGGTCGAGCGCCGGCTGGACAATGCTGTGGCTGAGCATCATCTGCGCTTCACCGGTCAGATCAAGAATGCTCCGCCTCTGGTGACGTTTACGACGGTGGCGCTCGGCAGTTTCCGCGGATTGGTGGCGGACCTGCTCTGGCTGCGCGCCGGATCACTTCAGGAGAAAGGCAGTTATTTCGAGATGGTTCAGCTTGCGCGCTGGATCACCGATCTGCAGCCGACTTTCTCCGGGGCGACGGCCTATCTGGCGTGGAATATGGCGTACAACATCTCGGTCACCTGTTCGAGTTTCGAGGACCGGTGGCGCTGGGTCAATGAGGGGATCAAACTCATCCGCGACCAGGCGATCGAATACAATCCGGAGGATCCGATTCTGTACAAGGAGCTCGCGTGGATTTTCCAGCATAAGCTCGGCAACATCATGGACGATGCGAATCTCTACTACAAGAACCGGCTGGCGATTCTGGTCACAAATGTGGTCGGCACCAATCCGGACTGGGAGGGGATGGCGGCCGCGCCCGTGGGAGAGCGGGAGTTCATGAAAGTCTACCCGGAAGATCACCGGATCTGGAAAGCGGCACAGGCTGCGGGGTATGAGAATTACGCGATGCTCTATGCGGCATTCAAGTCCACGGAGCCGGCCGCGCTGCCGCAGCCGTTCGTGAACCGCCTCGGCGATGATGAGGAGCTCGTGAAGAAGCTGCGGGACTATTTCCATGCGGAGTATTTGCGGGAGAAGCTCAAGCTCGACTCGAAACTGATCGTGGAGATCAACAAGGAGTACGGCGACATGGACTGGCGGGTGCCGGAGTCGCAGGCGATCTACTGGGCGACGATGGGGATCAAGCGGACGCCGGGTCATAAGGATTTGAGTTGCGACCGGATCATCACGCAGTCGCTTTACGAGGCGTTCCGCAGCGGGCGCATTCTGATGATCGATGAGACTGCGTTCGAGACGATCACGCTCGTTCCGAACATCCAGCTGGTCGATGCGGTATTCGATCGCTACAAGGAGGTTCAGGAGATCTACGAGAAAGACAACAACTACTCGACTTTCCGCAGTGCCCGGATCAACTTCATCAAGGAGGCGATCTCGATTCTGTGGAACTACGGCAGCTTCAGCAAGTCTGCGGAGTATTACAAGAAGCTGCAGGCCGAGGAACCCGGTTCGCACAAGCTGCCGCTTGAGGCGTTCGTCATGCAGCAGTGGGCGGAAGAGGTTCGCGATGCGAGCGTGAAGAAAGCCAGCGAGATCGTTTCGGGGCTGATTATGCGGAGCATGTTCTACTTGATCTACAACGATCACGATGCCGCAGTTGCGAATGAACGTATGGCGCGTTATATTTACAACAAATATCAGAAAGAGATGGGAGGGGAAGCGCGTACCACTCTGCCGCCGTACAACGAGATGAAGAAATCGATGGTCGAGACCCTCAGCAAGACGCTGAATCCGGTCATGGCCGAGATATTGAAACAGAGAGTGCAGGAAGATCAGGCGGCGGCTCCGGCGGTCGGCCCGCTGAAGTCGGATCAATAGCAGGGACGCGGAAAGCGGAGAAACAGACCGCAACGGAGGCGGTCGCTTTCCGGTTCAAATCGCCCGAGTCGGGCAGAAGAGAGAAAACGTTGGAGGAATGGTTTATATTTTTCGGGGCCATTGCAGTGGCGATGGTCACGTCGCACGTCTGTTCTTTGATGGAGGCGGCTCTGCTGAGCATCACGCCGAGTCAGCTTGCCGAGCTGCGGCAGAAAAGCCCGAAAGTCGGTCAGGTCTGCCAGGCGCTGAAACATGATATCGACAAGCCGATCGCGGTGATTCTGATTGCCAACACGGCGGCCCATACGATCGGCGCGGCCGTGGCGGGCGGAGCGGTCAGCGAGACGATCGGCAATCAATATATGGGGGTATTCACCATCCTCTTCACGCTGTTGATGGTGCAGTACACGGAGATTCTGCCCAAGACGCTCGGAGTCAGATTCAATCAGGCCGTGATGCGTTATGCGGCGCGTCCGCTTCAGGTATCGATCTGGGTTTTGCTGCCGCTGATCCGGCTGACACACTTCATCAACCGTCCTTTCGAGCTGCGTCGTCCGGAACGTCCGAGTACGGCGGATGAGATTTCCGCGCTGGCGGCGCTGGCGCGCAGTTCGCAGGTGATCTCGACCCGACAGGAGCGGATCATCCGTGCGGTTCCGCGGTTGTCGGAGCGGACCGCGTCGAAAGTGATGCTGCCGGTGGAGAATATCTCGTTCCTGAGTTCGGATCAGACGGTTTCCGATGCGATCAATGCGACCGGAACCGATTTCCACACGCGCTATCCGGTCTGCGACGAGGGCGACCGGAACAAGGTGCTCGGGTATGTGAACTTCAAGGAGCTCGTTGCGACGCAGCGGACACACCCGGGGACACAGCCTCTGACCGATATTCTGCGGCCCATCGCGTTTGCGGAGCCGGACGATACGGCGTCTGAACTGCTCGAACGGTTTGCGAGCCAGCACTGTCACATGACGATTGTGCGTGACCCGAAAGACGGTCGGACGCTCGGCCTCGTCACGCTCGAAGACATTGTCGAAGAGCTGCTGGGGGATCTGGACGATGAATTCGATCCGCTGCCGCGGACGTTCTACTCCCCGAGCGAATTTTTCTGGGTGGTCGGCGGCGGTGTGCCGATGACGCTGCTGACGCGCGATACGCACCTCGATCTGCCGCGCCGGGCCGAACCGGTGGCGGTCTGGTTTGCCCGGATGCTGAAGCGCCCGCCGAAAGTCGGGGATACGATTCGGCACGGCAACGCGGAGTTCTATGTCCGCAAGATCCGGCGGGGCCAGGTGTGGGAGTTCAATTTGAAACGGATCAAATTCGAGGGATGAGCCGCATGATTCGGAGTTTACTTCTGACTGGCGCCGCGGCGCTTTTTCTGGTTGCCGGGTGCATGAATTTCGAGTATGTCGGCCGGGAGTTCGCGCCGACGCCGATGTCGGAGCCGGTCGCTTACTATGTGAACCGCGAGCAGCTTCCGCCGGGAGAGTTCCGGATCATGGGGCGGGCGGAGATCACGGCGCCGGACGGGACGGACGGTTATGATATTCAGGAGCTGCTGCTCGAGAAAGCGCGGAGCTATGGCGCGGATGCGGTCTGCCTCGTGAGTGCCCGCAAGGTCCCGGTCGGTTATTACGAGCGCGAGGAGGTCAATCAGGGACCGCAGTTCCCGCTTGACCCGGCGAATGTGGGATTCAGCGGAGCCCCGGAGCCGCTCGCGGCGGAACTCGCGGAGTTCGGCCGGCCGCAGACGCTCAGCAGTGCGGTGGGAACCCGCCTCGAGGTTGAGGTCAAAGCGCTTTTTCTGAAGAAGAAAGCCGAGCTTGAACGGCTGATTGCCGAACAGGATCAGGAGCTCGAAGAGATTCTGGGCGCCCCCTCAGAGCCGTCGCGGCAGAGCCCGGCGGAAGAGAAAACTCTGCCGGAAGAACCGGCAGAGGAGAGTGCCGCGGAGGCGGCTTCGGTTCAGGAGTAGGGACGCAGAGTCAGGGCGACTTCTTCCGGGGAGAGTTCGCGGAACGCGCCGCTCGGGAGGTCGCCGAGTTCGAGTCCGCCGATCCGGATGCGGCGGAGCTCCAGGGTCGGAGCTCCCGCGGCGGCGGTTATTCGCCTGATTTCGCGTTTGCGCCCCTCGTTGAGGACGATCCGGTATCGGTATTTTCCGACGGGGTCGATGGAGATGACGCGGAGGAGTTCCCCCTGGTCGAGAATCCCGGAGCGGATTCGGGCGAGTTCGGCTGCGGTAAAGTCGCGGGTGACGCGGACGAGATAGGTTTTCAGAATCTCATGGCGCGGATGCGTAATTTGCGCGACATAGTCGCCGTCGTTGGAGAAGAGGATCATGCCCTCGCTCTCCTTGTCGAGCCGCCCGGCGGAGAAGAGCCGCACGGGAGGGTCGAGCCGGATCAGGTCGACGGCTTTCCGCCGCGCGTGCGGGTCGGAGTTGGTGCAGACATAGCCGCGCGGTTTGTTCAGCATGATATAGTGGAGCGTCCCGGCCGGTTTGACGGGTTTCCCGTCGCAACAGACGGAGTCGGCGGGGGAGACCCGGAATCCGGGCTCGAATACGGTTACGCCGTTGACGGCGATGCGGCCCGCCTTGACGAGGTCTCCTGCGGCGCGGCGGGAAGCGACTCCGGCTGTGCTGAGAAATTTGACCAGTCGTTCCTGTTGCTCGGGCATTTTGTTGCGGCTCCTGTTTTTTTGACATTGATATAGATTACACCGGAAAGCGGAATTTTGCAATGGACAACGTAGGAAAACTCTATCTGGTCAGCACGCCGATCGGCAATCTCGAGGATATCACGCTGCGGGCGCTGAATGTGCTCAAGAGCGTCGACCTGATTGCGGCGGAGGATACCCGTCACACGCGGCAGCTTCTGAGTCACTTCGACATTCACACGAAGCTGGTCAGCTTCCATGCGTTCAACGAGCACCGGAAGACCGAGGGGCTCATCGCGCAGATTCTGGGGGGACTCAATGTCGCTTCCGTCTCGGATGCGGGAACGCCGTCAATCGCGGATCCGGGGTTTTTCCTCGTGCGGGAAGCGGTTCGGAGCGGAATCGTCCCGGAGGTGATTCCGGGGGTGTCGGCGTTGACGTTTGCGGCGACGGCGTCGGCGCTGCCGGTGGACAAGTTCGCGTTTTTCGGTTTCCCGCCGGTCAAATCGGGGCGGCGGCGGAAGTTTTTCGAGGAGATTCGCGAGGAGGGCAGGACGGTTTTCTTCTTTGAATCTCCGCACCGGATTGCAAAGACGCTCCCGGAGCTGGCTGAAATCGTCGGTGGGGATGCGCAGGTCGCGGTCATCCGCGAAGCGACGAAACTCCACGAGGAGATTCTGCGCGGGAGCGCTGCGGAACTTGCGGCACTCGCCGCCGGACGGCAATGGCGCGGCGAATTCGTGATCGGTGTCCACCCGGCCGGTATGAAGAACCCGGAAGAGAGGGAATACGAGTAACTCCGGCACTCCCTGCCGTTCAGCGAGGGCGAGAAGGATGTGGCGGAGAAGTGCCGAAAAGTTTCGGACTCGCGCTTGATAAAGAATGCGGCGGGCGATATACTATTCGGACTACGAGATTTTGTGCAGCACAGGAGGGCGCAAATGCAGTGGATTCCGGATGAAAACTGGATGCTTTCGTTCGTTCACCCCGGGAGCGGGGAGAAGATGGCGATTCCGGCCCGGGTGCCGGGGAACATTGCGGCGGATCTGCATCGGGCCGGGGTGATTCCGGATCCGTATTTCGGGAGCAATGCGGAGCTGCTGCGGGAGTGGGAGTTCACCGATTTCACCTATTCGGTGGTGTTCCGGCTGCCGGAGTGTGCGCCCGGCGGGCGGATTGAGCTGGTCTTTGAGGGGGTGGACACGGCAGCCGAGGCGTTTTTGAACGGGACTCCTCTCGGCGGCATGGAGAATATGTTCCACGAACACCGCTTCGATGTGACCGGGAAGCTGAATTGCGACGGAGAGAATGAGTTGACGGTCGTGATCCGCAGTTCCGTGAACGCCGCCCGCAAATACCGGCGCGCGCCCGGAACGTCGGCGCAGTCGTACAATTTCGAGGGGCTTTACCTGCGCAAGGCCGGACACTCGTTCGGCTGGGACATCGCACCGCGTATCGTCCTCGGCGGACTCTGGCGCCGGGTCGGGCTGGAACGGATTCCGGAACACCGCTGGAGCGAGGTGTTGCTTTACACGGTATCGGCCGCGAAGAGCGTGGCACGCCTGGCGCTGGATTGGAGTTTCGAGAGTTCCGCCACGCGACTGACCGGATTCGAGGCGAAGCTCACGCTTGCGCGCGGCCCGAAGCGCTTTGAGAAACGGTTCCGGCTTCTCTTCACGACCGGACATACGGTGTTCGAGATTCCAAATCCCGATCTCTGGTATACGAACGGGCTGGGGGAGAGTGCGCTTTACGATGTGACGCTCGAACTTCTGCTCGACGGGGAGGTCGTCGCGGAAAACCGCTTCCGCACCGGAATCCGTACCGTGCGCCTGGAGCGGAGCGAATCGTTCGCTCCGGACGGCTCCGGCCATTTCCGGTTTCTTCTGAACGGCGAGCCTCTCTTCATCCTCGGCTCGAACTGGGTGCCCGTGGAGGCGATGCACGGGGAGGAGCGTGGAAGAGTCCGGAAGACACTCGAACTCTTCACGGATCTCGGCTGCAACATGGTCCGCTGCTGGGGCGGCGGCGTTTACGAGGACCATGAGTTTTTCGACTATTGCGACGAGCACGGCCTGCTTGTCTGGCAGGATTTCATGCTCGCGTGTGAAATTCCTCCGCAGGACGATGACTTCTGCCGCCGGATCGAAGCGGAGGCCGTCGCGGTTGTGACGAAACTGCGGAATCATCCGTCACTCGCGCTCTGGTGCGGCGACAACGAGTGCGACGAGGCCGTGCTCTGGCGCGGGGATCTGATGCGGCCCTCCGAAAACCGCATCACGCGCGAAGTGCTCAAGCGGGTGATTCGTTCTTACGACCCGGGGCGCGACTACCTGCCGAGTTCACCGTATCTGGTGGACGGCGTCATCACCAGAGGCGAATCGCGGACCGCGCCGGAGCAGCATCTCTGGGGGCCGCGCGATGAGTACAAGGGGGATTTCTACCGGCTCAACACCGCCTGTTTTGCGAGCGAAACGGGTTATCACGGCATGCCCTGCGTCGAGAGCCTGAAGAAATTTCTCTCCCCCGGTCACCTTTTCCCGAAGATCGGCGACCCTGAGTACCTGACCCATGCCGCGCAGCCGTTCGGGGATCCGGAGGGACCCTACGCCTATCGGATCAAACTCTTTCTCGACCAGATCGCGAACATGTTCGGGAAGATTCCGGAAGAGCTGGAACGGCTGGTTGCGGCGTCGCAGATCGTACAGGCGGAAGCGCTGAAGTTCTTCATCGAGAATTTCCGCTTCCACAAATGGCGCAAGAGCGGAATTCTCTGGTGGAACGTCGCGGACTGCTGGCCGCAGATCTCCGATGCGGTGGTCGACTACTATTATGAGAAGAAACTGGCGTATTTCTACATCAGGAACGTGCAGCAGCCGGTGCTGCTGATGATGGGGGAACCGGCGGCGTGGCACTCCCCGCTGCGGCTCGACAACAATCTGCCGCGGACGGTTTCCGGGGCGTACCGGGTCAGCGACCTGCTGACCGGTGAGGAGTTCGTCTCGGGCCGGTACGAATGCGCCGCAAACTCCGGCGTGGATCTCGGCGCGCTGCGGGTTTCGACCGGGGTTCACCGCATGTACCTGCTCGAGTGGGAGGTGGACGGCGTCTGGAGGAGGAATCACTACCTGCTCGGTCATCCCCCCTGCGATCTCGACTTTTATCTGCAGTGCCGGGAAAAACTCGACCTGGATTGAAATATGACGCCGCCTGCCCGGGAATGTTTCCCCGGACGGGCGGCGGGCGGAGTTGTCCTCAGCGGAATGTCAGCGTGCAGCGCATTCTGTGCATCTGTGTCATGACGCCGGGCGTCACCTCGAACCGCAGCTGGAGCGTCGCGTGCGGGGAGAATGCGTTGATTCCTCCGGGATTTCCCGGCGTCTGCGGCAGCGGGACCGCTTTTATTTCGATCCGGTCATCGTCGCCGCCCGAGAGTTTCAGATCGCGGATGATGCACTTTTCCGTCTCTCCCCAGCGGATTGCGGCGGGGATGGCAGACGGCTGTCCGAACGGTCGGAACGAGCTCCCGTCCTCGGAAAATTCTGCATTCACGAGCGGGATCGGCACTACGAATGTCACCTTGTCGCAATAGTGTCCCGCCATGTGGCGCATGCCGAATTCGAGCTCGATCCGGTCGGAATAATAGCGGTTGTGAACATGGAAATCGATCTTGTATCGCCGTTCATGCCGCTCCCAGACCGCTTCCAGGCAAGCCGCGCTGTCGAGGAAGAAATTGCACGGAGGATCGTACGGATCGAAATCGGATGCGGTGAGCATTTTTCCGGTCGAACTTCTCACCGCCATGGCGGTGTGATCCTCCGGAGAGGTCGAGCAGCTTACAAAACGACGTCCATTGTGGTCGTCCACCTCGATGTGCCAGAGCGACGCCGCCGGAAAACTCGCGGCGTGCAGAAGTTCGCGCTTCCCGAACAGCGTCGCCAGCGGCGCGCCGCCGATGAGGGTGCCGAGATTCGGATCGCCGTAGCGCGGCACGACCGGGATGTTCCGCAGACAGGTGTGCCCCGCGAACGAGGTTTCATACACGGGGGTGCTGATCCGGAGCCACTGCGCTTCCCAGGCGTAGGAGCCGAAAAACGGCGGTTCCTGTTCCGGGAGTTCGTCGACTTCGCCGAATTCGGCGAGAGCCCGCGCGATCGAGGCGTAAAAACGTGCCGTCGCCAGCTGCGAGAACTGCGCTTCGATGTTGATCTTCTGGCCGAACGGCTGCGCTTCCGGCAGGCCGCTTTCCGCATAAGTGGGACGGCTCTTGACAAATTCGACGTAGCGGCTGATGTACCAGCGGCAGTAGCCGGCGAGTTCCGATTCGCCGAGATCAGCCGCGAGCATGGCCGATTCGAGCGGAATCCCCTCGACCAGCACCGGGCCGTACCAGGCGCGGTGGATGCCGTATCCGTCGAGATCGCTGGCGAGATGGCCGCCGCGGCTGAGGTTGCGCAGCAGTCCGGCGATGTAGTTCCGGCAGAATGCGTCGAAGTCCGGGCGGCGTTTGAAGATCCCGTTCCGCAGAGCGTGCAGATAGACGAACATGAAGCCGTTCGGTTCGGTGCAGTAGTAGGCCGGAGTATGGGTGTTGGTCGAGTGCTGGTCGGTGATGCCCCCGGTGCAGACGTAATTCCAGCTCCAGTCCGGGTTCAAACTCGGCTGGAGCAGCGGGCCGTCGATCGCCGCGGGGGTGACGTAGTTGCGCAATCCGTTGGCGAGCAGAGTTTCAAACCGCTCTTTCCAGACCGGCTTCCCCGAGAGCAGCATCATCCAGTAATAGACGCGCAACTCGAAGCGGAGCTGCTGCGTCTTGCCCTGCGCCCCCTCCGGAAAGCGCAGCCGCGGATGGTTCTCCGCCATGCGCGTGAGGGCGTCCAGGGCTTTCTGCCGATCCGCTTCGGTCATTCCGATGAGGTCGGCGCAGCTGAGGGCAGTCCCGAGGGCGTCTCCAATGGTGGACGCATAGGCCGGGTGGTCGGTGACGCCGTCCGCGGTCCGGCAGAGGCCGTCTTCACGCACGAGACCGGCGAGCCAGACCGCAAGTTTGACGGCGCGGCCGGAAATCGCGCTGCGGAGTTTCAGTTTTTCCGTGTAGACATGGTAGAAGAGCATTTGCGAATTGACGCCGCCCGGATCGCATCCGGTCAAGCCGGAAGCGATGGGGAACTCCTCGTAATGATCGGAATTCCAACACGTTTCGATGTAGGCCGCGAACGGGCTCTCCTCCAGAAACTCGCGCAGACGGATCTGATTCATTTCAGCGCGGCTCCCGGGAACGGTTCCGCACTGAACTCCACGTCGGAGACATAGAGGTCGGCGGAATCGGCTTTGAGGTCATAACGGTAGGATTTGTCACCGGCGGCTTTCGCCCACATGGTGCCCTCCCAGGCGTCCGCATGGCGGAAGATGTTTCCAGTCAGAGGGAGGCTGCCGTTGACGGAGATGTCGCTGCGCTTGTTGTTGAAGTCGAGCTTCAGGTCGATGACGGTCCACTCGCCGACCTTGAACGGAGCGACCGGAATCCATCTGACATATCCTTTGCCGTCGCCGTTGGAGATGACGACCTGCGGTTTGTTGAAGTCGCCGACCAGCCCGACGAATGCGGCGGCGCGGCCGTTCTGCTGCTGAAGCGTCAGCGAACCGTTGACCTTGTCGCCGAGTTTGTCGATCATCACCTTGAATCGCGCATAGATCACGCTCTGCTGGGCGTCGGGGACATCGGCTGACCACTCGGAGGAGTTGATCTGCAGCCCTTTCGCGATTTTGATCGCCTTGACGCCGTTGATCTCGACCACCTCACCGCCGGCGGTGTTCTTTTCGCGCGGCCACATTCCCCAGGTCGGGCGCTGTGAGCGTTGTTTCCCGCTGTCGTCGACGGTGACGAATTTGTCGCCGGGATTGTTCTTCGAGAGATCCAGGCGGTAGAATTCCGCCGCCGAAGCGGTGACGGCGGCCAGAAGAACCGAGCAGCCGAGAAGAGTATGGGTCATCATTTTCATTCTGTTTCCCTTTCGTTTATTTGATCCGATCGACCATTTTGGTGTAACGATGTTTCAATCCGCGATGAGTCTCGAATTCGATTTCGAGGCGGAGATCGCGGCTGTTTTTCTGCGCATCTCCGGGGAAGAGCAGCCGCATCGAGCGTCCCGGTTTGAGTTCATCCGCCCATTCCGAGCTGATGACGTCGTCAGGCGAGACGAGGTGGATGCTCACCTTGCGCAGCGGCGCGACATCCTGATTCTCGAACTTGATGGTGTTGCTCTCGCGGGCGAGTTTGAACGAGGCCATGATCTCCTGCAGAAATTCCCGGCCGCGCACGTCGTTGAGTTCGCCGTGGTGCGGGTAGAGGAAACCGCCGATGACGCCCGGACACTGCCGCATGAGAGCGAGTTTTTCGCGCATTTCATTCTCCCACTTCTCCACGTTCTCGTTGCGGTAGCGGGTGCCGTTGCGTTCGTTTTCGGTGAAGCCCCATTCGCAGAAGACGATCGGCATTTTCGTCCGGTCGTAGATGCCGGCTGCGAGGGTTTTGAATTCCGGGATGAACTGGTAGCTGTTGTAGCCGAGGACATCCTGCCCGGCGGTGAAGAACCAGAAGTTCCCGAAGGTGTCGAGATTCGCATAAGTGACGGGCCGCTTGTCGGGATCGGCGTTGCGGATCCGTTCGCGCGCGGCAGTCAGATAGCGGTCCATCAGCACTTTGTCGTTGTATCCGGCGGTCGCGTGATTCTCGTTGCCGGAGTTCCAGAAGAGGACATTCGGATACCCGTTCAGCTGCCGGGCCATCTCCTCGTGCGGGTCGGTGGCGAAAGCGAGGTCGGGATTGTCGAGGTTGCCGAGCGCCACTTCGGTGGTGTTGCACGATCCGGCGGCATAGACCGGCATGACCATGAATCCGGCGTCGAGCGCATCCTGAAGCTGCTCGGCCTTGACTCCCTCCATGCGCAGGGCGTTGAAGCCGAGATTCTTGAAGAAAGTCAGCCGGTTCAGCCAGCGGCGACGGGTCTGGGTGCGGGCGTTGTCCCACTCGATCCCGGGGTCGCCGTTGATTCCGCGGATCTGGAAAGGATCACCGTTGACGAAGAGCTTGTCGTTGCGGAATTCGATGACCGACCCGTTGAATTCGACGTTCTGCTCGTCGAAAATCTTTCCCTCGCTGTCGCGGGCGCTGATTGTGAAGTTGTAGCGGTCGAAATTCGCCGGGAGCGTCACGGGAATCGAGAAGCTCCCGTCTGCGGCCGGTTTCCCGTCGGCGCGGAGTCCGTGGCCGGTCACGGTGACCGAAGCCGTTCCCTTGCGGACTTTGCCGGAGAACGTGCGTACGACGCTGCCGTCCTCCGCGACACTCCCCGCTGCGACCGGATTCATCGCGACGAACGCCGCGGCCGGTTCGACATAGAGATTTACGTCGCCGAGAATTCCGGCGATTCCCTTGTGATGACGGTCTTCGCCGTTCCGGAAGATCCAGTAGCCGCGCACCGGATTGTTGTAGAGCCGGACGGCGAGCGTATTATTCCCCTCTTTCACAAGATCGGTGATGTCGTAGACGTAGTTCCACGGATAGGCGCCGGTCATGATCGGCAGCAGCAGCACATCCTCGTCCGGGATGGCCTTTTCGTCGAATGGAAACGCGATGCCGCACCGCTCGAAGTGCTGGAATCTCATCATTTCGCGGGCGGGTTTCCCCCAGAGCTGGGTCTGACGTGAACTGTTTTTGAGCATCCAGTCGTTGCGGCGCCGGGCGTTGGTTTGAGTTCCGACCCGTTCGCCGTTGACGAAAATCTCGGCGGAGTCCGCCAGATCTTTGAACTGCAGATAGACCTTGCCGCCGTCGGGTTTGGGGCAGTTGAAGCTGCGCTTGTACCAGAAGTGGCCGCCGGGCTGATCGGGGACGGCTTTTTCCGGGATCTGCACTTTCTTCGCATCGGCGAGCGGGGTGCCGGGCCGGGCGGGGGTATCGTCGAGGAGCTGGTCGTATTTCCAGGTCAGGTCGCCCGCATAGCTCTTGTCGAATTCGCCGTTGAGCGAAATCGTCTTGATGAACGGAGACGCCGTGACGGCGGCGGCCGGGATCAGCCGGTCGTATTTCCCGCGGTAATATTTGCCGAGGTCGGGGAATTTGCGCCAGTTATACTGCGTGCGATAGCAGTCCGTTTTCTCCTGTTCCCAGTTCGGCGCGCTCTTCACGAGCCGCGAATTCACCATTTTGAACTTTGCGCTGCCCTTGGAGTCGCCGCCGGTGTCGTGCAGGAAGAGATACAGATGGTAATCCGGATTGTTTTTCGCCCGATCCGGCAGTTCGTCGAAGTAGAATCGGAGAGTTTGAGCTCCGCCTTTCAGGAGTGCTTCTCCGGTCAATGTCACCCGGGTCGGCCAGAAGCGTGAAGGAATGGCGATACAAGTTCCGAGTTTCAGAATCGGTTTGTCGACTTCCGCTCGAACTTCCAGATAGCCGCCGGGCAGGTAATCGGCGAGCGGATAACTGCCGAGATCGATGATGAGGTAATTATCCGCATTGGCCTGATCAGTGAAATCGATTGAAAGGATTCCATTTGCATCGACGATTGGTTGAAATGCTTTGGTGTCACTGCCGTTATCAGAAGCTTTAAACGCATATTTTGACGGGTCACCAATCTGGTCCGCGGTCGAAACCACGGTTAATCCAAATACTGCTGCTGTTGCAAAGAGAGATTTCCACATATTGTTGTCTGCCTTTTTTAATGTCAGAAGATTAGAGATCTTTCAATGTCCCCCAGAACTCTTTTTTATTCACCATACGTCGTTCGGGGACAAGCGCAAACGGTTCGGCGTTTCCCGCAACGTACAGAATGGTTTTATAACGATCCCGGTGATTTCCCTGCGCATCAGCGTTCAGCAACAGGAACGCATCGACACCGTGGGCTTCCGTCTGAGTGACCCACCCCGCAACTTTTTCACTGTCGGCATTCCAGCCTGAGCCGAGTTTATAATATTCGGAAACGGAATAAGTCTGGCTTGGAGTACGGATGCGAGTCACTTTGGGATAAACGACGTCCATATAGCCGTTGTCGACGTATTTCTGGTTTTCCGCTGTGTTCAGATTCGGATGCACGTAGTAATTCGGCAGCAGCGTCTGGCCATAAAAGTTTCCGTTGATTGCGGTTCCCGGATTATTGGCTCCGCGGATCTCAAATTGTACTGTTGAGGGACAGCGAACGATCTTAAAAGATGACGCAGATAAATAGTTGTTTCGGTACAAGCCGCTGACGTAACTCTCCGAAGAGCCTTTGTTGTTATAGATGCCGGGGGCCAGATAGTCGTTGAAGTCCTGCGCGTAGGTGAGGTCGATGACTCCGATCTGCTTCATGTTGTTGAGGCAGCTTGCCTGCCGTCCCCGTTCCCGGGCCTGGTTGAGTGCGGGCAGCAGCATCGAGGCGAGAATCGCGATGATCGCGATCACGACGAGAAGCTCTATAAGAGTGAATGAGTTGCGTTTCATGATCCATCTCCTTCTAAGGTTATATGGTTTTGATCGAATCACGCTGTTTCAAAATACCGGGAATGCGGGTGATCGACGAGGTGTTCCGCTGGTGGATGCCAATCCCGTCGATGAGGTCGCACAACGTGCAGGTCGCAAAATGCGAAACCCGGTTGAACGGCATCGCCACTGACGAGAGCGTCGGTTTCAGAAAGTTGCAGAGGCTGCCGGTATCGTCCATGCCGATAATGCTGAAATCATCCGGAATCCGGACTCCGCGCGCCTGACACGCCGTCAGGAATCCGAACGCCGCCCAGTCGTTGCCGAAAACCACCGCGGTCGGCCGTTCCGGCAGCGACAGCAGCCGCTCGAGCGCACCGGACATATCCGGCGGGGTGCGTTCCGGATCTACAACCTGCCTCACATCCCGGTTTCCGGGGGAGAATTCAATGAGGTATTCCGGGCGGTAATGGCCTGTGGACTTCATGACTTCCAGATAGCCGTTGGAACGGGCGATGAACATCTCGTTGCACGCTTCGTGATTCACAAAAGCGATCCGGTGATGGCCGCGCCTCAGGAGCTCCTCCGTCGCAATCACTCCTCCCGCATTGTTGTCGACGATCACCTGCGGCAGCGGGTCGAACGTGTGTGCCGCTCCGAATCCGACTGCGGGGAGCAGGGTGATGAGTTCTTTCAGGTAATCCGGAAGAGCATTTTCCATCTTGATGAGCAGTCCGTCGCTGTTCCGGGAGATTTCGCGCGCGATATCCTCCTGCTTCGCATCCGCCATGTAGAGGGTCAGCCGGCAGCGGCGTTCCTGGCATGCCGCCTCGATTCCGGCCATGTAGCTGGTCCAGAGCTCATTGCTTTTCCAGGCCGACCCCATGCCGGGGGAGATCAATGCGAGCGTGTGTGTCCGATCCGGCGCGGTTGTCACGGATCGTGCTGCCGCCCGCCGTCCGCGCCGCCCGGAGCGATAGTTGACCTGCCGGATCACTTCCATCGTGCGCTGCCGGATTCCCTCGTCGACGTTCGTTGCATGATTCAGAATCCGGCTCACCGTGCCGACTGAAACTCCCGCCATCCGGGCGATGTCACGTATGGAATATTCCGCCATTTTTTCTTGTCGTCATAAATGTTCATTCAAATTGTTCATCGGTCATCACTATAAATTATACCAAATTTTTCCAGAAATGTCAAGAGCTTTTCGCCATTTTTCAGATTTTTTATTGAACTTTATCAGTATTGATGAACTTTAAAGTTCATCGAAAAGGAGAAAAGAAAGCCCTCCCGGCTGCGGCAGGGAGGGCGACGTTCGACAGAATTCAGTTCCGGATGAAATTCTCGAGTACATTCATGCTTTCCCGGACTCCTCCGGCGCGGTTGCGGGCGAGCCACAAGTCGCGATGACGGCCGATGACATGGCGCATGGAGTCGTTCCAGGCGGCCCGGTCGATCCGCTTCCCCTTGCATGCGGCCAGCGATTCGAGAGCGAGGCGGGCAAGGCGGCTTGAGTTGTCGAGCTCGTCAAGGACGAGTCGCGGCGCCGCGGGCGGACGGGTTTCGATCCGACGACGCCAGACGGCGAGTTTGCGCATTGCAGCAGCGATCTCCAGCGGGGTTGACTGCTCCAGAAGTTCGCGATTGCTGCGGCGGTCGGGAGCGTTCAGAATCGCCCAGAAAAGATTGCAGTTGACCCCGGGATGCGCAAATGCGTCGCAGATTCGTCCGTATTCGAGCAGATACGTTCCGAGCGTGCCGTCGCCGCCGGGGTTGAACGCGAAGTCGATGCCGTAAGGGATCAGCGGTTCGATTTCTGCGGAGGCGTTCCAGCTCCAGCCCGCCGCGGCGGTGATTCCGGGCCATGAGATCGGCCAGTACTGGTGATGACCGCCGTCGCCCCAGTCGGTCTGGAGCAACCCGGACGCGCCGGCATCGCGGCCGTTCCGGGCGGCGGAGGAGATGTTTGCAAGCATATTGGCCGTTCTGCCCGTGATGGAGTTCCAGCTTGAAGTGCCGGGGCAGACGTAGAACGGGATTCCTGCGTCATGGAATTTCGCACACTGTTCGCGGAACGGATGGTTTGCCTCGTACCCCCAGGCGAGAGCGGTGACTCCGGCGGGAATCTCCGGGATGAGATCGGGCTCATGCAGGATGATGTCTCCCCAGAACTGGACTTTTCGTCCATATTTTGCCGCGAGTTTCGCAAGTTCGCCGAGAAAATCCAGATAGACGCGATGCGTGCCCCGTTTTTCGCACAGTTCCCGGCTGCGTCCGTGACCGAGCTCGATGGTTTCATCGCAGCCGACGTTCAATGTGCCGCTCGTGAAGTTCGGGAGAAATTCGGCGTAGAGCCGGTCGATGAAAGCGAGCGCAGCTTCTCCGGGCGTAAGCGAGGATTGATACCAGGAGTCCCACTCCTGGTAATACCATGGTTCCCGACTTTCGGCGAGGTGGCGGTACTCCTTGAATTTGAGCCACCGTTCGAGGTGACCGAAGCTGTTCAGATTCGGGACGAGTTCGATGAAGCGGTCACGGCAGTAGCGGTCGAGCTCCATGATTTCGGCGGGAGTGAGCGGGGTTGTGTCGTACCACACCCGTTCATCTCCGGCAAACGCGAACGAGTGTTCCATATAGAGCTGCAGTTCATTGAGCCGGAGTCTGCTCATGGAGTCGACCAGCGCTTTGAGCGACTCCATGGTCGGAACCTTGCAGCGGGAGACATCGAGCATGTAGCCGCGGCGCGGAAAATCGGGCGCATCCTCGATGAGCAGGCCCGGAACCTGTGACGGTTTTGCGAGCAGTTGCCGGAACGTTTGCATCCCGTAGAAGAAACCCGCATCGGCGGAGGCGAAGAGCAGTGCGCCCTCCGGAGTGGTTTCGAGGCGATACCCGTCGGCCGGGAGTTCCGGATCGCGCGCCATGACGAGGAGGCACTCTCCGCTGCCGGGGATTCCGGCTGTCACTTCGACCGGAGTGAAGAAACGTCCGGAAAGTTCCGCCGCCGTGCGGCAAGCAGCCTCCTTGAGTTCAAACCCCGCGCCGTGCGGCAGGATCAGCCATCGGCGGCGGGAGTAGTCGAGTTTGCTGTTCTGTTCGGAAACCTTGCGCGGCGGCGGAAAAAGCGTCATGATGCACCTCATTTTCGTTGACATCTGACGGATTACTATAAACCCGGTTCGGTCTTTTGCAATCCTGCGGATGTGCTTTTTCCGCAAAAACGCCGCAAATCAGAAGAGCGTCACTGTGATCGGATTTCCACCCACTGCGATTTTCAGGATCAGATCGCTGCCGTCGGGTCGGGACGGCACGTCGAAGCATTTTCCGGTGACGAGGTCGGTTCCGACTGTTTTCCCTGCCGACGCCGCGTGATTGCGGATCCGGATCACGGCTGTGCGTTTGGCGAACTCCTCCGAATACTGCTGGCCGGACCAGATGGCGAGCCGGAGTCCTCCGGCGGTTTCAAAGAGATGCGCATGAAGCGAGTTGTCGGCTTTCAGGAGCACTTTCCCGTTCATCTCCCAGTCGATGAGGATGTCACGCTTGCCGGCGCGCTGGAGCGGCTGCTCCTCGATTTTCACGAGTTGAGCGACTGCGGGCGTATATTTTGCGCCGTCGAAGAGCGTGGCGAGATTCTGCATCGCAAAGTAGGAGGGTTTCGGGGAGTAATCCGCGTTGAGGAGGCCGAAATTCGCCTCTCCTTCGAAGGGATTGCCACCGTAGTCGTTCAATGCGTCGTACTGGACAACGGCTTTGATTTCCGGCATGGTCAGGCATTGCAGGAAACGACGCGTGATGTATGCGGCCTGCGCCGGCTCCGTGTAAGCCGCGAACCCGTAGGCATCCCGCTCGTACTTCCCGTTGTAGACATAGGTCGAATAACCGAATTCCGTGAAATAGAGCGAGAGGTCGCTCCGGTTGATCTTTGCGAACTGCTCCTTGTAAGCGTCCACGACTTCCGGCAGCGTGAGATTCGGACCGCCCGCTTTCACGCCGTCGCGTTTGTTGAACGGAGTCCCGAACGCGAGCCGTTCCGGCGGCATCATGTTTGAGTACGGATGATCCACGACTCCGTCGAGCTCTTGTGGAATTCCTGCCTGCAGATAGCGGATATTTGCGGAGGTCACGCAGCCGCCGCCGATGATTTTCGCATTCGGGGCGAGCTCCCGGATCAGTTTGGCTGCTGCCTGTGTGTATTTCGCGTGTTCAAGCAGCCAGCGTGAGGTGGAGTTGTCAGGCTGCTTCGCATTCCAGGTGCCGCCCGGATATTTAGCGCGCCACCCCCCGAAATTATGCGGTTCGTTGCCGATTTCGTAGATGGCGATGTAATCGCGTGTTTCTTTGACGAATCCACGGATCCCTTCGAGGAAGTATTCGATGGATTGGTCCGCGAAGGTCGGGAGAATTGCAATGACTTTAAAGCCGTATCGTTTGGCAGCCTTAAGTCGTTCGAATTGTTCGGGGGGGACGCCGGGAGTTCCGTCATCACGCCTCGGCCAGAAGTCGTCACGGATGTATTTGATTCCCGTTTGGGAGAGTATGTTCAGAATGGCTTCGTAATCGTACCACCCGACGTTTCCTACACCCGGTTTGACGGCCTGGTTGAAGTGGACGCCGGTTCCGATGATGGAGTTTTCGTCAGCTTCAGCGGAAGTGAGGCGACGCGACCAGTCGGGGGAATCCGCGCCGCGCAGTCGGGTTTCCGTCTGAGCCAGCACGCGCCCGTTCCGTTCGAGGGCAACCGGAATGACATAAGTGTTGAAGGCGCAGCCGCCGAGCGATAGCGGGGCGGTATACTCGTGTGTGACGGTTTCGCCCGGCTTGATTTCGAACCGTTGGACCTTGTCGCGGTACATGTCGGGGAAGCGAAGCACGAGTCGAGTTCCCTTGTCGAAGGTGTCCGGAGCGGAGACCGTCAGTTTGAGTCTGGGATTTGTTCCGTTCGTCCAGACACCGGTGACGTCGCAGCCGAACGCCGTAAAGCGGAAATCGTCTCCCCGGAACGGTTTCTCGTTGAGAAACGGCGCCTCCGCCTCGATTCCGTTGATGCGCAATGTGACTGCTGCGTCCGGCCCGCGGTTCACGATGAGATGGAGTTCCTTGAGCGGAAGTTTCGGCTGGTCGGTTTCCTGCTTGCCGCCCCATTTTTCCGGCCATTCGCCGCGCAGGTCAAGGAGGAGGCGGGTTTCTTTTCCCGGTTCAAGCCAGGTTCTCCGGGACTGGAATGAACGTCCGTTGGCATCGACGAGCCGGTATGAAACTTCAATCCGATGGCTGGGTACGACCAGAAAATGAAACATTTCGATCCCTTTGGGCAGTTCCGGCCTGTACACAGCCGTGACATACTGGCTTTTTTGGGTGAAATTGGCATGAAGCGTCACCTTGCCGTTATCGGGATCTGTGAGGATTTTCCCGGAAGCACCAGGAAATTCCGGCCCGTTATAAACCCACCATTCGGTCATGTTTTCCGTCGGGTTGAGAAGGACCGTACCGCCATACAGGTTCGTGAAGGCGATGCAGGCTGTCGCCAGAATCGTTTTGCTGAGAAAGTTCATCTGATTTCCTTTAGTAATTGGTTGCAATTGGTTTTTGTTTTCGGTTCATTATGGTGAACCGGTCGAATTCTTCTCCGTCCGGGGTGAGGGCGCAGGCGCTCAGGCTGTCGCCGTCGAATTGAATCAGCAGTGCTGAGCTCTCGCGAACACCGCCCGGCCCATCCAGGGTGACGATGGGGAACGGGTATTGTCCTCGGGGATACAGTGCATAACGATGAACATGTCCCGCGATCACGAGATCGAAATCCGCTCCGTTGTGGAACGGTTCAAGAACAGCCTTCATTTTTGAACCGGTCGGAAACGGTTCTACATTCACTCCGTGGATCAGCACAATACGGTATTTGGCATTCTGGAATTCCGGTGTTGAAAAAGCGGCTTTCAATATCTGCTGCTGATGTGGAATGAGTTGTTCTATTTTCGGATCCTCGTCGCCCCCGTCAAGTACAGCAAAGAAGATTTCGCTGCCCCGGAACGTGTAACAGGTTTCACCGGGGGCGATGGCGAACTGATCGAACCACCGCCGGGGTTCTTTCCCTCGCAGTTCATGATTGCCGAACACCGGCATCAGAGGACGACCGTGGAAGAGCCTGGCGTATGGCTCCAGAAAACCGCGCAGATAACGACTTTCATAGTTGTCTGAAAATGAATCGATGTCGCCGAGATGTACCACGAAATCCACATTTGCCCGTTCTGCCAGTTCTGCGTATTTTTTCAGCAGGTCAAACCGGTAAAGCATGCTGTGTTGAGTGTCTCCGAATGCGAGAAATCGCAACGGTCCTGTTTCGCCGAAACTGTGAACCGGATAATCTTCCGCCAGATCTGTACGTTTTCCGCCGTTGCAGGTGAACAGCCGGAAGGTTCCTTCGATACGTTTTGCCGGATGATCGAGCTTCAGCGTGTGAACCGTTCGGCAGCCGCCGTCGCCGAAAACCGTGAACCGCTCTCCATTCGGGAAGCACGCTTCCGCCCCGAGCTTGACTGGAACGGTGGTGATGGCGCGAATCAGCATGGTTCGGGGAGTCATGTGGGTGATGAGCGGCGGAAACAGCAGTGGAAACTCCGGTTGCGGCGGGCGGAGTTCCCGTTCCAGTTGCACCGGAATGCGGCATTTCACCGCGTCTGCGTTCGCCGGCAAAGGTTGGAGGTCGAAATAAAATTTCATGGAATCGGCTCCACGTTCAACCACAAACACGATCCGGTTCTCCCCTTCCTTCAGATGGGCGGGAAAATGGTGGCGTTTCGCGTCGGGCGCACCGCCGTTCCCGAGATCCATGGTGCTGTAAACCAGTTCGCCGTTGACGTAACAGTCAAACCACCAGTCTGCGGCGGCTGCCAGTTGAACGTCGCAGTTTTTTCTGGAATGGAATTCCGTTGAAAGAATGGCGAAACAGGCGTCGTTTTGATAGGAGGGCAATCCGGCCAGATCGACAGCCCCCTTTCCCGGGACGATCCGGATCGTCCCGGTTCCGGGCGGCATGGGCGTCAGGCTTCGACGACCGATTTCCGTAATGTCGTCGGTGAAGCGAAGTTGAAACGTGGTTCCATGATCCATGGGAATGTCTCGCTTTTTGATGATGGGAGTCTGCGTACCTGTTCAGTCCCAACCTTTGCGTGGATCGGCGGTATTGTCGCCATAGTGAAACCAGCACATATCATAGGTACCTCCAAATGTGTAGGCCAGAGGGGCTGCATGCAGATCTCCGAAAACCGAATTGAAGTGAACCACTGCAAACGGTGGTTGCCCGCTCTGAGTTGAATTGATGTTGGTCCCATCGTGCCTGGCGCGTCTATCGTACATAACCACCTGCTGGGATGGCTTTGCCAGCATGCTAAACGTGGTTCCCCGCATCTGATTGGCACCGTCGCGAATCATTACCCAACGGAGCCGGTAGCTCGTATCGTACCAGTAGGCCTCATCAATTGTGTCAGGATAAGGTTTAACCTTACCATCTAGACTTGGATTATCGACGTCGGAAGGGCAGAGGCAGCAGGCGAATCCACCCGTGTATGGTTCAAAAAGATAAGGCCAGGAGAGTATTTTGCTTGTTGCGGCGTCATCGACAATCTCCTTCCTGTTCGGAATCATGTCGTTGTTATCCATGGCGTACAAGCTCAACGTCATTCCATGTTGTTTTAGATTGCTGATGCAGTTTGCCGACTTCCCGCGTTCCCTGGCCTTGTTTAACGCTGGCAGCAGCATCGCAGCAAGAATTGCAATGATCGCAATCACAACTAGAAGTTCAATTAATGTAAAACACTTGTCTTTCATACCGTTTCCTCCTTTGGGTTGAGTGTTCTTACGGAGTCTCGTTCGATAAGTTTCATTGGCACTTCTGCCTTGAAACAATCTTTCTGCTTGTTGAGGATCGCGGCGATTCCGGTGAATGCCGCCTCGACCTCAGCTGCAATGTCCGCACATACTGCGGTCAACGCCGGGTGGTAAAACTGTCCGATTTTTTCGGTCGAGTGCGCGATGATGCTGATGTCTTGCGGCAGTTCGTAACCGGCTTCGCGCAGCGCGGTCATGATACCGGGGACACTTTCGCCGGTATCACAGTAAACCGCAGTGAACTCGACTTTCCCATCCTGTTCCTCCAAATACCGTTTCATGCCGAGATAGGCGCGGTGCGGTGCATATTCTCCACTGACGGTCATGCAGTCGATGCAGGTCAGCTCGATGTGGAACAGATCTGCTACGCGGGAGAAGGTTCGAACTCGCTTTTCCGCCGGCAGCGGAGCGTGGGGTTCGCTCAGCAGCGTCGCAATGTTGCGGTGGCCGCGGCGGTAGAGATAGGTGCAGGCGATGATTGCCCCATCCGCATCGGCCGAATGGACGTCGCTGATGGAGAAGCTGCCGGTGTCGACATTCAAAAGGACAGCGGGAATCGGCAGTTCGGCGAAAAAACGCATTTCCTCACGGGAGACATTCGCACTCGGCATCTGGATGATGACCGCATCGAAGCCGTCAGCTGTGATGGAACGGATCATCTCCCGGTTCGGTTCCAGCATGATTTTGCTCAGTTGCCACCCTTCATGTGTATCTGTATAGATAGTGGCTTCCCGGCTCCATTCCTGAAGCAGTTCGCTCGGCCAGTCCGGTGCGGCGAAGAGCACTTTGCGCGCGTTCGGGCGGCGGGTCACGCTGCTGAAAATGCCCACTTGCGGTATCCGGTCGATCAGCTGATTCGCCTCCAGACGTTCGAGCACCTCGTCCAGCACACCGCGATGGCACTTGAACTTGTCCATGAGCTTCCGTACGGAATAAAATTTTGTCCCTGCCGGAAAGTTGTCGAGTTCCCGGTTCAGGGTCTGATACAGAGTTTCAATTTGCGGTTCCAGTCTCATAATCTGTACATTCCAAGTTGGCCTTCACCCATATTATACCGAAAATGCACACTTTGCACGATAACTGTGCATGATTTTTTTGAAATTTTTTTCTGTGCGAGAATCTTTTGGGACCGGAAAATGAAAAAATTTGTCAAATTCTTTCATAAACTTGCAAAAATAAAAAAATGTGATACAATATAAACATGATCAGTCATGGGAACAATCGAAAACTGCTCACTCCGGAGCGCGAGGCTTTGATCCTCGAGGCACTCGGGAACGGTGTCCGGACGATCTCGGAACTGGCGGCAACGCTGCAGGTCTCCGAGGCGACCGTGCGGCGCGATCTGCGCACGCTCGAACAGCGCGGGGCGCTGCAGCGTGTGCACGGTGGAGCGGTACGGGTCGATGACGGCGAGAAGCGCGAACCGCTGTTTCACGAGAAAACCACGCTGCGAGCCGACGAAAAGGAGCGCATCGCCGAGGCCGCGCTCGGGCTCATTGAAGACGGGGATTCGATTTATCTCGACGGCGGCAGCACCGTTCTGGCGCTCGCGCGCAAACTCAGCTCCCGCCATGAACTCACGGTCGTGACGAATTCGCTCATGGCCGCGGCCGAGCTCATGGAGTCGGGACACAAACTCATCCTGCTCGGCGGGGAATTCCGGCCGCTTTCGCGCACGCTGGTCGGGCCGCTGACCTCTCCGATCGGGGAGGCGCTGCACATCGGCAAGGCGTTTTTCGGCACGATCGGGCTCACGGCGTCCGGGGTCTCCACCACCGATCCGGGCGAGGCGTTCACGAAAAAACTGATCCTCGGCCGCGCGGAGCAGGCGATTCTGCTGGCCGATTCCGGCAAGATCGGCCGCACGTCGCTTGTTGATGCGGGGAAACTCGACGATTTCAGCTGTCTGGTGACCGATTCCGGAGCGTCTCCGGATTTCCTGAAAATCCTGAAGAAACACAGGGTCGAATTCATAATAGCATAACCAAACCAGAGGAAGACACAATGGCGAACAATTATCTCTCCGACCGTGGCCCCGATTTCCGCAAGACAACCATCCGACTCAAGCCGATTCCCGCCTACACATTCTCGAAGACGCTGGCCGAGGAGTACAAAGCCGGAGAGATTTCCAAAGCCGAAGCCGCCGAACTTTACGAATCGATGCTCGTGATCCGCGAATTCGAGGACATGATCAACAAGTGCCGCACCGGCGCATACGAGGTCATCAGCGACTACAACTACCGTGGACCGACCCACCTCTCCATCGGCCAGGAGGCGACCGCCGCGGGCGTCTGTTCGATGCTGAACATCACGGACCTCATCACGAGCACGCATCGCGGGCACGGCGACTCGATCGCGAAAGGATTCCATGCGATCAAGTGCATGACCGAAGCCGAACTGCACGAACGCTGCCCCGAGTTTGCGAATCTCTCCGGCGAAGAGCTGCGCGAGGCGGTGCTGGAGGATCACGTCTTTCGCACGATCGCCGAACTCTTCGGCAAGGAGGAGGGGTACGGCAAGGGGCGCGGCGGCGGCATGCACATCGCTGATTTCCGCGTCGGCCATCTCGGCGCGAATGCGATCGTCGGCGGCGGCATTCCGATTGCGACCGGAGCGGCAATGACCTGCCGCATCGACGACGCGATGAAAGGGCGCGTCGTCTGTTCGTTCGCGGGAGACGGCGCCTACTCCAACGGCGTCGTGCTCGAGGCGCTGAACTGGGCGAGCCAGGATCAGTTCCGGGGCGAGCTCGCCGAGACCGATTTCGGTCTGCCGATCATCTACTGCCTGATCAACAACCACTACGGCATGACCGGGCGCGCCGACGGCGAAGTGACCGGCGTCGACCATCTCGCGCGGCGCGGAGCGGGGTTCGACAACGACAACATGCACGCCGAGATCGTGAACGGCATGGATATTCTCGCCGTCCGCGATGCGATCGCCCGCGCCAAAGCGCTGATCGCGAAAGGCGAGGGGCCGGTCCTGCTCGAGTTCGACACCTACCGCTACTACGGCCACTCGCTCTCGGACCCGCGCAACGAATACCGCACCCGCGAGGAGGAAGCGCGCTGGAAAGAGGTCGATCCGGTCGCGACGTTCCGGGCACGTCTGCTCGAAGCGAAAATTATGAACGAGAAGGAGTTGAGCGCGCTTGAGGCGAAGGTCGCCGCGCGCAACGCCCGCGCCGCACGCCGCGCCGCGGATGCCGCCGACCCCGATCCGGCCGACGTGATCAAATATATGTACACCGATACCGACAGCGAAGTCGTCCCGACAGCCTACGCCTCCCCGAAACTTCACGAGCCGCTGCCGCGCGCGAAACGCGATGCGAACGGCATGGTCACCTACCGTGACGCGATCAAGGAGGGGCTCTGCGAGGAGATGGCGCGCGACCGGCGGGTCGTGCTCTTCGGGGAGGACGTCGCGGAGTACGGTGGCGCATTCAAGCTCTCGAAAGGGATGCTTGAGGCGTTCGGCCGCGACCGCGTCTTCAACACTCCGATCTCTGAAGCGTGCATCTGCGGCGCGGCGGTCGGCATGGCGATGACCGGCTACCGCCCCGTGGCGGAACTCATGTATATGGATTTCGCGCTGATGTCCTCCGACCAGATCTCGAACCAGGCCGCGAAATGGCACTACATGACCGGTGCTTCAACGGAGGTCCCGCTCGTGGTGCGCTGCAGCGTCGGCGGCGGCAAGGGGTATGGCGGGCAGCATTCGCAGTCGCTCGAGTCGATGTTCGCGCACATTCCGGGGACCTACGTCGCGTATCCATCGAATCCGTACGATGCGAAAGGGATGATCAAGACCGCCATCCGTACGAACAACCCCGTGGTCTTCGTCGAGGGACAGCTGCTCTACAATGTGAAAGGTGTGGTTCCGGAGGAGGAGTATACGGTTCCGTTCGGCGTGGCGAACATTGTCCGGGCCGGATCGGACGTGACGATCGTCGCGTGGGGCCCCGCGGTCACGGACGCGCTCAAGGCGGCGGATCAGCTCGCGGCGGAGGGGATCTCCGCGGAGGTGATCGATCCGCGTACGCTCGTGCCGTTCGACTCGGAGGCGGTGTTCGACTCGGTCCGCAAGACCGGCCGCTGTGTGGTCGTGAGCCAGTGCGTCGACATCGGCAGCTTTACCGGTGAGATCGTCTCGCAGGTCGTGGCGAACTGCTTCGACTATCTCGACGCCCCCGTGCTGAAAGTCGGCGCGAAGAACGGCATCGCCCCGCAGGCGTATTCGCTTGAAGCGGCGTTCCTCCCCTCGGTTGCGGACATTCTCGCGGCCGTGAAGAAACTTTACTGATCGAACGGAACAGGAGGAACACATCATGGCGACCAGAATTCCCGTTCCGAAACTCGGACAGTCCGAAGAGACCGTGACCATCGCCTCGTGGCGGGTCAAGGAGGGCGACAAGATCAAGAAGGGAGATGTCCTCTTCGAGGTTGAGACCGACAAGGCCGTGCTTGAAGTCGAATCCCAGTTCGAGGGGACGATCCTGAAGATCGTAACTCCCGTCGGTGTCGAAGTCCCGGTCATGACCACGACCGCCGCGATCGTCGGTGAACCCGGCGAAACGGTTCCGGCCGAGATGCTCGCGGCGGCTTCCGCTCCCGCGCCTGCACCTGCAGCTGCATCTGCGGCTGCGGCTCCTGCTCCGGTGGCACCTGCGGCTCCCGCGCCTGCACCGGTTCCGGCTGCTCCCGCTCCGCCGGCGGCAGCACCGGCAGCGCCCGCCGCTCCGATTCCGGCTCCGGTGATTCCGCCGCCTGCTCCGAAAGCAGCGGCTCCGGCGAAGAAGCCGATCTCGCCGCGGGCGAAGAAGTTTGCGGCCGATTACCTGATTGACGTTGCCAAAGTCCCCGCCGCGGGCATCCGCGTGACCGAACAGGATGTGAAGAACTATCTCGATTCGACCGGATATTTTCAGCGGAAGATCACGCCTGTTGCAATGAATCTCGCCGCCGGGGCGAAACTCGAGATGACCGAACTTGAGGGAACGGGGGAGGGTGGGCGCATCACGGTTGCCGACGTGAAAGCCGCGATCGCGGAGCGCCCGAAACCGTTCAACACGATGCGTAAAGTCATCGCCCAGCGGCTGACCCAGGCCAAGCAGACGATTCCGCACTTCTACGTCACGGTCGCGGTCGATATGAGCGACCTCATGGAGAAGCGCCGGAAGCTCAAGGCCGAGGGAATCAATCTCTCCGTCAACGTCTTCATCATCAAGGCGGTCGCGCTTGCGCTCAAGGAATTCCCGAACGTGAACGCTTTCTGCGACGGTGTTTCGGTTTCACAGAAGTCGAAAGTCAACATCGGCATGGCCGTGTCGGTCGACAACGGGCTTGTGGTGCCGGTCATCGCGAACGCCGACCGCAAGGGGCTCGACGAGATCCAGGCCGAATCGGGCGAACTCGCCGAAAAGGCGCGCGCCGGCAAGCTCACGCCGGATGAGATGAAAGGCGGCACGTTCACGATCTCGAACATGGGCATGATGAACGTCGAGAGCTTCCAGGCGATCGTGAATCCGGGCGAGAGCGCGATTCTCGCGGTTGCGAGCTGCATTCCGACTCCGGTCGTGCGGGATGGCGAGATCGTTGTTCGCGACATCATGAAGATCACGGTCTCGGCCGATCATCGCATCGTCGACGGCGCGATGGCTGCGGCGTTTGCGAACTGCATCCGTGCGAAACTCGAAGACGCTTCTCTCTGGGACTCCCTGATCTGATCGGGTGATCTGCGTTCATTTCCCGGACGGTAATTCTGCCGTCCGGTTTTTTGTGCAAAAAAAACGCCGACGCTGTCGGGGCGTCGGCGCATTCTCTTTGTCGATTACGGCAACTGCTGCTGCATATCGGAGACCGGCTGCCAGACCGCGCTGTTGACCTGCGCGTTGTTCGGACCGCCAGTGGTGATCTGGAGCACCCAGACTTTGCCGGTGACGGTGTCGATCTTCAAGATGACCTGCTGTTCGTTGTTGACGCCCTGCTGCAGAGTCAGAGTATCGACTTCCGCCGCGACGAGTGCATAACGCCCCGCGTTGAAGAGCTGCGAATCGCTGCTGCTGTCCGCCTGTGCGGGCAGTGAGGTCAGGATTCCCGCCGCAACCAGAACCGCCGCAGCGATGCCGCCGATGATCATAAGTTTCTTCATAAGTAACCCCCTCTGTTGCAGATGCTGCCGGAACCGGCCGGCGCCGATGATGAACATGGTGACACTTTCTCTCTATAAGGTAACATCGATTCCGGAAAAAGCAAGCGGGACTGCGGCAAAATGGCGATTGCGATGATGCCTGTTCATTTCCGCTGCAGTTCGCGTCGTTTTTCCTGAAGCCGGCGCGTGAGCAGCGTCGAACGCGGTTCGAGTCGCGCATTCTCGACGGCGAGTTGAACCGCCCGGCGGCTGCCGACCAGAATCAACAGCTTTTTCGCCCGGGTCATGGCCGTATAAAGCAGATTCCGCTGCAGCATCATGTAGTGCTGACTCAGAAACGGCAGAATCACGACCGGAAACTCACACCCCTGTGACTTGTGCACGGTCACGGCATAGGCGTGCGTGAGCTGGTCGGCCTCGTCGAAGTTGTAGGTGACCGCGTGCGGTCCGTCGAAGAGTACGCTGAACTTCTTCGCGGGGACGTCGATCCGGGCGAGGCGTCCCATATCGCCGTTGAATACTCCCTTGTCGTAGTTGTTCGCGATCTGCATGACCTTGTCGCCACTTTTGAACACCCGATCCCCGAATTTGAACTGCCGTTCCCCGCCCGGATTCAGCAATGCTTCGATCCGTTCGTTGATCGTGATTGTTCCGCAGCAGCCGCGGTTCATCGGCGTGAGGATCTGGATGTCGTCGACGGGATCGAACCCGAACCGGGCCGGAATCCGGTCGACGACGAGTTTCTCGATGATCGCGAGCGCTTTTTCCGGATCGTCCTGTTCGATCCAGTAGAAATCCGAGAGTTCACCGTCACGTACCTGCGGCTTCTCCGGCATCCGGCCGTGGTTCACGCGGTGGGCGTTTACGATGATCCGGCTGTCCCCCGCCTGCCGGAAGATCTGCGTAAGTTCCGTCACGAGAAACCAGCCCGATTCAATGAAACTCGCGAGCACCGTCCCCGGTCCGACCGAGGGGAGCTGATCCCGGTCGCCGACCAGAATGACGGAACAACCCTGCGGAATCGCCCGGAACAGCGCCTGCGCAAGCAGAAGATCGAGCATCGAAACCTCATCGACGATCAGCAGATCACAGTTCAGCGGCGCGTCGGCATTGCAGTTGAACTGATTCGTCGTGGGATCATACTGAAGCAGCCGGTGCAGCGTCTGCGCCGCGAGGCCGGTCGATTCGGAAAGCCGTTTCGCCGCCCGTCCGGTCGGTGCCGCAAGCGCGATTTTCAGATTCGCTTTCTGCGCGCGGCGGACGATCTCTCCCAGCACCGTGGTTTTGCCGACGCCCGGACCGCCGGTGATGATTCCCAGCGGCGACTGGTTGACCCGGTCGACCGCGAGCTGCTGTTCGCTGTTCAGAGTGAGGCGGTTCCCCGCGGCGGGACGGAGCTTTTTCCCCGCGAAATCCGGTGTCATCGCCAGGCGCGCCACGAGGACCGGCAATTCCATTTCCGCGCGGGCGAGCAGCGGCGTGTAGATCTGCCCATCCAGAATCCGCAGCAGACGCCGTTCGACCGCTGCCTCGATGCCGAGGCGTGCGCGTTCAGGCGGTTCCCCTGCCAGTTCCGCCGTCGCGCTTACGAGCGTCTCGAACGGGCAGCAGACGTCGCCGTTCGCAATCATGCCGTTGAGCGTATGGACGGCAGCCGCAGTCATGCGCGGAATGGAGTTGCGGGGAATGCCGAGCGATTTGGCGATCTCGTCGGCTTTCAGAAAGCCGATTCCGTCGACCTCCTCCGCCAGCCGATAGGGGTTCGTCCGCACCATCTGCGGCGCCGCATCCCCGTACCGTTTGAAGAGCCGCGAACAGAATGCGGGGGAGATCCCGAGCCCCTGCAGGAAAATGTAACTGTCCCTCCGCGCGGCTGATTCCCGCCAGGTGCGCGCGATCGCTTCCGCTTTTTTGGGGCCGATCCCGGGCACTTCCTTGAGCGACTTTTCCC
>CALXOE010000024.1 GCA_944389935.1 uncultured Victivallis sp.
CGACGCGAGAAAAAGCGGTACGAACTACGACATCGACCTCTCGCTCGACCGCCCCTCCTCCGGCATGCTCGCCTGATCCGGACAAGCGCGCCAGAGCAGCCGGTTCGCCTCGAATCCGGCTGCGATCCGCCCCGAATCGGCGAGGAATGCGAGCGCGGAACGGATCGTGCTGCCCGCAAGCGCATACTGCGTGAAGTCCAGCACAAGTCCGAACTCGTCGAAGAGCCGTTTGAGAATCTCCTCGAATCCGTGCGGCTTCTCCGCGCAGAGCGCCGCAATCCGCTCGAGCAAGGCCGTCACGGCGGCCCGGTTCACGCGGACGAGCGGCCCGATGTCGGCCGTCGCCGGAGCGTGCGACGGGACGAAAAACGGAGCGTCGAGCTTCTCAAGTTCATCGAGCGTAGCGAGATACGCTCTGAAATCATAGATGAACGGGATACGGTATTTCGCCAAAACCGCCTCGCTTGCGAGTGCGTCCGCAAGAAAGAGTGTCCCGTCCGGAGAACGCACGCCGACCATGTCGAACCAGTGACCGGGCAGTGGAATCGTCCGGAGTTCCCGGGGAAACTCCGGATCCGTGATCTCCCGCACCGGGCTCGACTGTGCGAGCAGAAATTTTCCCCGCAGAGGCGCGGGCGGAAATCCTCCGTAGACGAGCGCCGGTTCGAGAATCGGGTGTCGGGCGAACGCCGCCTCGAACGCAGTTGCGAAGATCGGACAGGAAGTCCGCTCCTGCAGCAGCCGGTTGCCGCCGATGTGATCGGCATGGGAATGGGTATTGACCACCGCGCGCAGTCGCCAATGCTGCGCATCTAGGATTTTCAGCGCCCGTTTTCCCGCTTCCCTGTCAAGCCCGCTGTCGATCAGGCAGACGCCGCCGTCGTCAAGCAGACAGATGCCGATCTTCGCGGGGGATTCGATGTACCATGACCGTTCGCCGGCCTGAACGAGTTCATACATGATCGCTCCTCCCTTCTTCTTTCCGGTAATATAACCGATCCGGCGGAGAATTCCAGTGATCCACTTGCATCGGATCATTTCCGGTGCTACATTTCCCCATGATCACGATAAGAAAATACGGGGATCCCCCCTGGAGCGCCGCGGCGATTCACGGCGGACCCGGCGCGCCCGGTTCCGCGGCGGGACTCGCGCGCGGGCTTGCCGCCGCCACCGGAGCGGGTGTGCTTGAACCGTTTCAGTCAAAACGGACGATCCGCGCTCTCGTCGAAGAACTCTATGCGCAACTCGCCGCCGAAAGCGCCGGCCCGATCCTGCTGATCGGCCACTCCTGGGGAGCGTGGCTCAGCGCGATGTTCGCGCAAAAATATCCGGAAAAGGTCCGGAAACTCCTCCTCGTCGGCAGCGGACCGCTGACGGACTCTTACGTCCCGAAGATCGCCGCCGGCCGAATGGCGAGACTCAATGAAAGAGAGCGCCGGAGATTCGCGGAGCTGCCCGCTCTGCTCGCCCGGCCGGATTGCCCCGGACGGGATGCTCTCATTGCCGAACTCGGCGCCCTCTGCGAAAGGAGTGACGCCTATGCGCCGATGAAATCGGGGGAAGCCCCCTCGCCAGCTCCGGACGGCGCGCTCTATCAGGCGGTCTGGAGCGAAGCGGTCGAACTGCGTCGATCGGGAAAGCTGCTGCAGATTTTCGAGCGGTTGAATGTTCCGGTTACGGTCATCCACGGCGACGCCGATCCACACCCGGCCGCGGGCGTCCGCGAGCCGCTCAGATCGCTGGGAGTTCCGTTCACATTCCATCTGCTGCCGCGCTGCGGTCATACGCCGTGGGAAGAAAAATTCGCGCGCGAACCGTTCTTCCGGCTGCTTGCGCGCGAATTCTCACAGAAATCATTTTCCTCCGGATCGATCAGAAGTAGATGACTTCGTTCTTCCGGGCAGATTCAAACACCTTTTCGAGGAACATCATCGAACGGCGGAGCTGATCGTGCGTCACGACGATCTCAGCCTTGCCGTTCAGCACGGCTATGACGTTTTTGTAATATTCCGCCCAGTCGGATTTGACTTTGACAATCGGGAATTTCTCGACGGTCTGCTCGTTGCGCGGAGCCATCGTGCGGGTCAGTCCCGCTCCGGCCTGGACCGGCGCGACATCATCCTCGCCATGATTGAAGATCTTCACGATCTCGCCGTCGCAATCCCAGTTGCGGATCACCGCAGAACCGCCGTCGCCGAATGCATACCAGCGCGGCATCTCGATGAAGTTGCAGGTTTTGACTTCGACCAGCCACTCCGGGCCGTTCTTGTAACGAACCAGCGCCGTGAACCCCTCATCACACTCGAAATTCGTGAGATGGTCGAGCGTGGCATAGACCGACTCGAGCTCATAGTCGTGCATCATGGTCAACATCTGATCGAGGAGATGAACGCCCCAGTCGAGCACCATGCCGCCGCCGTGTGCCTTCTCCTCGCGCCAGCCGCCGGGAATTCCGCGCGATCCGTGCACGCGCGATTCAATGCGGAACACACGACCGAGTTCTCCGGCTTCGATGATCTTCCGGATCGTCAGATAATCCTCATCCCAGCGGCGATTCTGATGCACGGTGAAGAGCTTGCCATACTTTTTCGCCGCGGCGATCATCTCCTCAAGCTCGGCGGAATTCATCGACACCGGCTTCTCGCAGATCACGTTCTTGCCGGCGGCGAGCGCTGCAATCACAATCTCCTTATGAACGTCGTTCGGGGTCGCAACCGTCACGAGGTCGATCGCCGGATCAGCGAGAAGTTCCTCCCGAGAAGCGTAAGCGTGAATTCCTTTTTCCTCCGCAGCCCGGTTCCGCTCCGGGTCGATGTCATAGACGCCGAGAAGCCTGATCCCCTCCACGCTCTGCATTTTCTCGGAATGAAAGTTTCCCATCCCGCCATAGCCGATGACGGCCCCGCCGATCACTTTTCCGCTCATAACTCGCCTGACTCGTTTACTTCAAAACCGTGTAACTCCCGGAAACTCTGCTCCGGACAAAAAATTACCATTGCCATTAATGTAGACGCTGGATTGTAAAATGCAATCGTTTTTTCCATAGAACGATCAAATAAATTCAGCCGATTGCGGCAAACGTCCTCCTGATGCAAATTATCGAAGGGGCGCTCCGCGATCGGCACCCGCCCGTTACGGTAGAATGATTCATCTCACACCACCCCAGTTTTTGCCGTTTTATGCTATTGATAAAGCGAAAAATACGGGCACACCCCCTTGATCCGTGCTATAATATAGGATAAATCACCAAATAATCAGAAAACGGAGGAAACAAATATGAACATCTACTTTGTTCAATCACCAAATAATCAGAAACGGAGGAAACAAATATGAACATCTACTTTGTTCCGTCGGGATCATCGTCAATGCTCCAGACCTCATTGTGGTACGAACATCCGATCGCAAGAGGGACCGATACCCGGCCGAACCGATTCCTGAAGTTCCAAGGCGCTGCGTTCAGGATGTTTACACTTATCGAGCTTCTCGTTGTGATAGCGATCATTGCGATTCTTGCATCGATGCTGCTGCCGGCACTCAATCGCGCCAGGGAGAGCGCCCGCGGCAGTTCCTGCATGAACAATAAGAAACAGGCGATCACAGCGCAGCAACTTTATGCAGGAGATTTCAATGATTTTTACATCGGATTTCGAAACAGCGACGGAACCTCAGGGCTGTGGTGTTCCGTACTCTCCCGCGGGCAGGATGCCAACGGGGACTTCACGGTCGAAGGTCAGGGATACATGACGGAAGCAAGCGCCCAATGCCCGTCGGTGAACAACCGTACCTCCCCCGGAGATCCAAACTTCGATTTCTGGCACAGTACCTATGGCATCGACTGGAGCTTCCCCGACGGCAACGCAGCGAGCCAAGAACGGCTGAATCTCTTCGGAAATTATCACATCAGCGTGGCCGCGCCGGAGTCCTATCACTTCGCTCTGACGAGGATGAAACGGCCTGGAGATACTCTGATCTTCGCCGACACCTACTGGAAGAAAAACGACTGTGGGATTCCCCGTTTCATCTACAAAAGCGCGCTTGACACCGGGGCCGTAGTGCAGATTCATAACGGACGCACGGCAACCGCATTCGCCGACGGTCACGCCGCCCTGCATACCGGGGCGGAACTCAAAGCCATGCCGTTCAATCTGCAATATTACTACAAGAGCACCGCCGGAGACGTAGGAAACTGATCCCGGTCAACTCGAAAACATTCCTTTATTCCTGATGAAAATCATGATGAAAAAGCAACTCCAACTGATTGCCACGCTTTTTTTGTTCCTTCCAGCCGGAGCATTTCCACAGGTGGAATTCAATCATCCCGAACAATGGGTGGTCAATCTTGCCGAACAACGTGACCAGAAGTTAACGCTTCGGACTCTTCCCGACACGAAGGAGACCGGCTTGAATCTGAGCTGGAATGGCTACACCTTTCCTTATGCCGAACTTCATCTGCACACCCCGCTGCAGCTGCCGGAATCGTTTCGCAAAGGAAGCCTCGCCCTCCGGATTCAACTGCCGGGAGACGCTCCGATCCGCTGCATCAGCCTGCGGCTGCAGGACGCTTCTGGCGAAGTGTTCCAATACCAGATGCGCTGTCTGCCGCCGCGGGAAACACGGATCATCACGGCGAACTACCAGATCAATCTGCAGGAAAAAAAAGCATCATCCTGGGGTGGAAACAACGATAAGAAATTTGACTTCCCTGTTGCATTGAAGGGATTCTCCATCGACTTCTCCCCGGAGTCCGGCGTGGGAGAAGCACTCTTTCTCGGAGCAGAACTGATCCCGGACACCCCCGGAATTTCAGCGGCGGACGGCATCGAATTTGAAGTCGAAACCGGCTCGTCGCTGCGAATCCTGCGGCCCGGAAAACAGGAGAAACTCTCGCTGTGTTTCCGCAATCTCAACTCCAGTGCATTCGACGGATATGCAGAAGTCGAATTCGAAAATTTTTTCGGGCGCACCTTCACCGAGAAGATCGGCACACTCAAACTCGAACCGAAAGAACAGCGTACCTTCCCGGTAACAACTCCGCTGCCCACGCTCGGGCACTGGACGGTGCGAGCCAAGTTGAAACGCGACGGGAAACAACCAGGTGAACTCACGCGCACGTTCACCTGTTTCGAACCTGCCGGACCTACGCCGGGGCGTGCACGGGGATTCCTCTGGGGGATCTCCTCGCACCCCCAGCTCCACCCAGCCCGGGATCAGAAACTCGAAGCACTGGCAGCGGCACTGGTCGGAGCGAAAGTCGTGCGCGAGGATGTCTCCTGGCGCCGGGTACAACCCGAACACGATCAATGGGATTTCCGCTCCTTCGACCAGACGGTCGCAATCTTCGCGGAACAGGGAATCGAACTTCAGGCGATTCTCTGTTACTGTGCTCCCTGGGCGGCGCGCGATCCCGCTGCGCAACGACCGGACCAGGCCGAGCCAGAACCGGAAGCATGGAAAAAATTCTGCTTCGAAATGGCAAAACGTTATCGCGGACGAATCCGATTCTGGGAAGTCTGGAACGAGCCGGATGTAACCCCCTTCTCCGCTTTCGACTCCGCCACCTACGCCGGAATGATGCGAAACGCATTCGCTGCGATCAAGGCGGCTGATCCCGATGCGATGGTGCTGACCGGCGGCTTTGCGACACTGGCCGCCCACCCGATGCTGCGGGAAGCCGGCTATCAGGAGAACGCGCTCAAACTTGGACGCGGCAGTTACGACATCCACGCCTATCATGAACATGGCGACTTCCATCCACACTATGTGAAAATGGTGGAAGAACGATTTCTGCCGATGCGGAAACGCGCCGGAGTCACCGAACCATGGTGGGCCAATGAGACCGCCCTGACCTCCTCCGGCGGCAATGAGAAACCGCAGGCAATGGCGCTTTATAAGAAACTGCTCTACGCCTGGAGCCGCGGCGCGATCGGCTACAACTGGTATGATCTGCGCAATGACGGCGATGATCCGAACCACGGTGAACACAACTATGGGATGATGACCCGCGATTTCCGCCCCAAACCGGTCTACACGGTCTATAACACATTGACCAGCCTGTTCGGCGGCAAGGAATTTCTGCGACAGCTGGACACGGATGCCCGGGAGTACCTGCTTCTCTTCCGCGGAGAAGACGAACTGGCGCTCGCAGCGTGGAACGAACAGGGAATTTCCCGGCAGGCGATCATCCGCACCGACGCCGGGACTGCGGAGCTGGCCGACCTCATGAACAATCGCCGCCCGGTCGAGATCCGGGAAGGACGAATCCTGCTGGAAGTGGAAAATCTCCCTGCCACGCTGCTGCTCAAAGGAGCAACCCGGGCGGAATTCGTCGGAACTCCGGTGGGGCTCGAAAGCTCCGCCATCGCCATTCCGGGGAAGCCGTACCGGTTTACCGCAACGTTGCTCAACCCGCTCGACGAAGCGGCGGAATTTTTCCTGAAACTTCAGCCTCCCGCCGGATTTGCCCAATCCGCGGATGAACTGCGCATCCTCGTCCCTGCCGGAGAGACAACAAAGCTCGCCAGAGAAATTCTGGTTGCGCCAGATTTCCATCCCGCCTTCGACAACCCATATCAGCTCTCTGTGGAATATCGAATTTCCGGCAGCGAAATCACGGGGAAAACCGTCCTGAACATACGGCCCGCACAAATCGTGAAAACAGGCTCTCCTGTCGGGCAGGAACCGGACTTCAAACTCGAACATCGCCGCCAGGTGCGCGACCTCTTCGCCGGAGACCCCACCCGCGGACACCTGCTCTGGAAAGGACCGCAAGACCACTCCGCCCGGATCCTCCTCGGAACCGATGAGGATCATCTGCTGCTGCATGTTGACGTAACCGACGATCTCCACTGCCAGCCGGAACAGGGCGCCAACACCTGGATGGGCGACAACGTCCAGTTCGCGCTGGAACTGCCGAACCAGAACGGGGGATGGGAATTCGGATTGACCCGCCTTTCTGACGGCTCCTCCGAAAGCTGGTGCTGGAGCGCGCCGGAAGGTTTCCTGCCCGAAAACGCCGCCCGGCAGATCCGGCTGCAAACAAGCCGGGCGGAAAAAGTCACGGCTTATGATGCAAAAATCCCGTTCAGCACAGTCGGATTGACGCGGGAGATGCTGAACCACGGATTCCGCTTCAACCTGCTCGTCAACGATAACGACGGCGAAGGCCGCCGCGGCTGGATCGCCATCGCGCCCGGTATCGGAGAACGCAAGGATCCGTCGCTGTTTCCATTTATCATATTCAATTGACCACAAAAGGATTACGATCATGAAATTTCTCCTGATTTATCTGGTGGCAGCGGCCACGACGTTCGGAGCTGCCGCTGCCTCCCCCTACGGAGTCTGCGCCCATCTGCAACGCTGGGAATACAATTGCGCGTCGGAAGAACTCAAGCTGATGAAAGCCGCCGGAATCGATCATGTCCGTTTCGACCTCGACTGGGATGCGCTGGAAACGGCTCCCGGCGTGTGGAACTTTGAAAAAATGGATTCTCTTGTCAAGTTGGCACAGGAAAACAACATCCGGATACTGCCGATTCTGGGCTACGACGTCAAATGGGCGACCCCGGCCTGGAAACATCTGCCGGACTACCTGAACTATATCGAGATCGCCATCAAACGTTACGGTGAGTCGATGCCGTGCGTGGAGATCTGGAACGAACCGAATCTGGCCGGATTCTGGCGCGGTCGACCGAGCGGAGAGGAATACGCCTCGCTGCTGATTCCGGTTTATCAAAAAATCAAGGAATGCAATCCAGACATCATCGTCGCCTACGGCGGGACGTCGCTGATTCCTCTCGACTATATTGAAGACTCCTTCCGGGCCGGAGCAGCCCAGGCAATGGACGTCATGTGCGTTCATCCCTACCGCAACAACGAAATGCCGGAGGAGTATCTTGCCGCCGAGATCGCCGCATTGAAAAAATTGATGGAGCGGTACGGCGCCGGCCGGAAACCGATCTGGTTTACGGAAATGGGGTATTCGACCGTTGAACGGCTGCCGCATCTCGCGAAGGTGCTGCCGCGTTTGTTCACGTCGCTGGGCATGACCCCGGAACAGACCACCTGCATGATCTTCCGAGACAACGAATATCTCTACGATACTGAAAGTCTCGGATTCCGAATCGAGAATGAGTTGCCCGGTCTCAAGGCGGTTCGGGCGATCACGCTCAAGGAGTTGAAACAACTGCCCGCCGAGGCGGATCTTCTTCTGGTTCTGCCGGACAGTGAATCATTCCCGTCGGAATTCCTGCCGGACCTGATCGATTATCTACGCCGCGGCGGCCGGGTACTCAGTCCCGGCGGCCTGCCGCTCTACTTTGATCTGCGGCGCGACGAATCAGGCACGCTCCGCAAAATTCAGGTGAACGAAACGTTCATGAAGGCACTCCATCTGAACTGGTACACCTTCTGGAGCCGCCCCGGGACTCCGAAAAAAGTGGAGGTCCAGACGTTTTCGACTCCCGGCGCAGAAGGGATGGAATCTTTGGAAATCATGCGTTTTTTCGACGACGCGAATCTCGCAGGAAATGACCGATTCGAACCGGTGCTCTGTGGCAATGTCGGTGAATTCCGGGGAGTCACAGCCGGGGTGTATCACTTCGACAGCGACCTCAAAGGGAAATTCGCCGTATGCGGAAACCTGAATCCCGGAGTGCCGGAAGAAAAACAGGCGGAATTTCTTCCGCGAACCATGCTGATCGCATTTGCCTCCGGGGTGGAACGCGTCTACTGGTACAGCTTCCGCTCCACCGGATGGAGCCGGTTTGACGGCGAGGCGCATTTCGGTGTTCTGAACAACGATCTGAAACCAAAGGCCGCCTATCACGCCTGGCGGACATTGAGCACAATGTATCCAGCCGGCTCCTCCCGACCGCAGCTCCGGTCGGAGGGAACGCTCCACATCGCCACCTGGAAAACCCCCGGCGATCTTCCGATGACGGCAGTCTGGAACACGGCAGGAGAACGAAAATGCGTTCTGAAAATCAAAAGCGGCCGTCCCTCCTCCGTTCATGATCTTCTCGGGAACGAACTGGAGTTGTTCCCGAGTGACGGAGAACTTTCGTTCACTGCCTCTCCCGGAATTCTCTACTTCACCGGAGTGGAATTGTAATGTCTTCTTCACTCCGGCAGATTTGACTTGCGGAAGGGAAAGGTGTATCATTAATAACGGAATATCGAGAGGAAACAATCCGTGCTGCACCCATTCATCGCCAATGAAAACAATCCCCACATGCGTCTTTCCTGTGAAACGTGGGCGGGCGAAAAATTGTATGAATTCCGTTTTTATGAACTGGAACTCGTGACCTATTCGCTGCCGCTGGCGGTATTCCGCTGGGACTCCTATGCGCGAAACGACACATACCACCGCCATTGCGATTTCTATGAGCTCGTCCTCGTTTACCGGGGATCGGCGCGAAATGACAACGGCGTCGGGCAAATCACAACCATCACCGTCGGAAACGTCTTTCTGCTGCCACCGGGAAGCATCCATCGTTATCAGGCGATTCATGAGTTTGCGCATTTCAACATTCTTTTCCGGCCGGAACTGCTGAATCAGCTGCGATTCGATCTTGAGGATCTGCCGGGATTCCAATCTCTGTTCCGCAACTTCGGAACTGCCGGAGATCCGCTGGCAGTCTCTCCGTTCCTCACCCTTCCGGAGACGGAGATGACCAACGTCATCCTGATGCTCGAAGAATGTCGGCAGGAATTCGACACCCGGGAACCCGGTTACGAGAGTGCTGCGGTCGCCTCGTTCCTGCGCGCGTTGACAACGATCTGCCGCCGTGCACATCTGCAGCAGGAAGGACGCGAAGAAGACCATTCGTTCCGGATCAGCCGGGTGGTTGAGCAACTCAACAGCCGGTATCCGGAGGAATTCAGTGTTCCGCAGATGGCGAAACTCGCGGGGATGTCCGCCTCGAATTTCAGGCACAGGTTCTCCGAAGTAATGGGAGTTCCTCCAGTCGAATACCTGACCAGAATCCGGCTGAAAATGGCCGCTCCGCTGCTTACGACTCCGGAAAATATCACCAACATCGCATTCCGAGTCGGATTTGAAGACAGCAACTATTTCACGCGCCAGTTTCGCAAATATGCCGGATTCACGCCGACGGAGTTCCGCAGGTTGTTCAATAACGGCGAGATTACGCTTCAAGAACTTGATCGCCGCCTTCTGTTCCGTCCGGCGACATGACCAAGGCAGATGCGTGCCCCCATTTGCATTTTCCGGAAACGGGGATATATTCCAGATCAGGAAACGGGAGCAATACCGTGCTCTCCCGCAATATAATTTTTACTGGAGGAGTCTATGAAACTTTTTGGAATTCTCGGAATCGCCACCGCCGCAGCCCTTACCGTGGGAGCCGCAGACATCCAGCTCTCCGGCATGACCGGAAATGCCAAGGCCGGAACTTTTAAACTTTATGCCAAAAACCGGACGGCGGAAAGCAGGTTCGCCATCGTCGCCATGCCGATCACCCTCTCCGGCGGGACGATCGTCTCGGCTCCGCGCGGCGCCAACACTCAACCCGGCGCGGCGTATTCCGTCACGGTCGATCAGCCGGCCCGGGTTTACCTGCTGGTCCAGAACCGCGGCAAGGTCACTGTTCCGGAAGATTGGAAGAAAACCAACGCGGTCGTCGCCTGGGGCGACGGCTTCTCCGACACCGTCTATGTGAAAGAGCTCGACGCTCCCGGCGTGATCGAAGTTCCGGCTCACGACGGCAGGCAGGGGAGCACCTACGGCATCCCCAACGCACTCGTCATCACCGGGAAAGAGAAACCCGCCGCCACGATCGCAACGGAAAGCCGTCTCATGCAGAAAAGCCGGTTGAGAACCGCGGACGGGAAATTCACGTTCGTCAACTTCCCCGACTCTCTGAAAGGACTGCCGTTCGTGTCGATCCCGCGCGGCGCCAATAACCGGCCCGGCGCGGCATACTCTTTCACGCTCAAAAAACCGGCGAAACTCTATCTCCTCGTTCAGGAGCGCGGCAACGCCGCCATCCCCGAGGGATGGACGAAGATCGACGAGAAGTGTTCCTGGAAAAATAACTCGGAAACTTATACCGATTCCATCTATACGAAAGATTTCCCCGCCGGAGTCGTCGAAATCCCCGCCCATAACGGCAAGGACGGCAACTCCTACGGCGTTCCGAACGCGGTCGTGATTCGCTACCAGTAAACCATCCGTCAAAGACGAAGCGGCCGTTTCCTGCCGAATATGGCGGAAACGGCCGCTCTTTGTTTGACTCAACGCGAGGGGAACGCCCTCACTCACTTCTGTTCCATAATGAGCAGCGCCTCACGCCCGCTCATTCCGGCGACAACCCCGCAGGACGCCGCCGCAGAACTCGCGCCAACCACTGCTGCATCAAGCATATCCGCAAAATCCTTGACCCCGGTTACGATCGCGAACCGGTCGCCGAGCTTCTCCGCCGGCGCGAGTGAAAAGTAGCCGCAACCGAGATTCGCCCGGCTGCCCTGCAGAAGCAGAATCGCGCCGTGTTCGGTCGCGATCCGGATTCCGCGGAACTCAACACCCTCAACGGCAACGACTTCACTTGTCATCATCAAACACGTAGTTTTCGCCGTAGCCGTAGTGCTCGACCACGTAGTCCACATCCTTGTCTCCTCGGCCGGAACAGGTTACGAGAATCGATCCGTACGGATGCGTCTTGGCCCACTTCATCGCGTAGGCGATCGCATGCGAACTCTCGAGCGCGGGAATGATCCCCTCATAGCGCGAGAGTTTGAAGAACGCATCAATGGCCTCCTCGTCCGAGCAGCTCACATAGTTCACGCGCCCGAGATCTTTCCAGAACGCATGCTCGGGGCCGACCGACGGATAGTCGAGACCGGAAGCGATCGAGTAGACCGGCGCCGGGTCACCATTGTCATTCTTGAGCACATAGCTGTCGAATCCGTGCATGTTGCCCGGAGTTCCGTAGGCGAGCGTCGCGGCGTGGTCGCCGAGTTTTGAACCACGGCCGAGCGGCTCGACGCCGTAGATATCGACCGGATCGTTCAAATAGGCCGCAAACGAACCCGCCGAATTGCTGCCGCCGCCGACACAGGCACAGACCGCATCCGGGAGCTGGCCGGTCATCGACTTGAACTGCTCGCGCGACTCCTCGCCGATGCAGTACTGGAAGTCACGCACCATGAGCGGGAACGGATGCGGACCGAGCGCCGAACCGATGCAGTAGATTGAATCCTTGTAGTTCTTCGCGTACGACTCGAACGCGGAATCGACCGCTTCCTTGAGTGTCTTGAGTCCGGCGCTGACCGAGACGATCTTCGCGCCGAGAATCTTCATGCGGGTCACATTCGGCGCCTGCTTGGCGATGTCGACCTCCCCCATGTGGATCTCGCACTCGAGTCCGAAGTAGGCCGCCGCGGTTGCGAGCGCCACGCCGTGCTGCCCGGCGCCGGTTTCGGCGATGAGCCGCTTCTTGCCCATGACTTTCGCAAGCAGCCCCTCACCCATGCAGTGATTCAGTTTGTGGGCGCCGGTGTGGTTCAGATCCTCGCGCTTGAGATAGATCTGGCAGTTGCCGAGCTTGCGCGACAGCCGGTCGCAATGGTAAACCGGCGTCGGACGCCCCTGAAATTCGCGGCGAATCCGGCGCAACTCATTGATGAAGTATGCCGAATGTGCGATCGACTGATAGGCCGCGTTGATCTCCTGAAACGCTTTTTCGAGTTCCGGCGGCAGATAGCAGCCGCCATAGGGTCCGAAACGGCCGTCCGGGGTGGGGTAATCGCGGAAGTAACGGGAAAAATCCATTTTCACACTCCTGTTTCAACTCAATATCGTGCACACTTAAAATGGTATAAGATACCATAAGAACCGCAAAAATACAATCCTCGTCCAAAAGAAAAAACGTCATTCAAGTTCAATCCCGAACGTTTCGGCGAGATCGTCACCGAACTCCGCCGCCCCCTCCTCCGGCAACGCGGAAGCGAGGTCGCCCCCGAAAAGTCCGGCCTGATCGACACCCCGCAGCACGAAAAACAGCTCCGGGTCCGCGTCAAGCCGCACCCCGACCCCGTAAAGCACGGCTGCGAGATGTTTGCACAAATCCGCCCAATCCGGGCAGTCGCAGCTCATATGGATCTCCTCCGGTGCGGGAAAGAGCCCCGTCCCGGGCGAACAGAGCAGTTCAATGACCGGCTCTGAAAGTTTCCCCGCGACGAGATCCACCAGAGAGTCGATCCGCCCCGCACACCGCTTCCGGAGTTCCTCCCAGCGCTCGGGGCGCACCGGATCGATCGCGATCGAAATGTGGTAGAGTTCTCCGCCGACCACGAGCGCATTCACTTTCCCGGGTTCGATTCCGAGATCGATCACCGCGCCGTTTTTCAGATAGCTGCGGCCGCGCGGCAGACGGCTCTCGTAATCCTGGTACGACTCGATGTTGCGACACCACGCTTTGCCCCAGAAACTCTTCGCAATGGAGCGCCCCGCCGACTCGACGGGAAAGAGCGTCCGCCCCTCCTCTTTTTCGATCCGTTTCGCGATCTTCCGGGCGAACGCGCGCAATCCCGCCGCAGAGACCGGCCGTTCATCATCGTCAAAGTATCTCATGACTCTCCTCCAGAGTGTTCAAATCGAGTTTTGCGAACCGCAGCAGTTCGGCGGGAGTCATCTTCATCAGCTGCAACTCGACTCCGCTTTCCAGCAGCGATCCGGCAAGTTTCTGCTTGTCGCGGATCATCCAGTCGATGCGCTGTTCGATCGTTCCGACGCAGATAAACTTGTGCACAAGCACGTTGCGATGCTGCCCGATCCGGTAGGCGCGGTCGGTCGCCTGATTTTCGACCGCGGGATTCCACCAGCGGTCGAAATGAATCACGTGGCTCGCGGCAGTCAGATTCAATCCGGTCCCGGCAGCTTTCAGCGACAGCACGAAAAAGGGCGGCCCCTCCTCCCGCTGAAACTCCGCCACGAGCTCCGGACGGCGCGAAACCGGAGTCCCCCCGTGCAGCACGAGACCCGGACGGCCGAAATGGTGAGCAAGCAGTTCGTGCAGCGGCTCGCACATTTCCCGGAACTGCGTGAAAATCAACGCTTTTTCCTGTCTCGAAGCGATCAGCTCCGCGAGTTCCGCAAGACGCCGGAATTTGCCGCTCGACTCCATCCGGAAATCCCCTCCCCCGAGAAACTGAGCCGGATGGTTGCAGATCTGTTTGAAATGGGTCAATGCCCCGAGCACGACCCCAGCCCGCCGCTCCTCTCCGGCGGACTCAAGATCGCGCTTCATCGCGTCGACCACACGGCGGTAGAGCAGCGCCTGTTCTTTCGAGAGCGTGCAGAAAACGTTTACTTCACTCTTGTCCGGCAGATCGCGGATGACCGCCCGGTCGCTCTTGAGCCGCCGCAGAATGTAAGGCGATGTCAGCCGGCGGAGCGGCGCGTAGGAGTTGCCCGCCTCCTCCATCTGTTTGACGCTCTCCTGAAAACGCGGCAGACTCCCGAGCAGTCCCGGTGAGAGGAAGTCGAAAATGCTCCAGAGGTCGGTCAGCCGATTCTCGATCGGCGTACCCGAGAGCGCGATTCGCCGCCGCGCGCGCAAACTCCGAACGGCCCGGCTCTGATTCGACGCCGGATTCTTCAACGCCTGTGCCTCGTCCGCGATCACTGCCGGGAACTCGAGTTTCCGCAATCCCGCCAGCAGCCGTACCGCGGTCGCATAAGTCGTAACCGCGAGATCGCAGCCGCGCAGAAATTCCGCCGGATCCGACATGAACTTCTCCATCCACCCCGGCGCAAGTTCCGAGCCGTGAAGCAGTTTCAGCCGCAGTTCAGGCGTGAACTTCGCCGCTTCGTCGCGCCAGTTCGCAAGCAGCGACGCGGGCAGGATCAAAAGCGCCGGACACCCCTCCAGCGCCCCCTGAAGCCGCAGCAGCTCGAGAAACGAGAGCACCTGCAGCGTCTTGCCGAGCCCCATGTCATCCGCGAGACACGCCCCCATCCCGAGCGCCGACGTCCGCCACAGGAACTCGATTCCGCTCTTCTGATAGGAACGCAGCAGCAGTTCCAGCCGGGGCGGCAGCGCCGGGCGTTTCAACTCCTCCGGGAGTCCCTCCCCCGAAAGCAGCTGTTCGAGCTCCGCCGTCGCCTCGACCCGGAGCAGTTCCGGATCAGCGGCGGGCGCGGGAAACTCCGGCGCGGCACCCGCCAGCAACCGCGCTCCTTCCGTCAACGTCAGCATCTCGCGCGGAAGCGCGCCCCACTGTTTCAGAAGTTTGCGCACATTCTCCGGGTCGGCATCGACCCATTCGCCTTTGATGCGCACCAATCCGCCGCCCGATTCGAGCAGGGATTCGAGCTCCTCTTCCGTGAGCTTCTCATCGCCGATCACGGCCTGAATGGAAAATTTCAGCAGCAGTTCCGAATTCAGCCGCCCCGGGCGGCGGCCGACATCGAGCGCGACCTGCGCCTGCAGTTTTTTCGGCCGTTTTTTCCAGAGATTCGCGAACCGCACGACGATGTTCGCCTCCTCGTAAACGGAGATCTCCCGGACGAACGTGTGCGCCTCCATCGGGGTCCAGGCGCACGGGCGATAGATCGAATTGTCCGCCAGCATCCGCGCCAAAAGTTCACTCTTTTCCGCCGCGCGCCGGATCGGCAGCAGCAATGCGAGCAGCGCCTTGCGATCACTCGAAAACGTCTGCAATGCGGTCGCCAGCGGCAGATGGCGCGGCTGATCGTTTTCACTGAGCCGGTGAATAAACGTCGCGAGGAACGCGAACGGATGCAGTCCGTCCCCGTTCTTGCGGTTCGCGGCAAGGTGAAACGCGACCCTGCCGACACTCTCCCACGCGGGCGAAAGCGTCCGCAGATACTCCGGCAGCAGGAGTCCCGAAGCCGCCAGTTCCGACCGCATGGCGTTCTCCAGTTCCCGGAACATCGATTCGAGCAGTTCGGGCGTCAGGTATTCCCCTCCGGTCATCGGCGGCCGCTCAAACAACAGATTCCGCACCGTCTCCCCGTCCGGGAACGCGGCGGAAAAAAACGCGCCGGGATCGGCCTCCGTCTCCGGCACCCGGCAGAGCCGCGCAGCATACTCACGAACCAGACGCCGGAAAAAATGAAACGATCCCGACGCATCCGCCGGAACCGTTCCCTGCAACAGCGCAAGAAGCCCCGCACCGACCCCGGAAGCGAACGCCTCCGCCAGTGCGGCATCTCCTGCGACGTGGATCTTCCCGCCCGGCGTGACCGATAACTCGATGCTCAAGATGAACCTCCAATCTCATCCCGATAACATAGCATCGTCACGCCGTTTTTCAATGGTTACTCGTACCGCAGCGCCTCGATCGGGTCAAGTTTCGACGCTTTCCATGCGGGGTAGAATCCGAAGACCAGCCCCACCGCCGCAGAAACCGCGACCGCCGCCAGCACCGCCTCCGGGCTCGACGCGATCGGCCAGCCGAGGTAGCGCTCCACCAGCAGCGCCGCACCATGTCCGAGCAGAATCCCGACCACCCCGCCGACCAGACAGAGCACCATCGATTCGATCAGAAACTGCTGCAGGATATCCCGCGACCGCGCGCCGACCGCCATGCGCAATCCGATCTCTCGCGTCCGTTCCGTCACCGAAACGAGCATGATGTTCATGATTCCGACGCCGCCGACGATGAGCGAAATCAGCGCCACTCCGAGCAGCAAATTCGTCATGACCGTCGTGGTACCGGTCAGCATCTGCATGAATTCCGCCGAGTTGCGGATGTGAAAGTCGTCGTCCTCTCCGGGCTTGATGCGATGGCGTTCGCGCAGAAGCGTCGTCACCTCATCGATCGCCTCGTCGACTTTCTCCGGAGAAGTCGCAACCATCTGAATCATATCGATGTGAATGAACTTCGGCATCAGGAGCGTATCCGTTTCGAGATTCTCGTCCGGCTCCGGATAGAACGCCACCCCCTCGCCCGGATAGAGCGCACTCGGACTGGTCGCCGCCGTGCTGGTCGTGTCGGAGGCCTCTCCGGTCTTGAGCCCGGTCAGCCGCAGCCGCGTCGTGGTCCACGGCAGGATGATGACGTCATCCTCGTCCGACCCCATCATATTCGCGCCCTTGCTCTTCAACACGCCGATGACCTTGAAAGCAGTGTCCTTGATCCGCAGCTCGCTGTCGATCGGAGAATTGCCCCCGAATACCTCGCGCACGATCGTCGTGCCGACCAGACAGACCGTCGCCCGGGAATTCGTCTCACGCAGCGTGAAGTTCCGCCCCTCTTCGACCTCCCAGTTACGGATGGTCAGAAAATCCGGCGCCGTCCCGGTGATCCGGCTCGGAGCGTAGTTCACGTTGCCAGAAATCACCTGATAGCCGCCCGCGTTCACCACCGGGACCGCCGTCCCGACCGACACACATTCCCGCAGAATCGCCTCGCAATCCTCCGGAGTGAGCGACATCCGGCTGCCCGATCCCTGGTTCACCCCGCCGCGGCGCGACGCGCCCGGCAGCACCAGAATCGTATTGGCCCCCATCTTTTCGATCGAACTCTGGATCGACTGTGACGATCCGGTTCCGATCTCCATCATCGTGATGACCGCCGCGATGCCGATCACGATTCCGAGCGTGGTCAGCAGCGCGCGGGTCGGATTGCGCAGCAGCGCCTTGAGCGCTACAACAATAGTACTTGCCACATTCATGCCGACACCGCCTTTCCCTCATACGTGCCCGCAACGATCCGGCCGTCCTGCACGTGAATCTGCCGTTTCGCGTAGCCCGCGAGCTCCGCGGAGTGGGTCACGAGAATCACCGAGATCCCCTCTTCATTCAATTTCCCGAACATCTGCATAACCTCTTCGCTCGTGCGCGAATCGAGGTTGCCGGTCGGCTCGTCCGCAAACAGCACCGGCGGATGGTTGATGAGCGCCCGCGCGATCGCCACGCGCTGCTGCTGACCGCCGGAAAGCTGCGACGGATAATGGTGCATCCGTTCCGCGAGTCCGACCCGTTCGAGCATCTCCATCCCGCGACGGCGGCACTCGCGCCGCGAGAGTCCGCCCGCGGTGTATGCCAGCGGCATAATCACGTTGTCGAGCGCACTCGTCCGCGGCAGAAGATTGAAGCTCTGGAACACGAAACCGATCTTCTTGTTCCGCACCACAGCGCGACGGTCGCCGGAAGCGCTGCCGACCTCCTCGCCCTCGAGCAGATACTCTCCCGAGGTGGGACGGTCGAGACAGCCGAGGATATTCATGAGCGTGCTTTTTCCGGAACCGGAGGCGCCCATCAATGCCACATACTCCCCTTTCTCGATCGAGAGCGTGATGCCTTTCAACACCGGAACATCGATCTCGCCGAGAAAGTAGGTTTTGGTAATATCTTTCAATTCAATGAGTTTCATGGGATGCCTCCCTGCACATTACCGGCGTTTCGGCGGTTTCGGCAGGAACGGACTGCCGGCATTCGCCTCCGACTCCGGCGCCTCACTGGCGGCGACCTGCGTAGCGCCGGTCACGACCTGCATTCCCTCTTTGAGCTCGCCGGAAATGATCTCGGTCGAGATTCCGTCATTCAAGCCGATCGTGACTTTCAGCGGCCTGATTCCGCCCTCCTCGAGCACCCAGAGAAAACGCTCAGAGCTGTTGCGTTTGACGGCGGCAGCCTCTGCGGCGAGTTCCCGGTATTCCGGCGCAACGAGAGAGTTGTCCGGGAGATAACGCAGCGCGGCATTTGACACAGCCAGGACATTCTTACGTTCCGCGAGGATGAACTTCACGTTCGCGGTCAGGTAAGGCAGCAGCCGTCCGCTCGAGTTGTCGGTGCTGACTTCGACCACGTAGGTCACGACGTTCTGCGACATCGTCGCATTCAACCGGATCCGGTGCACCACCCCGACGAACGACTCGGTCGGAAACGCATCGACCGTGAACGTGACCGGCATACCCGGTTTGATCTGCCCGATATCAGCCTCGTTGACGGAAACCCAAACCTGCATTTTCGTCAAATCTTTCGCAATCAGGAAGATGCTCGACGCACTCATGCTCGAGACCACCGTCTGGCCGACGCTGACCCGGCGGTCGATGATGACCCCGTCCACCGGCGAACTGATGATGCAGTAGTCGTAATTCTGTTTGGCCTTGTCGTACGACGCCTGGGCGCTTGCAAGTTCCGCCTCGGCCTGTGCGAGATTCGCCTTTCGCACCGAGATCGTCGCTACGGCCGAGTCGTATTCGGCCTTGTAGCTGTCGTAATCGCTCTTCGACATCGCATCCTTGGTCTGGAGAGTCTGCGCCCGTTCCCAGTTGCTTTGGGCGAGCAGCAGCTGCGCCTCCGCAAGGTCGATGTTCGCACTGGCTTCCTTGATGTTCGCCTCGGCCTGCAGTTTGCTCGCTTCGGCGGCGCGCATCTCCGCGGCGTAGACCGCATCGTCGATCCGCGCGAGGATCATTCCCTGCTTGACCTGCGAACCGTAGTCGACCGACTTGCCGTTCGCGTCGGTGCCGAACACGGCGATCTTGCCGCTCACCTGAGCTCCGACGTTCACAAGCTCTTCCGGCTCAACGGTTCCAGTCGCACTGATCGTACTGGCCAGATCGCTTTTTTCAACCGCTTCGGTCTTGAAAACCGTCTTTGTCTTCTGACCGAACCAGCGCCGATATCCCCAGATTCCACCCCAGATCAGTGCGGCGAGAATCACCACCGTCAGACAGTAACGCAATAACTTCTTCATGTTTGCCCAGCTCCATTTTTCGATTGATGAAATCATCAGCATTGTTCGATGCAACGATTTTATACCGATGATAACGGATCATCCGTACTTTTTATTGTGCAGGAAGCGAGATTTTTGCCGGAATCATTTCCATTTGCAATCCGACGCTTCCCATGATATAGTAAAGCATGTACATTCATTCGATCAAACCGTCCGGAGGAGCCGGATTCCGACTTCTTCTTTTTCTTCTGGTGTTCATGCTGCCGCTGATCGCGTATGTGGTCAACCATGTGAACTCCGGCAGCTTCATCTCGCCCGACATTCCGGAACATCCCCACGCGACGACTCCTCACCGCGGTTCGGATGCGACTCCCTGCGCGGAGCTTCAGGAAGAGGAATTTGACGAAGCGATCATCCCGAAAGCGTTCCACCATTTTCTCCCCGTCTTCGAGCCCCCGCAGCCGTTCCGTTTTGAAAATCCGGCGTATCGGCCGATTGCGACTGCCACGCTCTTCCCGCCCGGGGAGATCCGCATCGCCGTCCCCGAATTCCCGGTCTTGCGCTGCTGATCGTCTCACGCCATCTTTTTTTCATGCGACGGGGGATGGGATTCCCACTCTCCGCCGTCTTTGTATTTTTTTGGACTCAGGCAAAAGACATTCATTCAGTCATGGTATACAAATCTCTCAAACGGAAGCAGCGCAAAAACCCGAACTCCCAGGAAATCGGCTTGCGCATCGCGAACATTTTCGGACGTTATTTTCTGAAAACCGAACATCTTCACTACGGCTACTGGCCCGGCGATCTGCCGGTCACGCTGGAAAATCTGCCGAAAGCGCAGGACCTTTACGCGGAATTTCTCCGCAGCAACATTCCGGAGGGCGTGTCGAGCATCCTCGACATCGGCTGCGGCACCGGACACAATGCCGAAGTGCTGCTGAAAAGCGGCTATCAGGTTGACTGCGTCTCTCCGAGTCCCTATCTCTCCGGCATCGTCCGGGAGAAACTCGAGGGACGCGGGACTCTCTACGAATGCACATTTGAAACGATCCCCGCGGGAAAGAAGTACGACTGCCTGCTCTTCAGCGAAAGTTTTCAGTACATCGATCTCGATACGGTCTTCGCACGCATGCCGGAGTTCCTCAATCCCGGCGGAAGCGTCATCATCTGCGATTTTTTCCGCATTCCGGGCGCCGGCACGAGCGCCATGGGCGGCGGTCATCGGCTCAGCCGTTTCCGCGAAAAACTCGACGCCTCCTCTTTCACCCTGTGCCGGGAGGTGGACATCACGGAGAATACCGCTCCGAATCTTCAACTCGTCAACGAGGCGCTTCAGCAGGTCGCCGTTCCGATCCGCGACCTGGTCATCGACGAATTATCGAGCCGGCATCGCTGGATCTGGCTGCCCGGAAAATGGATCGGGCGGCTCTTCTGGAGCCGCAAACTCGACAAACTCGATTACAAATATTTCAGCGGCTCGCGCAACGCCGAAAACTTCAAGGCACACAAACGCTACTGCCTCTTTGTCCTCAAGGAGAAAGGCAATCGGATTCCGGAATCGGCCGCAATCACTCCTCCGGCCGAACCGGACGGCGCAGCGTCTTGATTGCGGAGCGGCGTTCTTTCGACTCGAGCCGCCGCGCGATCGAGGCTTTCGTCGGCTTCGTCGCACGGCGCATCTTCCGGACCGTCAGCGCCGCCGCAACCAGTGCGGAGAGTTTCGCCTCGGCGGCGCGACGGTTCAGATACTGCGAACGCTCTTCACGGGCCGTCACGACAAGTTCCCCGGCCGCATTCAGCCGGTCTCCGAGCCGCGCGAGCAGCCGCTCCCGGAACGGCTCCGGAATCGACACGGAATCCCGCACGTTCCAGCTCAGACGCACCGCCGTGCAGACCTTGTTCACATTCTGACCGCCGGGGCCGCCGGACTGGGCAAACTGCCACTCCAGTTCCGAATCCGGGACGAAAATTTTCCCCGCGAGCAGCATTTCAGCGCACGAACTCCCGGAAGAGTGCAAGCCATCTGGTCCACAGCTCTTCCGCGCCCGCCGCTCCCGGCGGCGCCTCGACCCCCGGCGCGACACGCCACGCCGAACAGAGAAACAGGTCGACCCACATGAACTGTTCCTCATTCAGGAACTTCATCGCCTCCCCGAAACTCTTCCAGTCACGCACTTTGTTCAGGAACTTCATGCTCATCGCGTCGCGCCGCGCGCTCTGCACCCGGATCGAGTTGTCCGCCGGATCGTGCACGAGCGTATAGCGATCCTTTTTGCGCAGCTCAGAATCGGGGTTGAAGAGTCCGGGATCGTCGACATATCCGCCCTCGAAGATCAGCTCCACCGGGCGGCCGAGCGCGGCGGCTCCCTCCCGCACTTTTTCCTGCAGAACCCCCGACTCCACTGCAGGATAGAACGTGTGCCACCCCCACGAGCCGTCCATCAGAAGCCGGCGTCCCTTTTTCGTCGGATAGACCTTCTTCAACATCGGATCAAGTCCTTTGGCCAGATAGAGTCCGCACCGGATCGGATTGCGCACCTTTTCATCCCACGTGAAAAAGTATTTCCCGAACTTGAAGAACGGCAGCTCCAGTGACGGCACGATCCACCAGTCCGTCAGCGACGGCGAATAGTGGTTGAACGGACGACGCACAATGCGCCCACCCTCCGGCGGAATCACCGCCTCAATCCCCTCGCACATCCGGCGGGGGGAGAGATAAATTGAATATGGAAGTTCCATAAATTCCTTTCAGAATGAAAACGTTACGTCTCTTCAACAGACGTGCGTCACAGCGAAATTCCCTTGAGCTTCTGGTAGAGACTGACCGCGTAGGAGTCAGTCATGCCCGAGACGTAGTCGAGCACCCGCAGCAGCCGCAGATAGGAACTGCGCCGCCACTCCGCATCCGCGAGATTCGCCTCCATATCCGGCAGCAGCGCGGACAGCCGCCGGCTGCGGAACGACGCGCGTTTGCCGCCGTCCGCCTCGAGCGCCATCTCATTTACGCACGGGACGAAGATGTCCAGCATACCGGAAACCATCTCGAACCCGGCACCGATCACCTCCGCCACCGCGCGGTGCTGATAAATATCCCGCGTACTGCGCCGTTCGATGCTCCGCAACGGCTCCTGACAGTCGACGTAGGCGAGCAGCGGTTTTTCGAGCGTTCCATTCAACAACTCGTCGTGATGGTCGATGAACACCTGCGTGCATTTCCGAACCAGTTTGCCGATCACCTGCGCACGCAGAAACTCCGCCTTGCGCAGCGGCGAATCGATCGTAGCGACATACTCCGCAGAACGCTCGGAGTCGATGATCTCAAGGAACAGCCGTTCCAGCTCCTGGTAACTCACGAGCCCGAGCCGCTGCCCGTCCTCGAAATCGACAATGCGGTAGGCGATGTCATCCGCCGCCTCGACCAGATACGCGAGCGGATGCCGCTGCCACGCATCCGGACCGACCGGAATCAGCCCCGTGTGTTCGGCCATCTCCCGGAAAAGCGCCTCCTCCGAACGGAAGAAATTGAACTTCTTACCCGCCACGCCGCCGGGTTTCACCGACACACGCGAAGCACACGGATATTTTGCAAAAGCCGCCAGCGTCGCGCAGGTCAGCTGCATGCCGCCGGTCTGGTCGGGCATTTCAAGCCGGGTCAGTACCCGGAATCCCTGTGCGTTGCCTTCGTAAAACTCGAAATCGGCCGCTTCGTACTCATTCATCACGTCCCGCATCGCGCGACCGACCGGAGAGTGCGTAAACCAGTGGCGGATCGCCTCCTCGCCCGCGTGACCGAGCGGCGGATTGCCGATGTCGTGCGCGAGCGCCGCCGCCGCTACCGCCGCGCCGACGTCGCTCGGCTGCGCCTCACCGAGATCGAAATTCTCCCGCAGGAACACTCCCGCCGCGCTGCCGAGCGAACGCCCCACCGAACTCGCCTCGAGACTGTGCGTGAGCCGGGTGCGGACATAGTCGGTCTTAGCCAGCGGAAACACCTGCGTCTTGTCCTGAAGCCGTCGGAACGAACCGGAAAAGACGATCCGGTCGAAATCACGTTGAAACGGCGAACGCGCCTGCGAAATCTCCCCGGGCCGCGAACTGCCGACCCGGTGGGGAGACAAAAGTTTTTTCCATTCCATCATCGTAGCAATCACTCCATGCCGATTCATGAACCTCTCTGGAATATACTCCCGGCACGCCCGATTGCAAGTCTCCAGAACAGAAACGAAACGAAAATCACCCCCCCTGCCCCGCCGGTGGCGACGCTTCACGACGGGCATCCTCCTCCGAGGTCATGTTCAGAATCGTGTAGATCACCGGCTCACGCCCCGTGACAATCGCAAAATCTGCACTGGACCCGAGTTTGAGCGGCCGCCCCTGACTGTCGATCGTAACCTCGACCGGATAGCGCGTCGCATTCGTATCCGGATCCTGAATCGGCGTATCGTAAACCCGGTCCACGCTGCCGTAGAACGACCCGTATTCCAGCCGGTTGAACACGCCGCTGGAGATCCGCACGCTCTGGCCGATGCGCACTTTGCGCACCACCGTCTCGTCGACATAGGCGATTCCCTTGAGCGTCGTCCCCGCCGACATTCGCGCGGCGAGCTCCCCTTTCTGCACGTAAGTCGAGTATTTGCACGGCAGCGTCACGAGACGGCCGTCGCTCGGCGCCACGATCCGGCATTCGCGAATCCGCCGTTCCACGAGCTTCAGCGCCGCCCGGCGGCTTGCGATCTTCGCCTGAACGAGGTCGATGTCGCGCTCCGCCTTTTCGATGTTCCGTTCGCCGACTCCGCTGCGCACCATCTCCAGATTCTCCCGGGCGCGCGCGAGTTCCCCCTGCGCTTTGATGTTTTCGATCTCGGCATCCTCGAACTCGCGCTTTGAAATCGCGTTGTTGGTCGAGAGTTTCAACGACCGGTTCAACCGCGCCTGCGTGCGCTGTGCCTTGTCCGTGCTTTCCCGCAAATTCGTCTCGGCGTACCAGAGCTCTTTCGGCAGCGGATTGGTCCGGAGCGCTTCGAGCTCGGCTTTCTTCACTTCGAGCTCGGCCTCATACTCGCGGATTTCAGACTCGATGCGAACCTGTTCCTCTTCGTACTCAATCGCGTCGACCTGCGCGATGACGTCTCCCTCTTTAACATCATCCCCCTCGTCGAAATTCAGGCGGACCACCCGTCCGTCGAGGTGACTGATGACATCGTAGGTGATCTCCGACGCAATCTTCCCTTTCGCGTAAATCACATCCTCGATCTCAATCAGAAACAGTGAAATGATTCCGCCGATCACCAGCAGCACCAGCGAGAATCCGATGATGGTCAACAATCTGAGCTTTCCCCGCAAACCGCCCTGATGCGTCTTCATTCTTCCGGGTCCTCCTCGAGGCCGAACCGTCCCTCCTCGTAGTTCGGCGAATCGTGTTCATGCTGCTCCTTGAGCTGCATCGCGTAAAGCCGGCGATAAGGACCATCCTGGCAGAGCAGTTCCTCGTGGCGGCCGCGCTGAGCAATATGCCCGTCCTCGAGAACGACAATCAAATCCGCGTTGCGTACCGTCGAGAGCCGATGCGCGATAATGATCGTCGTCCGCCCCGCCATCAATTTATCAAGAGCCTGCTGCACAACGGCTTCCGATATCGTATCGAGCGCACTCGTCGCCTCGTCGAGAATCAGCACGGCGGGATTGTGCAGAACCGTCCGCGCGATCGCCAGACGCTGCTTCTGGCCGCCGGAGAGCGATACGCCGTTCTCGCCGACCTCCGTCCGGAAGCCGAGCGGCAGTTCGCGGATGAATTCGTAGGCGTTCGCCATCTTCGCGGCCTCCACGACCTCCTCGAAACTCGTGTCCTCCTTGCCGTAGCGGATATTCTCCTCGATCGTCCCCGAAAAGAGGAACGACTCCTGCAGCACGATCCCGATATTCCGTCGCAGCGAATCGATCGACAGATCCCGGATGTCCTCGCCGTCGAGCAGAATCCGTCCGCTCGTCACATCGAAGAAACGCATGAGCAGACTCGCGATCGTCGACTTCCCCGATCCGGACGGCCCGACCAGAGCCACTTTCAACCCCGGCTGCACATCAAGTGTGAAATCCTTGAGCACCATACGGTTCGGACTGTAACCAAACGAGACCGACTCGAAAGAGACATGACCCGTTGCGCGGTAGAGGTGTATCGCATGTTCTCGCTCCTTGATCTCCGGAACGAACGACATCAGCGTCAGGAGCCGTTCCGCGCTGACCGCTCCCTCGCTGATCGCCGGAGCGAATCCCGTGAGCTGCACGACCGGCCCGAAAAACATCTGCATGTACGTGTAGAACGCCACAAGTTCGCCGAGCGTCATCCTCCCGCGCGAAACCATGTAGCCGCCGAACCCCAGCACCGCCACCGACGTGTAGATCGAAATCTGATCCATCACGATATTCAGCATGAAGCCGCGCATCGAAAGCGTCAGCGACATGTCGAACGTCGGCTTGAGCCGCTCCATGAAGTTCCGGTTTTCGGAACGTTCCTTGCCGAACGACTTCACAACCTTGATGCCGTTGATGACCTCCGCCAGATTCGCCGAAACCTCCGACATGTGTTCGCGCAGGATCATCGAGCGCGTCCGCAGCACCTTCCGGAACCGCGAAAACACCAGATAAACCACCGGCAGAACCACAAGACAGATCAGCGACAGGGTCGGACTTAAAATCACCAGCATGATCCCGACGAAAATCAGCGCGAAGAGATTCGACGCCACCCCGACGATCACCGTCGAAAACATCGACTGCAGCGCCGCCACGTCGGTCAGAATGTTCGAGATCAGCTTGCCCGTCCGATACTCCTGATAGAAGCGCAGCGAGAGGCTCTGCAGATGCTTGAAGAGCTTCACGCGCAGATCCAGCAGCATCCGGTGAATCGGGTAATAGGTCAGATAGTTGCACGTGTAGAAGAAAAACGCCCGGACCCAGTAGAGCAGCACCACACCTGCCAGCAGGACGTAGAGCAGACTCAGATCCGAACCACCCAGCGCCTTGTCGATGATCACTTTCAGCACCAGAGGCATCAGCAGCCCGAGACAGGTGCAGACAATGTGAAAGACGACGGCGACGCCGAGGAGAGTCTGGTAAGGTTTTACGAAGCGGTACAGTTCTTTGAACTTATGCGTGTTGTCTCCGGTGGACATGATCCGTTTCAGCTCTCAGAAGCCCCCCCCCTGTTGCTTTGAAAATCGGGCCGATCCCCGAACCCCCTGCTCGGAAACCAGCCTCTTTTCCTGTATAAGATACGCCCGCCCGCGAAAAGATCAACCCTTTTTGGATTTTTTTTGCGATTTTCTTGAGCAGAAAATTACCTGCGTCCGCGGGAGGAGGCGCGTCCGCGGGAATCGCCGCCGCGTCCGCCGGAACGGCGTCCCGCCTGACGGGCCGGCTTCGCCCCCGGAATCGGCTCGGGCATCTGCAGCATCTCCTCCGTCGGCAGCGTGCTCGGGAACTGGACTCCGAGCAGCTTCTCGATATCCGGCAGGAAATAGGCGCCGTATTCGCACAGAAAGCTGATCGACTTGCCGGAGTGGCCCGCCCGTCCCGTCCGACCGATGCGGTGAACGTAATCCTCCGCATGCTCCGGCAGATCGTAGTTGATGACCAGCGAAACGTTGTCCACATGGATGCCGCGCGCCGCCACGTCCGTCGCGATCACGATCTTCTCAACTCCGGCCCGGAACTTCTCAAGAATCTTGATCCGCTTATCCTGCGGGATGTCGCCCGACAGCACCGGGACCTCGTAACCGAATCGCGAGAGATCGTACTGCAACCGCAGATTCACGTCCTTGCGATTGCCGAAAATGATGATCCGCTCATACGGCTCGGTGCGCAGAATGTACAGCAGCAGCGCAAGTTTTTCGTCGCGCAGCACCGAATAGAAAGTCTGTTCGATGTTCTCGCTGACCATCTTCTCCGGTTCGCTCTCGTAGATGACCGGCTCGGCCAGCCAGTCGGAAGTGAAGCGCAGAATGTGATCGTCCAGCGTCGCGGAGAAGAGCAGCGTCTGCCGTTTTCCTTTCTTCGGGAGCTGCGCGACGATCCGCTTTACGTCCGGGATGAATCCCATGTCGAGCATGCGGTCCGCCTCGTCGATGACCAGCACCTCCACTTTCGAGAGATCGAGATCCCCGCTGCGCGAATAATCGATCACCCGCCCCGGCGTTCCGATCAGCAGATCGACCACTTTCCCGAGTGAACGGCGCTGCTTCTCGTGATCCATTCCTCCGAACACCACCACATTGTTCAATCCCGTGAAAATCCCGAGCTCCTCGGCATCCTTGTGAATCTGCATCGCCAGTTCCCGGGTCGGCGCGAGAATCAGCGCCCGCGGCTGCCCCGCTTTCCGCTCCCCCGGCAGCGGCTGGTTCAGGAACCGCGTAAAAATCGCCAGCAGAAACGCCGCCGTCTTGCCCGTTCCGGTCTGCGCCTTGCCCGCCAGATCGCGGTTCTCGAGCAGCGCCGGCAGCGCCATCGCCTGAATCGGCGTGCAGTACTCGAATCCCGCGTGCTGAACGCCGAACTGAACATCTTCATGCAGCGGCAGGTCGAGAAAGCGCACTTTCCCCTCCGCCGCCGGAACCTCTTTCAGGGTCGCCGGCCGTTCCGGCCGCGGCGCTTTCGGCGTCTCTGGCGTCTCCACCTGGACGGGCCGCTCGGCCCGCGGACGCTTCGAGGAGCGCTCGCGCTTCGGCTTCTCCGAAACCGCTGAACGTTCCGCGGAGTTCTTCGACTTCTCCCCCCGCGAACGCTCTTTTGACTTCTCCCGCTCTCTCCGGGGAGAGGCATCCTTTGCCGGACGGTTTTTCTTCTTCTCCTCCGACTTCGGTTCAATCTTGACTACGACCTTGTGCTGCTCATCAACGCCGAGCAGCGCCTTCAACGCTTTTTTCAACTTCTTAAGCATAACCAGAAACTCCATTCGTCGCCCGGCATGAACATTCCGTTCCTCACAATCCCCGGGCGATCTCTTTCAGAAACGCGGCGAATGCTTCCCGGAATTCGGGGCGCCGCAGCCCGAATTCGACGGTTCCGGTCAGGAACCCGAGTTTGCTGCCCAGATCGTACCGTTTCCCCGCGATCCGCAGCCCGTACATCGCCCGTTCCGCAAGCAGCAGCCGCATGGCATCGGTCAACTGAATCTCATTGCCTTTCCCGCGGGGCGTCCGGGCGAGCGCAGCGAAGATATCCGGCGTAAAGACATAGCGCGAGGCGATCGCCAGATTGCTCGGAGCCTCTTCCGGAGCGGGCTTTTCGATCCATCCCCTGACCTTGTAGAGCGCCTCGCCGGCCTGTTCCCCGTCCATCACGCCGTAGCGGCTGATCCGCTCCATCGGAACCGGTTCCAGCGCCGTCACCGGCGACTCCACCTCGGCGTAAGCCGCCGCAAGCTGCCCCGTGACCGTCACATCCGTCGAGGAGTCCAGCACCGTATCGCCGAGCAGCACCGCGAACGGATCATCTCCCACGAACGACTTCGCGCAGAGCACCGCGTCACCGAGCCCGTTGAGCTCCTGCTGATAGATGTAATGAATGTCCGCCAGAGAGCTGATCGCACGCAGCTCTTCAAGCAACGCCGTTTTGCCGGTCTCCTCCAGCCGCCGCTCGAGATCGCCAGTCCGGTTGAAGTGATCCTGAATCGCATTCTTGCCGCTGCTCGTGACGATCAGAATCTGATCGATTCCGGCGGCGACCGCCTCCTCCACAACGTATTGAATCACCGGCTTGTCCACAAGCGGCACAAGCTCTTTCGGAACGGCCTTTGTGAACGGAAGAAACCGGGTGCCGAATCCGGCCGCGGGAATGACCGCCTTGCGAATCTGCTTTTTCATCGCACGAACCCCGTATTCACAATCTCCGGCTTGATGACATTGATCTCCTCGTGCTTGAGCACGCGCTGAAGTTCCCGGAACATCGCTTCGTTCTCATACGTGCCGATGATCGCACCGCCGGAACCCGTGAATTTCGCCGAAGCCCCGACCGATCGGGCCAGCTCGACCATGCGCCGGTTCTTGGCGCTGACCGCGTTCGGGCAGACCTCGCAGCGCAGATCGAAGTTCCGGTTGAGCAGAGCCGGAATCTCCGAAAACGCATGCCGCTCCAACGCAGTTTTCACCGCGCAGGTCAGATTTCCCCACTCCTCCATCGCCGCCAGCACCCGCGGAACTCCCGCCTCATAGTCCTCCCGCAGCCGGCTGTGCAGCACTTCGGATCCCTCCGCAAGATCGGTCCGGTAAGCGACATACAAATTCAGCTCTTTCGGAATCTCGATCGGCAGATAGCGTCCGATCCCGTTCGCCGCCATGAACTCCCGGTCGAAATCCATATAGACCGGCGTATTGTACGCCTGGGCGACCCGGTCCTGAAGACCGGCCGGAATCCCGAGCTCATCGCGTTCGGTCGCAAGCACCACGTTCGCCAGAATCGCCGGAGAAAGCTTCACATGATAGAACTCCATCATCGCCCGCATCGCCGCCGTGATGATCGCCGACGACCCCGCTAATCCCAGACGGTTCGGAATCGTGCTCGAATAGCGAATCGTGAAATTCTTCTTTTCGAGCTGAATCCGCTCCCGGTGACAGAAATCGCCGAACGTCTTTACAGCCGCTTTCAGCAGCCGGATTCCGCCGTAGTACCCGTACTGACTGACATCGGCGCACAGCGCGTCGATGCAGGAAAACACATTGTGATCGCGCTTCGCCGGCATCAGTTCCAGCTCCGGCGTCTCGTACAGCTCCACCGAGGCCTGATAGTTGCGGAACACGAATGCAATCGTCCTGCCGTGGTAGCCGTCTGAAGGATTCCCCACCAGCGCGGCCCGGGGAAATGCTATGGTTCTAATGATCATTTTTCCTGTCCCGTCAATCTTGCAGACTATTCCGATATCCCGTTAATATACCGTCCAACTCCCGTTTTTTCAATCCCTTATCCCCCGATTTCCCGGAAATGCCTTTTTTTCATTCCGCCACCTTGAAAATATCGGTTCCCGGGATATATTTAATAAATAAGATTTATAAATCATGAGGAGAAGCAGAGATGATCAGGCTGGTTGCGGCGGATATGGATGGAACGCTGCTGAACAGCGCGGGAAAACTTCCGGCGGTCTATCCGGAGGCGATCCGCCGACTCACGGGACACGGGGTCTGTTTCGCCGTGGCCAGCGGGAGACAGTATTTCAATCTGCTCGCTCACTTCGGAGCGCTCCGGGAACAGATCTTCTTTCTGAGTGAAAACGGTGCGCGGGTCACCCTCCGCGGCGTCGATCTTTTTCTGGATTCGATTCCGTTTGCAGATCTGAAAGCTCCGCTCCAGGCGATCCGCTCTCTCCCGGGAGTCGATCCGGTCCTGTGCGGTGCGAAGAGCGCGCTCATCGAAAGCGACGACCCGCTCCTCGTAGAAAATACGGCGAAATATTACGCCCGGTACGAGATCGTCCCGGACGTCCTCGAGGCGGCGGAGTCGGATCGGATCTGCAAACTGGCGGTTTTCGACCGGAACGGCGCGGAGCATCACAGTTACGCGCAGCTGCAATCATTCCGGGAGCGGTTCACCGTAACTCTCTCGGGGAAAGAGTGGACCGACCTCATGAATCCGGGCGTGAACAAAGGCCTCGGACTTGCGAAGATTCAGGAACATCTCGGGATCTCGCCGCACGAGACCATGGCGTTCGGCGACTATCTGAACGACTGCCCGATGATGGCCCGGGCGGAGTGGAGCTGTGCGGTCGCCAACGCCCACCCGGATTTGAAGAAGATCTGCCGGTTCGAGACGCTCTCGAACGATGAAAACGGCGTATTCGCCGCTTTGAAACAACAATTTTCCTTTCTCTGACTCCTGGACAGGTGCACGATGATTTGCGACATGACAACCGGAACTCCGGCCGGGCAGATCGCCCGATTTTCCCTCCCGCTGCTGATCGGAAACATACTCCAGCAGTTTTATTTCATGGCCGACATGGCGATCGTGAGCCGGACCATCAGCCCGGCGGCGATGGCGGCGGTCGGCGCCACCGGAGCGATCACATTTCTCATTTTCGGCTTCTACTTCGGGCTTACGAACGGTTTCGCGGTCATCACGGCACAGCGGTTCGGGGCTCAGGATTTCGAGGGGGTCCGCCGTTCGGTTGCGATCTCCCTCCTGCTCGGCCTGGCCGCGACCGCCGCGGGGATGCTCCTCTCGCTGCCGACGGCAAACTGGCTCCTGCAGCTGATGCGGACTCCGGAAGACATCCACGAACAGGCGACGATCTATCTCATCGCCCTCTGCTGGGGGACGGGAGCGACGGTATTCTACAATCTGCTTTCGTGCTTCATCCGGGCACTCGGCGACAGCTGGACTCCGCTCTGGTTTCTCGCGTTCGCAACGGTGCTGAATATCGGACTGGACTTTCTTTTCATCCTGACATTCGGAATGGGAATTGCGGGAGCGGCCTGGGCGACGGTCGCCTCACAGGCGATCTCCGCATTGCTCTGTCTCGGATACATGTACCGCTACTTTCCGATGCTGCGTCCGAAGTGGAGCGACTGGAAATGGGACACGCAGTGGGCGTGGCGGCATCTGCGGGTCGCCCTGCCGATGGCGCTGCAGTTCTCCATCACGGCGATCGGTGTCATGGTCATGCAGCAGCAGATCAACGTCTTCGGCACGGTGACGGTCGCGGCGTTCACGGTCGGCGCCCGGATCGAGCAGCTCGCGGTCCAGCCGATGTTCACGATCGGCATCGCGATCGCGACTTTCTCGGCTCAGAATTTCGGCGCGGGCAGGACCGACCGCATCCGGCAGGGAGTGAATCAGGCGACGATGATTTCGGTCGCCTGGTGTATTCTGAGCGGAATTGCCCTGATTGTATTCAGCCGTGCTCTGGTCGGCATCTTCCTCGATACAGACGCCATGCCGGTCGAAACGGAGCGGGCACAATATTACATCAACATGGTCTCCTCGCTCTTCATCGTGCTTGGACAGCTCTTCATCTACCGGAACGTTCTGCAGGGAATCGGGCGTTCGTTCTTCCCGCTGCTGGCGGGAGCGGTGGAACTGGTCGTGCGCATCGTCGCCTCGCTGACCCTCGCGCCGCTCTTCGGTTACGCGGGGGCGTTCTGGGCGACGCCCGCTGCGTGGATCGGAGCGACGCTGCTGCTGGCGGTGGCCTACTTCCGGGTATTGCGCAGCCGCGAATTCAGCCGCGCCGGCGGTACCGGCTCGGACTTACGCCGGTCCGCTCCTTGAAACAGCTGGAAAAACTGTACTGATCGGAAAAGCCCAGCATGGCGGCGATCTCCTTGATCGATTTGCGCGAAAAGCCCAGCAGCCGGCGGGCGATCTCGATCCGCCGCTGCATCAGATATTCGTAGGGAGAGCAGCCGAACGCTTCGCGAAACCGCCGGATCAGATGAGCCTGGGAGTAACCGATCTTGCGGCAGGACTCATTCAACCGGAAGCGGCTTCCGATGCTTTCATCGATGGCTCTCTTGAGTTCCATGGCCTCGGGCCGCGCCGAACAGGTCCGCTCAAGCAGAATTTCCGAACACGCTTCCGCAAACTGGTGAAAAATCACCGCCGCACGCCGGTGAAGCCCGGGAGCCGTGTATCCGAGTCCCATCATCTCTTCAAAATAGGGTCGCAACTGGGGGACATCGTTGATCTGGTACACATCCGAAAGGCCGTAACAGGCGATGAGGGTATCCGCAAGCGCACCGTCCACAATGAAGAACAGCTTGTGCCACAGATCGATCGGATCGGTCCGGTAGCTGTGGCTGCTGCGATGGTGCAGAAAATAGATGCTCTCCGGACCGCACTCAAACCGGTGGCCGTCACTCTCGAGCACGCCGCGCCCGCTTACGACATACTCGACCGTGCAGAACTCGTAATCAATGTGTTCAAACGCGCATTCCGGGGTTGTCGCAATGCCCCATCCGGCATGGTTCAACCGGAACGGAAAAGGCTCGAGGCGTGCTGTTCGATCGGCGAAGTTGTTCAAGATTTCACATCCTTTTTTGATTTTCCACATCGAATTTATGCAAAAAAAAACGATCCCGTATTGAAAATATCGATAAGTTAACGCATAATAAACGCAGATGCAAATCAACAGGAGCAACAACCACAATGAAAACGGTAAAAATCGGAATCATCGGAACCGGCGGACGCGGAGGCCACGCCTGCAACGCACATCGTCCGGAGGAGGGATGGGAGGTCGTGATGGGAGCGGACATCTCTCCCGTCGCCCGCAGGGAATTCACGGAAAAATTCCCCGACGCAACCGCGGTGGAGGATTACCGGGAACTGCTCGCAAATCCGGAACTCAAGGTCGTGTTCATCATGGCGCCGGACTTCCTGCACGAGGAGATGGCTGTCGCCGCGCTCGAAGCGGGCAAGGCGGTCTATCTCGAAAAACCGATGGCGATCTCGATCGAAGGGTGTGACCGCATTCTCGAAACCGCCATGAGAACCGGCTCGAAACTCTTTGTCGGCCACAATATGCGCTATTTTCCGTCCATTCTGAAGATGAAAGAGGTCATCGACTCCGGCCTGATCGGCGAAGTGCAGGCCGGCTGGTGCCGACACTTCATCAACTACGGCGGCGACGCCTACTTCCGCGACTGGCACTCCGAACAGAAGAACACCTGCGGACTTCTGCTGCAGAAAGGCGCCCATGACATCGACGTGATGCACTGGCTCATGGGCTCGCACACGAAGCGCGTGGTCGGCATGGGGATGCTCTCGGTCTACGATCGCTGCGCGCGCCGTTCGCCGGACGAGCCCGGCTGCGCGAAGTGGTCTGACGAACATTATCCGCCGCTGGAACAGACCGGCTTCTCCCCGGTGATCGACGTCGAGGATCACAACATGATTCTCATGCAGCTTGAAAACGGCACCCAGGCGGTCTACATGCAGTGCCATTACACGCCGGACGCCGAACGCAATTATACATTCATCGGGACGAAAGGGCGGGTCGAGAACATCGGAGACAGCGGAGATTGCCGGATTCACGTCTGGACGCGCCGCGGCCCGCGGGAAACCCCGGATATCATCTACCACCTGAAGCCGGGAAGCGGCACTCACGGCGGTTCCGACCCGATGATCATCAGCAATTTCCTCGCATTTGTGCGCGACGGAGTCCCGACCAACGCAACGCCGCTGGCGGCCCGCGATGCGGTCGCCGCCGGGGTGCTCGGCCACAAATCGATGCGTAACGGCAACATGCCGCAGGAGGTCCCGCCGCTCCCGCCGGAAATCGTGCGCTATTTTGAGAACGGTCAGAAACGATAATTCACAACCGGACAGACAGAGAAAAGGGGCGGGAAGTTCCAAACGACTCCCGCCCCCTTTTTCTTTCCTGCGGATAACTTATTCCGCGCCGAGGTCCGGCGGGAGCGGATTCTCCTGCGCCAGAGTCCGGGTGATCCGGCGGAAGCGGAGCGCCACACCGAGCGTGACGAGCCCGTAGAAGATCAGGAAGAACGCAAACAGGAAATTGAAAAATTCCACCGCCGCAATCGGAGTTGCCGCGATCAGAATTCCGAAGATCAGCGTCACGACTCCATTCACCACGACAAGCCAGCGGAAACCCGGTGTATGAATCCGATCGACCGCTGCGCCGATGAGAAGTTCAACCGCATGAATGACGAACCAGACGGCAAGCACGAAAAGCAGCCAGGCGGCTCCGGCAAGCGGCTCGATGACCAGCACCAGTCCGGCCAGAAACCAGAAGAGCGAATAAAGCGCAAACCCGATCTTGAATCTCCGGTTCAGCGCCATCAGGGCGAACCCCTGCACGCCGCAGCCGAGCAGCATCACCCCGAGCAGCAATGCAAACGCGATGAGTGCGGAACCGTAATGTACCATGAAAAACAGCCCGAGCAGAATCGAGATGATCGATTGAACGAGCATGAATTTCCAGGAATGTCCGGCCAGAAGATTGGTCGCCAGATAAAAATGCGGCTGCGGTCTCATAGATTTGCCTCCTCTTTCCATGCAGAATCTCTTCTATTTAATATAGACCCGTTTCCGCAAAGTGCAAATTCCGGCCGACGCCGCTGCCGGGAAAGCGTCGGCCGAAATCGTCAATACGGTTTCATCCAGGGGTCATCGAGGCCGTCGAGCCGCCACTCGATCCACTTGAGATCGGGGATCTCCATCACGAGTTCGCGTCCGCGGAACTCCTCCGGAATCTCCAGATCCATGCGGAACGACGAGACCCCTTTCGTCTCGGGATACTCCGGCGGAATCGTAAAGACCCGGTGCGCGGCGACGCGCCCGTCCGGAGCGGTCAAGCGGATCGCGAGCGGCTCCCCGGCCCGGACGTTGTTTCCCCATTTCCAGCGCCAGTCGACCGCGAGCGCACCGGATTTCGGAGCGGTGATGCGGAACCGCAACGGCACGCCGACCGAACTGCGCGTGCCGAACCGGCGCTGCGTATTGATCCGATACGGATTCGGGCTCGAGAGACCGCCCCAGCAGTCGTTCAGGAAACTCACTTCCGCCGTAACCGGCTTCCCGTCCGGAGATGCGACTGCAATGCGACGATGTTCCGCAGGCAGATTCCCGTAGACGGTTTCCGCCGCCAGTTCCCGGCCGTCGGAGGAGAAGAGTTTCACCTCGATCCGGTCGTCGATGCGCTTGTACTGCCAGTAACGGAAACTGCGGACCCGGTAAAGATCGAGCACGGCTTTGCCGTCGGCTCCGGGCGCAAGCTCGATCCGGAACGGCTCGTCGCGGCTGATCTGCATGCGGCCGGTCAGGCGCACCAGGTCGCTGTAACGATCCGGCGTCTCCGGATTCTCCGCAATCCCGAAGCGCTTCATGGCGGCGAGATAGGGCAGCGTCCACGCCAGGGAGTTGTCGCGGCCGATAACCGAGGCCATGCGCCACAGCAGCGGATCTCCGTCGCCGCGTTCGAGATACGGCAGAAACGCCGGATCGTTCAGCAACGTCGCGGTCTGCGCTCCGGTGAACATCACCATCGCGCCGCGTCCCTCGTCGGCGGATCCGGAACGGGTGGGAGCGAGACGCCGATCCTCCGGCATCGGTTCAAGCTGTTTCCGGTTGCGGGCGAGAAACTCCGCGGCTTCGGTTCTGAGCCGGTCGAGATACTTCCGATCGCCCGTCACCTGATAAAGTTTGAAAAGCGCCTCATGCGCGATTCCACCGTAGTAGCTGGCGGGATCGGAAGCACCGCCGACGTCGTACTGTCGTTCAAAAGCGGCCTTGAATTCCGGATTGCCGGAAAGTTCATAAAGTTCCGCAAGATGATAGATCATACGGTGGCGTTCGCGCCCGCCACGGTATTTGATCGAGGATTTCTGCACAAGCACGGCCGCGGAAGAGAGCGCGCTCTCGAGCGAACGCCGGTCACCGGTCAGCAGATAGTGCCAGACCACGCCGGTCCCCCAGTAGTGACCCGTGTGAAAATTGTAGGTCAAATTGCTCCAGGAGTTGTGCGGATGCACGGCCGTCGTCCCGCGCCTGATATGACACTGATCGACGTCGCGCATGTGAATGCTGTGACGAACTGCCAGATCGTAATCGCGCAGGTCGCCGGTCGAGAGATAGCGGGTCCAGAGATTCCGGACGCCGGAGGTCTCGTGATTGCGGTAATAGTTCCTCGTCCCGAGATCGCCCGCGTCGGCGAATCCGAACATTCCGGAGAGCGACTCGGCACCGCGGGTGGCATCGAAGACATCATCGATCGACCTGGCGGTCTTCGGGAACGAACGGCGCATCTCCTCCGCGGTCAGGAAGTCGCCGAAGACGCCGCTGCGGCGCACCCAGTCGGGATCGGCCTGCAGCGCAACCGTGCCCGGCGCCGGGAGCGTTCCGGCGTCTCCATACCAGATCCGCATCGTCGCGGAGAGACCGGAAGCGACGTCGAGCGGATTGACTCCGCGATCCGGCCAGAGGTAGATCCGCGCCGCTCCGGGCTGAAACCCGAATCCGCAGGGAATCCGCTCCAGAGGATTTGCCAGCCGGAAAGCGTCGCCGCCGCTCGTGAAACCGTCCGGCATGAAATCGAGTCGCGCGGGAGCGCCCTCCGCCGTATAGAGCAGATTCTCAATGCGAAACTCCCCGGTCCTTGCAAGACGGGTCACGGTCTGGAACAGATCATAGTTTTTTCCGCCGAGCTGTGCGGTATCACCCGCTGGAAGCTGCAGGAACATCGACCGGACGAGGCGGTAGAGCGGATCGTTTTCCGTAAAGTTGTTTTCAAATGAGCAGTCGATCTCCAGATACGGCTGATTGCGGAATGCCGAAATGCGCAACTCCCACGCGAAAAACGCCTCCCCCCGCAGCAGGATGATGCAGCGTTCAGGACCATTCTCCTCGATTTCCACCAGAGAAGCGGGGGAACGGTGGATCTTACCGTCCGGGGTGCACACCGCGAAAAACGCCTCTCCTCCGGCGAGAAACGACGGGGAGTCCGGAGTCAGAACGAACTTCCTCGCACCCGTATCGATCACAATCCGCCCCTGCTCCCGACGCGCGAGGCCGGGGCCGTCCGGCCGACGCGAAACCCCTTTGCCGTACCGGAGCCGGAAACGGTCACCATCCTCCGGAGAAACCTGAAAATCCACGCCGAGCGAAATCACGCTGCCGTCGAGCGGCCGACGCGCGAGGGCGACAAACTGCGCCGGAATCTCGCGCCCATCCGCATCGACGAGCTGAACTCCGGAGAGATCGAAGAGTTCTCCCGCTGGAAACGGCACGCCGCCGCGCACGGGAGTCCGGCCGTTCTTTCCGTCCGTTCCGGCGACACGCAGCGGGACTTCGCCGGATTTCCGATTTTCCGGAATCTTCATGCCGGGGTAGCGCTCCAGCGAAACCGTCTCACGGATTTTGAAGTGAAAACGAGAACCGCGCACGGGGTTGAACGCGCGCGGTTTTTCCGTATCCTGTTCGAGCTGAACAGCATCGATTCTAACTGGAACTTCTCCGGTATTGCGGACTGCGACCCGGTAGACATTGAATTCCGTCGGCGACATTTTTCCGCTCAGCGGACAGGAGAGGGAAAATCGCTGCCATTGCGCCGCGGTTTCGACGGTCGAACGGCGTACCGGCGCGCTGAGCGCGCCGTGATGATCCATGACCGCGTTCTGGAGTGTCAGCTCGAGAGTGCCGGGTTCGTCGCTCTCGGCGTAGAGGGAGAAGACCGCCCCCTTTCCTCGCTGGTCATGGCCGTACCAGGTGAAAAAGCCGCCCGGCTCGATGAGCAGCGAGCGGCGCCCGTGATACGCCTTGTTGTCATATCGGAACTTTTCTCCGTTCTTCTCCGGAAAGTAGTCGCCCCAGAGATTGTAGTTGCTCTCGGGTTTCACCGCCTCCTCGAAGCTCGGGTCAGGCAGAATATTCACCACCTCTCTCGCGTTGTCGAGTCCGGTCAGATCGATCGAAACGAACGTCTGCGGCTGTTCCATAGTGAGAGCGAGCCCCTCGAACTGCGCCAGATCCTGAAACGGTGCGAACTTCTCGAGCGGAACCGAAACCCGGCGCCGCCCGGTCTTATCGGTCGCGGCAGGATCGACCTCCACGCTGCGGTTGGATTTTCCGAAGCTCAGGAAATCGATCCGGAACTTCGCCGGCTCCGTCACCTCGATGACCAGCCGCGCCTGATCCGGCGTCGACCCGGAGAGCATCAGCGCTTTTCCGTCGGCGGGCGACAGCGTGATCCGGCCGGAGGTGGCGACGGCCAGCCCGGATTTCCCGATTTCAGCAATGGTTCCGGGAGAGGCGCTCCAGCGCCAGAAAAGCGGTTTGCGCTCCCGGCGCATCACGTTCCCGGTGCCGGTGCTCCAGCCGTTCGACTCTGTCGCCTCCTCCAGCCGGAAGTTGCGGAACTCCGCTTCGGCCGTGTTGTTGTATCCGAGCGCGCACTCGACGACAATCCCCATCGCGGCCGCGTCGGCGGGAATGTCCAGCGTGACGCTGTACGAAGCCCAGTCCGTCGCGGCTTTACCCGGGATGCGGGCGGAACGGTAGACGCTTTTTCCGTCGCGTTTTTTGTAATTCAATGAGATTCCGACGGTTCCGGCGCGGCTGGCTGCAAGCTGCCGGATCTCGGCGGAAAAGACGATCCGTTTCCCGAGATACGGCGCCAGACTCCTGCCGACAAACCGCTGTTCGAGGAAATTGTTGAACTTCCCTTTCGCGCTGTCTTTCAAATGCAGCACACCGTCCTTGAATTCGTTCGTCTCAAAGACAACGCCACGGTTGACACCGCTGACTTTCAAACCCGTCGGATCGAACGCCGTCGCGGCACAGGCCGCCAGACAGAGACAGAAGATTGCGAACCGGCTCATTCGGTTTCCCCCCAGAAGTAGCGTGCCTCCGGATCGGTCGTCGCAGCCGTGATGAGCCGCGCCACATCGTTCCGCCCCTCCACATGCCAGTCGAGCATCAAAGCATTGATCGAATTGCTGTGCCGCAGCGAACCGTACAGAATATGACTGCGCTGCGCCGTAACTCCGTAGTCGATCCGGATCGGCGTCTCATCGCCGGGATTTCCGACGGCGGTATCGACCATCACCATCGTCCGGGACGGATGCCGCGTGAAATTCTGCCGCTTGCCGCCGGGAATGTGATTCAACGCATAACTCGACGGGATCCAGGAGGTGTCGCCCTCCTTCTGATAGGGGTCCTGGTCGGAGGGGCATCTCAGGATTTTCTTCGCAAGCTGCTTGTCGAGCGTATTGGAGAGAAACAGTTGTCCGCGGTTGGTTTTGGTCCACATGCCGCCGTTGGAGTAAGTCTTCACCATGAGGCCGTCGTGATGGTCGGCATACGCGAGCAGAATCATCCCCATCTGCTTGAGATTGTTCTTGCAGCTCGTGTTCTTCGCGCGTTCCCGCGCCTGGTTCAGAGCCGGCAGCAGCATCGACGCGAGGATCGCAATGATCGCGATCACCACCAGGAGCTCAATGAGCGTGAATGAGCGTTTCATCTCTCTCTCCTATTTTACAGTGAGTTACGCTTCAAAATTCCGACCGGCAGCAGTTCCCGTTTCAAAGCGGGAGCTTCTCCGTTGATACATTTGATGAGCAGCTCGACCGCCAGGCGTCCGAGCTCAAAGGAATCGACTTTGACCGTCGTGATCTCCGGTTCCGTCATGGCGGAAAATGCGAAACCGCCAAATCCGGCGACAGCGAAATCGTCGGGAACGCGGTATCCGCAGCGGGTCAGACTCTGCAGAACTTTCGCCGCCGCGTAGTCGCACGAACAGAGAATCGTCCCACCGATGTGTCCCGGCGTGAGCCACGGCTTGAGCACCCGGTGGATCAACGGATGGTGATCGCAGCGATAACCGTTCAGACCCGCAAAATTGTCGAATGAGATGTTCTGCCCGTAATTCAGATAATCCGCCTCAATGCCGGCCTCCGCGGCGGCGGCGCGGAAACACTCGAATCTCCAACGGTGAGTCGATTGCAGATCGTGGTAGAGAAAAGCGACCGGCCCGCCCCGCTTTTTCGCTTTTTCCAGCAGCAGCAGGAATCCCTCTTTCGCATCGGGGGCGACCGTCGGCAGCTCGGTTTCATTCGGGTTGCCGTCGACGAGCACCAGATTCGGGCTGATCTGCCGGAAAAAATCGAGACTCTCGAAATAGTTCTGATAACTCGCGTCGATCAGAAGTCCATCGAACTTCAGTTTGCGAAACTGCTCGAGCGCCTCCCCGGGGGTCTGGATGTTGCGGCTGAAGATCTGGAACTCGAGCTCGTGATCCCGCGTCGCCGCTTCCGTCGAATAGATGATGTCCGTGTAATAACTGTCGGTCACGTCGTACCGCAGCGCCCGGCTCGAGTGGTTCACCAGACAGAGCGCGTTGTGCATGAATCCGCAGCCGCGCGCCTTGATGAACGTCCCTTTCCCCTGGCAGCTTACGAGGATGTTCTCCTCGATCATCAGCCGGATCGCCTTGCGCACCGAAGTCCGGGAGACGCCGAGCTTTTCGCACAGCAGATTCTCCGAATAGATCGCGTCGCCGATCTTCAACTCTCCGTTTGCGATCCTCTCTTTCAGGTAGTTCACTACCTGCTCGTATACCTTGTCTCCGGGCATCGTCCTGACTTGTATCTTGTTATTTTATTTTTTAGATACATATATTATGACATAAAAGGCAAAAAGAAATAAGTTCCATTTGCATTTTTTTTGAAAAAAAATCGCATTCTCCTCGCAATTAGGAAAGAACTGCGTTTCAGGTCTTGAAAAGAACGGAACATGCCATATAGTATCTCAACCACACAACAGGCAGGAGAACGAGGATCATGAAACCTTTCGTCAACCACATTCCGACCAGACTCTATTTCGGAGCCGGCCAGCTCGGCATGCTCGGCACGCTGCCGATGCCGGGGAAACGCGCGCTCGTGGTCATCACCAGCGGCAAGTCGATGCGCAGCACCGGCACGCTCGACCGGGTCATCAAACTCCTCGCGCACAATCACGTCTCCGCCGCGGTCTACGACAACGTGCAACCCAATCCGACCCGCGAACAAGTCATGGCGGGTGCCGAGTTCGCCAAACGCGAACAGTGCGATTTCGTCATCGGACTCGGCGGCGGCAGCCCGATCGACGCCGCCAAGGCGATCGCGATCATGGCCGCGAATCCGGGAGACTACTGGGATTACGTCTCGGGCGGTACGGGCAGAGCGCAGCCGATTCCGAATCCCGCGCTGCCGATCATCGCGATCACCACGACCGCCGGAACGGGGACGGAAATCGATCCGTGGAGCGTGATAACAAACGGCAATGAGAAGATCGGATTCGGTTGCGACATGACTTTTCCGAAGATCTCGATCGTCGACCCGGAACTCATGCTGACACTCCCGCCGCAGTTGACGGCGTTCCAGGGGTTTGACGCATTTTTCCACGCAGCGGAGTGTTTCCTCGCAAACTGCGCGACGCCGATCAGCAACCTTTACTGTCTCAAGAGCGTCGAACTGCTCTGCAAATCCCTGCCGCGTGCCGTGCGCGACGGCGAGGATCTCGCGGCAAGGACCGACGTCGCATTGGCAAATACGCTCTCCGGCATGGCGGAGTCGACCTCAAGCTGCACTTCGGAGCATTCGCTCGCGCATGCGATCGGCGGATTTCATCCGAACATCCCGCACGGGGCGGCACTCATCATGATCTCAAAGGCCTGGTTTAAATTCTACGCGCTGCGCGCCCCGAAACAGTTCGCCGCGCTGGCGAAAGCCGCGGGTCAGAGCGACTTCCTCGGCGCGCTCGATAAACTTCAGCGGGACTGCGGGGTCGACGAGCTCAAAATGTCCGACTACGGCATGACACGCGACGAACTTCCCGCGATCAACGACAACGCCTGGGAAACCATGGGCGGACTCTTTGAATTCGACCGGGTGAAAATGGATCGCGAAGAGTCGCTCTCGATTCTCGAGGACTCTTTCCGCTGAACACGGAGTTGCTCCTCCAAACAGGAGAATCCACCCGCCAGCCGGATACCCTCTTCAAGATCAGGCAATGCGCCATCAACACCGGACCGGGGATCGGCATGCGGTGTTTCTCAAAGAGTGACCGCTGCGCCGTCTCCGGAGTCACAACCCGGAGACGCGGCGCAGAAAGTCCGAACTCCCGCTCGTGCCGAAAAAAACAGCGGCCTGCCCTCCCCCGATCCCGGAGAGAACAGGCCGCACAGGCCCAATCCGTTCTACTTCGCCGGCTCAGCCGGTGTCGCTTCGGCGGCGTTGCCGCCCTCGAGCATGGCGATCTTCTCCTTGACGTCACGGAAGCGCGGCTCAAGTTCATACAACTCCTTGTAGTATTCGAGCGCACGTGCGTTGTCGCCGGTTTTCTCCATGATGCGGGCGAGAGAATAAGCGGTTGTCAGACGATCCTTGTCGAGCCGCGGGATGATCGAAAGAACGGTCTCGAGTTCATCTTCGGCCTGTTTGTATTTTCCCTGCTGCTCGTAGCAGTCCGCCAGCGCGATGCGCGACATGACCTCGCACCGCGCCGACTTGCGGGAGATCATGAACTGTTCGATGGCCAGATCGTACTCGCCGCGCTCGTACCGGAGTTTCCCGAGATCGTAGACCAGACCGATGTCGTTCGGATAATGCTCGATACGGCTCAGAGCGTGATCGAGTTTGAGCTGTTCGCACTCAGCTTCCAGTTCGGCGATCCGCGCGGCGGGATCAGCCAGATCTTTCGGCGGACGCCGCTTGATCTGGGCGATCTCCTTTTTGAGCTTGCCGAGCTCGGCCTCTTCGAGGTTCTTGTCAAGCTGCGGATCGTAGGCGGTCGATGCCGCGATCACCCGGTTGATCTCCTCGATCGCCTTGTCAAATTCCCCCATGATAATGTAAGCGGAGGCCAGTTTGCGGCGAACATCCATCGATTCCCCCATGGCAAGCACTTTCTGAAGCTCGTTCACAACCAGCTTCGCCTGTGCGGCGTCGTGGATCGTATTTTCCAGCAGCTGAAGAATCGCGGCGGATTTACTGCCGATCGCATTGGAACCGGCTCCCTGCTCCACCGACGCCATGGCGACGGTCTTGGCCTGTTCACGCTGTTTGGCGTCGATGTTGATCGCCTGGCGATAGGCGTCCTGAATCTCCTTGTTGTCCGGGTTGTTGGTTGCCAGCGCCGTCAGCCGCTTGAGCGCCTCGCCCGCCTGACCCGCATTCTGGAGGTAAGTGGCCATCTGGAGGACAAAATGGTAATCGTTCGGGCGGAGTTCCGAAGCCCGTTCCATCGCCTCGGCCGAAATGAACGGAGCCCCGGCCTTGTCGGCCGCTTCCGCCAGAAGCTGAAGAACCGGAATGTTATCCAGCGTCTTGGCCAGGGTATCTTCGCACAGCGCCATCGCCTGCAGGGGACTCGTGCGGATCAATCCCTTGATCTTCCCGGTCGGACTGCCGAGCCGGGCGAAAAAACGCCCCACAGGAGAGACGCTCATCACTTTTTTGCGCTCAAGATCGCGCAGTTTCATGCGGGCTTCAACGAAAGCAGGCTCCTGGTTCAGAAGATCCTTGAGGGCGAGCAGCCGTTCAGATTCTTTCATGATCCGCAAGGCCTTGTGATAGTCCTCGCGAAGTTCCGGGGTTACGTTGGCAACGGTCTTTCTTTGCATAGCTCATCCTTGCAGCGCTCCGGCGGGCAGCAACTGCCGCTCCGGAAAAACACGCTCCTTATGATATTTGAATTGTTCCATCGATTTCATTTAGGAACTTACTACCGAAATCGTTAATTGTCAAGTCCTGCACCGCCTCTAAATTCAACTTTTGCCCCCCATTTTCCTCCTCTCCCCGGAAAATTCCGTTTTCTTTCACGGAAAACTCCACTTCCGCCATTGCATTTTTCCCCGGGAGGGATATAGTATTGAAAATCGTTATGAAACGGTTTCATCACAAAAACCTCTTCCAGAAGAAAGGAGCCGCGAAAATGGCGCTGGTCCGCTGTGCATCCAACCCGATTCTGTCGGCACGGGATATTCCGTTCGACGCCTCGTTGATCTTCAATGCCGGAGTCTGCAAATTCAACGGAAAATATGTGATGGTGTTCCGCAATGATGTCGGCTTTTCTCCGACTGGATGGACGAAGACTTACACAAATCTCGGAATCGCCTGGAGCGACGACGGTATAAAGTGGAGCGTTCAGACCGAACCGTGGAAAGTTGCCGCGGAAATCATTGAATCCGATCCGGAAATCGTCCGCTTCTACGATCCGCGTCTGACGGTGGTTGACGGCCGCTGCTACCTCTGTTTCGCGGTGGACACCCGGCACGGGGTGCGCGGCGGCATCGCCGTGACGGATGACTTCGACAACTTTGAAGTGCTTTCGATGTCGGCGCCGGACAACCGCAACATGGTGCTTTTTCCGGAGAAAATCGACGGCATGTTCCTGCGGCTTGAGCGCCCGTTTCCGGAGTACAGTCGCGGTTACCAGGAGAAATTCGACATCTGGTCGTCGAAGTCGCCGGACTGCCGCTTCTGGGGGGAGACCCGTCTCGTCCTCGGGATGGAGGACGTTCCCTACGCAAATGCCAAGATCGGTCCAGCTGCACCGCCGGTCAAAACCGACCGGGGATGGCTCTGCATTTTTCACGCCACATACAAGGACAAAAACCGCAATCTTTTCGGCTGGGAAACCGCGAACAATCCGAAGGCGACGTGGAACAAGGAGTACTTTGCCGGCCTCATGCTGCTTGATCTCGACGATCCGCAGACAGTCATCGGCCTTGCTCCCGAGCCGCTCATTCGGGCGACAGAAAAATATGAGCTTGAGGGGTTTCGCGGCAGCGTGATCTTCCCCGGCGGCATGATTCTCGAAGATGACGGGGAAGTGAAAATCTACTACGGTGCGGCCGACACGGTCGAATGCCTTGCCACAGCCCATGTCGACGATCTGCTCGCGATGATCAAACCGTTCCGCCGCTGATTGTTCCGCGGGAGCGACGACCGGCCGGGGAATTCGTTCCGCCGGCCGGTCTGCGTTTTGCGGAATCACTCTGTCCGCATCAGGGAATCGGCGGCCTGACCCCGGCGGATCGTTTTTTTGAAATCGAAACGACGGTGAAACGGCAGCTCGCCGGGAAAATTGCTGACAATACTCTCGAACTTGCCTTGGAAGGCCATGTTCGCAAACCGTTTATGATGGTTGGTCGCGTCGGGGATTCCTGTGTGTCGATTCCGGAGGGGAAGAGATAATTCGCAGAGTTGGCAGGAAAAAGCGCATGGGAACGCCGGGAAGAAGAGTGTTCACACAGTTATCCGGAAGCAAAGAATACATCAGGCTTTTTCGTGACGGCAGCAAATTGCATTCATCGGTGGCTTATTCCCGCATTCACTCCGTCCTCCGGACGGTTCCGGCGCTTCCGGATCGCCTTTCCTTGAAAGCCGATCCTCCAGCGTCGGTCAATTTGATTCATGATTCAGAAATTCTGATTTGCAATCAGAATTTTCCATGCTATCTTACTCTTATTGACAGAATATGATGCATTGTTGCATCATATTGACTGTCAATTTATTAACATGGAGAAAAGTGTCACCTGTTTTTTACTGAAAAACAGAACCATTTATTCCCGCACATGACACTGGACAATAACAAGCACGGAAGTAATGTAAGCCGCTATGTGGATGTACGGCCATTTATTGGGGAATAAATTCCAAATGAGGCATGTTTTTCCAATATTTATATTCATATTTTTACCTCCGTTTATAGGAAGCCTTTTCGTCTTTCTTTCTCATCATGGTACTAAGCTTCCTGAAGTGTTAGTATATCCGTTGGGAACAGATTCACTGTTTTATGCGCAGGGTACGACAATATTTCACGCTGTTATAATTAGCCTACTATATTTATTGATCGGAACTTTGATGTATTTGGGTTATAAATGTATTTTAGGGATTATTCATAGAATGAAGTATAAAAAATAGAAATATCAAAAAATATTGTCAGTTTTTTTGCAAACAGAAAGTATATGATGAAAAAGACTTAAGCTTATTCTAGCGATATTTATTGTCGTAGTATTATTTCATATTGGGGAGGAGATATGGGAGTGGTAGGCCAAATTTATGTTCATTGGCATTTGCGAAATTTTGTTTT
>CALXOE010000025.1 GCA_944389935.1 uncultured Victivallis sp.
GACCGGGTCAACCGGGAGGTGATCGAGAAGGGCGGCAAGCCGGCGGAAGCCGAGCCGATCCTGCTGGGTATCACGAAAGCGGCGTTGGAGACGGAGAGCTTTATTTCCGCCGCATCGTTCCAGGATACGACGCGCATTCTGACGGAGGCCGCGACGCTTGGAAAGATCGACAATCTGAACGGCTTCAAGGAGAACGTGATCACCGGGCATCTGATTCCGGCCGGTACCGGTACGGAGCTTATGCAGTCGATTCGCCTGAAGTATCTCGGAACGGAGATCGAGCCGGAGCTGCCGGTGCAGGAGCCGGAGCGTTCCGTGGAGGAGATTGCCGCGGCGTGGCGTGATTCCGATGGGAAGAGCGATGCTGCGATTTTCGCGGATGACGACGAGGATGGTTTGCCGGAGGAGGCGCGTGAGATGGTTGCCGACTTTGACGGTGACGCATTCGCCGATCTGGATGATGCCGGCCTCGACGACGGGTTTGACGCCGGATATGGTGACGGCGCGGACGACGAAGAGAACGATTGAGCGTAATTTGAGAACGGCATGCTCCTGTGCTTGTGAGGTGCGGGGGCGTGCCGGAAGTGGAGTTTTGCAAGAAATTTATCAAAAAAAACGGTAAGTTATTTGCAAAAACCACTTTGCGGTATTATTTTATTAGTCTTTGATGCATGTTAAGTCATTTAAAATTCAAATAGAAATATAAGAAACAGGAATTTGTTATGCCGACAATCAACCAGTTGGTGCGTTTCGGACGCGAAGAAAAGGCGAAGAAAAGTAAATCCAAGGCGTTGAGCGCCTGCCCGCAGCGTCGGGGCGTCTGTCTGCAGGTTACGACCCGTACTCCGAAGAAGCCGAACTCGGCGTTGCGCAAGATTGCGCGTGTCCGGTTGACCAACGGTCAGGAGGTCACGGCGTACGTCGGTGGCGAGGGGCACAATCTGCAGGAGCACTCGGTGGTGCTTGTGAAAGGCGGTCGTGTGCGCGATCTGCCGGGTGTGCGTTATCACATCGTCCGCGGTGCGTTGGACAGCCTCGGCGTTGACAAGCGGCGTCAGGGGCGTTCCAAGTACGGCGCGAAGCGTCCGAAGCCGGGTCAGGAAGCGGCGGCCGCGAAGGGTAAGAAGAAGTAATTGATCACGAATTGAATTCAGAGATAAGGTGCGAAACAGATGAGAAGACGCAGTGCTGTGAAGCGGGAACTGATTCCCGACGTGAAGTACAACAGCGAGCTGGTGGCCCGGTTGATCAACACGATCATGACCCGCGGCAAGAAATCCACCGCTCAGCAGATTGTTTATGGTGCGTTCGATGTGATCCAGGCGAAGAAGCCGGAGATGCAGGCGATCGACGTGTTTCTCCAGGCGTTGGAGAATGTGAAGCCGAAGCTCGAAGTGAAGAGCCGTCGTGTCGGCGGTGCGACCTATCAGGTTCCGATCGAAGTTGATCCGGAGCGTCAGGTTGCGTTGGCGATGCGGTGGATCACGACCTATTCGCGTGGCCGCAAGGGCAAGTCGATGACCGAGTCTCTCGCCGGTGAGCTGCTGGATGCGTTCGAGAATACCGGATCCTCGATCAAGAAGAAAGAAGACACCTTTAAAATGGCGCAGGCGAACAAGGCGTTCGCTCATTATCGCTGGTAAGCGCCGGGAATGATGATTATGAGTACCGAGCAGGACAAAAGCCAATACCATGAGTCGCCGAACCGCAAGCATGCGTTGAAAGACTACCGCAATATCGGCATCATGGCCCACATTGACGCGGGCAAAACCACTTTGACCGAGCGCATTCTTTTTTATTGCGGTGTGAACTACAAGATTGGCGATACCCATGAGGGTACGGCCACCATGGACTGGATGGAGCAGGAACGCGAGCGCGGCATTACGATCACCAGCGCGGCCACGACCTGCTACTGGAAGAATCACCGGATCAACATCATCGACACTCCCGGACACGTGGACTTCACGGCTGAGGTGGAGCGTTCGCTCCGTGTGCTTGACGGAGCCGTTGCGGTGTTTTGCTCGGTCGGCAAGGTGCAGCCTCAGAGTGAGACGGTCTGGCGCCAGGCGCAGAAATATCATGTTCCGATTGTCGCGCTGGTCAACAAGATGGACCGTACCGGAGCGGATTTCGACGGGGTTGTGACGGAAATCCACACGAAACTTGGCGCGACGCCCGTTCCGCTCATGCTGCCGATCGGCCGCGAGGCTGAGTTCAAGGGTGTGGTCGACGTGCTCGAGAACAAGTGCGTTTATTTCAGCGACAAGGACAACGGTCTTACGATGACCGAGGAGGAGCCGACCGGCGATCTCAAGACGCGTCAGGAAGCCGCCTACAAGCATATGGTCGAATGTCTCGCGGAAGTCGATGATGAGATCATGGAGATCTATCTGGCCGATGAGATGCCGGATCATGATCAGATCAAGGCAGCGCTGCGTCGCGCGACCCTTGCCGCCAAGATCGTTCCGGTTGCCTGCTGCACCGCTTTCAAGAACAAAGGTGTGCAGAAACTGCTCGACGTTGTGGTTGACTATCTGCCGAGCCCCGTTGATATCTGGGATATCAAGGGAACCGATCCGACCACGGGCGAGGCGATTACGCGTCACGTCGGCGATCTTCAGCCGTTCGCGGCGCTGGTGTTCAAGATCATGACCGACCCGTTTGTCGGTAAACTTTACTACTTCCGTGTTTACTCCGGTGTGGCTTCGCAGGGGATGAGCGTTTACAATCCGCGCACGAACAAGCGTGAGCGTCTCGGGCGTCTGCTCCAGATGCACGCAAACCAGCGGGTTGAGCAGCAGGAGATCTTCTCCGGCGACATCGCGGCTGCGGTCGGGTTGAAGAACGTGACCACCGGTGATACGATCTGCCTCGAGGAGAAGCCGATTGTGCTCGAGTCGATGGCGTTCCCCGAGCCGGTGATTTCGATTGCGGTTGAGCCGAAATCGTCGGGCGATCGCGACAAGCTTTCCAAGGGTCTGATCGCGTTGGCGGAAGAGGATCCGACTTTCCAGGTTCGTTCTGACGAGGAGACGGGTCAGACGATCATCTCCGGTATGGGTGAGCTGCACCTCGAGATCATTCTGGATCGTCTGGTGCGCGAGTTCAAAGTCGAGGCGAACACGGGTGCTCCTCAGGTTGCGTACCGTGAAGCGCTGTGCGGTTCGGCTGAGTCGAACATGAAGTTCGTGCGTCAGTCCGGCGGTCGCGGTCAGTACGGCCACTGTATCATCAATCTGATTCCGGGCGAACGCGGTTCGGGTATTGTGATTGAGAACAAGGTTGTCGGCGGCAACATTCCGAAAGAGTATATCAAACCGATTGAGCAGGGCATTCGTGAAGCCGCGGCTTCCGGCGTGCTGGCCGGATATTCGCTGATTGATTTCAAGGTTGAGATCATCGACGGTTCGTATCACCCGGTTGACTCCTCGGAAATGGCGTTCAAAGTTGCCGGTTCGATGGCGCTCAAAGATGCGGCGAAGAAAGCCGGGATCATGTTGCTCGAGCCGATTATGAAGGTTGAGCTGACCACGCCGGATGAGAACATGGGTGACCTGATCGGCGATATCACGAGCCGTCGCGGCACGATTGTTGAGATCAACGCCGGTGAGAACAGTTTCACCCGGGTGCATGCGAATGTTCCGCTGTCGGAACTGTTCGGATATGCCACGGCAATTCGTTCGCTCTCCCGCGGCCGTGCGTCCTATTCGATGGAGCCGGCGCACTTTGAAAGAGTTCCGAAACAAGTCCAAGACAAAATTGTGGAGAAGAAATAAGTTATGGCTACGGGCAAAACCCAGCGTATCCGTATCCGGCTGCAGGCGTACGAGCATCGGATTCTGGATCAGTCGGTCAACGAAATTCTTGAAACTGCCAAGCGTACGGGGTCTCTGGTTGCGGGTCCGGTTCCGCTTCCGACCCGGATTGAGCGTTGGACGGTGAACCGTTCCCCCCATGTCGATAAGAAGTCGATGGAGCAGTTTGAGATTCGTACGCACAAGCGTATGATGGACATTATCAACCCGACGGCAAAGACGGTCGATGAGCTGAAAAAGCTCAATCTGCCTGCCGGCGTGGATATCGCGATCAAGATTGGAGTCTAGAACGGTTCTGACTCCATAGATACCAAGGCCCCCGACCGATTGGGGGCACGTATCGAATGTTTCTCACGAAAGGAGAAAGTATGAAAGGATTAATCGGTAAAAAGGTCGGAATGACGCAGGTCTACGACGAGAACGGTGTCCTGATCCCGGTGACGGTGGTTCAGGCCGGTCCTTGTGTTGTGACCGACGTCAAGACCCCGGAGCGCGACGGTTATTCGGCGATCCAGCTGGGTTTCGGTTCGCGCAAGGCGAAGAACGTCACAAAGGCTCGTGCCGGGCATCTCGCGAAAGCGGGTCTGACGGGAGACAAGCTCCCCTCGGTTCTGCGTGAGGTGCGCATCAGCGCGAATGATGCGGCTCCGGCTCTCGGGACGGAGCTGAAAGCTGACATCTTCGAGGCGAACGAGTATCTCGATGTGATCGGCACGACGAAAGGCCGCGGATTCCAGGGCGTCGTCAAGCGTTACCGCTTCGGTGGCGGCCGTGCGAGCCACGGCGGTGCCTGGACTCGTCGTACGGGTTCGATCGGCTGCTGTGAGTGGCCGGGCAACGTGATCAAGGGCAAGCGCATGCCGGGTCACATGGGCAATGTTCCGCGCACGGTTCAGAATCTGAAGATCGTGCGTGTGATGGCGGAAGACAATGTGCTGCTGCTCAAGGGCGCCGTTCCGGGCGCGAACGGCGGCATTCTGTTGATCCGGAGTGCAATCAAGAAGCAGCCGGCCGCGCAGAAGTAAGAGGTGTGTATCATGTCGAATACTTTAGATATCCTTGATTGCAAAGGGACCCGGGTTGGCGAATACGTCATTCCCGAGGGCGTGATGATCGAGTTGGACAAAGAGCCGGAGAAAGGTCTCCAGGCGGTTCACGATACGGTTGTGGCCTATCTTGCCGGGCTGCGCGCAGGTACGGCCTGCACGAAGACGCGCGGAGAGGTGTCTGGAGGCGGTGCGAAGCCGTTCCGCCAGAAGGGTACCGGTCGTGCGCGTTCCGGTTCGAGCCGGAGTCCGGTCTGGGTTGGCGGCGGTACGATTTTCGGGCCCCGTCCGCGTTCGTTTGCGAAGAAAGTGAACAAGAAGGTTCTGCGTCTGGCTCTGCGGCGTGCGTTCACGGAGCGGATCGCTGATGGTGACGTTGTGATCGTCGATCAGGTTCAGCTGCCGGATCACAAGACGAAGAACGTCGTTTCGATTCTGAAGAATCTGAATCTTGCCGACAGCACGGTGATGATGTCGCTCCCGGCTCTGGAGGATCAGGCCGCGGTGGTGTGCGCTACGGGCAATCTGCCGAATCTGGTGCTTCGCAAGTCTGATAATGTCAACGTGTATGAACTGCTTCGCTTCGGCAAGCTCCTTTTCACGAAGGACGGCCTTGATGCGTTCATCCAGCGTCTGGCGTAAGGAGATGGATCATGAGAAGTGCTTTTGATATCATCCTCGCACCGGTTGTCACCGAGAAGAGCAATGCGCAGGCGCAGGCCTCGAAGTATGTGTTCAAGGTGAAGACGGATGCCGAGAAGATCGAGATCGGCCGGGCAATCGAAGAGTTGTTCAAGGTCAAGGTCAAGTCGGTGAATGTTATGAACTGCATGGGCAAGACGCGCCGCGCGGGCCGGACCAACAAGATGGGTCGTCGCGCTGACTGGAAGAAAGCGGTCGTTACGTTGTCCGAAGGCAGCATCGAGATCATTTAACAGAGGGAGAAGATCAGAATGGCGGTTAAGAATTTTAATCCCGTGACTCCCTCCCGGCGTCATATGGCGACGATGGACTATGCGTCCACGATCACCAAGAGCGCGCCGGAGAAGAGTCTCGTCAAGGGGAAGAAATCCACTGGCGGTCGCAACAACATGGGACGGATCACGACCCGTTTCCGCGGAGGCGGCAACAAGCGTCGTTACCGTATGGTCGATTTTATCCGTACGAAAGAGAATGTTCCGGCGAAGGTTCTTTCGATCGAATACGATCCGAATCGTTCGGCTAACATCGCTCTCATCTGCTATGCGGATGGCGAGAAATCGTACATCCTCGCGCCGGTCGGCCTGAAAGTCGGTGATAAGGTTATGAACGGGCCGAAGGCTGAGCTCAAGCCGGGCAACTGGCTGGCTTTGAAAGACATTCCGGTCGGTGTCAACATCTGCTGCATTGAGATGCTGCCGGGTCGCGGAGCGAAAATCGCGCGTTCTGCCGGTCAGGTTGCGACGTTGCGCGGTAAGGAAGAGACCTACGCGCAGATCAAGCTGCCGTCGGGTGAAGTCCGCATGATCCATGTGAACTGCCACGCGATGATCGGTCAGGTCGGCAATCTCGACCGCATGAACGTGAAGATGGGCAAGGCCGGTAAGAAGCGTTATCTCGGCTTCCGGCCGCATGTCCGTGGTGTTGCGATGAACCCGGTTGACCATCCGATGGGTGGTGGCGAGGGTCGTACCTCCGGCGGCGGGCATCCGGTTTCGCCGTGGGGTCAGCTGGCCAAGGGCAAGCGCACCCGCAATCCGAAGAAGACTTCTAAGAACTTCATTGTTGAGCGGAGGAAGAAGTAATGGCCAGATCGATTAAGAAAGGCCCGTTTGTCGACCAGTATCTGATCGACAAAGTTGAGAAGATGGGCAATCAGAAAGCCGCGATCAAGACCTGGTCGCGCCGCTCGATGATTATTCCGGATTTTGTTGGACACACGTTCAACGTGCATAACGGCAAGAGCTTTGTCCCGGTGTTTGTGACCGAAAACATGGTCGGTCACAAACTTGGCGAGTTTGCGCCGACCCGTACCTTCAAGGATCACGGTGTGGTTTCCGGCAAATAATTTCCGGAGATCGTTTGAAGTTTCCCCGCAGTTGGTTGAACCGATTGCGGGGTTTCTTTTTTTATCTGCGTCTTCGGGCTTGAACACCGGAAAATCTGTGCTATTTTTCAATATGCTTCGTAAAGTCCATCATCAGAGGGGAGACGAACCGTGGAAAAATTTGATGTTTGTGTGATCGGAGCCGGTCCCGGGGGGTATGTTGCCGCGATCCGGGCCGGGCAGAGCGGATTCAAGACGGCGATTGTCGAGAAAGCGTTTCCCGGCGGAACCTGTTTGAACGTCGGCTGCATTCCGACCAAGACACTGATTGCGGGAGTCGAGGTTTACGCGACCGCGCGCCGTGCGGCGGAATTCGGAGTCGAAATCTCCGGCGAGATCCGTCCGGACTGGACGAGAATGCTTGCGCGCAAGGACGATGTGATCGGCAAGCTGCGCAATGGAATCTCCTCTCTGCTGAAATCTGCCGGAGTGACGGTTTTCAGCGGGCGCGGGGAGTTTCTCTCCCGGCGGCAGTTGATGGTTGCCGACGGGGAGTCGGCGGGGAGCGTGATTGAGGCCGATCACTTTATCGTTGCGACCGGGTCTGAGCCGCTCGTTCCGGGATTTATCCCGCAGGGGAACCGGATTTTGACCTCCACGGAGCTGCTGAGTCTCCCGAAGCTGCCGAAAAGCCTGCTGATTCTCGGCGGGGGGGTGATCGGTTGTGAGTTCGCCTGCCTTTTCGCGGAACTCGGCGTGAATGTGACGGTTGTTGAGATGCTTCCGCAGATTCTTCCGCAGACTGACGGTGAGTGTGCGAAACTGCTCGCCCGGGAAATGAGCCGCCGGGGAATCCGGATTCTGAACGGGACCCCGCTTTCGGAAATCAAATGCACGGCGCGCGGCGTTTCCGGAAAAGTCGGAGCGGAGACGGTCAAGGCGGATTATCTGCTCATCTCAATCGGGCGCAAGCCCGTGACGGCGGATCTGAATCTCCCGGCAGCGGGAGTGCGGGTCGATAACCGGGGATTTATCGAGATTGACGAGGCGTTTCGTACGAGCGCTCCGAACATCTTTGCGATCGGCGATGCGGTCGGCAAGATCATGCTCGCACACTGGGCGAGCGCTGCCGCAGAAAATGTGGTGAACACTTTGCGCGGCAAATCCGTTGCGTTTCCGGGTGCCGTCACGCCGGGATGTATCTTCACATCTCCCGAGATTGGTACGGTCGGGAAGAGCGAAGAGCAGCTTAAGAGCGAGGGGGTGGATTATGTCGTCGGCAAATTCCCGTTTGCCGCGCTCGGAAAAGCGATGGCGATGAATCAGACCGAGGGATTCGTAAAAATTCTCGCGGATGCGAAGAGCGATCAGGTGCTCGGTGTGCATATTATCGGCCCGCATGCGACCGATCTCATCGCCGAGGCGGTACCAGCGATGTTGATGGAGATCACGGCCCGGGAGCTCGGTCGAGCCATTCACGCGCACCCGACGCTCGGCGAGGCGATGATGGAGGCCGCGCACGCGGTGCATGGCGAGTGTGCTCATCTGCCGACGCGCCGGAAACGTTGAATGGTGGCGCGCGTATGATTCCCGATCTGGCTGTGGTCATTGTTGCGGGTGGATCCGCCCGCCGGTTCGGTGGCGACAAACTGATGGTCAATTTCGGCGGGCTTCCGCTCTTTCTGCACAGTGTGAAAGAGTTTCTGCCGGTGGCGGCGCCCGGTTCTCTTGTGGTGGTGCACCCTGCCGGACGGAAGGAGGAGTTTGCGCGGCAGGCGGAACTGTTTCTGCCGGGGAGCGGCATTGTCTGGGCGGCGGGAGGTGCCTGCCGTTCGGCTTCGGTGCGCTCGGGGCTGGCGCAGATTCCGCTTGAGAACGGGATTGTCGCGGTACATGATGCGGCGCGGCCGCTGGCTTCGGCATCGCTGCTTGAGGAGCTTGTTGCGGCGGCTCGACGTTGTGGCGGGGCGATCCCGGGGAAACCGGTCACCGATACGCTGAAACGATGCGACGAATCCGGGCGGATTGCGGAAACCGTGTCGCGCGCGGGGCTCTGGCGGGTCGAAACCCCGCAGGTGTTCGACTTGGCGAAGCTGCGTGCCGCCTACGCGCAGAATCCGGATGCGGATTTTACGGATGATGCGGCTGTCTATGCGGCGGCGGGTTTCCCCTGTTCGGTGATTCACAACCGGGCCGACAATCTGAAGATCACCTATCCGGCCGATGTCGCTCTGCTTGAGCGTTGCCCGCGCGAGGCGTGAGGATGAAGCGTTTTCGGGCGGCCCATTTGAAGCTCGGGCGTCGCGGGGAGGAGGCTGCGGCGCGGCTGCTGCTGGCCAAAGGATATACGCTTCTCGCGAGAAACTGGCGGGTGAGAGCCGGGGAACTCGACATTGTCGCCCGGGATGGCGCGACGCTGGTGTTCGTCGAGGTCAAGACGTTGCGGCGTATCGGGCTGTATCGTCCGGGAGACAATCTGTCTCCGCGCCAGATGCGTCGAAATTTTCGGGCTGCGCTGCGTTATTACCGGGCGATTGGAAAGCCGGCGCTGCCGGGCCGGTTTGACCTTGTGGAGGTCATTGCGGGGCGTTGGGGGATTCGCAGCATTCGGCATCGGCATGATTATCTGCCGCCGCTCGAGCCGGGCGGGGGGCGCGGTCATGCGTGAATGGTTTCGGGCTGTTGCCGCGGCGTTGAATCTGTTTCCGTGCCCGGTCTGCCGATCCGGGGATGGAGGCGGCATGAACCGGTTCTGCCCCGCATGTGAAGCAAGGATGCACCGGATCACCGGAATCTGCTGCCGGGGATGCGGGGGAGAGCTCGACACCGCGCTCGCGCTCTGCTCGGCATGCCTCGCTGCGGAGAAGCGGCCGTGGATCGGGGCCGCGGCGGTTTACGAGTACCGCGATCTGACCCGTCGGGTGATCCATCGTTTCAAGTTTTACAATCATCCGGAGCTGGCGCGTTCATTCGGCATCGCCGGAGCGGAGTGTATGCGGGGAGTGGAGAATTTCCGGGCGGAGGTGGTTGTCCCGGTTCCGTTGCATTTCACACGGCACTACTGGCGGTCATTCAATCAGGCGGAGCTGTTCGGGGAAGTCGTGGCCGGGGAACTGGGGATTCCGTTGCGCAATGCGCTGGTCCGCATCCGTCGGACGCGCCATCAGTCGCGGCTTTCGCGGGAGGCGAGACGGAAGAATCCTCGCGGGGTATTTGCCGTGCGCAATGTGGAGGCGGTGCGGGGGAAATGCGTCCTCCTGGTCGATGACGTTTTCACGACCGGCGCGACGCTCGCATCGGCGGCGAATGTGCTGCTCAAAGCCGGTTCCGGGCCGGTATTTGTGCTGACCGCCGCTCGAACGCCACGCAACTGACGGGGAATGCGGGATATTTTTCTTTCGCAGCTTGCGAACGGGCGGCAACGGTGATATATTTAGAAACCGGGCGATTAGCTCAGTTGGTTAGAGCGTTTGCTTTACACGCAAAATGTCGGGGGTTCGAGTCCCTCATCGCCCACCATTATTCCACCTCAAACTAACTAATATCGTAGCATGATATTAGATGTTTTTTGCGGGTCTAGTTGTAGCAGTTTTGTAGCAGTCAATCTTCCCACGTCCAGCCTCGCCACTGGTGGATTTTTTTGAGGGCCTTTTCTTGACGCCATGGCGCGAGTTTTTGAAGGTAGTTTGCCGCTGCAGGGGTGGAGTGAGACTCGACTAAATATTCAGGGGGGAAGAGCTCTTTGTGAGATCTGATAAAGTAGTTGAGGTTGCGAAACCGGTACACCGTTCCGTCCGGCGCGCGGAAGCTCCACTCGCGCGCTCGAGCGTTTTCAGGCGTCGAGGCGGTTCGCGGATTCGTCCTGTGACCCTCGCGCATCGCGCTCAAATCCTGCGTGCTTGCGATGCGCGAATGAAGAATCTTGTAGCATTCAGCAGAGCAGGTTTTCGCCTGTTGTGACGCTGGTTTGTAGAACGTTTTACCGCAAACGACACAAGTTTCTGCGTTGCGGCCCCGTGCCCGGTTCGTGCAGCTTCTCGAGCAGTACGTGTGCTCCTGGAATCGCTTGCAGGTGAACTCCCGTCCGCAGATCGGGCAGTTTTTGTGCAGCACATTTCCGTACCGGTCAAGCAAGGTTTTCTTGACCTTGCGCGCAATCTGCTCTTGCTTGCACTTTTGAGAGCAGGTCTTGCGCACGGAATAACCGGTCACGGTAAATTCACGACCGCAGTTTTCGCAGATGCGGACGTGTTTCTGTGCCGGGCGAACCGGCAAGACGGCGTTCCGGCGCATCAGCTCCCGCCAGCATTCCCGGGAGCAGGTCGTCGCCGTGCTCTTTTTTGCGGGCGTGAATTCGCGCCCGCAAACTGCGCATTTCCTCACCATGATGCCGGGCAGACGTCGTAGCTATATTTCCCGTTCATTGCGTGAAGCTCATCCGAGTTTTCCTCAAAGACTTCCTTCGCCTCCCTCGGGCAGTCACCGAGATCCCAGTGATCGAGAACATGCTGCAGCGCAGCGCGCGGATTTTCAGCGTCTACGGTGGCTTCAGTGACTACTTTGTCCTGATATCCCTGCTGATCCCACGTATAAATGTTGACCGCAAACTTCATTTTTCATTCCTCCTTTTTAATTATTTCAACAATCTGACGCAGCTTGCGGGCGGCGGCTCCGGAGCGGAGGCCGCGAACTGCCGCGCGCGCCTCCATTGCCAGCGCAAAGGCGTTTTCCCGGAGCTCTGCCGGGACTTCCTGCCGGTTCCGGTACTTGTACCATGTGACCTCGGCGATGCCGAGGCCCTCGGCCCATGCGGCGGTCGTGAGTCCGGAAAACTTGAACAGGTCAAGCACTGTGATTTCAGGAAGAGATTTCACCGCCTCAAAAGCCCCGCGTCCGTCCTTGATGTAATCCGTGCAGGCGGCGTTTAAAATAAACTCTGCCGGGCCGGAGAGTTTCACGCCGTTCGGCAAAATTGCAACCAGATCCCCCGGTTGCGGCTCGAGCGGGCGGTCATCCTGAAAATCGGATGCCACATCGATGTTTTTTTCTTCATTCATCTTGTCACCTCGAAAAGCCCCGGATTGCTCCGGGGCGGTGGTGGGTTGGTTACCGGGCCTCTTTCCAGTTTTCTGCAAAATTATTGCAGATCTGATGCCGGATCAGTTTGCCGTTCTGGTCGTAGACCTTGAAACCATCGGCGGCGAGGCCAGCCGCGCTGACCTCACGCTCGTGACGACGACCTGCTGCGACCGCAGCACGTTCCGTTTTCGCAACCGCGATGACGACCGAACCAGTGATGTTTTTGACAGTGTACATTTTTTTTGTCCTTTCGTTTGGTTTGTTACCAGGGAGGTTGCCGCCTCCCTTTCTTGTTACATCATTAATATATACGTATTCTTGATGTTTTCAAGTGTAAAATATAACTTTTTTTGATATTTTTTCGTTTTTTTATAAAAAATGCCGGAGAGCGGCAACCCTCCGGCGGCGTGCAGGTGGACAAAAAAAAGACCTGCACCCGATTAATGTAGCGCAGGTCTCGGAAAAATCAAATCACTCGGCGTCGGATTCCTCCGGCGGGCGGTCGAGTTTTGAGAACGCATCGAAGCGGGCGGCGGTCTCGGCGGCAGTCTCTCCCGGCGAACCGATGTAGCTGATCGATTCCGTGCTGGCATCGATCCCGAAGAGTTCTCCGAAGAAGCTGTTTCGTTTTGCCTTGACGAACACGACTTGCGTCTGCGTCCCCTCGGCGACGGCGGGGGCGGTGGCGATCGTGTTCACCGCGCCCCCTACGATCAAATTTGGGAGAATCGTTCCCGATGTCACTCCCCCGATCGTTTCGAGTTTGAATGCGTCCACGCCGCTGCTGATCGCGACGGCCTTGCTCTCCAATGCGGAACACCCGGAGAGCGCAAACAGCGTCAGCAGGGCCGCGAGAGCCGTCAGCGTGCCCGGAATGCGAAACGTCTTTCTCTCCTTGAATTCCTCTTTCTTGCCCTTGTTCCAGTTTGCCACCGGGCGGAAGTATCCGCACACCCGGCTGTAGACTTCACATTTTTCGTTGCACTTGCTCATTTTCAATCCTCCTCTTTTTTGATTCGTAATGGAGTGCCCGGGTTGAGCCGGTTATGACACTCCTCAATCGCAGCCAGCTGATTCCCGTGATTTCTCACCCTATGATCAAGGTCCGCCAGCTTTTCCCCGTGATCGTCCATTCTCCGGTTGCACTCGGAGAACGGAACCCTGTGCTCCACATCCTTGCGGAGCGCCCGCATTTCCCACGCAATCCAGCCGAGGATTGCTGTTCCTATCCAGCGTATCCACTCCTCACCCATTCGCGCACTCCCGGTAGTTCCACGCGAGGAAGCCGAATGCGCGCAGGATTTTGTAGAACTTCCGCATTTTCCACTTGACGTAGTACCGCAGCGGATTATACCAGCTGTATCGCGCATCCGCGAGCTTGTAGCCGTTTTCGAGCATCTCGTTGTCTGCTGCCTTGCGCTCTTCCGTCGTGCCTCCGATCTCGTAGCGGATATCGTGAATATCCGCAGCGAGCACGAGCGTTGGGTTTAACGAGCTGATGAGCTTCCGGGCTGAATCGGGCATCCACTCCGCGCCGATCCCGTTGCAGACTTTGACTGCCCGTTCCCGATCTTCGAGCAGCGCTGCGCCGGAAAGATTGAGTTCGTTCGCGAGCTGGATCTTCTCTTCGATCTCATTCAGACTGTACATCGGTTTCCCCTCCCTGTTCATTCATTTTCGCGCGCACCTGATCGAGCGTCAGGCCGAACACTTCGAGCCAGGCGGGTACGCGGGAATCGAGCAGATCGATCATCCCGCCCGGCGCGGCGTTCGTGGTCAGCAACGCAAGCCCCATGATCCCGGCTTTGAACGATTCCGGGTCTTGCAGCTTTGCCGCCAGTTGTTCCGCCGGAACGAGCGCATAAAGTGCGTCAAGGAACTGCTCCTTGTTCACCCATTCCGAAGTCGTTTCCGGCCGCGGCGCCATCCCGGCGAGATACCAGCCGCCGGACGCAGCCTGTTCCACGTCCATCAGCTCCATGCCCTGCGACTCGTAGTATTCTGCCGCGCTTTCACTCTCCCCGAGGCCGACGATGCAGGCCCCGGTTTCCTCATTCACGATCTTCGCGTATTTTTGCATGTTCACCTCCTCAATACGGATAGAAAATCAGCGTTCCGGCTGCGCTTCCCGTGACCGTGTCGCCCTTGTTGACAGGGACGCAGCAGCTTGCTGTCGCCCCGCTCGCGGCAGATACGACCGTCCCGCCGTTGATCGCGTATGACCCCCCTGCGCTGGTGACTGCGTACAGCCAGCCGCCGCCGGTGAATGTGTGACTGTTCCCCCCTGACGTGTATGCAGAAGTGAGATCTGTTTTTGCGTTGTACCGGGGAGCAATCCCGCCGGATACCGACAGTTTCCCAACAACAGTCAACGTTCCGGAGGCGGTCTCGTAAATCCGGCTTGTGTAGTCCCCGGAATCATTGTTGAAATGGAAATCGATATAGGGCGAAGCCCCGGAAATCTCGATCCCGCTGTTAAATGTCGGATGATTTTTGACTACATAGGTTTCCGCGATGTTCTTCCCGGTGCCGTCGTATACGGCTTTCCCGTTGATGTCGCATTGCCCGGTCGAAAGGTTGATCGTCAACGGACGGAAATCATTGTACGATCCATTCTGATCCCCGGCGTTTGTCAAAAGGATGTACAGATTTCTCCCGTCGTTGCGGAAGAAAGTCCCGTACTCCCCCTGAATCATTCGGAACGTATTAAATGCCGTGCTTTTGAGTTCCCCGGTCAGCGTGCCGCCGGAGAGCGGGAGTTTATCCGGGTGCGCGGAGGAGTTCTGATTGTGCGCGGAGATTTTTGAGTCGACCATTTCCGCGGCGACGTTCGGATCGCCGGGATCGCCCTGCGGGCCCTGTTCTCCCTGCGGTCCTGGGTCTCCCTTATCGCCCTTTTCACCTTGCGACCCCTGGGCTCCGGTTGCGCCGGTGTCGCCGCGCGGGATCGTAATGTTCAAAACCTGATTCGGAGATTCCCCGGTAATCGATGCAGCGGCTTGCGTCCCCGGTTCCCCGGTCGTAACCGTGCCGATCGTGAGCACGTTTGCCGGGCCGGGCGCTCCATCGGCTCCGGCAGGCCCCTGCGGACCCTGTTCGCCTTGAGGTCCCTGCGCACCGGGGTCGCCAGTGTCGCCCTTTTCCCCTTGCGGACCCTGCGCACCGGTTGCTCCGGGCTCTCCCTGCTCTCCCTGAATTCCCTGATCGCCCTTATCGCCTTTTTCGCCCTGCGGACCTTTGATGTCGACCGGATCAGGGTTTTCAAGCCCCTGATCGTTCGTCCACGAGATCACGCCCTCCGCGCTTACCGCCGGAATGAACGTCGCCCCGTTTTTCCCCGGCGTTCCGCCGCCTCCGCTCGATGCCGGAACGGTGATCTGTTTTCCCTTCACCGGCAGCGGATCCCCGTCCTCGGTGATGAACTCGACCGCGCCCGTGACGCCGTTCACGCTCGTGACACCGGCGCCCGGATTCGGCGCAGGATGATCGTCCGTCCCGGCGATTCGAGGATCGCAGTAGAAAAAATCATGCAGCAGGGATTCCCCCGGGCCGCCGTCTGCGTCCTCGCGGATCAGTTCGACGAACAGTTTCTCGCCCGGCTGCCGCGGCTTCGTCCAAAATCCCTGCGTGTCCGTCGAAACAACAAACGCGAGTTCGCCCGGCTCGTCGAGTGTCGTTTCAGCTTGCATCATGACGTTCGTTCTCCGGAACGTGATGTCGCCGGAGAGCGTGTATTTGCCCGGTGAAAACTCCCCGGCGAACTCGATCCGGTACTCCACGCCAGCGGTCAAAGTCGGCCGCAGCCGGGCCGGGAGGATTCCCCCCGCCTCGCCAGTAAGATTCCCGTTGTTAATGAAAAATTTCATGCGTTTCCTCCCTCCTGGATCGGGTTAAAATAAACGTATGGCGGTGTCGGCAATGACGGTATTTTGACCTCGACTCTTCCGCTGCGCACATATTGAGTTGCGCAATAAAACAGGTCTGAATCTTCTTGCGCTTCAGTCATCGTGTTTGAAAAGTGATAATCCGGATCATCATATATATGAAGATCAAATGAATCAGAAACCCCGTTTGTCACAGTTCCGTAAAAATATGTTCCTCGTTCTGGATAATCGGTAATCATATATGTATCGTCTTTTTTTCGCCTTGTCCACTTTGCGTAATTAACCCATTGCGCCCGGCAGTCAAAATTTACGTACGAATTTTCACTGTAAAAGCGTACGATTTTAGCTCGCATAACAGTTTTTTGATATATTGCAGACGACGAAGGTCCCAATGATCCAAAAATTCCGTTTACAAAATTGTAAGTGTTCAGTGAATTTGCTGAAACCCATCCGAGAGCAAGTGATTCCGCTTTTTCATAATATTCGTCAACCGTTTCAGCGTTAGGACGAGTCCCTGATGAGGCATAATTATCCACAATTTTACCATTTGAAAGTTTAACCGATGAGCCGTTTTTTGTATAAACAAGAGTATACCCGCGCGGGTATTCCATGAGATTCTCATAAGTAGCTTCGCGAAAACTTTCAACAAAAATTTGCGCATCAACATCAAAAACGGGGTAAATGAGTTCATTCAACCAGTTATATACGCAAAACAGCCACTCCGCAGAAAAAAACTGGGTTAATCGAATTTTGTACAATTCTCGCGGATCACCGTATTTTTCAATGAGTGAATTGTATCCAATCCCAGCAGGACGAATAAACCCTGTTTCTGAAATATTCGGAAAAAAATAACCCGTCATGCTAACCAGTTTATTCGAAATGGTTGATTTTATACTCGTGAAATTTGTTTCATCTCGCAATAAAAATCGACCGAACGAAACGGGAGTAATAACCGTTTTGCCCTGAACCTCATTCAACCACGCAATCCGTTCATTGATTGCGTCAATAAAGATATGAATATAGTCAGGACTCAATAACCTGCATCCGGCTGTAATTTCAACTGGCCAGCTCATGTGTAATACCTTTCAGCAAAATAAATAACCCCATCCTTCCATAGCTGCCTGACCTCTCCCTTTGTATTGATATCAGCCAGTACGCAGAATCCGGTGGGTGATTTTGGTACATCGCCGCCTATTTGAAACGAAAAAACATACTTATTAACCTGCCAGTTGACCAGTAGATATACGACAGATGTACCAGACGCCGGTAGCGTAAAATCTGTTTCTGCTTTTTCCACCTTCCCTAGATCGGTGACTCCGCAATAACCGGAATCAGGATTCCCGCCATCAATTATTTTTATCTTTCTCGATATTACCTCTCCTGATTCACCTTTTTCGCTCGCATCATGAACGATAAAATATCCATTGTAAACATCTGCTTTTGCCTCTCCTGCCGGAGAGGGAATTGCCGACACGGTTGTCCCGTTCGGAGTGCGGTTCACGCGGACGCCTGGACCGCCGGACAGCTCGCAGGCGTGGACGTCGTCCCAGAAATCGCCGAACCATCCTGCCGGGATCTGTTCCCCGCTGACTGGACGTTGTGTTTTCATTCCGTTTCCTCCTCGCTGCCGTCCGAATAGAGATCCTCGTTCCAACCCATATCCGCATAGGTGTATGAGGTTGTGCAAATCCAGTAGTTGCCTGATTTGTTTACTGTTGAATTCGTCACCAGCCAGTATTTTGCCGCGGACTGGTACGGCCCGGACCACGGCGGCGATTGCAGCATTCCGACTGCCTGCAGCTGTTCCGCCGCCTGATTCCGGCTGCGATAATATTTGGTCACAGATAACACCGGAGCCGGATACAGCCAGCTTTCGACGCCCCTAAAGTTGTTTTTCTGTCCAGCCAGGACAACCATCCCGTCCGGGACAGGATCCTCCGGCCGCGCCCACTGGTATTTAAATTCACTAGACGGAATAACCAGATTGGTTGCCGTGTAGTAAAAGTCCGGAATCGGGCGGGATGCGTCGTCCGAGAGCAGCACATGATTCCAGTATGTGAGGTAATCCGGATGCGCCTCGAGCGGTTTTTCCATCGTCGCGGTGTTGAAATTGTACTCCGTGTCCCCGTCCTCGTGCGAAGAACCTCCGGATGATCCGGTTGTCGGGGATTCCGTAAACACCATCGAGGCGGTCGCAAAACATGCGCCCAACGTCAACGATGAACGGTCGCGGTTGAAATAACCGTCGTCGTACTGCTGGTTATGGACAAACTCCCCCCACAGCGCCGGACCGTCATCCAGCGCGCACATCCAGATCCGGGTGATCGAATTCCCGGACCGGGCGCCGCTGCCGACGGTTTCGATTTTTTCTACTGCCATTCTGCCACCTCCTACGGGAAAACCGCTCCGCTATCTGTTGATTCGTCGAGCGTCTGTTTGATCTGTTCCGCTGTTTTTTTGAGGGAGTCGAGCGAATCCGCCGACCTGCGCAGATAGTTCAGACTCGGATTCGAGCTGTTGAACGATCCGGAGTAACCGCCGATCCGGCGCAGGGAATCGGTCGGAAACGCGATTCCGGCCGTGACGGCGGCTGCCGCCGCCGATTTCGCCGCCCCCGCAGCTTTCTCCGGATGCGCGAGATCGTACTGCGCTCCGATGATGCGACGGATCTCCGCCTCCTGTTCGGCGGAAACCGGTCCAGCTTTCCGCATTTCGTCGAGCTTTTTCTGGATCTCCGCCTCGCGCCCCATTCCCTGCGCGATCATCTGACGATACTTCAGTTCCTCGCGCAATTTCGCGATCTTGTCGTCGGTCTTCTTCTTCGCGGCTGCGGCTGCCGCCGCCTCTGCTTCCGCAGCTGCTCTCGCTGCCTCCGCTTGTTTTCGCGCTGCTTCCTCCTGTTGTTTTCTGGAGGCATCCCGCTGATTTTGTACCTCTGACGCTGTCAGCTTCGGTGTTGAATACGTTTCATTCAATCCGAACAGTTTTGCTGATGCTTCTTTCCCAAGATCAAAATTACTGCCGAAGAGTTGCTTCCCCGCCTGATTAAATAAAAAACCGGTAGGCATCATATTCGCTAGACCGCCCATAGCTTTCTGCCACCAGGACCGGGTGTCTTTTACCTCGATTCCATTCGTTTCGAGCAGATAATTTCCCCGCTTCCAAAAACCAAGATCGCTTCCATATTGAGCAATCTTATTCAACAGCTGAATACCTCCACTCTCTGCAAAAGCCGCAGCAAACGCGGTTCCGGCGTTGGTCATCGCGTCTTTGAGCTCCTCCGCAGCCTTGATCGCGTCGTCGTTGATAATGAGTCCACTTTGTTCCGCCTCCTCTCCGAGCGAAATGTAGTCGCGCAGAAAGTTGTTCAGCTTCTGGAACGTCTCACCGTAAAGCTGCGACGCGACCGCGTTTCTGGTCTGCTCGTCCGCGATCCCGCGCAATGCCGCGTTGACCTTGTTGAACGTCTCTTCCGCGTTCAGCCCGGCGAGGTCCTCCCGGGTAAATCCGAGCTTCGCCATGAGACTTCCGGCGGCGGCATCTCCGGTCATGAATCTTCCGACCTGCATCTGAACTTTCGAGAACGCCTCGCGCACCTGGTCGACGCTCGTCCCGGTTCGCTCCGCCGCGAAACGGATCTGCTGAAAATATTTTGCAGAAACGCCCATATTCGCCGCGGCCTTGCCGATTTCGTCGAACCGGTTCACCATCGTCGTTAAAATCGTCGATACTCCGAGTCCTCCGAGTCCGAACCCGAGCGGGGAAAAAATACTGGAAAAAATCCCGCCGAGCTTGCTGAATGCCCCTTTGACCTGCGAACTCGTTTCCTTGACTTTCCGCTGGACTGTGTTCAGCGCGTTGAGAGCTCCTTTCGGGTCTCCAAAAATTTTAAGATTTGCCGCCATCTGCCGCAGCCTCCCTCTCTTCCGCCTCCCGGCGCTTCCGCTCCCGTGCGCGGATCTGATTCCACGAAAGCGGATAAATGTCCGGCTCCCGCTCCTGCCAGGGGTGGAGCTCGCCGTTTCTCTCCCGTTCGATCGCCTCCGCCGCCTTTCGTTTGAAATCCTCCGGGTCCTTAGGTCTCGCCGGGGCGAGTTTGCCGCAGTCGTTCACCGCCGCGAGGTGTCCCGCGAGCGCGAGCGGCAGTTCCCAGATCGATTCGCGCGGCGTCAACGAAGCGTATTTCGAGCCCAGATCAACCAGCGCCGCGATTGCCGGGCCCGCGAACAGAAACGGCTCCGGCTTGCGCGAGCGTGTCCGGTTCCGCAGCATCTCGTAGCCGTACCAGGGAACTACGAGCAGCCACTCGACCAACTGCTCGAATTTTTCTACGATCGCCGCGCCCGATTTCTCCCCGATTTCCCGGGCCTCCTCTTCGAGTTCCTCCCGGTTGAATGCGTAAAAATCCCGCCCGCGGTTTGCGCAGGCGACTGCCCGGCAGACGTCGTCGAACGACGCCCCGCCGGGATTCCGGAAAAACGGCGAATCGATCCACTCGAGCATCAGGAAAAAGCCGAGCGTCGCGGGACGAACCACGAGCGTATCCCCGTTCCCGGCGGTGAGTTTGAGCGGAGTTCCGCTGCAGCTCAACGCCTCGAATGCGAAGTTGACGGCCTTGTCCTTCACGTACCAGCAGGGCACGTAGACCTGAATCGATCCGCTCATTTCTTTTACGCCTCCGGCGTCGTGGTCGTGGTCGTGATCTTCCGGATCGTCCGCTGAACAGTCGAAAAACCGGTGTTCGATTCGGTGAGGTTGTGAGCCGTCACCACCTCCTCGCCGGACTGCGCGCGAACCGCCTGATTCACGAACGATTCACCGACCAGAAACGAGTCCTCGGTGATCTCCGTCACCGGCTGATACGTCGCCTGCTCGACGATGTCGCCGACGTTGTTCGTTTTGTCCGCCACCTGGACGCTGTTGTTCGTCGTCCGCCCCGTGACCGAGGTGTCCTCCCCGGAAACGCCGAATCCCTGCGGAAATTCATCTGCCATTTTTTTACCCCTCCTTGTTGATGATGAACAGTGTGTACTGCAAAACCCGCACCGCGTGCGTGTCGCTCTCGTTGCGCTCCGGATCGCCCGCGACCATCCCGACGATGAACCAGCCGTCGCGGATTTTGTACTGCCGTCTCGGCTGCGCGTAGTTCGCCCGGATGCGTTCGTATGCCTCATCGAGGTCGAGTTCGTCCGGGTCAGCGCGGTCCCCGACCCGACGCGTCCCGACGTGAATCGCGAACTGCAGCTGATACAACGGGATTCCCGGCCCCTCCGGCTTCAGCAACGCCGTTTCGACCAGCGCGAACCGATCCGCCCGCTCGACCGACGCGCTTTTCAGCCGGTAGACCGGAAACCCCGGCAGCAGCTCGCCGAGCTGTTTCTCGAACAGCTGCTCGACCTCCGTCTCAATGCCCGTCATTGTGATACCCTCCGCGCCGCCTTGTCCGCGGCAGCTTGAATGATCTTCTCCATCCGGTTCGCCGTTTTCCGCATCGCCTCCGGAGCCGCGTTCGGGCTGATGATCGTCACGTATTTGACGACGTTTTCAACGATGAGCCCGTAGCTGTCCTTCTGCTTCACCTCCGAAACGCGCGGGGTCGGGACGTAGCGGTTTTCCGCCGCGTCGGACGCTGCTTTCAGCGCCGATTCCGCAAGCTCGAAGAGCGACATCTTGAACGCGCTTTTCGCCTTCGGAAGCCGCCCGAGCGCTTTCAGCCATCCGGCCTTTGCCGCGCCGTAATGCGGAATCCGTCCGATCCGGCTCGTTTTGTCGTATTTCCCCGTCGCCGTACCGAAGTACGGAACCATCCGCGTGCAGTAAAGCCGCCGGTCCCAGATCTCGATGTTCCGTTTCAGCAGCCGGAGCCCGCGTTTCTCGACCTGTTTCCGGGGAATCCGTTTTGCGGTCGTGAACATCCCCTCTTTCCCGTTCCGTTTCCGGTAGGCGTAGCGGAAATCGCTGCCCGGATATTTGATGATCCGGCGAAATTTGTACCGATCCGGAAGTTTCGACGGGCTTGATGCCGTTCCCGGCCCAGTCGCTTTCGCGGCGGACTGGATCGCAAAGATCATCGCCTGCCGCGTCAGATCCCGAATGTCCTTCTTCAGCTCCGTTTGCGCGCGCTCGAACGCCCGGGAAAGCCGGGCGATGTCCGCTGGATCAATCTCCGCCGTAATCAATCCGATTCCCCTCCCAGATGCAGCAGAACCGAAACCCCGAGCGCGTCGATTTCGACGGGATTCAGGATCCGGAACTCCTCCGCCCCGATCGTGACAAGCTCCCCCTCGCGCGGCATCCGGGGCAGGGCGGAGCGCGGAACCCGGAGACTGAATTTGTAACCGCTCTGAACACCGTAGTCCCCGAGCGTAAATTCGCTCGAGAGCTTCGACCGGCGTCCGGTGAGCGTCGATCCAGCGTATCCGAATTCCGTCGGGCTCGCCTCAATCATCCGATTCAGGTCTGCCGCAAACTGCTCCGCCAGCCCCATTCTCATCACTCTCCAGTCGTCGTGGTCGCGGCCTGGTTGACGACCGAATCGTCGACGATGATCTGCATCGGATAACCGGCGTTGTCCCAGGTCGTCGGAACCGGCGCGGTTGCTCCGGTCGGAGTCGTCGCCGTCCGCGATTTCGCGAGGTTCACGACGTCGGCACGGCTCATCAGGATGAAGTCCGGACGGTAATCCGACGGGAAGAGCCCGAGCAGATCCATCAGCATTTCATCGGTCAGCGTGCCTTCTCCCGTCTGCGGCACGTTCGCGAGCCGCGCGAGGTTGTAGTGACCGGCGACCTGCAGCCCGAGCCAGCTGATGAGCGGGAACGAGTAGGTCGAAAGCTGTTTCCCGGCCGTCGTGTTGATCACAGTCGGGAAAATAACGCCATCCGAAATCAGGCCGGATTCGCGCGAAATGACGGATACCGCGTCCTCACCGAACCGGCCCATGTAAACCGAGCTGCCGGCCGCGGTGGTTTTCAGAATCTGCATATCCTGCGCGAACTGGTCGATGTAGTCCGCAAGGCCATAGAACCCGGTCGCAACCTCACCGGTTCCGCGCACAAGCTGCCGGTTCGCGAGCGCAAACGCGGCGCGCAGCGCTTTCACGCCCTCGCGCTCCATGTACATCACCGCTCCCTCCACATAACCGTCCGCGACTGCCTGATCTCGCTCGAACGAGGCGTCGACGATCTTCAGATCGACGGTGACGATTTTCGACTTTCCAGCGGCATTCTCGCGCCCCTCGTTCACATTGCGGAACGCGACGCCCGGCTCGTCCGTCTCAACCTCGAACTTGTGCTGCGTTCCGTTGCTCGCGTTCTGCGCATACGCGGCGCGCAGGAACGGCGCCCGCTGCAGCAGGTCGCTCGCGATGAACGTCGCGAGATTCCGGTCGTTCGACTGAATCAGGTATTCCAGAGTATTCGACGCCACCGGCGTCCCGTGAATCACTGCATTTGCCATTTCCTATCTCCTCTCCGTTTTTCGGTTAGTTGCTGCTTTTTCCCTGCATTCTCGCGTGTCGCGGCTGTTTCGTCTCGTCCGGCCGCTCCTGGAACCCGGCCGCTTTCGCGCCCCGGGCGGTCGCGGATTTCGATTCGGCAAGCTCCTTTTCGAGCTCCGAGATCCGCGCGTTCGCCTTTTCGAGTTCCTCGCTCTTGACCGCGAGTTCCGACAGCGTTGCCGCCTTTTCCTCCTCGAGCTTCGCGATCTTCACGTCGCGCCGCGCAAGCTCAATTTCCCCCTCCGGTTTCCCGAAGTTCTCTTTCGCGAATTCGTAGCCGTCCCGTTCGACGAGCGCTTTGAATTCGTCCAGCACCTTGTTTTCCTCCGCCATTTTCCGTTCCTTTCCCTCGTTGATTGTTTGAGTGAAACTGTTCATCGCGTCCTCGAAATTCCCGACCGCGTCGATCAGCCCGCGTTCGAGCGCCTCCGCGCCGCTCCAGCATCTGCCGTCCGCGAGCGCTTCGACCGCCGCAAGTTCGAGTCCGCGCCCCTCCGAAACCGCCCGGGTGAACTCCGCGTTCACCGTTTTCACCCGGCGCGTCATCTCCTCGACGAGCTCGTCCGGAACAGATCCGTCCGCGCCGAGGCCTTTGTACTGCCCGCTTGAAACCGTGACGATCCGGACGCCCATCCGGTCGAGCCTCCCCGTCTCGTCGTAGGCGACCGTGTAGCAGCCGATGTTCGCCACCTCCGCAAGCCGGTTCGCCGTGATCTGCCCGGTCGAAGCCGCGAGCCAGTACGCCGCCGAGCACGCCATTTCGTCCACGAACGACCGCACCGGCTTTACCGCCGAGAGCCGCGCGAGTTCGTCGACCAGTTCCGTCTGCCCCGCGACCGTTCCGCCCGGCGAATCGATGTGCAGCATCACGCCCGCGACGTCCGGACGGGCCGCCGCCTCCCGGAACAGTTTCCGCAGTTTCAGCGTGTTCGTCACGTCGTTGAATTTCGAGTCGCCGCGCTGCATCACGCCGTGAACCGGGATGACCGCGATTCCCTCCGGCGTCACCTCGAGAGCCGGTTTTTCGTTCCTCCGCTCCTCCATCTCCTCCGCCGAACAGGCCGGGAGCTCGTGCGCGAGAAGCATCGCGTGCAGTTTCCCGAGCGTCTGCGGTTCGCACGCGTAGATCCCGAGATGATTCCGGACGCACTCCGGAGAATCGGGGATTCCCGTGTCAATTTTCGTTTGCATTGCTGTTTTCTCCGTTTGTTTCCTGATTTGCCGCCGGCTGCGTCGAGGCGTTCAGCGTGTCCGAGTTGAACAGATTTCCGCCCGGGTTGCCGATCGAGTAGACGATTTTCGCTTTCCGGATGTAGTCCTGATAACGCGCCGTTTTCCGCGCAACGTCGTAGCAGTCGCCGCCGCGACGTTTCACCTCGTCCTCGACGCTCGAAAGGCCGCCCGCGATCCGCTCGATCGTCGCGCCGACCTCGCGGTCCTCCTCGAGCCACGGTTCCGCCTGCGGCAGCCACTCGTACCGGATTTTCCCCGCCCCGCTCCAGTTCAATCCGTAGTCGCGGACGATTTGAGGAAGAACCCAGTCCGTCACCTCGTAGCGGACGCGCATGTTCATCCGCATGAAACGCTGAATGAAAAATTTGAACTCCGCCCGGTCCTGCTTCATCGCCGAGTAGGAGCTCGAGCGCGAATCGTAGAAACTGAACGCAAGCCCGAAGATGAGCAGCCCCCGCCGGATCAGCGAGTCGTTGAACGACTGATATTCCGTCGAGGGAGTGTGCGACTCGAGCAGATTCACCGCGTCGCCCTCCTCGAGCTCGAGTTTCGTCGCCGCTTCGAGGTCGTAGACCGGGTAAACCCCGAGCGCCGCCGCGTCCCCGTCTCCGCCGTTCCCGGATTCTCCGCCCACGCCGAGCGGCGCAAACGTGTCATTCAACCCGGAACCGGCGCTGCTGGTGACGGCAATGCCGAGAAGCGCGTGGTTTTTCGCCTTGATCCGCTGATATTCGTCCGTCTCGCGCACGTCCTGAAACGTGTTGACCGAGGGCGCCAGCATCGGGATTCCGCGCACCTGGTCGAACCGGATGAAATTCCCGCGAAAAATCAGATCCTCCGGAGAGAGCACCCGGTTGAACGTGTAGTTGCGCCCGCCCGGGCCCCGGTTGAACAGCAGATACCCGGTCGCCGCGCCCGTGTCCGGGTCGATGAGAACGCCGTTCACGCTGCCCGCCGGGATGTTTTCCCCGGAGCCGGTCGCGCGGATCCGGTCCGTCTCGATCCCCTGCAGTTTGCCGCCCTCGATCTTCAGCAGCGCCGCGTCTCCGTCGAGCGCGATCGAGCCGCCGAAAATCCGGATCAGATTGTCGAAATCGTTTCGCTTCGCCACGTCGCAGTTATGCGCGTCCGACCAGTCACGGAACGCCTCCTCGAGCGCGTCGTCGAACCCGGCGTCTCCCGTTTTCGCGGCGAAATATTGAACGGTCGTGTAGTCGAGAAATTTCCCGAACGCCCAGTTGACGACCGTGTCGTTCCGCAGCAGGTCGTAGATCGTCGCCGTCCCGCGGTCGCGGTCGCGCTGCGTTAAAATCGCCTCCTCGGCCGCCTTGCGCAGGCGCGGAGCCCGGCGTCGCCCCTTGTCCTCCGACATCTCGTAAACGCCCGAGGAACGGGCAGAAGTGAACCCCGCGCAGTTGATCGTAAAATCCGGCATCGCGTCAACCCTCCGACGGGAAACGGCAGCGCGAAACTTTGCTCACGCGCGACTTTTCCCGCGCAACTTTCCCCTCGAGATACGTTTCGTAGGTCTGCAGTTTCGAGAGGTCCGTCCGTTTGTAGCTCACGCCATCGACCGTGTACGATTCCGCCCCGGTCAGGAGCGCTTCAATCGCCTGTTCGACCTGCGTAAGCCGTGTTTCGTATTTCGTCATTCCCCGTCCTCCGGTGAATCGGGATAAAAAAAGAGCGAGACACAGCAGTGTAGCGGCACCGCTATGCCTCGCTCCTTCGGATTCCCCCCGGATGGCCGTCCGGTTCATCCCGAAAAATTTCAGTTTTCAACGCTATTATACCAGATCAAACCGAAAAAAACAAGGGATGTTTCCAACGTTATGGCGTATAGCGCCTTAATGTTGATTTTTTCGTTTTTTTTTCAAATCAAGACTTGATTTTTACACAAAAATGTGTATATTAAGTATTGTAACAAGGAGGTGAATATGGGTCCACCAAGTTCCCGAGAGGTTATCAAGCTGCTTGAAAATGATGGTTGGGAGCTGGTCGCAATAAGAGGCGATCATCACCAGTTCAAGCATCCCGAGAAGCCCGGAAAAGTGACCGTAAGGCACCCGGTGAAACAACTCGGATGGGCGGACTGGTCAAGCATCAGAAAGCAGGCCGGTTGGAAGTGACCGGGCGGCCGGGGGAAACCCCGGCCGTATCCCCCTCCGGGAATGCGGAGGAAAACTTGTGGAGGAAAGGGACATGAAACAGTTTTACAATGCAATCTTGTCAGGGAAAGACGGCGGATATATCACCGTCGCATTCCCGGATTTCCCCGGATGCGTGTCCGGGGGAGAAAACGTATCGGAGGCACTGGAAGCGGGACGGGAAGCGCTGAACTTTCACATCGAATCCATGGCGGAGGACAAGGAACCGATCCCGGCGGAATCCAGTGACGCGGCTCTCTCCGAGCTGCTGGAAGAGGCGGAAAGCCACGGCGATTTCTGCCGGGTTGCCGTCATTGAGGCGAGCATCCCGGATGAGGAACCAGCGAGAATCAACATCTCGCTCCCCCGGTACGTTCTCGACAAAATCGACCGCTACGCGGAACAGCACAATCGCACCCGTTCCGCGTTTCTGGCAGAAAGCGCAATGAGCTACATCCGCAGTCATTAACGACCGAAGCGGGTGACGAACGGGCGGCCGCAGTTCGCGCAGAGGCGGCGGCGGTTCCCGTTCGCGTAGGTGTTCGTAACCGGGTGGCGGTCCGAAATTCCGCCGCAGTGCGGGCAGCGGATCCCCGGATCCGCAACCGACGGCAGCCGGTCGCGTTTCGCCGGAACTGGAACTTCCGGGGATTCCCCGGAGGTCAGCCAGCGCGCCGCGTACTCCTCCCACGAGAGCACCCGCACCCGGTCGAGCTGCTCCGCCGCACGCTTCACCGCCGCGTCAAGGCGCGGACAGTTCGCTGATTTCCGCATCCGTCTGCGCAAGGCCTCCCGGTTCGCCGGCCGCACATATTCGAGCAGAGCGAAACGCGTGTACCAGATCGCCGCGATCTCCGCGTCCGTCTGCCGGTATTTCACATCGACCGGCGTTTTCAATCTGTGCGCGCATTCGTCCGGCAGAACGTGCACGCTCCCACCGGCCAGACGCGCCGGAATCGAGAGCAGTGTCTCGTCGCACCCCCAGCCGCGCCCGAGGCTCCATGGACTCCCGAGCGACTCGTAGAATTCGCGCGAAAACCCGTAGCAAGCCCCCATCAGGCACGCGACTTCCCCCGGTTCCCCGCGCCGCCACTTCGGTTCAAGCGCGTACTCCCCGCCCCACTCGCGCAGGTTCGCCCCGCGGTAAACCGGCCCCGTGAAATCGCATTCCGGATTCGTCCGGCACGACAGACAGCAGACCCGTTTCCGATCCTCCGCCAGAAACTCCGCCATCAGATCCAGACTGCCGGGCTTGAAGCGCATGTGCGCGTCGATCGTGATGATCGTTTCCGTCTGCGCCCGCAGCGTCCCGGCGTGGCGCGTCGCGGCAGTGCCCGCCCCCGCCGTGTCCCGCTCAACGAGAATCGCAGCGCACTGCGTCTGCGTCTCCGCAATGTTCGCAATCGTCTGATCCAGATCTGAACCCTCATCCCGAACCGGGATTACCACCGTGTATTTTTCGCTCATCTCAATTTCTCCTTGTTTGAGTTGTTTCATCACATCTTCCGGCGGCGGCGTTTCATCACCGCAACCGGGCCGTTCTGCTGCATCGTCACGCCCGGAGTCACCGGGTCAATTCCCGCGAGGTTCGCAAGCACCGTCGCCATCGTCATCGCGTCCGACATCTCGTTCTGCCCGATCGTCGACCAGTCGTAAACGAGTTCGCCGTTCCGCTCGTAGAAGTCGCGCAGTTTGTCCGCCGTCAGCTGTTCCGCGAATCGGCGGTGGTTGATCCCCGCATCCGTGAACAAACTCGCCGACCCCGGCGCTCCCGGCGACAGCAGCCACATCCGCTGCTGAAACATGTGCCAGTAGTGCGAGTCGAAGGGCGCGTACAAAATCCGCTCCGCGTTCACCCGCATGCAGCAGCGCAGCCGCGGCGCGCCGTAAAGTCCCGGCGTCTGCCGCGTCGGCTCCCGGTAGTGTTTCGCCGCAACCCCGCGCAGAGGCACCACCCGGAACGGCTGCCGGTTCGCGCTGAATGCCGCGAATTTATTCACCGGAGAGGTGAAGCGGTTGCCGTCGATCCCGAGAATCTGAAGCCGCGGGTGCGTCGTTTTGATGAGTTCGCAGAACTGCGAGAGCGCCTCGTAAATCGCCGTCCCCTCCGGCACGTCCGAGCGTTTCGCGTCGTAGACTCCGCCCTCCGGAAACCACCCGTAATCGACGACGAACGCCGTGAAATCACTGCGGAACGCCACCACCACGAAACTGATCGCGTAGTAGTTCACGTCCGCCGCGCAGACCAGCAGCGGAGCGTCGTCCGGCGTCGCGCGGTGCGCAAGGCCGTTCGTCCGCGAGAGAACCGTTTTCGCCGTCAGCGTGTAGAGGCTCGTGTTGAGCTTGAGCGGCTGGTTCTGGAACTCCGCGTAGAACGCCGCGTCGCCGCGGTCGCAGCGCAGGTTGTAAGCACCCTGTAGCGCCGACAGGTCGCCGTCCATCACACGCTCCGGCCAGCTCATCACCGCGCCCGCGTCCATCGCCTTCCGGTTCGCCCGGTAAAATGCGTTAAGCTCCCGGCGGCGAACCAGTTCCGGCTCGCCTTTCAGCTCCTCGAAGAGCGCCATGTAGCGATCCCAGAGCTGCGCGTTTTCCGGCCAGCGCTCCACCATCACCGCCCGCGTCGACGTCCACGACTCGAGGAAGTGTTCCGACAAATCCCCCTCGCAGATCACCGTGCACGCCATCACCGCCGCGATCTTCACAGTAGGGCCAGCGCAGCCCAGAATGTCGCCGTTGATGAGCTCGACCCGCGCCGCCGTCTGCTCCTCCGAGTGCGCAGATTCGCGCGTCTGCGGATCGTCCAGAATGATGAAGTCCGGGCGCAGCGTCTCACCCTCGAGCGTCGTGTACTGCAAGCCGCGGATCGAGCCGGTCATCCCGCGCGCCTCGATCACCGCTTGACTCGCGCTCTCGAGAAAACGGTCGTTCCGCTCAAAATGCGCCGTAACAAGCATGTCCGTCGTCCACGAGATCCCCGTCTGCTCCCCGTCCGCAAGCTGCCCCGTCGCCCGCTGCGACTGCCCGCCCAGCGCACGCACGTAATGACAGACCTCCGGGAAAACCTCGTTCAGAAGATCCGTCCGCTCCAGCCGCGTTTTGAACGTCCGGATGATCTTCCGCGCGTCCCCCTGCGTCGCCGCGATCACCGTCACATAACGCCGGTGACCGTACAGAATCGCCCACAGCGTCGCCAGCACGATCAACGTCGTTTTCCCGTAGCCGCGCGGCAGCGCCACCGCAACCCGACCGCCGTGCAGAATCGCGTCCGACAGCTGTTCCAGAAACTCGCGGTGTTTCCCGCTCATCCGCAGCGGAACCGCCCGCGGGAAGAAACGCACCACAAAACCCGCCAGATCCTCCCGGTAACGCCGTTTCAGCCGGATCCGCGACGTCGGCTCATGTCGCCCCACGTCGCGCGAACTCTCGCGCCGCTCACGCATCCGCTCCTGCTGCGTGAGACCGCCACGCGGGCCGCCGCCACGACCGCCGCCAGGCGCCCCCCCGGCGCGCGACGATTGCGCCCGGACTGGTGCCCGTGTAGGTAAGTTATTCATAACGCACTATTTTTCCTCGATTTCGTCGTTGTAACCTGGTTTCGACCCGGGATCGAAAGGACCCGACCGGGGGGGGCCGCCCCCCCTTGGACCCCGTCACTCCCCCGTCACTTCCCCGTCACTTCCCCGTCACCTGAACCCCCTGCCGTCTGGCGCGCCAGACGTGGTTCTCCGGCCTGCCTGACCTCCTCGGCCTCGATCCTCACGAACACGCCCGGAATTTCGCCGTGGAAGCGCTCGATGGTTTCGGAATAGACCTGCGCATCGTCGTTCCAGTATCCGAGTTTCGTCATGATGTCCTTGATCATTTTGATCAGGTTGTCACCGTCCGGCCGGGTGATTTTCGGAACGGCGGCGGCGATCCTGCGAGTTCTGACGGTATGCGGCCACGTCAGCGCGATGGTGATGCGGATCGGCCCTTGTATTGTGTACGGCGGCTTATGCTGTTCAAGGACGGCTTTCCATGTGGCGGCGGCGACACGTCCGGAACTGTGGAGATAACCTCCCTGCGTATTTTGCCTGCGCTGTTGTACGGTTGTTTTCGGTGGAACGAACTCTTTAAAAAACTCGATTTTCATTTTGATTTTCCTTTTCGGTTGTGGCTTGGATTTCGTCTGTCTTGTTGGTAGGGAATGTGGGGCGCAGTCAAGCCCCACTTCCTACTACCGACGACGGAGGATTGAAACGGAAGTGATCATATATATATCTTTAGATATATAACCTCTTCTTCCGTTTGCGGAAGCACCTAGTCACTTCCGCAACTTCCGTTTGGTTTCATGATCATTCCTCTTTTCGGCTTAATTCCGATCGCTTTCAACCGATCGCGGGTGGCTCTTTCGGTAATCCCGAGTTCATTTGCAACGTCAATAACTTCGACAATGCTTTTTGATTCAAACAGCTCCTCCACGATCATGCGGGTTTCCGCGTTTTTGATTTCGAGATTCTCCGCGTTGGCTTCTTTCTGGCTCTTTCGTTGCGGCATCTCCCCGTCTGCGCGCGCGTCAGCGAGCAGATCCCAACGGTCGACGGGGTGGACGGGATAGCAGAAAAAGACGTTGCGCGGCTTGAATGCGGGAAATTCGCGGAGGATGCCTCCGATTCTCCACCCGGTTGCCTGTTCCGCTCTGGTTTCCGACTCGGACGAAATCCGCAGCGACTCGGACTGCCCGAGCGTTTCGACGGCGACCGGGGCGAGCTTCTCGGCCACGAGTGCATCGTCCTGCGAAATTCGATCCCTCCACCCCGGAGAACGCTGATCCATCGCGCTGGAAATCGCGTCGCAGCTCCATCGATTCAAAATCTGTTCTCGCCGTTTGTCGTCGATTTCGAGCTCGATCATGTCGATGAGGGCGTCGGGATCCCGCGCGAAAACTCCTGATCCGGATGCGCGATCCTGCGCGCGCTTCTGCCCCTGATCGCCCTTGCTGTGGTGGTGGCAGTAGATGACGGCGCACCCGAGTTCGGATGCAACGCGGTCGAACTGGTTGCAGAATTTCGCCATCTGATCGGCCGCGTTTTCGTCGCCGGTGATGACTTTGTAAATCGGGTCGATTACGACGGCGGAATATTTGCGTTTCACGGCTCTGCGGATGAGCCGTGGCGCGAGATTGTCCATCCCCATCGCCTTGCCCCGGAGATGCCACATGTCGAGGTTTCCGGCGTTGCGCGGCGGGATTCCGATCGCGCGGTAAACATCCTTGACGCGGTGATAGCAGCTTGCGCGGTCGAGCTCGAGATTGACGTAGAGGACGCGGCCTTGCGCACACTGCCATCCTAACCACTCGCGCCCCTCGGCGATGGCGACGCAGAGTTCGAGAAGCAGGAACGACTTCCCGGCTTTCGACGGTCCGGAGACGAGCATTTTGTGCCCTTTCCGGAGAACGCCTTCGATCAGACAGTCGGAGAGCGGAGGGGGGTCGTTGATGAATTCGGCGAGCGATTCTACATCCGGGAGATCGTCGTTGAGCGCGGCGATCCAGTCGGCCCATTCCGCCCAGGATGCCTTGCCGGTGTTCGTTTCGATGAGACGCTGCGGAACGCCGCTTCGGGTCGCTCCCGGTAGCCGTGAGAGGCGCGACGGGTTGCGGTTTTTCCGGTCGATAACGAGCCCGTTTTTTTTGCAGACCTCGTAGAGAAAATCAACTCGCTTTTGATACTCCCTGAAATCTGGCGCGTCGATTTTGACGATCGCATGAAGCGATTTCCCGCCGGAGTGAACCATCGCCGCGATGGGGAGTTCGAGTTCGTGATAGATCGTGAACTGCCGTTCGATGGAAATCTCGTCCGACTCGACGAGCGCATAACGATAGGCGGTGACGTTTGAATCGGCGACGCCCTTGCCGTCGAGCGGATTGAACCGGATCCACGCGCCGCACTCCTCCGGCCAGTCGCCGATGACCGCGCCGAGATCGGGAGCCTTTGCCACCTCCTCGAGCAACTCTCCGGCTGACCGGTTGAACTCGCCTTTTTTCGGCATCCACCGGCCGTCTGCGGAATAGGCGTCCGCGACGATTCCGACGAATTCGTCTGCGCTGAACAGGGCGGAGATGTAGTTTTGAAAATCCGCGAGCCCAGACCAGTTTTCGGGAACGGGGGGGATCTGCGATTCCTGCAGCCACTCCTGGCGGACGATTTTCAGGTCGTCGGCTGGGATGACGAAATCCCAGTCGAGGGCGCGTCCCTGACCTGCGGCCGGATCGCTTCCGAACGAGACTTCGCCGCCCTGATCCCGGCACAATTTGACGATGGAGCCGACGCCGACGGGATTTGCGGAGCCGCGGAACCCCTCCCATTTTTTCCGGCACTCGTTCGGGTGATAACGCCCGGAATCCCGTTGACTCCATGTGTCCCACATTTCGACGCTGCCGCCGGCCTGTTTAACCGCCATGCCGACGGCGAGCCATTCGTCATATTCGAGCGCTGCCGGATTGATCTGCGGCAGACACTCCGCGATAACCTCAAGATCATTCATCATAAACTCTTTCTTACGCTTTCTTGCGATTCAAACTTGCGGCGGTGGCGCCGATTAACACCCGGGCCGCCGCTCCCGTGTTCGTATACCGAGGCCGTTTACGCCCGGCCTCCCGGATCGACGCCGCGCCGGAATAATGGGCGGGATCATTTTATATAACCATTGTAAATAAGCTCGCATACGAGCGTTCCGTTGCTTCCGCGACTTGTCTTGCTTGTGCGATGTGAAGTATCCGAATAGCAGAACCATTTCCCGCAATTTGGACATTTTGCTTCATATGCCCGATGGTTGAAGACCGACGGCTTCACGACCTCTTCGCACTCGGGACATTTCGCCGTAATTGTCATTCCTTCACCTCGATTCCTTTCACCTTGAACCAGCGTTTCAGCGCGGTATCGACAATCCGCGTGTTTGCTCCAATCGGCCTTGTTATCGTCGCCGTATCCCAACTCTCCACTTTTCCTATCTCCTCCAGTACCTCCTCCAGCGTCGGGGTAGGAACCGGGCTCATTCCGAAAACCCCAACCCAGTGCTCGCGCTGGCACACCACGTTCTTACCCCGAACGCGACACCACACCAGCGCGGAATCTTCAAACTCTCCCGCCGGGATCTTCTCGCAGAGATCAAGCGGCGGGACGATGCTTTTAAGGTTGCTCACTTCTCCACCTCCTTGCCCTCAACCGCGCAATTTTCTGCGTTGAACTCCTCAAGCCTGTTGCGGAGAGTCTCAACCAAGTCGACTGTCTTAACCGGGTCATTTTCATCAGGAACTGCAATCGTGATTTTAAACGTCTGAATTTTCATTTTTCACCTCCTTACCAAGCAATTCAAGCGTCTCTGCTACAGCCTCTCCCATCTCTTCAATCTCCTCTGCTAAGTCACAGTAGTCGTCGTAATTGCGATCAACCTTTATTCCCTTTACAGTGCAATAATTAGGGAAAACAAAATGTCGGCATTCAGTGCATCTCCAAGTTCGTTCCATCACTCCGCCTCCTTCAGCTGTTGCATTTTTTGCAACAACTCAACTTTCCGCCCCGTCTGCTCATCGATCCACGCCGCGCACGTCTCGCAGACGTGAAACACCTCCGGATCTCCGCTGTCGTGCAGCGCGCCCTCGACTGTTTCGAGCTCCGATTCCGGGAACTCTTTCTCGCAAAAATCGCATTTCATTTTCTCGACGCCCTTTCCAGAAAATCCGCCACCACTGCCGCTCCGGCGACCGGAGCGAGCAAAACTGCCGTAATAACCAACATTTCAAACATCGTTTACCCTCCTGTTACTGAACCCACGCGATATTCGGCAGGCGCTCGAGCAACGCTTCGTAATGCCTTGCCGCGTCCCGGTCGAACTGATTTTCCTGCAGCTTCTCCCACGCCTCCGAAATTGACTTCACGCTCTTCATCACCTCCGCGCGCTCATCACGCAGGATGTCGAGCGTTGACTTGAGACTGTCGTATTCATGACGCACATCGAGAAACGAAACGAACGTTCCGACGCACTGCCCGGCGGTTGCGATGATCTGCTCTTTCGTCATGCTCATCAGACGCTTTTTGCAGGTCTCGTTCGCAAACTGATTTTCATACATCGTGAGGTGAAAATAATCCTCCTCGAAACTGTCAAATCCTACGACCTCATAAGCTCGCCCCAGCAGACCGACGAAAAAATCATCAAAGTGCTCGTTCACCTCGTTCTCCCAGAGCGCCTCCCGCAGCCGGTCGCAGCGATACGTCAAATCAGAGAATCTCATTTTGAACTCGTGAATCTCGTCGCTGTCACCGTCGAACGCCTCTTCGAGCTTTTCGTCGTCCTCGATTGCATATTCGAGAGATTCACACTCTTCCGCGATTTCCGCAAGCTCATCGACGATGGAATCGCGTCTTATCATCGCCAGCGCCGGCCGCCGATACCGCAAATTGCGCGCTTTTTCTGCCTTGTTCATTCATCCCTCCTTACGCCGCCAGCACGGCGCGATACAGTGCCTCCGCCAGAAGCGGCGGGACGGCATTCCCGATCTGTTTTTTCGCAGCGGTGTCCCCTCCGCAGAACACGTAATCACCCGGAAAACTCATCGCAGCCGCCAGCTCTCCGGCGGTCAGCATTCTGTGAGTAATGTCCAGCTGATACATTCGACCGTCCGGAGCGGTAAAAATTCTACCGCGAACGATTCCGAACCGGTCACGGGTTGTCACCGTATGCAGCGGGATGTCTGCCGAAACCGCGCCGCCCTGGCCGTAATATTCAATCAGAAACGGCCGGACGATCCCGATTGATCCCGCAGTAGCTATTGTCGAAACAGGTTCGGAAATAGGCTTAACTGTCCCTGCGCTCTGTTGCGGGATGAAAAGCGGCCGGATCAACGCCACATGTTCGCCGCCCGCCGTCAGCATCGGCAATGGCGCGGAAAGCGGAATCGCAGTCGAATTGATTGCATGTTCCGACGTTCCACGCAGCACGATCAGAAACGGCTCGGCCCATGCGCCCCAATATTTGCGGATTCCCGCTTCGATCCGCCGGAGCGTGTTTGTACAAAGTGGCTTTTTGCGGTTGAAAATACTTTCGCCGGGAATACTCCAGTCAATCACCTCCGCGGCAGACCGCCACGGCAGGTAACTAGCGGAAAGCAGGCCAGGTTCTTTCGTGTGCGTCGGCTCCGGCCAGACGATCCGTTCTCCGGAGCTTTTCCGCACTGCCTGGACAATCAGCCGTTCCCGGCTCGTGGCCGCGCCGTAATCTGCGGCATTCATGATCTGCATGTCAACCGCATATCCGCTCGCGCGGATTTCCCGCAGCCAGAGATTGAAAAACGTCCCTTTTTTGCGTGGATCAGGGCTGCCAGCGTGATATTTTTTCCCCTGAAAAACAGTGTCTTTGTCGAGCAGCGGTCCCCAGTCGAGCAATTCCCGGACGTTCTCGACGAACATCCTGCGGCATTTGGTCAACCGGAGAAACGGCAGCAAATATTCAGGCTGACTGCGCAGTTGATTCGACCTCGGCTTTCCGCCGGCGGCGTTGCTGTGATGTGTGCAGCTCGGTGACGCCCATAGCACGTTGATCCGCTCCGGATCAACATCGAACACCTCGTCCGGAAGAACCGACTGAATCGGCGCACAGGCCCGCGCGAAATCCGGCACGATCTCCGGATGATTCGCCTGAATCGTCCGGATTGCGGTTTCCCAGTGATTGAAACCGCGTCCCTCGTATTTCTCCCCGGCGGCGCGCAGCGCATTGACCGCACCGGTAATCGATCCGCCCCCGCCGCAGAACAGGTCTACAAAGCGAAAGTTTTTCACTATTTCTCCTCCAGCAGCTCTTTGAGCTTCGTAATGATTTGCCCGCACTTCTCGACCCGATCAGGGGACAGCTCGTCGAGATAAAAACATTGCAGATAATCGCAGTCTGTATCCGCTTTCCAGCCGCTGTAATAAATCCGAATTCCGGCCGAATTGACGTGCCCTTGAAACTCTACAAACACGGTATGTTTCGTCTCCCGGTTGACCTTGAGCGCGAGGCGCATGATTTCGACGATCAGATCGTCAATGTTTTTTCGATTGTTCTTTTTGCTTTTCATGATTTTCCTTTCTATGCGTAGCGGCGGCGGTGGCGGTAAACGCGGCTGCGGCGGTGCGCGAGCTCCTCCGGATCGTATTGCAATGCCAGCGCCAGAGCCCTGATCGCAACGACGCTGTACCGGAGTCCGTGACGTTCGATGAATCCGTGCAGCTGAACGTCTGCGCGGACATCGTTGAATCTGTTGTCTCCGCGAGTTGCCATGTTTACCCCCTTGCTCCCTGCGGCTGATAGGTTTGCGGATTGATTCCGAACGGAACCGTCCAGCGGTTTGCGGCGATCCGGTCGATCATGTGCCGCGCATCGTCGAAACGCCAGCACCCCACCTCGCGGAATCCGACCCGTTCGAGGAACCGGATTTGCTTCGGAGTGGTCAGCCCCTCCGCGCGGCGCTTGGCGATCGTGTCGAGCAGTTTCGACGCCTGGCCGGCGCACGTCACTTCATCCGGGAAAATTCCCGCCTTTTCGAGAAGCGCGAGCTGTGCCGCCGATGGCGGGGCCTGCTGCCGGAGATCCATCGGATCCGGCTCGTATGCCGTCGCGTTTCCGATCGACATCTCGTATTGCAGCGGATCGACCAGCTGCCGCTTCCGCTTGCGCTGCTCTTCGAGCAGTTTCCGCAGTGCCTCCTCGCGTTCCTGCTGCGCGTTTGATTCCGCCTCGATCTCCGCGTCGAGCAGATCGATCGCATTTCCCTGCGACTCCTCCGCGAGGATCTCCGCAACCCGGGATGACAGATCCGAGTTGTTGCAGATCAGATGCGCGGGGCGGCAGAGATCGTGTTTCTCCGTGTGCCACAGAAAATCGAGCAGCAGCAAATCATTTTTCCCCTGGAACAGCCGCGTTCCTCGGCCTACGATCTGCGCGTAGAGCGCGCGGACTTTGGTCGGACGCAGACAGACGATGCAATCGACCGCCGGTTCGTCCCAGCCCTCGGTCAGCAGCATCGAGTTGCAGAGGACGGAGAACTCACCGGCGTGAAACCGCGCGAGAATCTCCGCCCGGTCGTCCGACTCTCCGTTCACTTCCGCGGCGGAGATGCCGCGCTCGTTCAGGATGCGGCACATTTTCTGCGACGTCGCGATGAGCGGCAGGAAAACGACGGTTTTCCGCCCGGCGCAATGTTCGCGCATGAGTTCCGCGATCTGTTCGAGATACGGGTCGAGCGCCGACCCGAGCGCGGCCGCCTGAAAATCTCCCGCTGAAACTTTCACCCCGGCAAGATCGATGTTGAGCGGCAGCGTCAGCGCCTTGATCGGGCAGAGATACCCGTCCCGGATCGCAGCCGGCAGCGTGTATTCATACGCGATCGTCTCGAAGAGCTCGCCGAGGTTCCGCTTGTCGCCGCGGTCGGCGGTGGCGGTGACTCCGAGCAGCCGAGCCCGGTCGAAATGATCGATCACCCGGCGATAACTCGCACTGATCGCGTGATGCGCCTCGTCGACGATGATCGTGTCAAAATAGTCGCGCGGAAACCGGTCGAGCCGCTTCTGGCTTTGCAGCGTCTGGACGCTCCCGACAACGACGTTAAACCAGCTGTCGAGACAGCTGGAGGAAGCCTTTTCGAGTGCGCATTTCAGGCCGGTTGACCGTTCGAGTTTGTCCGCTGCCTGATTCAACAGCTCCTCGCGATGAGCGAGAACGAGAACGCGGTCTCCCTGCCGGACGCGCTCGGCGATCACGTTTGAAAACACGATCGTTTTCCCGGTTCCGGTCGGGAGGACGAGCAGTGTTTTACCAATCCCCGAACTCCACGTCTCGAGAATCGCGTTTTGCGCCTGGAGCTGATAGGGTCTCAATTCCATTTTGATAAATCTCCGGTACAGCCCTCCCCAGCCGGTACCAGCAGACGCGGCAGAATCCGGGAGGGCAATTTTCGATTGAACCCGGGGCTGGATATTTCACCCGTTCCCCGGAAGATGCGCCGCAGATGGGGCAGGGATCGTCCCCGCCGTGCGGTTCGGATCCCCTGACCTGTCGAATCAAATCGGACAGGTGCGGCATGATTTACCACCGATCGGGGTTGAAATCGTCGGCGTTCGCGGCCGGAGGATCGAGGAACTGAACGTCGTTCGATTCTCCTTCCGTACCGTCGTTTTTCTGAAATTTGCGGATCTTGACCTTGCAAATTCCAGTCGTGCCGGTGATCTGCCCCCACTTCGGAGTGTACGATTCTCCGTGTTTTTTCAAGCCGATCGACCGGAAAAACGCCGAGAGAAGCCCGAAACATTTGTCATTCAAATAGAGATTCGTGGTGATCGTTCCGAGCGAGCCGTCCGGTCCGTCGATCCGGATATGAACCGCCGCATAATTGCAGGCGCACATTTTTTTCCCGCCGGGATAGCGTTTCCGCTCGTATCCGAGAACGGTGAAGGGATAATTCCCCTCCGGGATGATTGAAAATTCGCCGTCGCTGGTGATTTCATCATCCCAGCCGAGTGCGCGTCCGAGATCTTCCGCCATGATTTACTGCTCCTGTTTTTTGATGTTGTTTTTGATGACTTCCCACCCCGCGGCGATCCGTTTCAGCGTGGGGAGGTTGTACTGTTCAATCGGAGTACCGGCCGGGCAGACGCCGCACCGGGCGACCTCCGCGCTCAACTGTTCGGGGGAAACTCCGCTCATCTCCATGAGCGTCTTGACCTGCCGCAGAGCCTCGGCTTTCTCCGGATTTTCCACGGCTGCCGCTGCTGGAGCCGGTTTCTCAACCGGAACCGGGGGAGGGGGCGGAGTCTGAACCTGAACGACAGCCGGTTTCGTCGTTTCCGCTTTTTCCTGCGAGTTTTCGCGGATGACGGTTACGAGTTCCGGCGCGAGCGCCGCGGGGTCGAATGCAAGTTCGTCCGGGAATCCGAACCGGTTTTTCGCGTCCCAGCACGGGTGATGCGTCGTGTAGATGACCCGTTTCCCGCCGGAAACTTTGGATTTCCCGTTGTCGTTGACGACGATCGTTTTGTAGTTCGCGAAGAGCAGCATGTCCGCCCACTCCTTGAGCAGCGGGCAGACCGGCTTGGCGCATTTGAGTTCCCATCGGTCGTATGCGCCGGATTCGTCCGGCTGCTCGAATTTCCGCAGCGTGGCGTGAGCGAGAAAAACGAGGTGAAGCCCGGTCGATTCCCCGAACCGGTTCAGCCGGTCAAGAAACGCCGCCCACTTTTCCGCGAGAAACGTGAATCCCTTGCCGTAGCCGAACTCCTCGATCCCCTTTTTCCCCGCGGCGTCGCAGACTGCGCGGGTGATCTGCCGGTCGAGCCAGTCGGCGGTGTCGAACACGAGCGTCCGGTAATCCGCGTGATCCTGCGCGATGTGCGCCATGACCTGCTCGAGTTCCGGATAGCTCGCGACCGGAACCCGGTCGACGTTCAGCCGTCCCGTGCCGCCCTCGAAATCGAGGAAGAGCGGCCGCGGCCACCGACTCGCGAACGTGGTTTTGCCGATTCCCTCCGGCCCGTACATCACGCATTTCAGCGGTTTGATCTGCTTTCCCTTGACGATGTTCATTTACCATTCCCCCAGATTGTTGTTGTCGGTTTGAGTTTCGGTTTCCAGCGCGGCGTCGGCGTCCTCCTGAATGGCAACTCCATCCTCGATGATGATGCTGCATTCGTCGCCGCGGGAGACGCGCGTCGCGATCGCCTGAAGCTGCTGTTCCTCGATGTACTGACCGAATGCGCGCAGCTGTTCGAGATCGAACGCCTCGAGCCCGTCGATCAGGACGAAGCCGCAGGCCGGTTTGAGTTTCCGGATCACGGAAACGGCGGTTTTGATCCGTTCCATCCCGGACATGCAGTCCCACGGCTGATGGTTGTAGAGCAGGATCGGGCGGCCCTTGTCGTTTTTCCCGATCGAGAGTTCGCCGAGCGGCATTTCCGCGTGATCGAGCAGATTTCTGCGCTCCTCCCGGACGGCTTCGAGCTGTTTCGTGAGTTCGTCGAGTTGACGCTTGAAATCGTCCGCGTCCGCCTGCGCTTTTTCCTTGTCGGAGTTCGCGCGGATCTTCGCGTTGATCGTGTCGATCTGCGTGATCTGCTCCTCGAGTTCCGCCGTGGATTCGTTTTCCGGAATCGGATTTGCGAGAGCGTCTGCGATCTGTTTCTCGAGCTTCTCCGCCTCCGCCTCCGCGCGTTTGAGCTCCTCGCAGAGCTGGACGATCCGCCTGTCCGCTTCGCCCTTTTCGCTTTGCAGCGCGGCGAGCTGATTGCGCAGCCGGTCGCGCTCCGCGTTCCGGGAAAGGATTTCCTGCGACTTCTGAATCAGTTCCGCCGCCGACACCGGAACGTCCGGAACGTCGTGATATTCCGGCATCTCCCGGGCGTATTTAATCTTCTGATCGACGATCACGCCGAATGCGTGACGCTTGTCGTATGCCGCCTGTTCGCGCCGGTCGAGCGCCTGGAGCTGCTCCCCGATCCCGAGCGTCTGGAGCAGGACTTCTGCCTTTTCGTCGTCCCGCATCGCGAGGAATTTCGGCAGATTGAGCGCGAGTTCCTCGACGAATTCGTCGAGCAGCTTCTGGCCGGAACGCCTGCCGGACGGATCGGAGACGTGGAGAGCGGCATTTTTTCCGCGCCGTTCGACGATCATGCCGTTCGAGAGTTCGATCCGGATTCTGGCGTCGGCGAGCGCTCCTTCGCGTTTGAGGTTGCCGGGGCGGTACTTTTCGCCGCCGAGCGCATAGACGATGCCGTCGAGGACGGAGGTTTTCCCCTCCGCGTTATCGCCGCCGATGACGGTGAGACCGTTCGCCGCCGGGGCCATGCGCACGAGCGCGACCCGTTTGACGTTCTCGAGCTCGAGTCCGATGATTTTGACATTTTCCATTTGCAAAACCTGTTGTTTGGTGGTACATTTGTACCGGTTGATGTTGTTTTGCCTGATTGTGATTGCTGCTCACGATCAGGCGCTTTTCATTTCAGAATCAGGATCGCCGCGCCGAGGGCGATCGCGATGATCCAGATGATCACGTCCGACGAGTGTTCGGTTTTCTCGCACCGCCGCGGCGTCCGGCTTCCCCACGTCTGCAATTCACGCATTTACGGCCTCCTTTTTCTGTTTCCTGCGGGTGATGTCCGGGAACTCAAACGATACCGAGTTCCGCGTGACTCTGGTTTTGATCCGGAGCTGACGGGCGACGCGCTCGCACTCCATGATCCAGTCCCGGCGCTGTTTGTCGCATGTGTGCATGTTTGTTCTCTTGTTACTTTTATGTTACTTGTCGAGCAAAAAATTTTTGATTGCAATCCTGACCAGATGTGACACCGGCAGGTCTTTTTTGAGCGAGATCTTTTGTAATTCGTCGAATTGAGCGGCTGTAACCCGCGCATTGATTCTCTTGTCCTTGTTTCTCGGACTATCCACCTGTTTTCTCATTTTGCCTCCGCTGTATGTTACTTTAGGTTTGCAAAAATAACATACAACGTATTATCAAAAAAACAAGACGTACTTTTACTTTTTTTGAAAAAAGTTTTATTTTGAGGTTGTTTTATGTATGACAATGTATTATATTTATAATAAGCAAAGAAAGGTAATAAAAAAGGTGTCCCATGAACGCTTTGGAATTTTATCGCCTTCGCAATGATCTCACACAAGAAGAGCTGGGGAAACGAATCGGGGTTTCCAAGCAGACGATTTACAAGTGGGAAAAGCAAATCGCTCCGGTAAGCAGCAAGCATTATCAGACGCTGAAGGATATTTTAAACCTTTCGGAAAGCGAGATGGTAAATGTCATATCCGGCGGAGAAATATCGCGCGATGCCAGCGTGGCGGAAAACATCGATCCGGATTCTCTCGCCAGACATTACCGGGTATTGCAGCAGCGTTTGAAACAGGTCGATTCTGAAGAGGATCGAAAAATCATCGAAGATAAACTTGCGAAGCTCGACCGGATCAGCAGACACGTTGCCGACGCAATCAATGATCCCGGCGATCCTCTGCCGCCGTTCCCGTCCACGCCGGACACGATCCGCAACACGCCGGAGCTGCGCGAGTGCATCAAGGACGCGATGCTGCGGGAGGGCGTCCGCAATGCGTCGGAACTGAATCGCCGGATTGGCTACGACTCGGCAAACTCGATCGAGCGTCTGCTGGCGGGGAAACTGAACTGGTTTCCGGACGTGCTTTCGGCGGTTCTGGACGGGCTGAACATCAAACACGATGACGCGCCGCTCTCTCCGGCCGAACGCGGCTTGCTGGCCCCGGACGGCATTTACAACACGTGGGGAGTGCTGACCCGTCCGATCCCGGTGGTGGACTGGGCGAACGCGGCGACGCACATCGCATCCCTGATCGGCCGTAACGGCGAGCCGGTCATGAAGAAATGGGATCCGGAAAATACAGACGTTGCGCTCGCCCCGGTCGGAGTCCGGAGAAACACGCAGGCATTCCGTGTCCACGGCGTATCGATGGAGCCGACAATTTCAGACGGCGACATTCTGTTCTGCGAGGAGCAATACGATTTGAACAGCATTCCGTCCGGTAAAATCGTGATCGTCCGTTTTTCGGATGATTCCGAGTATGCGGGAACGGTGGTTTGCAAACGCCTGCGCAGGGCAGGGTCAATCCTGATGCTGACCAGCGACAATGAAAAGACCGGCAAAGACATCACCGTGAACAGCCCCGGCGAAATCGCCTGGATTGGTATCGTCGTTAGAAAAAGCTGCGAACTGTAAAGAGGAGGGGAGGGTAATCATGAACTGTCGTTTTTGCGGAGAACCTGCTGGATTCATGAAACGTCAACATCAGGAATGTTACGATTCATTTATGCACGGGAAAAATTATATTCGGCAGTGTATCGATCAAATTTATCAAAGCCGGGATTGCATGAATATCAAAGAGGTGATTGCGCATACAGCAAAAAATCGCATGATCCCCGATAAGGTATTAAAATCTCTCCTTGAAGAATGCTGGGAAGAAAAAGCGACTGAAGCGTTATCCGATGGCGTTGTTTCTAAAGATGAAATTTCAATACTAGTACAAATGATTTCAGCAATGGGACTTGATCCGATCACGGTGTGGAGCAGCAGTCCAGGTAAAAAAATAAAAAAATACGGTCACTCAGCGATCGTTAATGAAATTGTATCGGCATCATCAAAATTAGATGATTTATTCGGGATACAACAAAAGGTTCGGAATATATCGCAGCTGTATGGTATGAGCGGAGGAGATACCAGAAACAGTATTATAGAGGCGTGGCGAAAGATAATCGATAAATCATTGGAAGATGGAGTTATTTCTAAGGAAGAAGAAAAAGTTCTCGACTTTTTGTCAGACACATTTGAAATAACACAAGATGATGATTGTATTTACATGACAAAAGTCGTTAAAAGCCTCGTGTTGCGAGATGTACTTAATGGGGTGATTAGCAAGCGTGCGAGCATAACAATAAATTTCCCTGTCATTATGCAGCGTGGAGAAGAGCCGATATGGCTTTTCAATGATGTCAATTACTATGAATATCGTACAAGACGACATTATGTCGGCGGAAGTTCCGGAATGAGCTTTAGAGTGGCAAAGGGAGTGTATTTTCGTACAAGTGCGTTTAAGGGGCACCCCGTTGATACAACTGAAGCGGTCAATGTCGGATGCGGCGCGTTATTGATTACAAACAAGCATCTCTTCTGGATTTCCTCACTGAAAGTTGTGAAAATACCTGTAAAAAAATTGATCAGTGTAAATCCTTTTTCAGACGGTATTATGGTTCAAAAAGACGGCGTAACTGCGAAACCGCAATGTTTCAAGATAGATGATCCATGGTTTGCCTGTAATTTGATCAGCAATCTTCACTTGCTGTCATAGTATGAAATCTATATTGATTTCGACAATTATCATCCTTTGCTTGGTTTCGTTCGCTGAAACGATCACGGCAACGAGCGTTCATGACGGAGACACGTTTCGATCCGGGAAACAGTCGTACCGGCTCTGGGGGATCGACACCCCGGAGCTCGATCAACGCTGGGGGGTCGCGGCGCGAGAGGCGCTGCGTCAGCTTCTGTACGGCAGGGAAATCGAAATCGAGCAACACGGGACTTCTTACCGGCGGATCGTGGTTCGCTGCGAAGTAGGGAAACAGGATGTTTCTCTGGAGCTCCTGAAAATGGGTCTCGCGTGGTACTGGCCCTACTTCGCGCCGGATCGCGACGATTACCGGGAAGCGGAGGCAGACGCAAGGAAAGCGCGACGCGGCTTATGGAGTGACACAAAACCGGTTCCCCCGTGGGAATGGCGTGAAATGAAGGTAAAAAAATGAAACTGATTCACCTGCAATCTGATTTTATCGGTCGTCCTCCGCGCCCGATGCTGCGCGGGAATGTCTACTACATCCGGCAGCGGATCGCCGGCCGCGACGTCTGGCGCAGCCTCCACACCCGCGACAAACGCGAGGCGGAGTTTCTGGCGCTGGAGATCTGGCGGATGCGTCAGACGGACCAGGTAAAATCGATCATCCCGGCGCCGCCGCGGAAGCTGGAACTGATCTGGGAAAATTATCGTTCATCTGACCGGTTTGCAGATCTCGCAGATTCAACGCGTGACACGAAGAGCCGAACATGGGCTGCGTTTGCCGCCTGGTGCAAGGCTCACCGGATCGAATATCCGGAGCAGCTGACGGCTGATCTGGCTGTTTCCTATCTGTCTGCCGGCGGCAGGAAAAACAAAACGTTCAATAACATTTTGAACGATCTGCGTCAGGTGTTCCAGTTCGGCGGCGCGAATTGTAATGTGTTTGAGACGATCGATCAACTCCCGATTCATCGCGGCAAACAGGAAAAGCGCAGTGAATCGTTCCGAGCGTTTACAGACGATGAAATGGAACGTATTTTCGATGCGATTCAGACGAGCAAATTGAAACATCGTGACGAGTGGTATGTCGCAGCAAAAATCGCATCTATGACCGGGTTGCGATACAAGGACGTTGCGCTTTTGCGCTGGGATTCAATTCGATCAGATGAACTTGGTAAATATCTTGAACTCGCTCCGGCAAAAACGGATTCGCGGACGGGCGGACGGGTTGTATTTATCCGGATTGTCCCGGAACTTGCCAGACTTTTAACTATTCGTGCGGCCAGCATCAAAGGGGAATACGTTCTGCCTAATCTGGCAGCAGAGTATCCAAAAAAATGGGTTACAGCTACGCATCCATTTGCGCGGCTGTGCGAACGAATCGGGATAAGGGGGACGTTTCATTGTTTCCGTGTCACGGTCATCACCAAGGCCGCGACGGCTGGGATTGATCTGGAAGAGTTCGGCGGAGTTGTTGGTCACTCAAGCGAAAAACAGACGCAGGCCTATAACCGAGCGGCTCTTTCGATCGACATGGAAAAGGTACTTTCCGCCCGATTAGGTTAAAGAAAATTGTAACAAAAATGTAGCATATCAACTCGTAAAGTGTTGATAGTAAATGATGTGAATGGGGGTTCGAGTCCCTCATCGCCCACCATTCTCCACGCTGAGAGCTATGCCGTCGGCAAGGTTTCTGAATTTTTGTCGAAGCGGAACTCCTCTCTTTTTATCCGGTGGCGCGAAATTGTTTTTCATTCTGCTTCCGGGGATGGGCTTTTACTCCCCGGGCGCTCGAATCGGCCGATCTTCAAACGCGGAATCGGCAGGTGTCGAGCAGTTTGTTCAGGCTTGCGATCTCTCTTTCTGTTGCCGCGGCGAGATCATGAGTAGAAGCCGGGAATC
>CALXOE010000026.1 GCA_944389935.1 uncultured Victivallis sp.
TGGTGCGCTCACGGGGACTCGAACCCAGGACCCAGTGATTAAGAGTCACTTGCTCTACCAACTGAGCTATGAGCGCATCACATCATATAATATGCTTCGCGATCCTGCTTTTTTCAAGTGCGAAAATGAAAAAAAAGCTTTTTTCTCTCTCCTGGTGCGGTGAATTGTTCACGCTTTCGCCAGTTCCGCGTAGATACGCGGACGCAACTCGAGCAGATACTCCGGATCACGCGGATAATCCGTCATGGTGAAACGCTCCGTCCGTCCCTGTTTCAGAAACGCGAGCACCGCTTCGCGCCCGATCTTCCGTTCGAGCAGTTTCAGCGCCCGCAGATCCTGCAGCCCGTCGCGGAACACTTCGTGGCGGATCGAGTCGAGCGGTTCGCCGTTCGATCCCGGATAGACCAGAAAAGAGTCTCCCGCCGGAAACGCTCCGCCCGCATCGGTGCAGGCGAACGGGTCGATCGGTTTCCGCGAATACTGCGCATAGTAGAAGTTGAATCCCCACTGCAGGAATCCCGCCAGATCATACACATAGGCAAGCATACCCATGACCCGGACTCTCGCCGACGGCATCGCCATGAAACGGTTCGGCGTCTGCTGCTGTTGACCGCAGCAGTAATAGGTCCACAAATCTTTCACTCTGCCCTGGAACGATTCGAGGATATTGCAGCTCGGCACCGGATGCTGCACGAGCCCCGCTTCGTAAAATTCAATGCGCGACAGCGCCTCGACGGTCGGAATCCCCTCCAGCAGCGGACGCGCCAGATTCACCGCGCGGGAATAACTCTCTTTCTGTTCCTCGCAGGGTTCGTCCGAGATCGAGAAGAAACATCTTTCCGCAATCCCCTTTTTCCGGAAAAACGCGATGAGTTTCGGCAGCAGCGCCCGCAGAAATTCCGCATAGGAGGGGTCATCGGCCGCCACATGCCAGCCGAACCGTTTCTCTTCCCTCCCGTCCGGCAGCGTGCAGATGATTTTCGGCGTGAATTTCGCTCCCCACTGTGTGAAGAGGTGGCTCATGCCGAACTTTTTGAAGCCGAGACGCAGCCCCATGTCGAGAAAACGCTCGAGCTTGCCGAAGTCGAACCGGTAACTCCGCGTCGCCGGGTCATAAGCGATGTCGAGAAGCTGGCAGGTCGGCCGTTCGCCGTTCACCTCCGTATCGAGCGGCGGCGTCCAGAGCGGCGTGTACAGCGCATTGATGCCGTGCCGCACCGCATTGCAGGCGAATCGCTCGACGATCTCCCAGTGCTCTTCGCTCCAGGCTGCGACCCGGTAGCAGGAGCAGAGCGCGTCGGCATGAAACCACTCGTACCGGATGAGCTCCTGTTCCGGCAGTGAGAACGGCGTAACTTCAACTTCAAATTCCGCTTCTGCGCACGGCGTCCACTCCTCCTCGACCATGCGCGAAAATCGGAAGCGCACCGCATAACGCCCCGGGCGGCACTCCTCCGGAACCGGGATCGTCACCCAGAGCATGCGCCGCTGATGTGTCAGAATGCGGAACGTATCACAATCCTCCAGATCACTGAGCAGATCCGGATAAAGTCCCGGAGTCGTGCGCAGATAATCGTCGTCAGGAGTGTCCGCCGCCAGATGAACCGGTACCGAATCGACCGTGCGGATCCGGACGTTCAGAGCGCTCTCGCAGACCACCCGGATGTAGCCGCGCTCATCGCCGTCCTCTTTCACCGCGATTTGAAAGGAGCAGATCTCCCCCCGGGCGACTGCTGTGGATTTGAATGCCGGAGCCTGGAGCTCGGCGACGTCGTCGAAAATTTTTTCCAGCGGACTGATGATCCTGATCTGCATTGCGCATCCCCCACATGCTGCTGTGTTGCTGTTTTCAATCAATATAGCCCCGGAATGCGCTTTCGCAATGGAAAATCCGGGAATCTCTATGGATTTTTTTGTACCGGTTCCGGAGTCCGCTCCGCGGCGGAAACCGCTTCCCGTTCGACGACAATGACCTTTTCCGGTTCCGCTTCGCGCTGCAGGTGGCGGTGCAGCGGCGAAAATCCGCCGCCGCGCCAGATCAGCACGGCCGCGACGCATCCGAGCTGAAACGCTCCCCAGACGACAAGAATGGTCAGAAATGTGGCCGCGGTTCTCATCCAGTTCGCTCCGTAACGCCGGCTGCAGTAGAAACGGATCACCGCCCAGACCACCGCGAGCAGTCCGAGATCGAAGATTCCGAGCCCCAGCGGCGGATTGTGATAGACGAGAAACTGCATGAGTGACGAATCCTGCGCGTGGAACAGCCAGCTCACCAGTCCGACCAGCTCCAGCGGCAGATAGGCCAGAAACAGCAGAAACCACATCGCAAATCCCGACGGTTGATTCGAGCCGAGTTCATACTCCTGCCGGAAACAGATCGCCATCGCGATCAGAATCAGCAGCGCAAGCGCCGCCGCGCAGAGATCAAAACGGAGATTCGCTTTCCGAAGTCGTTCGCGGCCGCGGCGGGAGACGGATTCACGGTAACGGGTTTTCTTGAGATTCGAGCTCATGTTACCGCCTCCTGCCGTTGTCGCGCATGCCGATCTGTTTGACCAGAAGATAGGTGACGTACCCGATGATGACCATCACCAGCACGAGTGCGCTGTATGCGTGCGGCCACCAGATCCCTTCGGTCATCATTGTGAACTCCGACATGCCGCCGAGGCCGGTGATGACCGTGAGCGGCATGAACACGATGTTGATGATCGCCAGATACTTCATGATTCCGGCGAGATTGTTGCTCACAACCGATACGCGCGCATCGGACATGCCGGTCAGAATGCCCGCATAGATTCCGGCGAGATTGTCGCACTGCTTGTTTTCGACGGTGATGTCGTCGAGGAAGTCGAGCTCCTCCTCATTGAATCCGATCTTGTTCGCGTCGTTGCGCAGTTTGATCAGCAGCAGCTGGTTCGCGCTTGTGGCGCTCTCATAGTAGGTCAGACTTTTGAGCAGCGAGAACATGTTCACGAGCGACTTGTTCGTGACGGCGAATTCGATCTTGTTCTCGATCTCGTCCGAGATGTTGCGGATGATCCGCAGATGCTGCAGAAAGTGGTGGGTCGAGTGGTGCAGCAGCCGCAGCAGCACCCCCTGAATCGTGTTTCCGCGCAGCGGCATCCGACCGTGCTCGAAGAGCGGCATCGGTTCGGCCTGCAGCACGATAATGCGGTCTTTGAAAAGGAACGCGCCGATCGACGACACCTTGAACGCCATCGTCCGGTCCACCTGAAAGTTGCGCGGCCGCTTCAGAATGACCGCGATGTGATTGTGTTCGTATTCGACACGCGAGATCTCGTCCTCGTCGAGGGCCGAGAGCAGCGTGTGTTCGTCGATTCCGCACTGGTCGACGAGATAGCGCTTCTCCTCCTCGGTCGGGGCGCTGTACACCTGAATGATTCCAAGCTGTCCCTCCGGGCAGCTCTGCACGCGGCCGTCGACCAGATCATAGCATCTGAACATGGCAAATCCATCCTGTTTTTAAAGGGTTTCGACACTGCCGGAGTGAACATCCGGCGCCGGTATCCGTCGAACCGTCGACAGGCGTGAAGCCGCGCACACACTCCCGGGAAAGGGGGGCTGGGCGTTCCGGAAAGATCAGCCGGGAAATCCGGAAAGAAGAGCGCCCGGCACGGCCTCACGCCATCGGGGTCCGGGATCCTCGCTGATCTTGCTCTTTTTCCGTTTCTCTTTCATAATCCTGACTGCTGTTGTGTGGAGAGACGCACCCGACCGACGGGCCGCCCCGCATAACCGTTGATGAAATATACCGCTGAAACGGTATTTTGTCAACCGTGTCGCGACGGATTCCGGAAAAAAGCCGGTTCCGATTCCGGATTTTGCCGCTTTGCGGGTTGCAATCCGGTGTCCGAGGTGTTACATTCCGCAGAGACAATGCAGGAGGAGGCGCTATGCTGCTGGAAAAACTCGTGAATTCCCGGCGTTCCGGAGTCGTTGCGGTTGAACCGCGCGGGGACGGGGCGGTGTTTTTTTATCATGACGGAGCGGGCTTCCGCGAGGAGGAGATCCCGTTTACGCCGATGGTGCTGCTCTCCGCGCCGGAGCAGCTCGAAGATTTCTCCGGAGTCGCCGCGGTCACTCCGCTCGCGGGGGAGATGACCTATCGCTTTCTCGCGAAGTTTCCGACGCTCAAGGAGTATGAACTTGCGCTCAAGCATCTGAAGAAGCGGGGAGGCGCTTATTACACGTTCCGCGACCTGCCGCAGCAGATTCTGCAGCAGCAGGAGACGAGGCTCTTCGCCGGGATGGAGTTCCGGGAGCTGCGGCGGCTTCAGTTCGACTTTGAAGTGCGTACGACGCCGGGGTTCGACTTCCCGAATCCGGAGCGTGAGGCCGACGAGATCGTGATCATTTCCATGAGCGACTCGACCGGCTGGGAGCTCGTGCTCTCCCAGGAGAAAATGAACGAAAAGGAGCTCCTCGAGGCTTTTGTCCGCACCGTCGCGGAGCGTGATCCCGACGTGATCGAGGGGCACAATATCTGCCGCTTCGATCTGCCGTATCTCGAGGCCCGGGCGAAACGGCACAAGGTCAAACTCGCGCTCGGGCGCGGCGGGGCTCTTCTGAAGTCGCGTTCAAGCCGCTTCACTGTTGCGGAGCGGATCGTCAATTACACCCGTTACGATGTTTTCGGGCGGCATGTGGTCGATACGCTGCATCTGGCGATGATGTATGACGTCTCGAACCGGAATCTCGAATCGTACAATTTGAAATATCTCGCGAAACATTTCAACTTCGCCTCTCCCGACCGTACCTACGTCGACGGCGCGGAGATCTCTGAAGCGTGGGTGCGCGACCGGGAGCGGCTGCTCGCATATGCGCTCGACGACGTGCGCGAGACGCGGAGTCTCGCGGCGCTGCTGAGCCCGAGTTACTTCTATCAGGCGTCGATCCTGCCGATGAAGTATCAGGACGTGATCGTGCGCGGCAGCGGAACAAGTCTCGACGCGCTGTTCATCTCGGAGTATCTGAAAGCGAATCACTCGTTTCCGCTGCCGGAACAGCCGCGCCGGTTCGCCGGCGCGCTGACCCGGGCGGACGAGTGCGGCATCTTCGAGAATGTCTGGCACTGCGACGTGCGGTCGCTGTATCCGTCGATTCTGCTCGCCTCGGAGTGGGCGCCGTCGCGCGATGTGCTGCGGGTGTTTCCGCGGCTGCTCGGCGCGCTGCGGAGTTTCCGACTCGAGGCGAAAGACGCGATGCGCGCGGCAACCGACCCGGCCGAACGCAATGAGCTTCAGGCGCTGCAGGGGACGTTCAAGATCCTCATCAACTCCTTTTACGGTTATCTCGGGTTTTCGCAGGGGAGTTTCAATGACTTCGATCTCGCCGAGCGGGTCACGGCGCGCGGCCGCGAGATCCTGACGATGATGCTCGACTTCCTGACCGGCGCGGGCGCGAACGTGATCGAGATGGATACCGACGGCATCTACTTCCAGCCGCCGCCGGGAGTGGAGGAGCAGACCGCGTTTCAGAAGCGGATTCAGTCCGCGCTGCCGCCCGGAATCGAGGTCGAGCTCGATGCGACTTACGCGGCGATGTTCTCCTACAAGAGCAAGAATTACGCGCTGCTCGGGCGCGACGGAGTGGTGAGCATCACGGGGGCGGCTCTGAAGTCGCGCGGACTTGAGCCGTTCCAGCGTCGGTTCATTTCGCAGCTGGTCGAGCTGCTTCTGAAGCGGGAGTTCGCGGCGGTTCCGGCGATGTACGAAGAGATGCGCGGCCGGATCGAGCGGCGCGAACTGCCGCTCGCCGATCTCGCCAAGAGTGAGAATCTGAACGACTCTCTCGATACCTACAAACGCAAACTCGCCGCCGGAACCGGCCGCCGCAGCGCCGCTTATGAACTTGCGATCCGTTCCGGACGCGATTACCGCGCCGGGGATCAGGTGACCTATTATCTGACCGGGGAGAAGAAGAAAGTTTCCGTGGTCGACAATGCGAAGCTGCTCTCCGAAGCCCCCGCCGACGCGCGCGACGAAAATGTCGCATACTACCTGAATAAGCTCGACGAACTCTACGCGAACTTCCGGGAGTTTCTCCCCTCGCAGAAGAGTCCGCTCGGCATCTGACGAAACGGCTGAAAAAAAACGCCGCCGGACGAATGCCCCGGCGGCGTTTTTGGGGAAGCGTGTATGATCTCACTCCTTGCTGAAGAGTCCGCGCAATCCCTTTTCGAGGTTCTTTCCGGCTTCCTTGAGGGAGTTGCCGGCCTCTTTGAGGGAGTCGCCGCTTCCTTTGAGGGTTTCGCTGAGGTTTTTCCCCGCATCCTTGAGGGCGTCGCCGACGCCCTGGATTCCCGACTCGGAGAGCGCGGTCGAGAGGGACATGAGCACTTTGGCCGTAAACTCGTTGAGCGTCTCGCCGAAAGTCTTGCCGTCTCCGAGATCCTCCAGCGTGATCGGCGGAACCGGCAGCGGTACGTCCGTGTTCAGGAGTTTTGAAGAGACCGAGAGTTCCGTTCCCTCGATCCGCACAAGACGGATGACGACTTTCTTCTTCGCGGCTTCAGACTCTTCCGGTGTTTCCTCCGGGGTGGCTTCCGGCTCCCCGGGCTCGGCTTCGGAACCCTCTCCCGTGCCGGAGAAAGCTTCGATGTTTTTCTGAATGTCGGTCAGATTGCTGCTGCCGTCCAGTTTCAGCTCGTAGTTGGCCCGTGTCCCTTCGATCAGGACCTCTTTCACTTCGATCTTGTCCGAAAAAAGTGAACCGACGTCGACTGCAACCCGGACCCGTCCGACCTGAAACGCGTAAGGTTGTTGATATCCCTCCGGATTCGCAACCCGGAAGCCGGAGAGTTCCACCGTTCCACCGAATGAACTTGAGAACGAATCCATTTCCACTTTGGTTCCGGTCACGGCCGAACCGATATTCACGACCGCCGCCTTGATGATCGCGTCGCGCGCGATGATTGCGGCGACGAGCAGCACGACGATCACGACCGCCACCCAGCCGAGAATCCGCATCCAGCGCCGTTTTTTCTTCGCCGGGGCAGGAGACGCGGCGGGCGCGTTTCCCGCCGGTTTGTCCGGTGTTTCGGGAGCTTTCACATCCTGGGATTTGTCGTCACTCATTTTCCGGTTTCCTCCTGTTTGGTTTCGTATTTTGCAGCCATTTTCACGAGGGCCGCCACCTGCCGGGCGCTCAGAATCCGACCGGAGGCGGCCTGTTTGGCGATCGATTCGTAGAACTCCCTGTCATCGTAAGTGAACCGGCCGCGCTTGACCGGTTCGGCCCATTGCGTCACATGCGAGAGCTGTTCAAGCAGCGGCGCGACCCGCGGATCCTGTTCGGCGGGCGCGGCGGCGGGTGCCGTTCCGGTTTCCGCCCCTCCCGCGCTCCCCTCCGGCGCCGCCAGGGCGCTCGTGCCGAGAATCGAATCGACCAGTTCGGGGTTTACGAGCTGGCCGCGGTATTTCGCCGCCATGCGGCGCAGCGCGGCATTCTGTTTCTCCGAAAGCGCCTTGCCGTCGAGAGCCTGGCGCTTCAGCGAGAGCAGGAACTTCTTGTCGTCGTAGGTGAACCGTCCCTTTTTCGTCGGCGGTTCAAACGTCACCTGATCGAACGCCGCGAAGAGTCCCGCATAATCGATCGCCGCGGCTGCGGCCTGCGACTGCCCGCGCTTCTCCTCGCGTTCGGCATGCTCCGCGGCCGCGGCATTGAGTGCGGACTGGAGCTGTTCCGGCAGAAGTGCAGCCTTGTCGCCGATCCGGGCGCGGTATTTCGCCGCGAGCGAAAGCAGCGCCTGAAACTGTTTTGCCGTGATTTTTCCGTCTTTTTCAAACTGCTCACGCAGCGAACGGAAGAATTTGCCGTCGTCGTAGGTGCGGCGTCCGACTTTCTCCGGCGCATCGAATTCGACTCCGTCAAAGAGCTTCAGCAGTGCGCCGACCTCTTCTGCGGGGGGCGCGTCGCTGTGTTTCGCCTCCTCGAGCCACGGAGCGAACTTCGCGTAGAATTCGGTCATCATATCGGTCCAGCGGACTTTTCCCTCTTCGATCTCGTCGAGTTCCTGCTCCATCTTCGCGGTGAACCCGACGTCGAAGAGTTCTGGCAGCCGTTCGACGAGGAAGTCGTTCACGTTGAACCCAAGCTGAGTCGGCACGAGCTTGCCCTGTTCGCGCGTCACGTAGGCGCGGTCCTGAATCGTCCGCAGAATCGTCGCGTAAGTCGAGGGGCGGCCGATGCCGTTCTCCTCGAGTTCCTTGATGAGCGCGGCTTCGCTGTAGCGCGGCGGCGGCTCGGTGAACTTCTGCTCGGTGTCGAGATCGCGGATCGAGAGCGGATCGCCGATTTTGAGGCTGCCGAGCACCTCCGCTTCGCGGCTCTCATCCCGGCTCTTCTTCGACTCCTCGTAGACCTTGCCGAATCCCGCGAACACCGGAACGGTCGCTGTCGCGCGGAAGAGGTAGTTGTGCGAATCCTTTCCGCTGATTTCGACGTCGACCGTGGTCAGATTCTGCAGCGCGGGCGCCATCTGGCTCGCGACGAACCGCCGCCAGATCAGCGTGTAGAGCTTCAGCTGCTGCGGATCGAGGAACGGAGCCATCGCCTCCGGTGTGCGGCGCACGTCGGTCGGCCGGATCGCTTCGTGCGCCTCCTGCGCGGAACTCTTGTTGCGGAAGAAGTTCGGTTTTTCCGGCAGATATTTCTCCCCGTAACTCTCGCGGATGAAGTTCCGGGCCGCCTCCTGCGCCTCGCGGGCGATCGTGACCGAGTCGGTACGCATGTAGGTGATCAGACCGACGGAGCCTCCCTCTCCGATGTCGATGCCCTCATAGAGCTGCTGCGCATAACGCATGGTGTTGGTCGCACTGTAGTGGAGCACGGTGTTCGCCGTCTGCTGCAGCGTGCTGGTTGTGAACGGCGGCGGGGCGTTGCGTTTGCGCTCGGCCGTGGTGAGCTGCCCGACGGCGGGGGCGGCTCCGCCTTTCACTGCGGCAATCAGCGCCTCGGCCTCGGGTCCTGTCGCGACCCGGAAATCTTTCCCGTCGATCTTGAAGAGCCGTGCTGTGAATTCGCGCCCGTCCTCCGTCCGGAATACGAGAGAAAAGATCCAGTACTCCTCGGGCTGGAATGCTTTGATCGCGCGTTCGCGTTCGACCACGAGCCGCAGCGCGACCGACTGTACCCGCCCCGCGCTCGATCCCTTTTCAATGCGCGACCAGAGCAGCGGGCTGACCTGGTATCCGACGATGCGGTCGAGTACGCGGCGCGCCTGCTGCGCGTCGACGAGATTCAAATTGATCTTTCCCTTTTCACTGAGCGCTTTTTCGATGGCGCTGCGGGTGATCTCATGGAATGAGACGCGATAGAACGGGCTCTTCGTGCTTTTCTCGAGCACCTCGGCCAGATGCCAGGCGATCGCCTCTCCCTCGCGGTCGGGGTCGGGTGCGAGATAGATTTCGTCGGCCTTTCTGGCCGCGGCGCGCAACTCCTTGACCACGGATTTGCTCCGGGCCGTATCGACATACTGCGGGGCGAAGTTGTGTGCGATGTCCACGCCGAGTTCGCGTTCGGGCAAATCGCGGATGTGCCCCATCGAGGCGATGATGGTGTAATCTTTGCCGAGCATCTTGCCGATGGTGCGCGCCTTGGTCGGCGACTCGACGATCAACAGTTTTGACATGATATCGGTGATCTCCTGAAAACGTCCGTATTCCGTGAATTCCTCATGCGCACATGCGCACATGTATATAGTACAATATTCCCGGGATGGGGCGCTTGTCAAGTTTTCCGGGAAAAAAATGACGGGGAAACCGGAATCGAGTTGGAAATTTCAGGCGGTATGGTGCATATTACAACAACTCATCAGGAAGAGGAGGCGCAATGAACGATCTTTACGAATTCGGAGTCGCCGGGTTGGCCGTCATGGGCGGCAACCTCGCGCGAAATCTGGCGAATCACGGATTCCGTGTCGCGGTCTGGAACCGTGGATGGGAGAAAACCGAAGCGCTGCTTGCACGCGCCCCGGAAGCAGGTTTCGGCGCTTTCCGGACGCCGCAGGAGTTTGTCGGCGCGCTTGCGCGGCCGCGCAAGATCATTCTGATGGTGCAGGCCGGGGCGGCGGTCGACGCGTGCATCGCCGGATTTCTGCCGTATCTCGAACCGGGCGACATCATCATGGATGGCGGCAACAGCCATTACCCGGATACGGTCCGGCGCTGCCGTGAGCTTTCCGAGCGGGGGATCCGGTTCCTCGGCGTCGGCATCTCCGGCGGGGAGGAGGGGGCGTTGAACGGTCCCTCGATCATGCCCGGCGGAGATGAGAGCGCCTGGCCGGAAGTCGCCCCGTATCTTCAGACCATCGCCGCACAGGTCGACGGAGTCCCGTGCTGCGACTGGATCGGGCCGGAGGGGGCCGGGCATTACGTGAAAATGGTTCACAACGGCATCGAATATGCCGATATGGAGCTCATCGCGGAGGCCTATGCGTTTCTGCGTGACGGCCTGAAGCTCGACAACCGTGAGATCGGCAGCATCTTCGAGCGGTGGAACGGAGGCGTTCTCGCCGGATATTTGATGGAGATCACTGCGAAAATTTTCCGGAAAGCCGATCCGGAGGGGGAGGGGCTGCTGCTGGACCGGATTCTCGACGCGCCCGGCCAGAAAGGCACCGGCCGCTGGACCGGAGTGGCGGCGCTCGAAACCGCCACCCCGGCTCCGACGATCGCCGATGCGGTGTTTCAACGGTTTCTGAACGCCGATGTGGAGCTCAGGCGGCGCGGCGTTGATCTGCTGCCCGGGGAGGGGGTCGCCCTGCCGCGGAAAGAGGAATCGGCGGCGGCCGTCGCGGATCTGGAAAGTGCGCTCTACGCGGCGAAGATCTGTGCCTATGCGCAGGGATTCGCGCTTCTGAAAGCGGCGGAGAGAGAGTTCCGCTGGCCGCTGAATTACGGGTCGATCGCGCTGCTGTGGCGTGGCGGGTGCATCATCCGGGCTCGTTTTCTGAACGACATCAACGCGGCTTATCAGCGCGATCCGGAGCTGGAGAATCTGCTTTTCGACGAGTTTTTCCGTGGGGAACTTGCCGCGAATCTGCCGGGATTCCGGCGGTGTACGGCGGCGGGAGCGCTCGCAGGGGTGGCGATGCCGGCGATTGCCGGAGCGCTCGCGTATTTCGACAGCTGCCGGGCGCGGCGGTCGGCGGGCAATCTGATTCAGGCGCAGCGGGACTTTTTCGGGGCGCACCGGTTTGAGCGGGTGGACCGCCCGCGCGGGGAGACGTTCCATGCGGATTGGATGTGACAACAGCGAATATATGGGGGTTTTATGAGGAGAGACAGTTCATTCTGGTTGGCGCGCTTCGGGATGGCGCTGTTCGCGGTGGTGTTTGCCGCGGGATTGGTCGGGTGCAGTTCGCTGCCGGATGAAGAGCTTTATCCGGTCGATATTTCGCTTGAGACCATTGAGACGAATATGCAGAAAGCCCTTGATCCGGACGGGCGGTACGCGAAGGCGAAGAGTTATTTTCAGCGCCAGACCTCGGTGACGGAGAACTGGCTTGAGGAGAATGTCGGAGAGAGTATCACGGATGTCTGGTTCCTCGCGCCCGACAAGCTCAAGATGGTGACCCGGGTTGACAACCGCCCGCAGAGCGGCGTTTTCATCGACGGAGAACGGGGATGGCTGTACAACTATGTGGATGAGCGGGAAAGTGAACTCAGCGAAGAGCGGATGAAGCTGGTCAAGACTCTGATTCTCATTGCAAATCCCGGCAGCAGTCTTTCGAAGGTGTTCGATCATATTTCGATTTCCGGATGCGTCATGGAGGAGGAGGACTACTACCGGCTCAGCTGCCGCGTGAACGATGCCGACGAGAGTGCTCCTGCGCTGAACATCTACATCGACAAGGATGACTTTCTCATCAAGGTTTACCGGATCGGGGACTCCATGTCGAAGATCGTCCGCTACGGCATGCATGAAGGCGTGCGGATTCCCGTGGAGATCCAGACGGTGAAGGGGGGCGACACGACACGCGTCCATGTCGTCGACTACCAGCTCGATGTGCCGATTTCGGAATCGGAATTCAAACCGCCGTACATCTACCGCTGAAGACGGCCGGTTGTGAGATAAAACGCTGACCCGGAAGAGGGATTCCCCCCGCTTCCGGGTCTCTGGTTTTTTTTAACTGATCTCCCGGCGTGGCGCGCACCACCGGCAGAGCCGGTGGTTTTCTTTTTCAGTTGTTCTGTTCTTCGATGCTCTCGCGGTAGAATTCCGCGAGGCGGCCGCTGATGGCGTCGTAGCTGTACCGGGTTGAGGCTTCGCGTCGGGCGTTGGTTGTGAGTTTGTCGCGCAGGCCGTAACGGGAAAGCGTCCGGTAGGCGTTCAGCAGACTGCTGAGGTTGTCCGGCTCGAAGAGCAGGCCGTTTTCGCCGTCCCGGACGAGCTGCCTGAGTCCGCCGACGGCGGAGGCCAGCACCGGCAGACCCGCGCTCCACGCTTCGAGCACGACGATGCCGAATGTCTCGTCTTTCGACGGCATGATGAAGAGATCCGCATCCTGATAGGCGGCAACCAGCCGTTCGTCATCCGCCCCGAGTCCGGGAACGATCGTGACCCGGTCGGCAACCTGCAGCTCCTGCGCCAGTTCCGTGAGTTCGCGCAGATAGTATCGGGTGCTTGGCGGACCGATGATGAGCGCATGTACGTTCTCGCCCTCTTCCGTGAGAGTCGAGATGAAGCGCACGAGCAGTTTTTGATTCTTCTGCTCGTCGATGCGCGAAACGCACAGCAGCAGCGTCCGGTAGGGCGGAATGTTGAACGCCTTGCGCGCGTCGGTCTTGACGGGAGTGGAAAATCGCTCAAAATCAACGCCGTCGGCCAGGCGCAGAATCCGTTTGTTCGGCCACCGTTCCCGCAGGAAATCCGCCTCTTTTTCACCGACGCAGACGATGCCGGAGGCGTCGGAGATGACGTGCCGGCGCCAGCCGAAAGCCAGTTCAATGAACTTCCCGTAGGAGAACGTATGACGCAGCGGCCGTTCCATTTCGGCGCGCTCCTGTTTCGGCATCTGCAGGTAGCCGCGATGGAAACTCACGATGTAGGGAATGTTCCGTTTTCGTGCCGCGGCGCGAACGAGCCCGGCGATGCGTCCGGTGCTGTGGACATGCAGCAGCTCGTAATCCGCTGATTTGAGGTAGCTGTAAAGTTGCAGACTGACCGGGTTGCCGAGCCGGTGGTCGAGCTGAAGATGCTCTTCTCTGTTCAGCGGCCAGTAGGGGTAGAAATAGGGGAAACGGCGGATCGTCACGCCGTTGCGTTCCTCGAATTCGGTCGGGGCGAGCGCCGTCGTGCTGAGAATTTCCGACTCCACATTGTGCCTGCGCATTCCGAGCACGCTGTTCCAGATGGTGTTTTCGGTTCCTCCCCACTCTTCAAAAGAGAACCGTCGGATGATCTGAGCGGTTTTCAGCATGTGATGTTTCCTTTTGCTTGAGCGGCACGGTTGCCGCGAAAATATGCGTAATATTCGATCAGCCGCCACAGGAGGATTTCCGGCAGGGCTCCGAGATTGTGCCAGGCTCCGGCCAGGCGCAGATCCGCGCGGGTTTCCGCGAGACACCGGTGCAGAAACGTGCGCCCGCTGAAGCTCTCCCCCACGGCCCGGGCCCGGGATGCTCCGAGCAGTCGACTGTATTCCCGGAGGTTGGACCAGTCGACCGGAGGAGAGTATTCGAGCCGGGCATCCGGAACCGGGACGATCCTGCCGCCGGCGGCGCGCAGTCGTTTTTCCCATTCGAGCGAAAATGCCAGCGGCAGGTTCGTGCTGAACGGTTGCTGCTCCGCCCAGTTGCGACGGATCGCCGCTCCGGCCAGAGAAAAGGGTGGAGTTTCCGCGGCGAATTTCCGGGCAATGCTGCTCCTGAGGGCGAACGGAGCATCGCTGCGCGCCTCCTGTCGGGCGAACGAGGCCGCAATTCCGGGGTTTTCCTCGAGCGGTCTTATGAGATTGCCCAGATACTCCGCGTCGAGCGGACAGGCGTCGGCATGGTTGATGACGATGATTTCCCCCCGGCATTCCGGAATCGCATGATTCAGGAGTTCCCCGGGGAAATGCCGTCCCGGCGGCATCCGGAGCTGTTTCACTTCCGGATAGTAATCGAGAATGGCCCGGGTCCGGTCGGTCGAATTGTCGTCACAGGAGACGACTTCGATGTCATGCCGGTTCTGCGCGAAGAACGCAGCCAGTGTTCGGCCGATCCGCTCTTCGTTGTTTCGCGAGGGAATAACGATGCTGACCATGTGCAAACTTTTCCGGAACTTCAGTAATCCGACTCAATATACCACGAAACCGGTGTTTTTTCAATCTGTTCTTCCGGCGGAATCCGATGGAACTTGCGGGTTTTCGGCCGGAGAGGGGAGCGATGGGCGGTTTTTTTCTGAAAAAAGCGGAAAAGCTCTTTCCGCAGGGTTGATAATCGCCGGACCGTGCGCTAAGTTACCTCTTCATGACGGAATGTCTCCTCATGACGGAGCCGCACGGGGCGGGGCCGCAGGGAGTACAGCGAACGTTGAAAGGAAAGATGGAACATGAATTGCAGAAAAGAGATCTTCGTCGATGGAATCGGCCAGATTCACTTCACCGGCGGCATGGTGCGGTTTGACTTTGTCTCCGTTCAGCCGAAAGAGGGCAGCGACAAGGTCGAGACGCAGGTCGTCCAGCGGATCATCATGCCGCCGCAGGGATTCCTCAACATGTTCGGCTCGATGCAGCAGCTGATCGACAAGCTGGTCGAGGCGGGTGTGGTCCAGAAGAACGGGAACGCGAAGTAATTCCTGCCTGACAGGAAAGGGAGTTCCCGATGGTTTTTTCCGTGAATTTCGACTGGGTGAGGGACGGCGCTCTGGCTCCGGAGTTGTCGATCTCGCTGGCCGCGGTTGTTCACGGGCGGAGGGAGCCTTTCTGGAGTTTTCCGGGGGAGCTTGATTCCGGGCATTTTCTGCTGGTGTCGCACTTCCGGTCCGCAGGAACGATCTCCGTATGGAGCGGGCGGCCCGCTGTGCTGCCGAAGCCGGAGAAAACGAGCCGAGTCCGCAGAAATGGTTCACGTATGACGCATTGTCCGATCCGGACGGTTCCGCGGGCATTCGCGTGCTGTTGGAGACTATGAGAAAGAACGTGGAAATCGAAGTCGATTGTTTGGGTGGATCGGATACGATTTCCGCGGTTTTTCGGGGGGGGACGGCCTGACGGTCGTTCCTCTTTTTTTATGTACGGAGACGGGATTTCCGCCATTCCGAGGGGGAGCTCCCCGTGCGTTTCCGGAAGAAACGGCTGAACGTGTAGATCGTGTCGTAGCCGCAGGCTTTCGCGATTTTTCCGATCGGGTCGTCGGTCTCTTCCAGCAGTCTGCGGGCGGCGTTGATGCGCCGTTCGGCGAGATAGTCGCCGGGAGTGATCCCGAGTTCATCCCGGAACCGGCGTCGGAAGTGGCTGGTCGACAGTTTCGATTCCGCGGCGAGTTCCTTGATCGAGAGCGGCAGTTCAAGCGACTGATTGATCCGGTTCAGCGCCAGGCGGATCGGCGTCGAGAGCGGAGGAATCTCCCGCCGGACCGGATGACGCGAGAGCTCCCGCAGCAGCAGCACGAGTTCAAAGATCGCCCGCAGCATGTCGCCGTCGAGATAAGCATCGACAAGACGTTCCGCCGCGGCCTGTGATTCCGGGCTCGTTTTCATGACCGTTTCTCCGGGCAGATAGCACGCCTCCTCGGGAGCTTCAAACGAGACGATGAGCCGGTCATACCGGTCGCGGCTTTCCGGTACGCTGCGCTGCAGATACGGTTTGACCAGCAGCGCCCGGTCGGCATCGAGTTCGATCTGGTTGCCGCTCACGATGTATTCGATCGGGCGCGCCGGGAGGATCAGCATGTACCGGGTGCTGATAATCGTGCGCTCATGCGGATAATCATGCCAGTAAAGCAGAAGATTTTCCGGCAGCGGAGGAACTCCCTCCGGCGGTTCGAGTCCGCGGAAATAGCTCTCCGGTTCCGGCAGCCGCCACGCTTTTTCAATCAGGCTCTGTTGCATGGAATCATCACATTGGTTAAAAATATGATCACTATGGCTATTGCTGTTTTGAGCAGAAAACGATATAATATACAACATCCGGATGGAATAGCAAACACTGGAAAGGATAAATATCATGTCGGATCAGACGGCGAAAAAAGCTCCGGGATTCCTGAAGAATTCGGTCATCTACCAGATTAACCTGCGGGCGTTTACGCCCGGCGGCACGCTGAAGTCTGCGGAGGCGATGCTGCCGCACATCGCTTCGCTCGGAATCGATCTGGTTTACCTCTGTCCGGTTTTTCTGGCCGACGACGATCCGCGCGAAGAGTTCTGGAGCGAACGGCAGCGGAAGTCCGGTTTCGGCAATCCGCAGAATATGTACCGCATGAAAGATTATTACTCCATTGATCCGGAATATGGCACGGATGACGATTTGAAGTCGTTCGTCCGCACTGCCCACAACAACAATCTCCGCGTGCTGCTCGATCTGGTCTATTACCATTGCGGGCCGACTGCGGTTTTCATCGAGGAGCATCCCGATTTTGTCGTGCGGGACGAGAATGGCGCGGTCAAGAACGGCCTCTGGCATTTTCCGGAACTTAATTTCGCATCTCCTGCACTGCGGGAGTATCTGTGGCGGAATATGGAATATTTCGTCCGGGAGTTCGATGTCGACGGTTACCGCTGTGATGTCTCCAGTGAGGTTCCGCTCGACTTCTGGGAGGAGGGGCGTCGGAGAATCGACGCGCTCAAGCCCGGCATCGTCATGCTCGCTGAGAGTTTCGGAGGCTGTGAGCTCGAGCAGCGAGCGGCGTTCGATATGCAGTACTGTGGTATTCCGCATATCGCGTGTGCGGTTCTGGCCGGGGAGAAACCCGCCTCGGAGTTGCGTCGGGAACACGAATCGCAGGCCGCCGGCGGACTCACCGGTGCCCGTTTCATCCGCAGTACGGATAATCACGACATTTCAAACGATGAGTATGAGTGCCGGACCGAAAAACTTCACAGTGCCGGAGTCGAGGCCGCGCTGGCGTTCTGTTTCCTGATCGACGGCATTCCGTTCCTCTACAACGGCCAGGAGATCGCCGACTCACGGCGTCACAGCATTTTCAGCAACCGGTTTCACGGGGGCGGGTACATCGGGATCGACTGGTCGAATGCGGCGACTCCGCATGGAAAGCACCGTATGGCATTCATCCGCAGAATGATCGAGCTGCGCCGCCGCATTCCGGCTTTGGCGGAGGGGCGGACCGTCTGGCTCGACAACCCGCATCCGGAGTCGGTGCTCACGTTCCGGCGGGAGGGGGAGGGCGAGAGCATCGCCGTCGCCGTGAATTTCGGTCGTGAGGCTCATTCGCTTCCGCTGGACGGACGCTGGGTGATCGATTGCGGCGGCGGGGCGGCATGGTGCGACGGCAGAGCGGAACTGCCGCCGGATGGTTATCTCGTCCTGCGAGCCTGACGCTGTTTTCCGTGGTGGTTTCCCGCAAAAAAACTCCGGAAATCGGATGAAAGAATAAAATTCCTGAGGAATATTCGGATTCCGGGGTTGAAATTTCATACTTGAGAGTGTATAAATGTTAAAATAGCCGATGCACTCTGCATCGGGGCAGTATGAAGAAGAGTTTGCGGGAAACCAGTCGGAAAAGGTTTCCCCGTTCAACAAGGAGAAACAATACAATGGATCACAGCAGAATTATGGCGCTTTTCGTCGCTGGCGGCCTCGTCTGCGGCGGCTTTTCCGCATTTGGGGCGGAAGCGAAACCCGCCCCGGCCAAACCCGTGGAAGAGAAACCTGCGGAGGTGAAACCCGCTCCGGCTCCGGCGAAACCGGCTCCCGCTCCGGCTCCGGCGAAACCGGCCCCGGCAAAACCGGCTCCCGCCCCGGCTCCGGCAAAACCGGCTCCCGCCCCGGCTCCGGCGGAAGACCCGTTCAGCGCGATTCCTCCGGTTCTCGCCGAGATCGGCGGGCAGAAGATTACGAAAGACATGGTTGTCGAACAGCTGGTCGGCGACCTGCCCGGCGGCCAGCTTCCGCCGGGAATCTCGGCAGATCTCATCAAGCGGATGCTGCCGGGTCTCGCCCGCAGTCTCGTCTACCAGAAGATTCTGGAGGATGAAATGGCGAAAGCCGGCGTCAAGCCGAGTGCCGAGGCGACCCGGGCAAAGCTCGAGGCCGAGATGAAGAAGATGGACAAAATGCAGCTCGCTGCTCTGACGCAGCAGGCGCAGATGCAGGGCAAGACGCTCGATCAGTTCATCGATGAACTTGCGAAGAATCCGGAGTTCCAGAAGCAGATGGCCAGCCAGATCTTCCTCGAGGACAAAGTTCTGAAGAATGTCAAGGTCGACAAGACCATCGCGCCGGATGCCGCGCAGAAGTTCTATAACGAGAACAAGGATCAGTTCAAGGAAGAGGCCGACAAACCCGATCAGATCCGCGCCTCCCACATCCTGATCGCCATCGAGGGCACGGGCGCCGAGGCCGAGCAGAACGCGAAGAAGAAAGCCGAACAGATCATCAAGGTCCTGAAAGAGAAGCCCGCGGATTTCGAGTCGATCGCGAAAGACAACAGCTCCTGCCCGAGCAGTGCGAACGGCGGCGATCTGAATGTCTTCTCGAAAGGCCAGATGGTTCCGGAATTTGAAAAGGCGACGCTCGCGCTGAAAGAGGGCGAGATCACTTCCGAGCCGGTCAAGACTCAGTTTGGTTACCACATCATCCGGCGCAACGCGCTCAAGACGCAGGCCTCGACGGTCCCGTTCGAGAAAGTCAAGGCCAACATCGAGCGTTACCTCCAGATGCAGAAAGCGATGGAGGAGCAGCAGGCGCAGCAGAAAGCCGTCATGGAGTATCTGGGCAAACTCGAGAAAGAGTACAACGTGAAGTACCACATCGAAATTCCGGCCGATATGGGCATGTGATTTCGACGTTCTTTCGAGTCAATACGAAACGCACCGTTTCCGCGGTGCGTTTTTTTTGTCGGATGTTCCGATAAAAAAACACCCCGCGAAGCGAAACTCCGCGGGGTGAATTGCTGTTTTTGCGGAATCCTCAGTCGTCGAGGAAGCCGTCGTCGAGGCCGAGCGGCAGCGGCGCCGGGCGCTCGCAGGTGCTTTCGATATCGACCGGGCGGCCGAGTTCGCTGGACTTGTCGAACGAGCACATGATCTCAAGCACGTGATAAGCGAGTTTGTTGTTTGCGCGATGCGGACGGCCGGACTTGATCGCGTTGACCATGTCGACCGCGCCGATGCTGCGGGAGTTGTCGGTGTAGCCGAACGGCATCGGCACATCCTGCCAATCCTCGAATCCCTTGCGGAAGACGCGGACCGGGCCGCCGAACGTGTTCGGGTCCGGAACCTGCAGCGACCCCTCCGATCCGTAGATTTCGATCGGGCAGTGGCCATGCTTCCAGACGTCGAAGCTGCTGATCATCGTGATGAGCGCGCCGCACTGGAATTCGATCACACCGGTCAGGTGCGTCGTGACGTTGATCGGATAGACCGGCGGCTGGGTCTCCGGACCGCCGACGCGCATATCGTCGAACTTCTTCGTGAAAGCGGTCACGCGCTTCGCGGGGCCGAGCATGTTCACGAGTGTGGTCACATAGTAGGGGCCGAGGTCGAGCATCGGACCCGCGCCGTAGTCGAAGAAGAACGGAGCCTGCGGCCACTTTTCCGGACCGCGCCCCATCACGATTGCGGTTCCGGCCAGCGGCTTGCCGATCCAGCCGTCGTCGATGAGTTTGCGGGCGGTCTGCTGGCCGCCGCCGAGGAACGTGTCAGGTGCGCATCCGCAGCGCAGATTCTTCTCTTCGGCGAGTTTCAGGACTTTCTTCGCATCCTCGAGATTCACGCCGAACGGCTTCTCGGAATAGGCGTGCTTGCCCGCGTTCAGGATTTCGAGATCCACGCGCGAATGCTGTTTCGGCGGGGTCAGATTCAGCACGACTTCGATTTCGGGATCGGCGAGCAGTTCCTCGTTCGTCCCCTCCGGATTTGCGTCGTAGGCGCGGAACGTGTTCTCGTTGTAGCCGAACTCCTTGAACTCATCCCGTTTCGCGGCCGCGCGGCCCGGCACGATGTCCGAACCGGCGACGATCTCGATGTTCTGGAATCGCGATGCCGCTTTCAGGTAGGCTCCGGAAATCATTCCGCACCCGATGACGCCGAGTTTTGTTTTTTTCATGATTCTGTTTTTCTCCTTATGCTGTATTTGATCCGGGAGTGGCTGTTTCAGCGATTCCCGACACAGAGCCCGTTTTTCGTCAGATACTGATAGCTCTTCTTGATGCCGCGGTAGATGTCGATCACGCAGTTGTCGAGTTCGACGATGACCCATTTGACGAGCTTCGGGTCGGCCTCCGCGAGGATTGCCGGAATCGGCAGCTTGCCCGAGCCGAGCGGAATCTGCGGAATGTCCGGATCGAGCACGCCGTCTTTCATATGGATCAGGATCGTCCGGTCGCGATAGCGTTTCATCACTTCGACCGGGTCAACCTTGCCGTGATTCGCGGACCAGTAGCAGTCCATTTCAAACTTCATCTTCGGGCAGAGTTCGGCGTAGATGTCGTAGGCGATCCGCCCGTCGACCAGATCGAACTCAAACGCATGATTGTGCTGGAAGAGCGTGATTCCCTGTTTTTCGAGCTTCTCCTGCCAGTCGGAGGTCATCTCCGCCGTGCGCTTGATCGAATCCATGTCCTTGAATTCATTCGGGCCGAAGCCGCAGACACAGGTGGAGAGTCCGAGTTCCCCGAGCGTGTCGACGATCTCCGGAATCTGTTCCGCCGAGCGGCACCACGGGCCGTGGGCCGAGCAGACCTCCATCCCGAGGTCATTCACGATCTTTTTGAATTCCCTCGGCTTCAGATCGAAAAAGCCGGCCGGTTCCACGCCCTTGAATCCGATGATCGCCACCAGTTTCAGAATATCGACGAAATCTTTTGCGCACTGATCCCGGAACGAGTAGAGCTGCACCGCTGTCTGAAACATTTTCCGACTCCTTAATTTTGTTTTTTTATCGATTGGGAATTGTAAAAAATGCAAACGCCAATATATTTTATAGCGTGGAAAAGCGTTTGGCAATTTACCAAACCTATTTTTTTTTTACCGCTTATCGCAAGGAGCTGAAATATGCAGGGAATCAACCGGCCTCTGGAGCTGCTCGGGGCGAGTATTTTCCTCGCTCCGGCAAACCGGCCGATCCGGCCCGTCGAGACCGTTCCGGGGACCGAGGTTGTCGAGGTGATGATCGGCGGCCGCGTCTATTTTGAGCTGGACGGCGAGGTCCGCGAGTTTGAGCGCGGAACGATATTCTGGCACATCGCCGGGGAGTACACGATCTTCCGATCCCCCCCTGACGACCCGTACCGCTGCCTCGCGATCCGCTTTCGCGTAGCGGAGAACCGGCGTTCCGTTCCGCGCGTGACCGGTTGGAGCAATGAGGCCGAACTCGATCGATTCGTGGATGAGGTTGTGAGCCGCTTTCATGACGAAACCATCGACCGCACCTACCTTTGCGAATACGTCCATCGGCGGCTTTTCTGGGAGAGTTACATCTACAACCGCCACAGCGCCGCAGCCGCTTATCCGAAACCGCTGGCCAGGGCGCTCGCAGTGCTCCGGGAGGCGTCGGCTTTGACTTTTTCTGTGCGGGATCTGGCGCAGCGCTCCGGCGTGAGCGAACCGTATCTCTACGCGCTCTTTCACAAGCATCTCGGCGTGAGTCCGCACCAGTATCTGCTGAATTACCGGCTGCGTCTTGCGCGTATCCGCCTCGCGGGCGGCGATGACAACATCAAAACGATCTCCGAGGAGTGCGGATTCGAGAATCTCGAGAGTTTTTACCGCGCATTCCGACGCACTTCCGGTATGCCTCCCGGGGAATACCGGCGCCGTCAGCAGCCGAACGGCTGAGCTGAGCGGCGCCGTGGCATCACGTCCGTCCCGTCAGAAGTTGTGCGAGACGAGTCCGTCGCGCAGTTTCGGTTCAAACCAGGTCGATTTCGGCGGCATGATTTCGCCGGCGTCGGCGATGGCCATGAGCTGATCGACGGTGGTCGCGTGCATGGAGAACGCGATCGCATACTGTTTCGAGTCGACGAGTTTCACAAGCTCTTTCGTGCCGCGGATTCCGCCGATGAAGTCGATCTCTTTGCTCGTGCGCGGATCGTCGATCCCGAGCAGCGGCGCAAGCACATTGTCCTGCAGGATGCTCACGTCGAGGCGCTCGATGACGTTCAGCTTCGATACGTCGAACTTCGGTCTTGCCAGATACCACATGTGCGCGAGGTAAAACTTGAATTCGCCCGGCTTTTCAACCTCTCCATCGGAGGCAGGGAGCACTTCAAATTTCTCCCCGAGCAGAGCCAGAAATTCGGCGGGCGTATGGCCGTTCAGCGTCCTGACCACCCGGTTGTAAGGCAGAATTTTGAGCTGATCGGCCGGAAATGCGACCGTCAGAAAATAGTTGTAATCCTCTTTCCCCGTGTGATTCGGGTTTTTCGGTGTGCACTCCGCCGCGGTGCGCGCGGCTGCGGCGCTGCGGTGATGTCCGTCGGCAATGTAGAAAACCGGAACTTCCGTGCGGAAGAGTTCGGAGAGTTTTTCGCTGGTCGCCTCATCGATACGCCAGAGCGTGTGCCGAATCCCGTCCGGAGCGGTGAAGTTGAAGAGCGGCTCTTTCTCAAGTTCCCGGGCAATCAGCGCGTCGATATCGGCTTTGCCGCGGTAGGTGAAGAACGCCGGGCCGGTGTGGCTGCGCAGCTCCATCACGTGACGGGTGCGGTCATCCTCCTTGTCCTGGCGGGTCTTTTCATGTTTCTTGATGATGCCGGCCTTGTATTCCGCGGCGGAGGCCGCTCCGATCACGCCGGTCTGGATCTGATCCCCCATCTGAAGCTGATAGAGATAGAGGTGTTTCCCCGCGTCGACGGAGAGAGGTACCTCGCGGCAGAGTCTGCGGAACGCCTCTCCCGCCTGGCGATAGACCCTTTCGTCGTGCAGATCGATGCCGCGTTCGAGATCGATCTCCGGGCGCGATACGTGCAGGAAACTGTAGGGATTGTCTTTCGCAAGTTCCGCCGCTTCGCGGGTGTTGACCACATCGTACGGGACGGCGGCAACCTGCGCGGCGCGTTCCGGCACCGGCAGCAATCCGTGGAATGGAAGAAGTTCAGCCATATTCAAATATCTCCTTATTTGAAAATTGAGTTGTCAGTGGAACGATTCATTTCGCCCGGAGTTGAGAATATTATCTTCGAGTGTCTGCATCGACTCATCCCAGTAGGAGAGGCGGAGGATTTTACTGTGGATACATTCCCCCGGCGCGATTTCGCACTCCCCGGTGGGTTTCACGCCTCCGCACGGTCCGTTCGGCAGCCGCTTCGGACAGCTCTCCGGACAGACGAACTTCGTATGAGGCAGCCGGCACTCCGCGCAGCCGCGACAGGAGGCGAAGAGATGTTTGAGCAGCCGGCGCGAATCCGCGCGCTGTTTGTCCGCGTGTTCAAACAGAAAACGGCGCAGACGGAACGCGAATTTCTCTCCCGGGGAGATTTTCGGTTCGCCGAAATCGCGCACGGTCGGGTGCTCCTCTTCCGGATAGGCGCGCCGGAGCGTGTGGTCGTAGAGATAGAAGCTGTTCGTAAAGGGCGACATCTCCGCGCGCGCCAGGTAGGAATTGTACTCCTCCAGCCAGCTGTCGAAGCTGTCGAACTCCCTGAGTGCATTTGCAATGCGTTCGGCCGCAATCTTCGCGCGGCTCGGAAATTCGGCCCCGGCGAGCTGAATTCCGCTGAAGCCGAGCAACCGGCAGCCGGCCGCCTGAAGCTCGAGACGACGGTACTGGGCGGCCTCGAACTGGTTCATCGAATAGCGCAGCTCCTTTTCCAGAATCTTCTGGAAATCCCGCGAAATATAGATTCCCGGATACTCCCCGGCAAGGATTTTCTCGACCAGTGTCGGAGTCAGCAGCACGAGCCGCGCGATCATCGGATCGTAGAGATTCCGACCGGTGAAATACCAGCGCAGCGACTGGAGTTTAAGCATGTCCCATCCCGCCTGCGCAACGACAAATGACGCTCCCGCATTCAGCTTCTTGACCAGTTTGAAATACTGACCCATCATCGTGTATGGCGTGTAGGCGTAAGGGTTCACAGTTCCTCCGAGGAAGAACGGCTGCGGACGTGCCGCCAGTCCGCGGATGATCTCGACGCTCTCGGTGAAAATGCGTTTGCGGCATTCGCGCACCGTGTCTCCCGGAATGCAGTTCCCGCTGACCGGCACGATATTGAAGTTGCGGCTCTTCGCGGCGGCGTCGGCGAGCTGTTCGAGCTCCTCGACGGTGGTGTTGCGTCCGGACAGGTAGATCACATGGCGGTCGCGGTTCTCTTCCCGCAGCGCGTTCGCGTACTCGACCGCCCGCCAGGAGTCGAGACTCAGATAGCGGTCGGTCACGGCGAGCGCGGCATTGATCCCGGGGACGGAGAGCACCGCCGACTCAAGTGCGGCAAGCCGTTCGCCCGCCGCGATCGGATCGTTCGACAGACTCGGCGAGGAACTCTCCACCAGAAGCACGAACTCCCCGTTGCTGAGCGCGTTGCGGAAACGATTCCCCGGAGGAGTCACAGATTCCATCTGATCACCCATTTGAGGCCTCCAGTTCTTTTTTCAAGGTCTCCTCCGTGGTTTTTCTGCCGGGATCGAACAGGAAGAACACGCCGCCCAGGAGGTTGAAGAAGAGTACCGTTGCCGTATAAAGCAGCTGTCCGGTTTTGGCGTCGCCGATGGCGACCCCTCCGGCGGCGAGAATCGTGATGATCACAACGTCGCGGCCTCCGATGCCGCCCGGGCACAGCGGGATAAGTCCGGCGATGTTGCCGATCGTTACGGCCGTGACGAGCGTGAGCACGGGAACCGTGATCCCGAGTCCGGCCATGATGCAGCTGAATGCCGCCACGGTCATCAGATGAACAAAGAAGATGCTCACGATCGTGAGAACGGCGAGCTCTTTCCACTGTTTTGCATAGATGTCGGTCGCGGCGGTCATGCGGGAGACCATGCCGTGCGTGATGCGGTCTCCCCAGTGCATGAGGTCGCCGAAAAGCGGCAGTTTTTCAACCCGGCGATGGAAAAAGATTACGCACGAGGCGGCGAGTCCCGCGATGCAGAGTCCCGCCAGCAAGATGATTCCGGTGATCCGCATTGTGTCCGTCAGCGGGAGCTGCGGCAGCTCGACTTTCATCAGCAGCGGCGTGGCCGGGATGAGCAGCACGAGCGCCAGCAGGAAAAGCGCAATCATGCCGATGATCCGGTCCATGAGAATCGTGAATGCCCCCTCCACCTTGCTGCCCGCTTTCGACCGTTTGGAGAGTACGCCCATTTTGACCACGTCTCCGCCGATTGCCCCGCCGGGGATCACGAGCGAAAAGAAGTTCCCCTGCATGGTCAGCGAGAGCGCCTCAAATGTGGAGAGCTGTACGTTGAGCATTCCGGTCAGGCGGTACCAGCGCCAGGCGCAGACGAGAATATGCCCGAGATAGATCGCGCATGCCGGGATGAGCCACCAGTAGTTGAATGCGCGGAAACTTGCCGCGATTTCCTCCGGATTGCGCAGCACAAGGTAAGCCACAATGCCTCCGGCAATCGCGAGTTTCGCGAAGAACCAGAGAAACTTTTTCACCTTTGCGAACGAATCCATTTGAAAAAAACCTCGATGTATTGTTTATTAAAATAGCATAAAAACCGCTTTTCGGCAATCGTCGCGGCAGGCTATTTTTTCGGTTTTTTCGCCGCGGAGCCGGTATGGAAACCAGGGAGAGAAGCCATGAAATATATCGGAGCGCATGTCAGCATTTCGGGCGGGGTGGAAAACGCGCCGGTCAACGCGCACAGGCTCGGGGCGACCGCATTCGCCATGTTTACGAAAAATCAGCGCCAGTGGAGCGCCCCGCCGCTCTCCCCGGAGTCGATCGCGGCGTTCCGGGCGAATTGCGAGGCGTTCGGTTATCGTCCGGAGCAGATTCTCCCCCACGATACCTACCTTATCAACCTCGGGCAGCCTGATCCGGAGAAGCGGAAACGTTCGCTTGCGGCGTTCGTCGATGAACTTGCCCGCTGTCGCGAACTCGGGCTTGTGAAGCTGAACTTTCACCCCGGCAGCCATCTGAAAGAGGTGACGCTCGAAGAGGAGCTCCGCCTCATCGCCGCGAGCGTTCGCGAGGCGGTCGATACCGTTCCCGGCGTGACGGCCGTCTTCGAGAATACGGCAGGGCAGGGGACGAACGTCGGATTCGCGTTCGAGCAGATCGCCGAGATGCTCGAACTGGTCGATCGTCCCGGACGGGTCGGCGTCTGCATCGACACCTGCCACTCCTATGCGGCCGGATACGACCTCAAAACTCCCGAGGGGTACGAGAGGACGTTTGCGGAATTCGAGCGGTTGATCGGTTTTCAATATCTGCAGGGAATGCACCTGAACGATTCAAAAAGCGTGCTCGGCGGCCGCCTCGACCGCCATAACAGCATCGGGGCGGGGGAGCTCGGACTCGAGTTTTTCCGTCGGCTCATGCAGGATGAACGTTTCGACGGCATTCCTCTGATTCTCGAGACGCCGAACGAAGAGATCTGGGCCGCGGAGATCGCCATGCTCAAGGAGTTTGCGGGCGCGGTTCCTCCTGCTGCGGCAAACTAGATTGCTTTTCTACGGCCGTCGTTTCCCCGGGCGTCCGGCGGGATTCCGGATCGGATTTGGATCTGGTCATCCAGCGGAATCCCCAGTATCCGCCCCAGGCGCACAGCGCGGCCAGAAGCAGAATCAGCAGAATCCGCAATGGCCAGTTGCTGATCGGGTGGCTGAAGTAATTGACCAGATCACGCTTCAAAAAGGTGGCCCTGGGGAGTTTCGGCACGTAGGTGAAGATGGTTCCCATCCTGCGGCTGAGCCGCATCCGGCGATTGACCGCAACTCCATTCGCTTCCAGAAAGCGGGAGAGATTTCGCCGGTAGAGTTTGACAAGGGAAACCACCACAACCGGTCCGCCGAAGATGAGGATGATCCCGAGCAGAACAGCCAGGACGTTCCAGATCGAGACGTGCGCAAGTTGTTTGACGATGAAAGCGATGGAACTGCCGATCGCCGCGATTCCGATCCCGCTGCCCATGAGCATCATGGAGCCGGAAACCGCCGGAGTCTGAGGTTTCGCCTGCGCTGCGGGGGCTCCGGTCGCGCTGCCCGGGAGGGCGCCGGGGGTGGTCGCGGCCGTCGCGGCGGAGTTGAGGTTCACTTCGAGCTGTTTCTGCGCGTCCTGACTTTTGGTTGAGAAGAAGCGATCGGCCAGATTGGAGATGAATTCCCCGAATTTGTAGAACGGCATGCGCAAAGCTTCGGAAATCGAAACCGGCTGCTGCACGAGATCGGTGATCTTCGCATCCCAGAGCGCGCCGTCGGGCGCGAAGAAGATTCCGTGTTTGCCGATGAAGAAGTTGTTGATGTTCCGGCTCGTGACGGCGACCGCGAGTTTCATGGTTCTGGCCGCGTCGGGAGCCCCGGTTCTGGCGTCGAGATAGATCACGCAGATGTTGCTGCGCTGGACGATGTTTTTATGTTCGGCGGGGTTCTGCACGGTCGTGCAGAGAGAGAGACACATTCCGTCCATGACGAGTTTCCCGGCCTGCAGCAGCGATGGCGTTTCAGGATTGAAGAGGCAGCTCAGATTCACAAAGTTGTTCAGAAACTCCTTGAGGCAGTTTTGAAACAGAATCAACTTGTGGAGCTGATTGCACGCGCCGATTCTCGGAGCGACGGCAAGGTCGGCTTCTATCATTTCGCGCAGCTGGGCGATCCGTTCCGGCTCAGTCAGCCGCCGGAGAGTTTCGAGATCGGCTCCTCCGGAGTGATCTTCCGGGCGCGAGGCGAGCCAGGAAGCATAGGGCGCGAACTTCTCTCTGATCTCCACCCACTTCTGCGCCGACAGTTTGGATCCGTCCAGAAATTGTTTGAGATGAACGTCTTCAGCAAACGCCCGCAGCGCATCATGCTGCAGGGGATTGAGACGGGTCGAGAAATCGAGCACCTCCTCCCGGTTCGGTTCCGCCGGCGGAGCCGAGGAGAAGAAGTCGCGGATGGCGGGGTTGTTCAACGGGTCGATTGTGTTTTCGACCTTGCCGAGTCTCCGCGTGGATTCCGAACTGAAATTGAGCGCTTCGCAGGCGATGAAGTAGTTGTCGACTTCTGTTGCGACGGCCCTGTACTTTTCATAGGCGGCTGCGGTATCATCACCGAACGGGAGGAGCGTTTCCGGGGATGCTGCCGGGGCGTCGGCCCACTGCAGATATGCGGTGGCTGCGGTCGCAAACGAGTCGAGGATGGTTCCATCGATCCCCTCGCTGCCGCTGGCATCCCGGATGCTGCCGAATGCTTTCATGGCCACTTCGATGAGTTCGGCTGCTTCGGGGGTGTCGGCCGATTCGGGCGGGATGACTCCGTCGCCGTTGCGGCGCGCACAGGCGATGATCTCCTTGTCGTTGCGGATCTGCGCGAGAGTGATCCGGTCGAGTTCCTCCGCTCCGAGATTCGTGAGGACGAGTCTCGCAGCGTCGAGCAGCCGCCCGCCCTCCGGCGTCGAGTCGTTGATGGCGGAAAGCAGCAGAGTATCGCTTCCCTCTTCAAAGCCGCGAAAATCGCGGAGCAGCCCGAGAAACCAGAGAACGGCGCGTTTCACCTCCTCGGTCCGGATCTGCCCGTTGAGGTCATCGTCGAGAAATGCGAGGAACTGCTCATCGCAGCGCATGGAGGTCACGCTGATGCTGTTCAGCGCCCAGTGTGCCTCATCGAGCGCGAGGAGCAGTTTGAGATCCTCGGCATTCCGGATGAGAGCCTGATAGGAACCGCCGATCCGGCGGAATTCCAGTTGGTACGGCGCTGTTTTTCTGGCGATGTCCTGCATGATTGCGCAGCCTTTCCCTGCGGTTGTTTGATCTCGATCGTCTCTTGTATCAAATATACTGTAAAAAATGACGGAAACCATCCCCGGAAGAAAAAAAGATCAAAAAAAAGCCGTCCGGAATATTTTCCCCGTTCCCCGCGCGGGAAAATAGTTTTGTTTTCTTAACTAATCCGGGTTGCGAAAAGCGGCGGATGGATGTATATTGATATAAGTGGGTGTGAGAAGATGGATGCCGGCCTCCGCGGTAAGGTTGCCGGAGGAACTCGACTGATGGAGAAAAACAGGGATGGTGAAACTGCTTGATGGCGAAAAAGACGCGACCGCCGGACGGGTCTGCGAATTTTCCGTGACGGCGAAACCGGGGCTGAAAGTCTTTGTCGCCGGTTCCTTCAACGACTGGGATCCGGAAGCGGCACCGATGAGCGATCCGTCCGGGGACGGGCATTACATCTGCCGGATTACGCTTGCTCCGGGCTCCTACGAGTATAAATTCGTCCTCGAGGATCTCTGGATTCTCGACGACGAAAATCCGAATTTCGCACCCAACGATTTCGGGACGCTGAACAGCGTTCTGGTGGTGAACTGATTTCGGAACGCGGGGTGATTTCCGCGCAGAAGCGGCCATGTGGAAACTTTATGCGGTGCTTTCGGCGGTATTTGCGGCGCTGACTGCGATTCTCGCCAAAAAAGGGGTGGACGGCGTCGACTCGAATCTGGCGACGGCGATCCGCACGACGGTGATTCTCATCATCACATGGGGAATCGTGCTCGTGAGCGGGACTGCGGCCGGAATCCGTGATGTTTCGCAGCGCTGCGTGATGTTTCTCATTCTCTCCGGAATCGCGACCGGACTTTCATGGCTCTTCTACTTCAAGGCGCTTCAGGGGGGACCCGCCTCTCTGGTTGCACCCATTGACAAGCTCAGCGTGGCGATCACGATCGTACTCGGGATTGTTCTGCTCGGCGAACATCCCGGCTGGCGCGGCATCGCCGGCGGCGCGCTGATTCTGGCGGGCACTCTCGTGATTCTCCTTCCCGGAAAATAAGTAAAATTCTCCACGGATCGACTTTTTTTCCAAAAAAAATTCCAAAAAAATTCTTCCGGCTATTGACATCGTTATAGAACTTTGCTATAATATTGATAGAACTTTGCTATATGTGAACAGAGAAGCGCAATCCGGGAAGTCTGATGTTGCGGGAACGGGTGACAAAAGTACAACTTGTCGAGGAGCAGCTCCGGCGTGAGATTGAGATCGGCAATTTTGCTCGCGGCACGGCTCTGCCGCCGGAGCGGGAGCTTGCGGAACAGTTCGGCGTGAGCTACATGACGATGCGCAAGGCGGTGGGCGGTCTGATCGGGGAGGGGTTGCTCCGGCGGAACCGCGGCAGCGGGACGTTTGTCTGCAGCAACATCTCCGAGGAGAAGGTGCAAAAAAAACTCGGGGTTGTGATTCCGGCCTGGTCCGCACCGGAGAATCTTGATTTCATCATGTACATCTCCGAGGCCTGCGCCGCTGCCAGCTGGCTGGTGAAAATCATCTATGCGCGCAGTTGGGAGGAACGCGCGATCCTTGATCTCTGGCAGAACAGTGATGCTCTCGTCTGCGGTTCTGTGAATGATCTCCGCACGCTTCCGGATTCACTGCGGGAGCGCATTCGGAATCGGACGAAGCCGATTGTATTCTGTGATACAGATGCTTCCGCTTATGGTGCGGATTCCATTTTTTACCTGCCGGACTCCTCCTTGGAAGAGGCGGCGGAATTGCTTTATCGGCTGGGGCATCGCCGGATCGCCCGGATTGATCAGAAAACAAAGTCAGAGGGGATGTTCCATCCCTGTCTGCATGGCTTTCGTGACTTTTTCCATGCCGAGCATCCGGACGTCCTGGTGGATGAGACCTCATTTACGTTTGAGATTCCGCACTTAGAGTTGGCGCATCACACGATTCACCGGGAACTAGTTGCCCACCGGGAGATTCTGAAGCAGTACACTGCGGTGATTTGTCCCTTGAGTTTTTACTGGGGAGTCATGGCCGGGATTTATGATGCAGGACTGCGTGTGCCGGAAGATCTGTCGGTGTTTACTCTCGGCGAGCGGCAGGAAGCCAGATTTTACCGGCCTCGTCCGGCAACTCTTTCGCTTCGACTGCGCGATCAGATGTTCCAGGCTCTGGAGCTGGTGCGTTGGCGGACGGAGCATCCGGAAGCTCCCGTCAGAACTCTCAGAACCCAAACGGAACTGATTCGAGGAGAGACTCTTGCTGCGGCCAGACCAGTTGCGGCCGCGAATTGGGACGAAAAGGCCGGAAGCGGTCCGATGGTTCAATCGTCCCTTTGCAATGCGGAAATCTAAAGCGAACTGCCCGAAAATTTTCCTAAGTTCAGGAGGTGAAAATGAAACGAGTAACGAGAGAATTTATCGGACTTCAGCAATACAGCCCCAGTTCTTTTCATTGTTTTACGTTGATAGAATTGCTGGTTGTAATTGCGATTATCGCGATTCTGGCTGGAATGCTTCTTCCGGCGCTGTCGCAGGCTCGCGAGCGTGGGCGATCGGCCAACTGCCTCAGCCGCGTCTCCCAGGTGTCGAGGTCGTTTCAGCTTTATGCCGACGACTACCGCGGGTACATGTTTACGCATGTGCAACCCGGTCCGACGCCGTGGGCAAACCTGCTGGCGACGCAAAAATACATGGACAAGAAAATCCGGAACTGCCCGAATCTGGAGGTCGATGGAATTGATTATTTTCGTGTGTACGGGATGTACCGGACTTCGCTGAACAACACATGGTTCAATAATAAAAAAGATGAGTGGGGGAATTTCCCGGTTCGGATTACCGGGGAAGACAGTTTATATTATGCCACGACCCGAATGAAAAAGCCGACTGAGATTCCCATGGTTGCGGATACCATGTGCAATTCCACGTCCAGCTATTCCGGGAAGGGAATGTGGGTGTATTCTCCGGGGTGGAACGGTTCCGGCAATGATGACAGCGGAATTTCCGTTCATCACGCCGGCCGGTGCAACATGAGTTTTTTCGACGGCCATGCGCTTTCGCAGGGCAGAAATGATTTGAAATCGCTCGGTTTCACCGCCGTGATCGACGGTGGCGGCCGGGTTGGTCTGTGAGGGAGAATGAAGATGAAAGCGATATGGATTTTTGCGGCAGTTGCCGCAGTGGGAGTTCTCTTTGCCGGAGAGACGGTGGTTCTTCCCTGGTCCGAAAATCTGAACCGGGTGGAACGATTTGAAAAGAACTGCTCCGGCGAGTTGACGATTTCAAAGGACGCAAAAGAGAATGCGATCCGGTTTGATGCGGAATTTACGCCCGGGACCGATTTCTGGTGTTATCCGCGTTTGCGTCTCGCCGCGGGGGAGTCGCTCGCAAAAGCGCAGGCGATCCGGTTCGAGTTCCGGGCCGAGCAGGAGAAGCCGGACGCCGGTTACCGGTGCGCCTATGTGATGTTTGAGAACGGAATGCCGTATTTCACGTTGCCCGCGCCGAAGCCGGAGTATCAGCAAGTCACGATTCCGCTGGCGGAAGCGGTGAAAGATCCCGCCTCCGTGCGGCAGTTGCGGATCGGAATGAATCCCCGTTCGGAGCGATTGACGTTTTTCGTTCGCAACATCGAGGTGCTCGGTGATCCTGCCGGGCAGCCGCCGTGCGATGTCGCCGAGGTTGTTACGGCGCAGACTCCCGGTGCGGCGTTTATTCAGGGGGAACCGCTCCGGTTCACGCTCAAGCCGTTTGTCGTTGCCGGGCCGCAGTGGGTTCTGAAGAACTGGAAAGGCGAGACGGTTCGTTCCGGCGCCTGGCCGCAGAATTCGCGTGAGCTGCTTCTGGAGCCGCTCCCGAACGGCTACTACACGCTGGAACTCACCTCTGATCGGCAGAAGTTCACCGGCTTCCGCAGTTTTGCGGTCGTTCCCGATCCGTCGTCCCGTCCACGCAATCCGGAGATGTTTTTTGCGATGGACACTGCGCAGAGCTGGCTGGCCCGGCCGGATTCCGCCAATTACCGTCACCCCGGTGACGCCTACGAAATCGTTTCGGAAGTTGCGAGGCGTGCGGGGCTCAAGATGGTGCGCGAGCGTATGAGTTGGAGCGAATGCGAAGCGGAACCCGGCAAATTCAACTGGAAACAGTACATGACCAACGCGGCATTGCTGGCGGAGCGCGGCGTGAAAGTCTCCGGCATGTACCACAATGCGCCGCAGTGGGCGAAAACCAATACGACCCATCTGCCGGGGGATCTGGTGGCGACTTACAACTTTGCAAAGAAACTTGCCGAGACATTCCGGGGGAAGATGGCGGACTGGGAGTTCTGGAACGAGCAGGATATCGGTTTTGCTCCGGAGGGTGCCTGGGACTACGCTTCGACGCTGAAAGCGGCTTATCTCGGGTTCAAAGCCGGAGATCCGGAGCTGCCGGTCGCGATCGGCGGTTACGCCCAGACCGATGTCCCGCCGTATGCTGACGCGGTGATGAAAAACGGTGCGGGAGAGTATTTCGACATCTTCAATATTCACACATACGCGACCTTGCGGGAGTATCCCGCTCTGCTTGGCAAAATCCGCGCTCATCTGGCCCGCCACGGGGTGGAGAACCGGCCGGTCTGGTTCACGGAAAACGGCTGCCGCATGGAGGGGTCCGGCTCGGTCGACAGTTATATGAGCGGACTGAAAGCCCACTCTCCGGAACAGGAGATGATCGTTGCCGAATTCCTGCCGAAGATGATGATTCTGATGCAGTCCCTCGGCGTGGATCGGGATTTCTTCTTCGTGCTGCCGCCTTACAACGAACAGAGCGGCAGCAAGGACTGGGGGCTCATGCGCCGGGATTACACGGTCAAGCCCGGTTTCGCGGTGTTCGCGACGCTGACCGATCAGCTTGGAGATGCGGTGTATGAGGGGACGCTGACGCTCGGCGACGGGATTCGCGGTTACGTCTATCGCGGCCGGGATGGGCGGAAGATTCTCGTGTACTGGAGCGAATCCGAACTCGATGTCGATGGCGGAATTCCGGCCGTGAATCTGAAAGATGCCAGGGAGAGGAAGTTCACTTTGAATTTGAACGGCACGTTTGACGGGGTTGACGCATTCGGAACGCCGTTTTCGGTGACGTCGAAAGGCGGAAAGCTTGAGCTGACCGCAACCCGGATGCCCGCGATCCTGACGGGAATCTCCGGGCTCGAGCCGACGGAGCGATTCACCGCCGTGAAGAAACAGGGGGCGCCGCGCGACAGCCGGTTTGACCGGACGATCGTCTTCCGCACCGAACTCTCGAACGACTTCGGGCTGCTCGGTGACAAATCCGCCGTGGATGTGAAACAGGAGAACGCCGCGTTCAAGCTGCAGGTGTTCAACCTCTCGGACAAAGTCAAAACCGGCCGGGTGATTGTCTCCGGCGGCGAAGTTTCCGGGCTGCCCGGCACGGTGACGATTCCGGCATTCGGCAAGGTCGAACTGCCGCTCACGATTTCGCCGGAACTCAATGAGAAGTTCCAGGGGGAGATCCGGATCAGCGGCACGTTCGAGGGGAAGGAGGCGACTCCTGCTGTGATTCCGTGCCGCATGCTTTCGCGGATGAGCCGGGAGAGTCGTGCCGTCGCCATGCCCGGCATGGAGGATCCCGGCAACTGGCGGCAGAATTCATCGGGGAAAATGACGATCTCTTTCGATCATGCGGAAAAGGGGATCCGTTTCCGGACGCAGTTCCCGGCCGGAGTCGACCGCTGGACCTATCCGGAGTATATTCTGCAGTTGCCGCAGGAGTCGCTCAAGGGGGCGATCGGATTGAGCTTCGAGGTGAAAGCTCTTCCGGCCGACAAGGTCAAGCAGATGCTGGTGATGGCCGTCATGGGAACGCAGAATGAGGGCGGAGACGCGGTCTATCTCCCGGTTGCGAAACCCACCGAAAAATGGGAGGAACGGTTCGTCGCGTTTCCGGAGGGACAGCTCGATCCGGATCGGATCCGCCAGCTGCGGATCGGCATAAATTCCAATGCCGATGACATCACGTATCTCATTCGCAACATCAAGGTGCTTTTCGCCAGATAAAGATCGAATCCGAGGCCGGGCTTTCCGGTCGAGGCGGAGGGTCGGATACGGTTTCCCCGGAAGCGCAATCTCCATCCCGTTCGGGGCGCGCAGCGGGGAAACCGGCTCTTTTTTCCGTCTCCGAGTGGAATTTTGACGGGAAACGGCTTATATTGTGAGGATTATCATATTGAAAAGAGGCTGTTCCCCCGATCATGAAATTCCATACTTCTGCACGGACGGCGTTTGAGGCACTCGGCGTCCGGATTCCCCCGGAGGCCGCGGAAGTCGAAGCGCGATTCCCGGTTTATGTCAACGATTACTATTTGAAACTGATCGATCCCGCAAACTGGCGGAACGACCCCATCGCCCGGCAGGCGCTGCCGGACCGGGCGGAGCTCGAGGACGATTCTTCGAGTTTCGATCCGCTGGCGGAGGAGATTCAGATGCCGGTTGCACGGCTGATTCACCGGTTTGCCGACCGGGTCGTGCTGCTGGCGACGGGGCGGTGCGCAATGCGTTGCCGGTTCTGCTTCCGGAAACGGACCTGGACCACCGGTATGGAGCTCGACGACATTTCCGATGCCGAACTCGAAGAGGCCTGCGCGTATCTGCGCCGGACTCCCGCGGTCCGCGAAGTGCTGATTTCCGGCGGCGACCCGCTGATGCTGCCGTTTGAGCACTTCCGCCGGATCGTCGATGCGGTTGCGGCGGTCGAGTCGATTGAGATCATCCGCATTGCGACCCGGCTGCCGGCGGTCTGGCCGCAGCGGATCGACGCGGAACTCTGCGACTATCTCCGGCGCATTCCGGGGCTCTGGGTCGCGACCCATTTCAACCATCCGCGCGAACTTTCCGCCGAGGCGCGGCGGGCGTGTGCTCTTCTGGTTTCCTCCGGCGTGCCGGTCATCAATCAGACCGTTCTGCTGAAAGGGGTGAACGACGATGCGGAGACGCTTGAACAGCTCTTCCGCTCGCTGGTTGCTCTGCGGGTCAAACCGCATTATCTGTTTCACGTCGATCCGGTGCGCGGGGTGCGCCACTTCGCGACGGGGATCGGGAAAGGGCTGGAAATTCTGCGGGCATTCCGGCCGCGTCTCTCGTCGCTGGCGGTGCCGACTTTCGCGATCGACCTGCCCGAGGGCGGAGGCAAAGTCGCCCTGCAGCCGGACTATTCGGCCGGAGCGGAAACCTATTGGGACATTCACGGGAAAAAAGCGATTCCCTACCGGATGATGCGTTGCAAAGAGTCCCGCTGAGCAGTATATTATATACTCCGCCGGAAAATCCGGCGAAAAACAGCAATCTGCCGCTGTGATGCGTGCCGCCGGGCGGCGCATTGTCGCGCCCCGCGCATTGCGGCTGTGGCCTGTCTGCGGCGACCTGTCTGAAAGGAAATTATGGACCATTTTGATGAATTCAGCAAACTCGGTATTTCCGAATCAACGTTGAAAGCCTTGCGGGATAAGGGGTTTGAATCTCCGACCCCGATTCAGATCCTCACGATTCCGAAGCTGCTCTCGGGAGGGCGCGACCTGATCGGGCAGGCGCAGACCGGAACCGGGAAAACCGCTGCATTCGGAATTCCGCTCATCGAACGCTGCCGTCCGGGGCGGAAAAAGCCGCAGGCGCTCGTGCTCGCTCCGACCCGCGAACTTTCGATCCAGATCGCCGAGGAGCTGAATTCCCTGAAAGGGGAGAGCACTCTGCGCATAGCGCCGTTCTACGGCGGGCAGGCGATCGAGATTCAGCTGCAACGCCTGCGCGACGGCATCGATGTTGTGATCGGGACTCCGGGCCGGGTGCTCGATCTGATGCGGCGCGGAGCGCTCGATCTTTCCGGACTCGATTTCGCGGTGCTCGACGAGGCCGACGAGATGCTCGACATGGGATTCATCGAGGAGATCGAGGCGATTCTCGCGGGGACTGCCCCCGGCCGGCGCATGCTGATGTTCTCCGCCACGATGCCGCCCGGAATCCGGAAGATCGCCGAGCGTTTCATGGGGGATTACGAGATGATACGGGTCGAGGGGACCCGGCTCGGAACCGATCTGACCGAACAGATTTATTTTGAGGTCCGGCGCGAGGACAAGTTTGAAGCCCTGTCGCGGATTCTCGACCTCGAGGAGGAGATCTATGCGCTGGTGTTCTGTCGCACGCGGAACGACGTCGATGAGCTCGTCGAACGGCTCAAGCTGCGCGGCTACCGGGCCGAAGCACTGCATGGCGATATCGCGCAGGCGATGAGGACGAAAGTCATCAACCAGTTCAAGGCGAAGAAATTCCGCATTCTCGTCGCGACCGACGTCGCTGCGCGCGGGATCGACGTCAGCGATCTCACGCACGTCATCAATTACTCGATGCCGCAGGAGACCGAGACCTATGTTCACCGCATCGGCCGCACCGGCCGCGCCGGACGGAGCGGGACGGCGATCACTTTCGTGACGCCCGCCGAATACCGGCGGCTGACGATGATCCGGCGAGAGGCCAATGCGCAGATCGAAAAACGCGAACTGCCCGGCGGAAAGGAGATCGTCGAACAGAAGAAACAGCGGTTTTCCGAACTCGTTTCCGAGGCGATTGCGGGAGGTTCCCATCAGGAGTATCTCTCCTTTGCGGAAGACCTCCTGAAGCTCGGGGCGTCTCCCGCCGAAGTTCTGGCCGCACTGCTGCAGCTCCGGTTCAAGGATGAGCTTCTGCCGGAGAACTATCGGGACTTCAGTCCGAAGAAGCGCGACCGCCGTTCCTGGGAGAGCATGCCGGACGATCACGGTTCCACCCGGCTCTGCATCGGCGTCGGCAAGCTCGACGGTTACGGCGCGGTGAAGATGCTCGATCTGCTCTGGGAGAAAGCCCGCATCAAGAAGAGCCGGGTCGGCCGAATCGACTGTTTCGACCGGTTCAGCTTTGTGAACGTCGATTTTGAAGCTGCCGAACAGGTGATTGCGGCATTTCGTCGCGGCGGTCCGGCCGCCCGGCTCGCGACTCCCCGCCCGGGGGAAGAGCCGGAGAAAGCCGAACGCTCTCCCGCCCGGGAGCGGTCCGGCGCGAAGCGGAATCCCCGGAAAGAGACGGCCGAACCCGTGGAGAAATCTCCGAAATACGGGAAGTCGACTCCGGAACGCGGGAAGAGGAGTCTGCGGAACTGGGTCGAGGAGATCTCTTCCGGCGTCGAACTCCGGGAGAAGCGGCGCCGTGGGAAAAAATAGTTGTATTTTGCCCTTTCCGGCTGTATGGTATGAGGGGTGGTGCTTTCGCACGAACGCGAGCGCACCTCAGAAAACGGAGCGGATGAGACCATGAACGACACGGATGAGGAGAGTTTATTCGCCGCGAACGTCACGCGGCCGCTGGCCGACCGGCTGCGCCCGCACTCCATCGACGAGATCGTCGGGCAGGATCATCTGCTCGGGGAGGGGGCGCCGCTGCGGTGCATGATCGAGTCGGGGCACCTGGCCAGTTTTATTCTCTGGGGGCCGCCGGGGTGCGGAAAAACGACGCTTGCACGGATCATGGCGAGTCGGACGCAACTTCATTTCGTCGCTCTCTCCGCGGTTTTTTCCGGCATTGCGGATCTGCGCCGCGCATTTGACGAGGCGAAGAAACGGCGCGCTTACGGCGAGGGAACGCTGCTCTTCATCGACGAGATCCACCGTTTCAACCGCGCGCAGCAGGATGGATTTCTCCCTTACGTCGAGAACGGCACGGTCGTGCTGGTCGGCGCGACGACGGAGAATCCATCGTTCGAGTTGAACAGCGCGCTGCTTTCCCGCTGCAAGGTGTTCATCATGAATGCGCTCGATGCGAATGCGCTCGACCGGATCATCGGGCGTGCGGAGACGCTGCTGGAGCGTCCGCTGCCGGTCACGGCCGAAGCGCGGTCGACGCTTGTGGAGCTCGCCGACGGCGACGGACGTTACCTCATCAATCTTCTTGAGACGGTTTACGATCTTGCTCCGGAGGGGGCGACGCTCGACTCCGCCGCGCTTTTGAAGCTCGTGCAGCAGCGTGCGCCGGTTTACGACAAGGACCGGGAGGGACATTACAATCTCATCAGCGCGGTGCACAAGAGCCTGCGCGGTTCCGACACCGATGCGGCGCTCTACTGGGCCGCCCGGATGCTTGAGGGCGGCGAAGATCCGCTCTATCTGCTGCGGCGGCTGACCCGGTTTGCGATGGAGGACGTGAGTCTGGCCGATCCGCAGGCGCTCCCGATGGCGCTCGCGGCTTGGGACGCCTATGAACGGCTCGGCTCGCCGGAGGGTGATCTCGCGATCGCGGAGCTGATCATCTACCTCGGCAGCGCGCCGAAGTCGAACAGCGCCTACACGGCCTGGGGAAAAGCGCGGAAAGCGGCGAAAGAGTTCGGCTCGCTCATGCCCCCCGCGCACATCCTGAATGCCCCGACCCGGCTCATGGCCGAGGCGGGATACGGCAGGGGATATATCTACGATCATGATACGGCCGAGGGGTTTTCCGGACAGAACTACTTCCCGGAGAAGATGGGGCGGCGGAAATTCTACGACCCGCCCGAACGCGGATTCGAGCGGGAGATCCGCCGCCGCCTCGCCTACTGGGAGCGGCTGCGCCGCGAGAAAGAAACAACCGGGGGCGAAACGCCGCGACGCTGACCCGGGACGGATTTATCACCGTTCGGCGGCTGCCGGGATTTCATCCCGTTCCGGCGTCCATCGCAGCAGAAGCCCGCTGTTGGCCGCAATCCGGATCTCGCTGCCGCGCAGCGTCCCGTCTCCGCAGACCGGCTCAAGCCGGCCCCCCGCCGGCAGCGTGAGGTGATCGGAAATTTCGGCGCAGGTGTTGTTGACCGCAACCAGCCAGGCGCCAGTTCCGGCGGGATGTTCGGTCAGAGTCAGAGACGGGTCGGTGCGGGTGACGATCCGCCGTATCCGGGCCTCTTTCGCGGCCGCTTCGTAGATCCGCCACCAGGGATCTGCGCCCGGCAGAAACGCACCGGAGCGGCGGCCGCATTCGAGTTCGATCGGAATCGTGCAGTAGAGCAGCCGCCCCGCTCCGCAGTTACATGTGCAGAAAACCGGGGAGTGATCGTCGTCTTCGGCAAGCACTTCCGCCCGGCGGTTCAGCAGACGGATGCAGCAGGGGGGTACGACCCGCGCATCGAGGTCGGCAAACCGGACATGCACCTCCTGTCCGGTGCGGGCGCGATAGTCGACGTCAACTCCGAACTCCTCGTTGAACGGCTGCAGAATTCCGTCGTCGCAGGTGACCAGAAGCACCGCACCGGCCCGCACCCGGGCCAGCAGCTTCCGGTAATTGCGGGCCGGAATCCCCTCGTTCCCCGCGATGGAGGGGAGAATGTAGAAATCCGATTCGGGGATTTCGCCGTTTCCGTCCGCGAATGTGATATCGAAATTCGCCTGCTTGGCCAGCAGAAATCCGGCCTGGGCAACCGTCCAGCGGTCCTGTCCCGGTGTGAGGATCATCACCGCGTTGCGGCGGAATTCCGGCAGGGCGGCAACGCGGTTTTCCTCGAGCATCCGGCGGAACGAGGAGAGCTCCCGGAGCGCCGCTCCGGGCGTCCCGTCAGCCGAGAACATTCCGAGCTCCCGCTCCATGGCGCACCAGTCGTAAGGCGTCTGTTCGAGGTGATCCTGATGAAACGCGCACCACCACAGCAGGCCGTGGCAGTGATGGGCATAGGCGTTCCAGAGCATGTTGCGGACGTACCCCGCGACGCGCGTTTCCCCGGCGAACGAGGGGCCGAGCGTCCCGGCCTCCTCGATGAACGCGGGGGCGCCGCCGAGATCGGCGTAGAGACGGGTTTCCGTCGCGGCGTGAAACGCATTGCGGATCGTGTTGACCGGTTCCAGATTGCAGTTCGGCGTGAAGATCGGGTAGGGGTGTGTGGTCAGCACATCTGTGAGTTCCCCCTGATCTTCGATGAGCCAGGCCCGGCCGCCCGGAACGTGGCCGACCTGCAGCGTGTGCATGCCGGAGACGACCGGGTGTGCGGCATCCTCCAGCCGGATCGCGTTCGAGATCAGGCAGGTCCAGAGCCATGCCTCATCGGGGTTGTCGATCTGTCCGCAGCAGTTGCACTCGTTGCCGAGATCCCAGGCCGAGACGGCGGGATGGTTCCGGAACGTTTTGACGAGGTACCGTACCATGCGCACCTCATACCGGAGGGCTCCCGGATCGGTCAGGACGTTCACTCCCTCGAATGCGCGGGGAACGTGCATGCGACCGCTCATCCAGCCCGTGAGCAGTCCGACGATGACGCGCACTCCTGCTTCCGCGGCGAGGTCGAGAACCGTCCCGAGCCGCTCGATCATCACCGGATCGACTCCCGCCCGGCCCGCTTCGGTGCGCTCCGGCGCCTCTTCCCCGCGCCGCATCTCCCGGAAAATCTGTTTGTAGATGGTGTGCCGGACCAGCGGCTGAAAATCCGGCCACAGCGGAAAAATACGCACCACTTCGATGCCGTTCGCGGCCAGCAGTCTGAGGTCCTCTTCCACCCGGGCGCGATCCCATTCCCGCCACATGGCGGTTCCGGCGTGCGAGGCCCAGTAGTTGCATCCGACGAAAAAAGGGGAATCCGTTTGAAACATCTCCAGCTCCTGCAATCTCAGCGAAATAATGAATCCTGTTCCGGCTCGATGGAGTAATGCAGATCCGGCAGAGGCCGTCCCCGCCGATCCGTGAAGCGCACGATGAAACCCGATCCGCCGCCGGCATTCGAGATTTTCAGCAGCAGGCGGTTCCATCCTTTCTCAAGGGTGATTTCTGCGGCGTCCTCGTCCGGGGTCACACTGCGGCGGGCTTCGTTCCGCCAGACCTCGCGGCCATTGAGCATCGCCGCGATGCCGTCGTCACTGCCCAGGCGCAGGACGGCCGACTCCTGCCGGGGCGAGTGGATGCGCACGAATGCATAGCAGATCGTCTTTTCTCCGGCGAAACCGGGTGTCGCCAGATCGACCGCACCGGGCAGGGCGTCGGTCGCGCCGTCCTGTCCGCGGCAGGCGGTCCAGCGGCGTCCCGCGCAAAGCTCCCCCTCCCGTGGTGAGAGCTGCGACTCTTCCGCGACCGCGGTTTGAAGCAGTCCGGGCGCGGGAATCGGGCCGAGCAGCAGAAAACGGTCGATCCATCCCGCCTCTTCCCCGGGGGGAGTCCGCCAGCCGATGCGCAGACGTAACGCTGCGGCTGATTCGGTTTCCCCGATCCGGACCGGCAGCGGGATGTCGTGCCGTTTCAATCGTGCGGCAGGCGGAATTTCGATCACTGCGGAAATCCGCCGTTCCGTTCCGGGCGCGAGGGTAAGTCGGCGATCCGCCGCCGGAAATGTGATCCGGTAATCCGGCGCAATGACATTCTCCAGAACGAAACTTTTCGCATGTTTGAACGGATTGACCAGCCGGATTTCGACCTTTCCTGTTTCTCCCGGGGCGATTACGGAGGGGGCCGTTTCGATCTGGACGGGGATCGCGCTTTCGCATTCTCCGAGAAGATAGAGCGGATTTTCCGAGAGCGGCAGCAGCAGCTGTTCTCCGGCGGCGGTCTGCCGGATTTTCCGTCCCATGATATCCCGGATTTCGACCGGCGTACCGCAGGTGAGTGCCAGGGCGGAACGCTCCCGGGTGGTCCAGACGACCGCGACCGCCCGGCCGGTTCTGTCACGATAGTTCATCTGGTAGATTCCGTCGCGGTCCGTTTTGCGGGACTCGTAACGGCTGCCGCGCAGAAAACGGCAGAACACCTGAAAGGCGACCAGCGACGGCGCCGGTGTATTGTCCGGATTCAGAATCGACCAGCCGTTTTTCCCGAAATTCGCATGGCGGAACTCGTACCAGAAGAGCCGCCGGTGTCCCGCCATGGCCATGGCGAGATAGCGCACGATGTATTGAGCCTGCCGTTCCGGAGAGACCACCGAGAGTCGTGGATGATGGATTCTCCAGCTGAATTCCGTCACGTAAAGCGGCCGGTCGACGCCGTCCGCCGCCGCCGTCCGTCGCATGGCGGCCTCCTCCTCGAAGATTGTTCCGGTTCCGGCGGAGGGATCCCAGTGGGTCAGCATTTTGTCCGGATCTTCCGGCGTGGTCTGCGTCCGGTAGGGATGGTAACTGACCGCGTCGAATGCGGGAAACGCCCCGAGTTCACGCAGTTTGTTCAGGTAATTCACGTCCGTTGAGGCGAGTCCCGGAGAGATGATCCGGCACTCTGGAGCGTTGCGGCGGATCGCCTCCGCCGCCCGCCGCAGGGATTCGACGTACCAGGCCGCTCCGCCGTTTCGGAAGTCACACTGCCATTTGCTGCGGTGATTGGGCTCGTTCCCGAGCTGGCACTCTTTCAGGTAAGGCCGATAGCGCCGGGCGAACGCCGCCACGAATTTCTCCCAGGCGTCCAGGTCATCCGGCCGTCCCGTCATCTGCTGGTACTGCCCCGAATCCGCCGGCACCGTCGACGCCGTCGCCCAGGAGGGCGCATACTCGAAAAACGGGAAAACCGTCAGCCCGCTCCGCGCCATCTCCTGGAACAGCAGATCGTAGAAACTCCAGTCGTAAACCCCCTTTTCGGCCTCGACCATATCCCAGGAGATTCCGGTGCGGACATGGTCGATCCCCGCCAGTTTCATCAGCGGATATTCCGCGAGATTGCAGATGATGTTGCGGCCCGTGTCCATGCCGCTGTTGACGCCGAACGCGGAATCCTCCGGTGCACAGGGGATGCGCGACAGGTCGAAGAGAATGGCGAATGAACTTTCCCGTTCCGCCAGAACCCGTTCCCCCGCCAGACAGCGGAATTCCACCCGGTAATATCCCGTCTGCGTCACCGGCAGCTCGAGAACCGTCTCCGCTCCTCCGGCTTTGAGCGGCAGAACCGTCTCCTCCTGCGCGGCCGGATTTCCGAAAAAATCCCGGGCCCGGCAGATCACGCGCACTTCTTTCCCGGCGGGTGACGCGCCGGCGTGAAGCCGAATCCGGTAGCGGACCCGGCTCCCTGCCGGAAAAAGCGCGGACTCGTGTTCTCCCAGGGCGGTCGTCTGCAGATGGTACTCGTCATCGGCGAGGGGGCGCAGCAGTACCCGTCCGGCATGAATGCCGGGGGCGTCGCGGTATCCGGACGCTCCCTCCACTGCGATCACGTTGGCACCGTCCCGCACCGCTTCGGCCGGAATCAGGTAGTCCGGCCGCTCATCGAAAGAGCGGGGAACTCCGAACGTTTCCCCCACTTTGATGCCGTTGAAAAACGTCGTATCATTGCCTTTGATCCGGCCCACGTTGAGCCGGTAAGCTCCGCCGTGTTTCATCTGTACCGTCGTCCGGCTCTGCATGAGCCCGTACCGGAACGGCTCTTCCGGCCTGCCGGGAACGGGATAACTTTTCCAGCTCGAATCGTCGAAGCCGCACCGGGTCCAGCTGCGGTCGGCGCAGGCCGTGAACGGGGCAAACCGGTAATGCCACCGGCGCGGAATGTCGACGGCGGCGGTCTTGACTTCCCCCTTGAGCCGGAAATCGAAATTCCGGATCGAGACGGTGCTGTTCGCCCCTTTTGCCGTGTGGATCTGCAGCTCTCCGGAGAGCGGAGTTCCCTGAAGATTCTCCGGAATCGTCAGTTCTCCGGCCAACTTCACATACGTTTCGCTCCCCGCGGTCTGCAGCTGCCGCGATTCCCGCAGCGCCAGATACTCACGGTCTCCATCCCCCCGGACCAGCATCAGGCGGATCGAGCACGGAGAGCCTTTCACTTCGCAGGAGACGGCCACTTCCCGCACGCGGCTCAGATCGAGCGGATTGCAGCGCCGGGCGAATCGCCCGCCCGCCGGCGCTCCGGAAAACGTCACCTCCCCGGGCCGCCAGAGGAGCGTGATGTTCTCCTCCGGATACCAGCTCTCGGGGCCGCTCCGGAACGGAACCCCCTCCGCCGCGGCATTGATCTCCACCTCGGCAAATCCGCCGGGCGCTTCGCCGCCGTGCATGGAATCGATTCGCAGAGAGACGCTTGCCGCTTCCCGGTTCACCTCGATTCGTATGGCGCGTCGCGGCAGGTCGGGCAGCTCCAGCCTGCGGAATTCCCTGCCATCCAGCAACAGTGTCACCTGCCGCGGCACCGCCGCATCCCGACGGTACGGCGTGAACAGCACAATGTGATCGATCTGCCGTGTTGCGGGAAAACGGAAATTCAGAATCCGTCCCCGGTTCTCCCCCGTGACCATCCCGATTTCCCGGCTGCCGTCAGTCAGACACCGGAGCACTTTCTGCGAACTCTCCTGCGACCAGAGCGTGGTATCCGGATTCCGGGCGAGATTCTCCCAGGCGCTTTCCGCTGAAGTCCCGCACGCGAGCAGCAGCGCCGCGGCACAAAACAGTTTGTAAAACGGATTCATCTCAGAATTTTACCTCGGAAAAGTTCTCCAGAGCCCCCGCAATCCAGCCGGTCTCTCCGCTGATCGAATATTTCACTTTGACCTCCCCCGGAATCAGCGTCGCGGCATGGCCGTCCGCCATGACCGCATTCGCCCGGCCGGAGTGCCCGAAGTAGAGCACACTCTTGTCGTACCAGTTCCGGATATGGTAACCGCCGACCGTTTTCTGCACGATGTTGCCCGAATCCCCGATCACGATCAACGCGGACGGTTTCCCCAGCCGCGCGAGTGAACGGTGATAATAAAGATCGTTTCCGCCTGTCTCCGGATTGTAGGAGACCAGCCCCAGCGTGAAGTCCGCGTATTCATCCGACGCTCGCTTTTCAGTTTTCGGACAGTAGAAATGTGCCAGATTCCGTACCTCTTTCTTCAAATTGGATTTACCCGCATATCCCAGCCGCGAGAGAAACGCCGCCCATTGCAGTTCCGCCCCGTCCCATACGTTGAGCGCTGCCGGCAATATGTCCTGGTAATCGCCCGTGTAGAATGTCGTGACGGTTCCGCACTGTTTGAGGTTGTTCAGGCAGTTGGTCGCCCGGGCCCGCTCCCGCGCTTGATTCAACGCCGGCAGCAGCATCGAGGCGAGAATCGCGATGATCGCAATCACCACGAGGAGCTCTATGAGCGTAAACGCCGCTTTTCTCGTCACCAGGTCGAGGGAGGCAGGGGGCGTGTCCGCCGCCCCCCGCACCCCCTGCGTCCGGCAAGGTGCCTTGCGGGTGAGCGTTGCAGGGGCGAGGGAGGCAGGGGGCGTGTCCGCCGCCCCCCGCACCCCCTGCGTCCGGCAAGGTGCCGGTGCCGTGTACGGGTCGGAGTCGGACTCGGCTGCGGTTGGCCGGTGCGGGGAGAAAGAGCCGCAAAAACACGAAGCAATCTTCCCGCTTTTCTGCGGAAAGATTTCTTCGCGTTT
>CALXOE010000027.1 GCA_944389935.1 uncultured Victivallis sp.
GGTTGTGATTAACTTGATTATATTAATCACGGTATCTCTTTTTTTGTCAAATCACCAGCGATTTTTCTTCATTTGGACATTCTCGTTTCGCTTTCCCTGCCGCGCTAGCGGCTCAGTTCAAGCACTCCCGGCGGGATGACATTTCTCTGCCGGGAGTGTTTTCAAAGGAAGCGGGCGAGGGAGAAAATCCGGCAGCCGGGACGGGAGCGCGGCATCAGCGGCGTTCCCGGCTCAACGGTTGCGCTGCATGTTCCGATTTTGCAGCATCAACACAAACAACGGCAGCGAATGGCGGCAGTGAACCAGCACGCGGTTACCCGGATTCGGCGTGGCTTTCCCCGCGAGACGTTGTTCGACAAAATACGCAAACGCTTCGCCGAACTCCCGTTTCAAATCCCGGGGCAGTCCCAGCCGTTCGGAATTGGCCTCGAACAGCCCCTCTCCCAGAGCCCGGGCGATCCGGATCGGCGGCACGTTCGGATTGACGATCAACGTTCCGCTCACCGGTCCGTTGGAAATCCAGGCGATATCATCCTTTTCGTTCGGATTGAACTCGAGTCGGTCGATCCGCCTGGACTCCATCCCGGCCTGCCGGAGCTGAAGCAGCAGTCGGTGACTCCCGTTGAGCACCTGATCCGCCTGTTTCCGCCAGGACTCCGGAATTTGACCGCGGAAAATCGTGAAAAGTCGTTGAACCCTCTGATTCTCCTCCTGCAAAAATCGTTCACTGACAGGAGGATCAAACATCTTGCCCCGGCGCGACAGCCGCGGCGCTCTCTTCTCCGGCTGCCGTGTGGCCGGGGGAGGAGTCTGCTCACTGCCCGGGCGGGAGTCCGAAGCGTTTGACGGCGGGGAGACCGCCGGTTCCGATGAGAGACGCACCGACAAATCCGGCAGCGCTCCGGAGGAGGACGGACTCGTCGTCTGCCGGGATCGGCCCGGCTCGACAGACGGCAGCGGAGAAGCGTGAATCGGCTCCGGCTCAAGCTGTTGAAGCCGGATCACAAGAAACAGCACCGCCCCGAGCACCGCCAGCACCAGCAACAGGAAAAACCAGACGACCACGATCCGAAACGACTTGCGTTTCCTCTCGGAAGAGATGATCGCCTGAATTGCCGCGCCGGAGTCGGCTTCGGAATCCGCCAGCATCGAGGAGAAGAATTCACGCACTTCAGCCCAGCTTGCCGGTCGTTTCTCCGGATCTTTGTCCATCAGCTTCTCGACGAACGCAACCAGCTTCGGATCCAGATCCGGATTCCGGGTCAGCAGCGGCTGCGGAGTCGAGTAAAGATGCTGCTCGAGAACTTTCTCCGGACTCCCGACGAACGGCGGCGAACCGCAGAGCAGTTCATAGAGCATCACGCCGAAACTGTAGAGGTCACTTCGCACGCCGAAATCGGATTTTTCACCTCGGATCACTTCGGGCGCGGCATAGAGAGGAGTCGCCATGATATCCTCCCCCGATTTGCTGCCGCTCACCCGCGCCAGCCCCAGATCGGCGAGTTTGAGTCCGCCGGTCTCCTGCGAAATCAGCAGATTTCCCGGCTTGATGTCGCCGTGGGTCATGTGATGAATGCTCCAGGCATACTCCAGCGCGTCGGCCAGTTCGATCGAGAGATGGAAAATCAGATCGAATGTCAACTTCTCCGGAGTGTTCCGGCGGACATCTTCAAGCGACGGCCCGATCACCAGTTCCATCGCGAAGTAATAGTACCCCTCCGGGGTCGGTCCGGCGTCATACGCCTGCACGATGTTCGGGTGGTCGAGGCGGGCCGCCAGACGGGCCTCCCGCAGAAAACTCGTGACATACCCGGGCTCGGCAGCGAGTTCCGGGAGCAGGACCTTGAGCGCCACTTCCCGATCAAGCGACTCCTGTCTGGCGAGATAGACGACGCCGTTGTTCCCCCGCCCCAGCTCCGACTCAATCCGGTAACCGGCCAGAACGGTGCCCGCAGGAATCTGTATGCACTGGATCGGCATCGTCTCGACTCCGTACGTCAGTTACGGCGTGGCTTTGGATTTCAGCCGTTCGAGTTCACCGGCCTGAGCGTCGATCTGGTCGATCAGATTTTTCAGACCTTTTTTCATCGTCATTGCTGCGATGTCGGTATTCGTGCGGCGGGCCGTTCCCTTGCAGTAGAAGCAGTCGCGTTTCCCGGTGCCCTTGCAGACGACGCACTCGCCTGTTCCTTTGCAGCGGGTGCAGGGCTGTTCGGTCGCCTGCACCTGATTGTCGACCAGGCGGCTGACCTTCATCACTCCGGTTCCCTTGCAGGTCGGGCATTTGCCGGGATTTGCCGTGCAGCTGCGGCAGGGGACGCTCCCCTTGCTGTCACATTCGCGGCAGGGCTCTTCCGTCCCGGCCCGGAGAGCCTCCGGGTCGGAGGCATCGCCGAGAATCGAGGCCGCAAGCTCCTGATTCTTGATCGCGACCGCAGCCGCAAAAGCCGTCGCCATCTGCACCGGGCGGGCAGCCGCAAATCCGGCCGGAAGTTTGAAGTCGTAAAACTCCGCGATATCCGCGATGCGCGGCACCGGGGCGTTTTGAATCCGGAGGGCAACCGCTTTGAGGTCAACGAGTTTGTCGTGCTCCTCCTGCATGCGCCTGATCACCTCGTTCCAGGCGTCGGCAAGGATCTTCCGGTTCGCTTCGGACGCATAGGGCTTCCAGGCCGTATTTTCATTGAGCTCCTTTTCGATGCTCTCGAGCGTGCGGAAATCGGTTTTCGGCACGGCTTCGGAAACCATCACGCCGATCATCTCGTTCACGAGAAGAACCGCTCCGGCTCTGTTCGCGGCGCGCGGATGCTGCTCAATCGCGCCGGCGAGCGCGGTCACGCCGTCATTGGAGATGGCAAGCGCGGCGGCATCCATCTGCCGCTCAAGCTCCATCGTGTCGGGAATCCGGATTCCGATCATCACCGCGGCGGCGATGACGACGAGAACGATCACAACGGCAACGATTTTTCCGGCCGGGTTCTTCTTCTCTTCCTGCTGCTTCTGATTGCCGGGACGATTCATATGGAATACCTCCTTGCCTTAGTTGGCGCTGCCGGTGAAAGAACGGATACATGCGGTGAGCGCGCGCATGAAACGCCCGCTCTCGGGATCGCCGCCGTCGTCACGGGACAACATGCTGCGGCCGTGCGTGGTTTTCCGGAGAGTCTCCGCGACCTGCTGCTCCTGCTCATCCGCGGCGGGAGTCCGGGTGACCGTCTCCTGCCGGTCCGCCGCAGTCGGCGCCGGCGTCTCCCCCTCGCCTGCCACGGCGGCAGATCCGAGCAGAAAGACGACGGCAAGTACGGCGGGAAACAAACCGGAACGATAACATTGTTTCATCGTGATATCCTCCTCTGATCTCATGAACTGCTGTAATCTAGCATGTTTTCCGCTATTTTGCAAATTCCGGCGCGGAAATCCGCCACATCTTCCGCGGCGCCTCCGCAACTCCATGACGGCGAATTCACTCCGCCCCCGGAGCGGACGATCCGTCGCAGGTGAGCTTGAGAGCTCGCCGCAGCAGCCTCCGCACGAGGGAGTTGCCCTGAATCTGGCTGCTGAACCTCGCGAAATGGAGGTGATCGAGTTCGTTCTGTTCCAGATAACGGTTGAAGTATTCGTCGAGCACCTCCCCGACCGCGCCGGAACGGCTGATTCCGGCCGCGCAGTTGATGAAGAGTTCCCGGCTGCGGTCGACGGCAGCGACGAATTCCGCGATCCGCCGCGCCATCTCCGGTGTGAAGGGAACCAGCCGCGGTTCGGCAACGTCGATCACGTCGTCGAACTGCAGCTTCAGGATATTCGGCCCCGAAACCGGCACGGCGCAGTTCTCGTCATCGACTCCGGAATTGCGGATCGTGATGAAGTTGTGTTCCCGCCAGAATTCCGACTCGGGCCGGTCATAAACCGGAGCCGGATTCCCGCCCCAGCCGTGTTCCCGATACCAGATCTGCCCGACGACCCGTATTTTCATGGGAGGCCTCCGTTTCTTTCCGGTGCAGACGCTTCCTCACTCAAGCAGCAGAGAGTTCCGCAGCTCCGACTCCCGTTTCAGCGCTTTCTGAAGCCATTTCTGCGCCTCCGCCTTGCGTTTGTGCGTGAGGCAGAAGAGTCCGAGGTTGTAACTTGCCGCGACACACCCTTTTTCATCGGCCTCTTTCAAAAGGTTTTCGACGACGGCGTCCGCATCGCAGCCGCTCTCGGAGAGCAGGACGGCGATGTTGTTGAGGCTGTTCGGTTCGCGCAGCAGAAAACCGGCGACGGCGGCGGCAGTCCGCTCGTCCGGCATGCAGTCGTATTCTCCAAACCAGTAGAAACGTCCCTTCTCGCGGAGCAGAAACCGGTAACTGCGCAGCCGCCACGCACCGCTGTTATCGGTCATGATCGTGAAAAAGACGTCGTCGGAGATCTTCCAGCCGGCGAAATCGACCTGATCCGTCGATTCGTCCGTCCCGAGGATGAGTTTCCGGAATCCGGCGAGCTCGGACTCCCCGCACGGGAGATAGGTCTGATTCAGCGCCCGCGCGGCGAACTCCTCAAGCGTATGGTTGATCACCCGGATGGAGGGGTTGACCGCCAGCAGATTCTCCGACAGCGGCATCTCCCTGAAATCCTCCGTCATCCAGCGCGAAAACCCCTCCCGGTCATCGATCGTGTTCTCGCGAATATGCCTGCGGCAGCCGGCAGGATCGAAATTCCACCCCGCCAGCCGGATCGTGCCGGGGAGCTTCACCAGCCGCAGCGCGAACGCCTCCCCGTCCATCTCCGGAGAGGCGGCGATCAGCTGCTCGAGCACGGCATCGACGTTCCCGGAGCCGAGGCGCCGACGCATCTCCTGAAAGTGCGCCGCCAGCGCCTTTTCCATCGGAGAGACGGTTGAGCCGGTGCTCTCCTCCGCGGCCTTTTCCGCGGCGAGGCGCCGACCGCAGAGCTCGATGAACATCTTGACCTCGGCATTCGGCCTGAGCTCTTCGGACTTACGGAAACAGCGCAGCGCCCATTCGCAGGGCGGCTGCTCGCAGCCGAAACCCTCAAAATAGAGCTTGCCGAGTTCAAACCATGCGTCGGGATCGTTCTGCGCGGCCCGTTTTTCGAGTTCCGCGTAGACCGGATCGGCCGACTCCACCGAATTTTCCAGAACTTCGTCATCGGCCGCGCCGACCGACGGCAGCCCGCCGCCCGCGCCGAAGAAAAACAGCAGAGCCGCGCCGACCCCGGCCATGCCGTACCATGAGAAACCTGATCTCCGTTTCATCCTGATTCCTTTCCTCATCATTCAGGTTTTTGATTGACATTCGGAACGGTCCGGTTTCCGCATTCCTCTTCCGTCCCGTTGTTTTCCCCGGAGAGGACCAGAGACCCCGCGAGCCGGCGGAACAGCAGCTCCGGCGTCGGGGCCGCTTTCAGAAGCCCCGCGTGCCGGGCGCTCGTAAATCCCGTCTCGACGCTGTGGCGGATAAACGCGAGCAATGCGTCGAAGTAACCGTCGATGTTCAGCACGCCGACCGGCTTCACATGGCCGGACCGGATCTTCCGGAGTGCGAGCGCATCAAAGAGTTCGTCCCAGGTTCCGAAACTTCCGGGCAGCGCGACGCAGACGTCGGCACGGTCGAGCATCAGCCGTTTGCGCTCCGCAAGATCGGCCGCGATCACGCTCTCGTTCAGCCCGGGATGCAGCAGCGTCCGGGGGAACTCCGCGGGGAACACCCCCACCGCCCGCCCGCCGTTCTCGAGCACGGCGTCGGCGACGCTCTTCATCGTTCCGGTATTGCTGCCGCCGAAGACCAGCGTCATCCCGTGTTCCGCAAGGAAACGCCCCAGCCGGACGGCGCCGGCGGTGTAAACCGGATTCTCCGGCGTGCGCGAGCCGCAATAGACCGCAACCGCCCGGATTCTGTCCCATTTATCGATACGCACCTTTCACCTCCGCACTCGAACGGAAACCCGGAAGGTCTCCGCGGGATTCTCTATTGTGTCCCCGTCCGGACACTCCGCAAAACCGCTTCCCCGGCCGCCGATGCCGCAAAACGGAAAAATCCGCACTCCGGATGAGTGTGCAGGGAAACGGAATGAGGCATACTGTACTGCGTGATCGATCGATTTGCAACTGCCGATGCGCATTTTTTTCAGCCGGATTCGCATTTCGTTCCGCCCGGGCGGCGACGCTTGCAATTACGCGGGATCGGTGTATTGTATGGGAAACCGGATCAGGGGGGCTGCATGAGTGAATATATGGTTCTGGATTCGATTCCGTTCCGGCTGAACGCGGCGGAGCTGGCGAAACGGGTCTATCTGGCGGAGGAGGACGGGGAACTGCGCCGATCCTGGGAGTCGCTGGTCGAACGGGTGAACGCGATCGGGCGCCCCCGTGCGGTCTATCGCGACTGCACGGTCGATGCCGTCACCGCCGATACGGTCACGGTTGCGGGGGTGACGCTGAAGAGCCGGGTGCTCGCCGCCCAGCTCGGCGGCCGCCGCCGGCTCTTCGCCTGCTGCGCCACCTGCGGACGGGAGACCGCCGAACTCGAAGAGTCGCCCGATCCGCTCGAACAATTCTGGCTGGAGGAGCTGCGCATGGAGCTGCTGCACCATGCCAGCGCCGCGCTGCGCAGGGAGATCATGAGCCGCTTCGGCATTCCGCGTCTGGCGGGAATGGCGCCGGGCTCGGGCGATGCCGGAGTCTGGCCGCTGCAGGAGCAGACGAAACTCTTCGACGGGATTTTCGGGGGCAGGATTCCGGAGCTGATCGGCGTCGAACTGACCGATTCCCTGCTGATGGTCCCATGCAAAAGCACCTCGGGCGTTCTGTTTGCCGCGGAACACGATTTCGCGACCTGCCGGCTCTGCCGTCGGGAGAACTGCCCCGGCCGGCGGGCCCCGTTCGACCCGGAGCAATGGAACAGGAGCGGACTTGAATGATGGATGCTCTACAGCAGAACGACGAGCGGCCGGCCCGGAATCGGAAACGGCAAAGAGTGTTCAGGACGCTCCGCGCCGGGCTCATCAGCCTTGCGATCGCGGCGTTGTCTTTCGGCCTGATTTCGTGTGCGACGGGATGCGTGGCCGATTCGATCATCTTTCAGCCGCCGGGCGGATCGCCGCAGCCGCCGGATGTGACCATGCTCGAAGTCGAGCCGGGGATCCGCATTGCGGTCCGTTACTCGCCGCCGCCGGAAAACGGAGTCGTGCTGCTCTACAGCCACGGCAACGCCGAGGATCTCGGCATGATCCGCTACCGCATGAAGCAGTACGTCGAACGCGGCTGCGGAATCGCTGCCTACGATTACGAGGGATACGGTCAAAGCGGCGGAACCCCGTCCGAATCCGCGACTTACCGCGATATCGAACGGGTCTGGACATGGCTCGTTGAAGAACAAAAAATCGCGCCGGAGTCGATCGTGATCCACGGATTTTCGCTCGGGACGGGTCCGTCGTGCCATCTCGCGGAAAAGGTGAAAGCGCGGGCGCTCGTGCTCGAAGCGCCGTTTCTGAGCACATTCGCGGTGGCGGGGATGGATTTTCTGCCGTTCGACCGCTTCCCGAACATCGACCGCATTGCGAAGATCGAGATGCCGCTCCTCATCATTCACGGCGATGCCGACCGGATCATTCCTCACGCTCACGGAGAAAAACTCTTCGAGGCGGCGAACGAACCGAAGAAATTCTATACCGTCGAGGGCGCCGGACACAACAATATCCTGCTGAAAGCGGGAGAGCGTTACTGGATGACACTCAAGGAGTTTCTCGACTCCGCCCCCGCCGCCTCCGCCCCCGCCGCTCCGCTTCCCCCGGGGGGACGGCCGTGAAACCGCCCCTTACGACTCCGCGATGACGGCGAGCTGATTTTCGAGCGCGGCGATCTCCGCGCGCCAGAACGAGTCGGTTCCCCAGTCGGGATAGCGTTCGGCGAATCCGCTGTCGGACCGCTGTTTTGCGCACCAGTCGAGAAAGTAGATCATCCGCATGGCGCGCAGGAGCTCGATCTGGTCGAGCGAGAAGCGGTCGAAATTCCGGATCGAACCGTAACCGGCGAGCAGTTCACCGAGTTCAAACGCGCACTCCTCCACGGGCCCCGGCAGCAGCAGCCACAGATCCTGAACCGGCGGTCCGGAGAGCATGTCGTCGAAGTCGATCAGCATGAGTCCCTCGCCGGGCCGTTCGAGGATGTTGCCCTTGTGACAGTCGCCGTGCAGCCGGATCGTCTCCCCGGGGCGGTAGCGTTCGGCAAGTGCGGCCAGCAGCCGCTTGAGCGTCGAAGTGAGCGCCGGCAGCACCCGTTCCGAGGCGACGCCGCAGGAGAGCAGATGCGCGACTTCATTGAGCGTATTCCCGCGCGGGTCGAGCCGGATCCGGTGCTTTGCGGCGCGGGCCGCCCCGACCGTGTGAAGCCGACCGATGAGAGCGCCGAGCCGCCGCCAGACGGGGGCGTCCGACTCCGGTTCGAGTCCCCTGCCCCACCGTTTCGGGAAAGCGCCGAAGAAAGTTCCATCCGGCGCCGTGCCGAGCGTCGACCCGTTCGCGAGCCGCAGCGGGGCGATCACCGGAATCTCCGCCTCGCGCGCCTCGAGCGTGAACACATGCTCTTCCAGCAGAGCGGCGCGGCTCCAGCGTCCGGGGCGGTAGAATTTGATGATGAACCGTTCCCGGTCCGCCGACTCCATCTCGTAAACCCGGTTGATGTACGACGGCAGCGGCAGGAGCACGCCGGAAAAACGGCAGTTGAACGCCTCTTCCGCCGCCGTGAAAATCACCTCCGGCGTGAGCGTGTCGAATGTTCCGAATTCCGGCATGTGCGCCTCCCTCCGGGAAATATGAAAAAACGCGGGACCGGATCGCTCCGCCCCGCGTTTCCTCCATTCCGTTCTGCGACGGATTACATCTCGACCGGCTTGGTCTTCGGCAGCCCGAGAACCTTGTCCTCGGGGATGCGGCCGTCGGCACGCAGAACGTTGATGCGCTCGAAACGCTTCATGACATTGCGGATTTTGCGGATTTTTCCGCCGACGCGGAGACTCGGATGCTGGGACATACTCTTCACCTCATATGTTTGAATTGCATTTACAAATGAAAAACACGATATTGACCGCCGATGAAACCGGAGGAGGAAAGCGCAGTTCAACTTCCATCCGCAGCCGGTCGCAAACGGCAATGCCTATTAATATGCCTTTTCTTTGCGATTCTTCAAGTGCGAAGAGCGGGAAATTTCCGTTTTTTTGCCGTTTTTCGGGTTGCGGAAACGCGATTGCGGTTGTATACTGAAAAAAATCTCAGCAGAAAGGGCAGTTATGCTTCATATTGTCGACCATCCATGCGTCAGGGCGAAACTCTCGATCCTGCGCGACCGTACCACGCCGTGCGTCCGTTTCCGGGAGTGCGTGCGGGAAGTCACCAGCTTCATCGCCGCGGAGGCGCTGCGGGGAGTGGAACTCGAGAGTTTTCCGGTGAAAACTCCGCTCGCGGAGACGACGGGGTACCGGATTGCGAATGCGATCGTCTTCGTTCCGATCCTGCGCGCAGGTCTCGGCATGCTCGAGGCGGCGCAGAGTCTCGTTCCGGACTCGGCGGCGGGATTCGTCGGTCTCGAGCGCGACCATGTGACCAGACTGCCGCGCGAATATTACTGCAAACTGCCGGAAGCGACGCCGAACTCGTTCGCACTGCTGCTCGACCCGATGCTCGCGACGGGGAATTCACTCGCGGCCGCGGCCGACCTGCTGAAACAGGCGGGATTCCGGCGGATCGCGGCGGTCACGATCATCAGCGCGCCCGAGGGGAAAGCCGTGTTTGAAGCCCGCCATCCCGGAATCGATGTCTTCACCGGCTGTCTCGACGAGCGGCTCGATGAGAACAAATACATCGTGCCGGGGCTCGGCGACGCGGGCGACCGGATCTTCGGAACGGAGCACGTATGAGATTTTTGCGCGGAATTCCGGCTCTCCTGCTGCTCATCGGCGTCTGCCTGGCCGGGAGCGCCGGTGAAGTCGAGATTTTCTGCACGACCGACATTCACGGACGGGCGGAGGCGTTCGCCCGTCTCGCGCCGCTGCTGCGGAAAAATCCCGATGCGATCCGCATCGACTGCGGCGATACGCTGCAGGGAACGCTGCTCTCGCGCCACAGCAGGGGAGAAATCATGACCGCTCTGCTGAACGAGCTCGACTACGACGTCTGGGTTCCCGGCAATCACGACTTTGAATTCGGCCCGGAAGCGCTCGTCCGGGCCGCCCGGAACTTCCGCGGGAAAACACTCGGCGCGGAATTCAGCCGCCCGGAATTTCAACCGGCAGCGTGGATTCTCATCGAACGGGGCCGCCATCGCATCGCGGTCATCGGCATGACCGATCCGAAGATGCCGGACCGGCTGATGCCCGATTCCGGCTGGACGTTCCGGCCGAACCGGGACGCGCTGCGCGGAATCATGCCGGAAGTGCTTGCGGCGAAACCGGATCTGATCGTTCTGGCGTGGCACTCCGGCATCTACACGCCGCCGGGGACGATGTTCCGTTTCCTCTCGGAGTTCCCGGAGATCGATCTCGTGCTCGCGGGGCACAGCCACGAGGAGAAACGCGGGGTCCGCATCTCCGGAGCGTGGTTCGTTCAGGCGGGGCGTTACGCCGGATGCGTCGCCCGGATCCGGGCCGTCTTCGACGACGAGTCGGGCAGACTTGAGCGGCTCACCTCGGAGCTGCTGCGCCCCGGCGACGAACCCGCCCCCGACGCGGGGACGGAACGTGTGCTCCGCCCTTTCCTCGAACGGTACAAACCGTATGCCGAAACCGTCATCGCCACGACGGAGACGCCGCTGCGGCTGCCGGAGAAACGGGAGAATACCGCCCCGATCTGCCGCATCGGCGCGGAAGCGGTGCGACGGGCCGCCCGGAGCGACGCGGCGCTCTTCTCCGTTTCGGCCCTGCCGCAGTTCGGGATTCCCTGCGCGGTCACGAACGAGGGGCTCTTCACGCTGCTGCCGTATGAGAACGAGCTCTGCACGGTCGAACTCACGCGCGAGGAGCTCGCGGAACTGCTGAACTGGATCGGCGCCGCCAGCCGCAGAGGGCGCAGCGTCTTCGCCTTTTCCGGGTTGAAGATCGAAGAGGACGGGAAACGCTGGCGCGCGCCGGACGCCCCGGAAACCCTCACGCTGGCACTCACGAACTATTCGCTCGTGAGCACGCCGCCGCTGCGCGAAAAGTTGGAGTCCGGCGCCTTTCGGCCGCTCGGAATCACCGAACGCGAAGCCGTGGCCGCATATTTGCGGGCGGGCGGCCGCTGAGCCTCCCCCCTCCCCGGTTCGCCGTTCACCGGCGGTGGCGGGCGCGGCGCAGCGCCTCCCCGAGCGAATCGGCGTCCGGCGGCGACTCCTCCCCGGCGGCGGGGGCGGGAGTTTCCACTTCCGCGGGAACGGGGCGCTCTTTCCGGCGGCTGGCTTTCCCCCGTTTTCTCCCCCGTTTCCCCGGCATTGCCGGAGGGACGGCGGAAGCGGGAACGGGGCGCTCTTCCCGGCGGCGGAAAAGCCGTCCGGAGAGTCCGAGCCGCCGTTCCGCGACTTCGAGCAGCAGCAGAATCCCCGCGGCCGCCAGCAGCCACGGCGCGAGCGGAATGCGGCGCAACCGGGCAGGGAGTTCCTCCCAGATGCCGTCCGGCAGCAGCCGTTCTCCGCCGCCGGTCGAGGCTGCCAGTTCGATGATCTCATTTCCGGAGGCGGATTCGGCCGGGCGGAACTCCGGGGAACAGGGGAGTGCGACCGGCGCGAGGGTTTCGGGGCGTTTCCCCTCCCAGCCGACCGTGGAGAGGCAGACCGCGTCCCCCTCGAGCGGGATGTTCGCTTCCAGCCGGTCCGGAGAGACCCAGACGAACGCATCCTGCCGCGTGACGGGCGCCCCGCCCGGTCGAGTCACGACCGTATTGACCACCGGCGGCGCGGGAAACGGGTCGCGCCCGCGCTCCGGGTCGAGATGAATCTCAATGCGGTGAACGCCGTCGACGAGCGACTGCGTAAGCAGAAACTCCCCCTGCCCCGATTCCGGCGTCATCATCCATCCGGCGAGGGAGGAGAGCAGCGTTCCGGCCATGGGGTCGACGGCGAACGGCCCGGTGTATTCGCCGTCGGCCTCGGCGGTGAGAACGCAGACCCGTCCGAGCCCCGCCTGCCCGGTCGCGGCGATCGGCGCTTTGAATTCGTCATTGCTGACGAGAATGACTTCGCTGCCCGCTTTCCCGTAGCAGAGGTTGTAGCCGCCGAACTCGGCGGAACGGCCGAAATCGGCGTTTGTGAGACTCCGCAGCGCGGCCGTGTAGAGCGCCTCGACCGGCGTATCGACAAAAGTGCTGCGCGCCATGAGAAACGTGTCCTGCGCAAAAATGCGGGGAAGTTCGTCGGCGCGGTCGGAGAAGTAGATCATGCCGTTGCCGCGCCGGGCGATCTCTTTGAGCAATTCCGCATCGCAGTCGCTCTCGAATCCGAGTCCGACCACGCTGACGGTGATTCCCTCGCGCGAGGTGCGTTCGAGCAGTTCGCGGTAGGAGCCCGGCTCCTCCGCGTCGGCGGCGTCGGCGAAAAGGATCAGGTGCCGGGTCGCGGCGTTCGACTTCATCAGTTCGGTCGTGGCGGCGTGCAGTGCGGTGTAGACGAAAATGCCGCCGCCCATCGACTCGATGCTCCGGATCCGCGTCTCGCCGCCGACGATATCCTCGACCGGGGTCAGGGGAATCGACACGTGCGGCGAACTGTCCACGGCGATGACGCTGAACTCGTCGCGCGGCATCAGCAGCCGGAACACTTCGAGCGTCGCGAGATTCGCCATATCCATTTTGGTCATGTTCCCGACCGGGGCGCTCATACTGCCGGAGCGGTCGAGCGCGATCGCGAGCGCGAGCAGACTCTTGCGCATCTCGCGGCGCTGCTCCATCGAGACCGGCAGAATCTCTTCGAGCGGAGAACGGTAGTAGCCTCCGACCGCGAACGAACTGCGTCCGCCGGTCATCATGAGTCCGAGCGCGCCGGATTTCACCATGTCTGCGAGCAGCGTCATGCCGTCGGGACCGAGCCGGGAGGCGGGGACGTTTTCGAGAATCACACCGGAACAGCCGGCGAGTCTCTCCGGCGTGAGCTCCGCGGGAGAGGGACGGCGCGATACGACCGGGATTCCGGCTTCCCTGAGCACGCGCGCGAGGTTGCCGGAGGGGGATTCCGTGAGCAGCAGCAGCGGTTTCCGCCCGGCGATCTCGACGAGCCGCCGCGCCCGGTTGTTTTCGGGGCGCTCATCCGAGGCGGAATCCGCTCCCGTGACTTCGATGGTGTAGTCGATGACGCCGGCCTGGTCGCCGCGGTCGCGCCAGGAGACGAAATTGACTCCGCGCCGCAGATCGACGGTCCGCACGCTCCACGGTCCGTCGCCGCGCCGGATCCGGCAGGTCGCCCGCTGCGCGGCGGGCGAGACGATCCGGCAGTTCAGCGTGTAGAACTCCCCGACGGCGGCCGTGAGCGGAGAATCGATCCGGGTGATCGCAAGGTCGTTCGCGGAGCTGCGCGCCATCAGCCTCACGTCGACCGGAATGCCGCGCGCCGCCGCGAGCGCCATCTGCCGCGCCGGATCCGCTCCGGTCCGGAGTCCGTCGGTCAACAGAAGAATGCGCCCCGGCGAGTCGGCGGGGATCTGGGTCAGCGCGAGCTCGAGCGCGGCCGCGATGTTCGATCCGTCCGGATTGTCGATCCGGCTCCGGAGTCCGTCGAATCCGGGCGACTCCGGCAGTTTGTCGATCACGGCCCCGCCGCCGAACGCGACGACGCCGAGCTGCGAGTCACGCGGCCGCGACAGCTCGAGACGGCGCAGAAACGCTTCCGACTCCTCCGGTGCGTTCTCCGGCATCGAACGGCTGCGGTCGACCGCGACCACGAGCGTCCCGGCGCGGTCCGGCCATTCGATCGAAATTCCCGCAAGCGCGAGCACGAGCGCGAGGTAGACCATCATCCGGATCACGCACACCCGACGACTCCGGAACGGCCGCCAGTAAAGCAGAACCGCCGGAGGAAGAATCAGCAGAAAAGCCGCCGGCCAGAGAATGTTCATTTCGCCGCCTCCTCCCGTTTGCGGCCGAGCAGACATTGATGGAGCGCCAGCACTGCGGCCGCCAGCAGCAGCGCGATCCAGCCGAGCGGCGTGCGCGGATTCTCCGCCATCTGCGCGACGCGCCTGGGTTCACAGCGGAAAACTCCCGCGCCCTCGAGCTGCGACTCGACGGCGGAAAGCGGCAGAACCGAAACGCTCCACGCCTCCTCTCCGGCTTCGATCCGGCTCACTCCGGGCGGCAGATCCGCCAGCAGAACGCGGCGGCGGAACGGCACCACGCTCCGCTCCGACCCGTCCGGGCAGATGACCCGCACCTCGCGCACGGCCGGATCGGCAATCCGGAACGCGATCAGGTCTCCGCTGCGGAAGTTGTGCAGCCCCGGCCCCGGGCGCTCCGCCCGCAGGTACTCGGCGACGTTCCAGAAGAACGCCGGCCAGAACGGGCGGCGGCTCAGATTCGACCTCTCCGGATCGAGGTTCAGAAAGAGATCGCTGCGGTCGTCGATCCGGCGCCGGAACGAGAGCAGCGGGGTCTCGCCGCGCCGCAGAAGCACTTCCCCCGGCAGCCGCAGCTGCGGATCGGCACTCCAGCGCAGATCGCGCAGCGCCAGCCCGCGCGTGAGCACCCGGTCCGGACGGGCCGAGATCGGTTCGCGCGACCAGCTCCCCTGCCCCGCTCTCCCGGTGTTCCAGAGAAAGCGGTGATGATTCCCCGCCGCGAGACCGGGACCGCCGAAAACAAGTTCCGGATCGTCGCTGCGCACAAAATCGGGATTCCCGGCGAGCACCGCGTCAAGTTCGCGCACCGCCGGCTCCGGCAGATCCGCCGCCACGGCGTATCGCACCGGTTCGCGCGACTCCGGCAGGAGGACGACGCGGTTGTCGAACGGCAGCGGATCGCCCTCCTCCGTGCGCAGCGTCACAGAGATCTCGCGCGCAAGCGCCGAATCCGGAATCCGGCAGACGAACTTATACCGTTCCCCGGGAGAGAGTTCCACCGTTCCGGCCGTGCCCCCCGGATTCAGTTCGAGCTGCACGCGCCGCGGCCGGGAAGAGGCGTTCAGCGCCTCCGCGAGAATCGTCTCCGCCCCGCGCCGGACGTTCACGAGCGCGGTGTTCCCGAGCGGAGTTCCGGCCGCAAAACAGCCCGTATCCTCCGCCAGCGGGAAATCGGGCCTGCGGTCGGTCAGCACCAGCAGTTCGCACCCCGCGCTCCGCATGCGCGCGAGCGCCAGCGCCCCGGCGAGATCGGCGGCGGGTTCGTCCGCCGTCCAGAACTTCTCGAAATCCGGATTCTCCTCCCGCGTGTCGGAGCAGAGACGCGGCTCGTTTCCGGCGAGAATCAGCAGCACCCGGCGGCCCGGATGGCGCGCGAGGCGTTTCCGCAGCTCCTCCGCTCCGCGCTCGCGCGGCGAGACTCCCCCGGGCGGCGCCGCCCGCATCGAATACGAGTTGTCCAGCACCACCGCAAGCACCGGATACGCCTCGCGCGCCATCCGGAACGGTGAGGCCGCCGCGAACGCGAGCAGCAGCAGCGCCAGCGCCTCGAGGAAAAACGAGAGCGGCAATCGCCGCAGCTGCCAGCGCGCCCCGCTCTCCGGCATCGTCTCCGGCCGCTCCCAGAGGAAGATCGCCGAAACCCGGGTCACGTTCGACCGCCGGAAAAACCAGTAGAGCGCCAGCAGCGGCAGAACCGCCGCCCCCGCCCAGAGAAACGCCGGATGCTCGAAGCTGGTGATCCATTCACTCATTTCAACACCCCGCAGCGAAACAGCTCCCGGAGATCCCAGGAGGGATAGAACTCCTCGACGGTCAGCCGGATCAGCCGGATGCCGAACTCCCCGGCCGCCCGGCTCCACAGCTCCTGATGGCGGACGAACCGTTCCCGGTAACGCGCAAGAATCGATTCGTCGACCATGAGTTCGCGCTCCTCGCCGCTCTCGGCATCGATCAGCGAAACATTGCCGGAAACCGACGGAAACTGCTCCTCCCTCGTCAGAAGCTGGATCACGACCGTCCGCAGCGCCCCGTCGGCGAGACGCCGCAGAAAGCGCCGCGGCTCCTCCGCCCAGAGGAGATCGGTCACGGCGAACCGGATTCCGCGAAACTGAAACCCGCCCGCGAACGAATCGAACACCTCCCCCGGACTCGTCTCCGCGGCGAAATCGCAATGGCTCCACTCGAGCGGAAACGGCGCGCGCTCCTCCTTTTCAAGTTTTTCGCCGCAATGCCAGACCGCGAGCGAGAATCCCGCATTCACGGCGGATTGCGCGAGCAGCGCCGCGACCCCGGCCGCCGCCGCCGCCTTCTCTTCGCGCACCGCCATCGACGCGGAGTCGTCGAGCACGATGTCGCAGCGCGGATCGACCTCCTCGCTGTAACGTTTCACCATGAGCTGCCCGCTGCGCGCGTATACGCCCCAGTCGAGCCGCCGCAGATCGTCACCGGCCTGGTATTCGCGGTACTCGGAGAATTCGAGCGCATTGCCGGAACGCCTCCCCGTGCGCCGCCCGTCGAATCCGGCGCTGAGGCGGTCGGCGGCCAGTTCCAGCCCCTCCCCCCGGGCGAGGGCGGCGGCGATCGCGTTTCGGCAGAATCCGTTCATTCCACACCCTTTCCGAGCACGATTCTCCGGAAGTCGAACGCCATCCGCGGCAGGTTCGGGATCAGCAGCACGGCCGCCGCCGCCCACCCCCAGTTCGCTCCGGTCCGGAACACCTCCCCGCCGTCGATTCCGAACGTAATTGCAATCATCGCCAGCACGACCAGAACCACCCCGCATCCGGCCACAACGCACCATCCGTGCACCAACGTCGCGTCGACCCGGCGCAGACGCCGCCGGATCAGCGAGAGCAGGAAAACTCCCGCCTCGGCCCACGCCAGTCCCCAGCTCACCGCGAAGAGGACTCCGGACAAACTGCTTTCCCCGCCTTGCAGAATCGCCCACGCCGTCGCCGCCGCGATCCAGCTCCAGATCCATCCCCCCGCGGAGGAGCCGTACAGCACCCAGGCGGCAAACCGGACGCAGCCGTTGCGCGGAAGCCGTCTGAGCTGCCGGTTCGGAACGCCCTGAACCGCGCACCCCATCGACGCATACGCCCCGATCGCGAGGACAAGCGCCTGCACCCCGGCCGTCACCGGCGACCCGGACAGCAGAGCGACGACCAGAAATCCCGCCAGCGCGAGGCGCGGCCCGACTTCGCGGACCGCCTCTTTCGGCAGCAGCGACTCCCGGAACAGCAGCGTCAGGTAGAGCGCCGAAAAAAAGAGGATAACCGTCAGCGCCGAATCCGTCAGATGCTCCCGCTCCCCCTGGAAAATCCGGCCGGAGAGCAGGAAAAACGCCAGCATCAGCAGCAGAGACTGATCGGGGCGCCCCAGACGTCTCCCCGCGGACTGCAGCAGAATACAGGAGAAGAAATAAACTTCCAGAACCCACAGCAGCAGACGCCCCGTCATCTCCGGGAAAAGGCAGATCGTCACCCCCCAGGCGAGCCCGCAGGTCGCGAACAGAATCCCGAACGTCAGAAGATGACTGCAGATGAAACCCCGGCAGACCGCGTTCGCATCCATCGGCGCAAACCGGAGAAAATGTTCCAGATCGCGCTCGCGCTTCCGGCTGGAAACCGTACCGTATCCGATCGTCATGCAGCCCGTCGTGCCGAGCCCGCAGAAGAAAAGCAGCAGCAGAACCCACCACGGCGGCCACTCTTTCGGCAGAGGCATCTCCCCGATATAGCTGCGGAAGATCAGAAACTGCAGCAGCAGCAGAATGCCGACGCAGATCACCAGAGAGAAATTGTGCCGGACCCGGCGCAGATACTTGACCGTCCAGAAGTTCCAGTTGTCGCTGAACGTTCGGAATCTCATCGCGCCGCCCTCCCCCTTTTCCGCAGAATCGCGCGGAACGTGACCGCCAATACCAGAGACGCCAGCGCGAACGACGGCCCGAAGAGCGCCATGAGCAGCTCATTGCCCGGCGAGACGTCCACGAGGCAGAACGGCGTCGTAATCAGCAGGAATTCCACGCTCACATCGGTCATCCTCGCCACCAGCCCGCAGAGGAGCAGCGGCAGAAAGACGAAGAGAATCACCGTGAACATCCAGAAGCACCATCCCGGCTGCGTGGTCCAGAAGCTCGACGCCGATATTCCGATCTGGGCGTAGAAGAGGAAATAACAGGCGACCGCGCACCAGCACAGCGCGGCCGTGCCGTTTCTCCCCCCATCCGACGAGATCACGAACAGCAGCGCCGACACCGCCCCCATCGCCAGCACGATGAGCCACGACAATCCAATGCCGCCCCACGCCCCGCTCGAAAACAGGAAATAGACGAAACGCCCCGCCCGGTTGCGCGGCCACGAACGCCGCACGCGCCTGCCCGGATCGAGCCGTTCAAACGCCGCCAGCGTCGCGCAGATCGCGGCGACGAACGCCCCGCCCGCCTCGAACGCGAACAGCGCCCCCGGGAGCGGATCGATCCGCCCGTCGCTCATCCAGGCGACCGCCAGCCCGGCGAGCAGAGCCGCCCCCAGCGTCACCGCCAGGAAGATCCGGACCGGCAGCATCCGGTTCGCCTGCCGCGAACTCAACGCCGCCACGCTCAACGCATAAAGCAGCCCGAACGGAAAGAAGCAGAGCGTGTACCAGAGCAGCACCGACAGCCAGTAGTGCGAATCCGAAAAGCTCAACGACGACACCAGAAATCCGAATAACACGAGCGCGTCGATCCCCAGGAGGAACATCAACAGAAAGTAGATCCCGATCAGCCAGCGCTTTCCGGCGCATCCGACCAGGATGCCCGCCTGCATCGCGATCAGGAGCGGCGGCAGAGTCGCCAGCACCGTAACCAGCATGGTCGGCATCGCGATCCCGCGCAGAAAGTACGCGATCACGATGAACGGCAGACAGAGCGCGTAGATGAAAACCGTCATCACGAACGCCCCGGACAGCTTCCCCAGAATGATCCGGTTCGCCGACAGCATCGTGGTGCGGGAGAAATCCAGCTCCCGGTCGCGCCGCTCCTCCGTGAACCGCAGCATCGAACCGACTGCGTTCACGAGAAACGCCGCCAGCGCCATTCCCGCCGTCACCATGCCGAACATGAATGCGCCGCTGCCGAAAATTTCGTTCGCCTCCTCCTCCGCCGACAGCAGCTGAATCATCACGAGCAGCAGCAGCTGCACAAGCAGCAGAACTCCCATGACCGCCAGAATGGCGCGATTGTGGAAATACTGCCGCATCTCCTTGATGAACACCGGGTTGAACCAGTCGCTCCAATCCCGGCGGACCGTTTTTTCCGCTGCGTTCGCCATTTTACTGCACCTCGCCGGTGGTGATGCGCATGAAGAGCTCCTCGAGCCCGATCGACTGCCGCATGAATCCCATGACCGGCAGCCCCGCCGCGAACAAGGTGCCCATGACCGGCGGAACGAGTTCGTCCCCCCCCTGGATGAACGCCTTGAGCTTCCCCTCCCCCATAATCACAACTTCTTTCACGGCAGGGTGTTCGAGCAGTTTCAGCCGGGCTTCCTCCGTTTTCGCGCACTGAATCACGACCGTCACCTGCGGCGGCGCGTCCGGGACGCCCGGAGTGTCCGGAGTGCCCGGGGCGGCGCCGCCGGCTTTCGCGAGCAGCTGGTCGAGCGTCCCGGCCGAGAGGAGTTTCCCCTTTTCGATGATGACCGCCCCGTCGCAGATGTCCTGCAGTTCCGAGAGGATGTGACTCGAGAGCAGAATCGCCTTGCCCTGTTCGGAGAGGATCTTCAGCAGCGAACGCAGTTCGAGCCGCGCGCGCGGATCGAGTCCCGCGGCGGGTTCGTCCATGATGAGCACCGCCGGATTGTGCACGAGCGCCCGCGCGAGACTCACGCGCTGTTTCATCCCTTTCGAGAGCCCGGCGAGATATTTGTGGCGGATTCCTCCGAGGTTCGTGAACTCCTCGATCTCGGCGAGCGCGCGTTTGCGCCTTTCGCCGCGCAGCCCGAAACTGCGCGCGAAGAAGTCGAGGTACTCCCACACCTGAATGTCCCGGAAATCGGGCAGCGAGTCGGGCATGTATCCGACGACCCTGCGCACCTCCTCCGGGTCGTCCACGACCGAAATCCCGTCGTAAAACACGTCGCCGGAATCGGGCAGATCGAGCGTCGCCATCATGCGGATCGTCGTGGTCTTGCCCGCCCCGTTCGGCCCGATGAAGCCGAAGATGTTCCCCGAGGCGAACTCGAAACTGATGTTGTCCACCGCCCGGGTGGTTCCGAACGTGCGCACAAGATTCCTCACCTGGATTTTCATTCTACTCCTCTCCCGAAAAGCTGTAACGGCCGAACACCAGATGGTTCGCCTCAAATTGATCCGGCTTGAATCCCGGCGTGTAGAAAAGCGGCTCCTCCGTGAGCGCCACATAATAACCGCGCGCGAACTCCCTCACGTTCCGGCGGATGAAATTCTCCTCCGCCCCCGGGGCGTCGGAGCGCTCAAACTGCTTGAGGAGCGCCTCCCACTCCATTTCGCTCCGTCCGGTCCGGAACGAGGTCGGTTTGAGCTGCACGCGCGCGCCCGGCTCGACCGGGTCGTCGGTCACGAACAGCCGCCCCGCGTCGTCGATGACGCCGAGACCGGTGAGCTTCACGCCGAGGCCGTTCACGACGGAAATTCCCCCTTTCTCCCGCACGATCCGGAGCTGTTCGCGCTGCAAAGTCACGCGCTCGACGACGGCGTAGAGCGGAATGCGCGGCTGGATCAATCCCGACCGGAAATGCTGCCCCTCGTTGAGCGCGAGGTCGATCTCCCCCGCGCCGCAGAAGTTCAGCATGTCGCCCGAGTCGAACCGCAATCCGCCGCGCGGCGGTATCGGCGCATAAACGCCGAACCGGACGTGCGTCGCGGCGAGGCGGGTCGGCTGGTCCAGCAGCGTGATTCCGGACGCTTTCGCCCGGGAATACCACCCCTCGTCGACCGTGATGAACCCGATCACGAGCAGACAAAAGAGCAGACTGATCGCCGGCGTCGTCGCCAGCAGCAGCATCTCACGATGCAATTTCCTCAGCACAAAATAGTTGACCGGACCGATCAGAATCACGAACGCGACCATCACGAAAAAAAGCCAGTGCAGCGGAATCGTCGGAATCTCCAGCTTGAGCCCATCCTCGACCGCCGACGAATCCTGCGAAATGCGGCTCGACCCGCCTGTTGTGAGCGAATGCAGAAGCGAAAGCCCCGGCGACGCGGAGAAGATCCCGCTCTCATCGCTCTGATTGTCCATCCCGAACGGCGAAACATCGACCGCCGCGGTCGCCGCCGCGCTCCCGGGCTGTTCCTCCGGCTCCGGGCCGTCGGCCGCCTCCGGGAATCCGTCGGGAGGGATCGGGCGGCAGAGAATGCGCGTCCCCCAGCCGTGACTGATTTTCCTCAACCCCTCATCCGGCTCTTCCCCCTCCGGCCAGGCCGCGTCGGGCGGGACGCAGACCACGAGCGTGCCGCCGCCGAACACCCAGCGCATGAGTGCCGTTTCCACTTCGGTCGGCAGGCGGTCCGTCGACGAAATCCAGACCGAACGAAGTCCGGAATAGTCGAGCGGCTCCCTCCCCCATTGCGCGACCGGGACGGGGGAGACCCTCACCTGCAACGAGTTGAGCTTCGAGAGAAACTCCCCGAGCGCGACCGTTCCGGAGACGAGCGTGGTCACGGAAATGCCGCCCCCTCCCGGGGAAAGCGAATGGCGCACCCGGCGGCCGTTGATCGCCAGCTCGAGCTCCGCGCTGAGATGATTACTGGAATACCGGCTCAAATAGCGGCGGGAGATCACCTGAGGCCATTGGAGCTGCACATTCCGCACCGCCCCCGGCGGCAGCAGCAGCGACCGTTCCGCCGAAAACGGGAGCCCGGAATCCGCATACATCCGCATCCAGATCGCGGCCGGTCCGCCTCCGCGGTTCTCGAGCCGGAACTCCCGGATGAAACAGCCGGTTTCGCCCCGCGGCTCCTCGATCATGCCCGGCACCATTTCGATCGAAATTTCGCCGAACTGTTCGGCCCGGCAGAACCACGCCGCAAAGAGAAGAAGCAGAATGCAGCCCGTTCTCCGGAGTCTCATCATTTCGCCCCCCCCGGTTCGAGCGCCACTCCGGCGGGCAGCCCGAGCCCGGCGGGATCGACCTTTTCCAGCAGCAGCCCGATCAGGTCGAAACTCGTCACCTTTTCGAGCCGCGCCTGATAGTTCAGGATCAGCCGGTGATTCAGCACCGCGGGCGCGACGCTCTTCACATCCTCGAATCCGACCGACGGCCTCCCGGCGAGCAGCGCCGCGGCGCGCGCCGACTCCGCCAGCGCGATCGCCGCGCGCGGCGAGGCGCCGAACGAGACGAACCGCTCGATCTCCGGCAGCGCCTCCGGAGAGCCGGGGTGCCCCGCCGCCACGAGCCGCGCCATGTAATTCGCAACCGGTTCGCTCAGATAGATCCGCTCCATCGCGTCGAAGAGTTCCGCGAGTTCCGCGGCGGACACGTGGAACGTCGGGGCGGGCGGTTCGCCGCGGCGGCGGTTCGAGATGATCTCGGTGAGCACGTCCGCGCCGACGTTTCCAACCGCGATCTTGAAGAGAAACCGGTCGAGCTGCGCCTCCGGAATCGGATAGGTGCCCTCGAGTTCGATCGGATTCTGCGAGGCGAGCACGAAAAACGGTTCCGGCAGCGGCCGGGTCTCCCCGAGCAGCGTGACGGCGTGTTCCTGCATCGCCTCGAGCATCGCGGACTGCGTCTTCGGGGAAGCGCGGTTGATCTCGTCCGCCAGCACGATGTTCGAGAAGATCGCCCCGGGCTGAAACACCATCTTCCGCTCCCCGTCCGGCATCATCTGCAATATGTTGCACCCGAGGATGTCGCTCGGCAGCAGATCCGGGGTGAACTGAATGCGCTTGAATTCGAGCGACAGCAGCGATCCGAGCGCCTTGACCAGCGCGGTCTTGCCGACGCCCGGGAGTCCCTCGAGCAGAATGTGGCCGCGACTCAAAATCCCGATCAGCAGCAGACGGTGCACCTCGTGGTGGCCGAGCAGAATCCGGTCAAGTTCGTCGAGAATCCGGCATGCCCGCCCGCAGATCGGCCGCAGCTCCTCCGGCGTAATGAGTCCGGTCTGATTCATGATAAGACAACTCCTTGTTTGGTATCGGGTTTCAGTCAACGTTGCGGTATGTGCCGCCCATCATTTCTCTTTCGGTTTGAAATAGCGCTCCACGGCGGCCCGGTGCTCGGGATAGATCCGGGCGTCGCGCTGTTCGACTTCGGCATCGCCGCCGCGCAGATGGCCGGCCGCGGCCGCCCGCCGCTCGCTCCCGTCGACGTCGGGCGCCCCCGCAAACCGCTGAACGACCATGCTCTGCGCCGGATCGTTCACCCCGGCGACGGCGAGATCCGTCTCTTTCCCGGAAAACTCCGGCGTATTCCCGATGTACCGGAGCATCGCGTCGGCGCGGCCGCGCCCGGGTTCGCCGGCACCGCTCCGCCCTCCGGGCCGAGGCTCACACATCGCGCAGGCGGCGAGCAGTCCGTCGGCGCCCGGGGCGTTCTTCTCGAGCCACGTGGCGAGATCCTCCCCGTAGGGGCAGCTGCCGGGAGAGGCGCAGGAGCCATCTCCGCCGTCGCACTGCCCGGGACGGGCGCACCGGGATTTCAGGAGTTTCTGCTCGACGAGTTTCGCGAGTTTCCGTTCGAGTCCGCCCGAGGAGTCGCGCATCGCTTCGGCAAGGCGTTTCATCGTTCCGGGGTCGAGTTTTGCAGTCGCGGCGCCGGAATCGGCGAGCATCTTCGCCAGTTCCGGATTCTCCTGCGCGAGCTCTTCGAGCAGAGCGCTCATCTGCGCCGCGGCCTCGGGGGGGACCTGGTCGAGCGGGAGAGCATTCAGGGAGTCGAGCGCGAGAGAGAGCATGCGCAGCGTCTCGAGTTCGTTGCGCACCCGTTCGCCGGCCTCCTCTCCCGCGAGATCCACCTTGCGCGCGAGAGCGTCGAGCAGTTCGTAGGTGCGCGCCGTGTCGCGCGCGTCGTTATCGAGTTCGAGCTCATCGAGCGCGGCATGCATGCCGTCGAGCTCCTCCTCGCGCATGAGCGACTCCTCCTCGAGCACTTCGAGTTTCTGCTCGAGTTCGGCCGTCTCCGCCGAGATGTCCAGCGCGCAGTGCTCCTGCGGGGCAATGCGCGACTGCGGAATCAGCAGAGTTCCGGCGAGAAACGCCGCGCCCGCCGCCGGTGCGACCCATTCCCTCGCGCCGCCGGTCCGGATCTTCGGCATCGCGGGCAGGACGATCCGTTCGCGCCATGCGCCCGGCGCCACCTCGAGCGACGCGGTCAGCAATCCGCCGGAAGCGCCCGCGCCGTCGAGCCACGCCAGCAGCCGCCTGATTCCGGGGAGCTGTTTTGCGGCGGAACACCCGGCGATTGCGGCGGAGACGACCAGCGCCGCGACCGCGATTCCCCACGGGACGGCGTCCGGCAGCGGCCGGGCGAAGATCCGCACCGCCAGCACCAGCGCTCCGGCCGCGAACCACGCCGCGCCGGACGCGCGGAGAAATCCGCGCAGGAACAGCGCCGCCGCGATTCTCCGGCGCAGACGGTGCGCCATACTCTCCGCTCTCCGGACGGGATCAAGCTGCTTCATCGTTTCTCCTGCATACGTTCATACGGAAACATAACCGATTTTTCGGCAAATACAAGAATTCTTTCCGACAAAAAAACGCTTTATTCCCGCCGCGCGGGCGGTTTCCGCCGGTTTCCGCCGGTTTCCGCCGGTTTCCGCCGGTTTCCGCCGGATGCGACGGAATTTCGCGGAAAACTTGCATTCTCCTCCATCGAATGCTATACTAAACTCAACCAGCTCTTGTCAAGGAGGTTTTATGAAAAAACAACTGATCGCCGCCGCGCTCACCGGTGCGGCACTCGCCCTCGAAGCGGTTGAAACCGCCCCGGTGTTCTCCGACAACATGGTTCTGCAGCGCGACACGCCGATCCGCGTCTGGGGGACCGGGAAATCCGGGGAGAAAGTGGAAGTCGCGTTCGGCGGCGCCACCGTCCGCGGGAAAGTCGGCGGGAACGGCCGATGGAAACTCGAACTGCCTCCGGCCAAAGCCTCCGCCGCGGGCGCCGTCCTCACCGTGAAAGGCGACGACGGGACGAAGACGTTCCGGAACGTTCTCGTCGGCGACATCTGGCTCTGCGCCGGGCAGAGCAACATGCAGTGGGTGCTCAAAAACATCACCGGAGCGGCCGAAGTGGTCGCCGCCGCGGACAATCCGCAGATCCGGCTCTGTCAGGTGCCCCGCGTCTGGAGCCGCACGCCGATGACGACCCTCGACATCAGCTGGAAAGTCTGCACGCCGGAAACGGCGCGCGGTTTCTCCGCGGTCGGTTATCTCACCGGAGCGCGGATTCAGAAAGCGACCGGGGTTCCGGTCGGTCTCATCGACATCTCCTGGGGCGGCTGCCGCGTCGAGGCCATGAGCACGCTCGAGTCGATGAAGAAGTTCAAAACCCTCGAACAGACCGCGAAAACCGTCGAAAGCCAGGTCGCCGACATGATGAAGAAGAAAGACGACGAACTGCGCAAGGACAAACAGCGCCTCCCCGTCGCGCTCTTCAATGCGATGGTTCACCCGCTCGGGCCGTTCGCGGTCAAGGGGATGCTCTGGTATCAGGGGGAGGACAACCACTCCGAGGGTGCGCTCTACGGCGAAAAGCTCAAGGCGCTCGCGGACACCTGGCGGACGAATTTCGCGAATCCCGACATGCCGATCTACATCGTTCAGCTCCCGCCCTACAAATACGGCAATGAGGACAGCACCCGGATTCCGAACTTCTGGGCCGCCCAGCAGCGGTTCGCCCAGACCGACAGGAACGCCGGATTCATCGTCGCCACCGACTGCGGCGAGGAGAACGACATCCATCCGCGGAACAAGATTCCGCTGGCGGAGCGCCTCGCGAATCTCGTACTGTTCCACACCTACGGGATCGGAGACGACTCCGCGATGGCGCCGACGTTCCGCAGCGCGAAGCGCGACGGCAACCGGCTCATCGTCGAATTCGACCATGCGAACGGGCTCAAAACCCGCGACGGGAAACCCGTTTCGCACCTGATGCTGGCGGGGAAAGACAACACGTTCCACCCCGCTTCCGGCGTGATTGAGAACGGCAGACTCATCGTCACATCCGAGCGCGTCGCGGAGCCGCAGCGACTCCGTTTCGGCTGGGACAAGCTTGCGAATCCGAACCTCGTGAACAGCAAGGGGGTTCCCGCCGCGCCGTTCGACACCGCGGTCAAGGTGAACTGAAGCGCAGGATCGATCGAGCCACACTCCCGGAGCGCTGCGAGACGGCGTTCCGGGGGTATTTTTTTTCAGAGGATCGGCGTGAACAGCGCGCAGATGTTCTCCCCGAGGCGGCGCGGGAACGACTTGGCGCGCTCCTGTTCGAGGGTGACGGGCAGAGAGTTGGCGAGTTCCTCGAGGAACTGGTCGCGCAGGACTCCGGGGAACGGACTCTGCTCGAAACAGAAATCCAGCTCGAAGTTCAGCCGGAAGCTCCGGCTGTCGCAGTTGCTCGACCCCATGAATCCCCAGGTTCCGTCCGCGAGCAGCGCCTTGATGTGGGAGAATACGCCCTGTTTGTTGTAGATTTTGACGCCGTTCTCGAGCAGCGTGGAGTAATAGTTCTGCGCCGCCCAGGAGACGAAGAAGTGGTCATTGTTCGCGGGGACGATGATCCGCACGTCGACTCCGCGTGCCGCGGTCAGACAGAGCATATTGATGAACTCCGGCCCCGGAACGAAATAGGGGGTCATGATCCAGAGAGAACGGCGTGCGGACATGGCGGCGGCGAAAAAGAGTTTGCGGGTACCCTCGTAGTTGCCGCCGGGTCCGCTGGTCAGGATGCGCACGACGGCGTCGCCCTCGTTTTCCGGCAGCGGGAAATCATGAGGGCCGACACCGTCGAGCCACTCTTTGCGCGTGGCATAGGCCCAGTCCTGGAGGAACGACTTGGTCAGCTCGGCGACGGCGGGGCCGGTGATCCGGCAGTGGAGGTCGTGGATATGGCGATTGCGCGGGACGCGCGTCGTGCGTTCGTTTTCCTCGGAGATGTTGATTCCGCCGGAGTAAGCGATTCTCCCGTCGATGAGCAGGAGTTTGCGGTGGTTGCGCAGCTGGAAGCGCCAGGGAGTGATCAAATGGAACGGCGAGAACGACCGGATCTGGAAATTCGCGAGCCGCCGGTGGAGCAGTCGTCGGAAGTAGTGGGAGAAATAACTCCGGATGCTGCCGAGTGAGTCGAAGAGCACCTTGACTTCGACGCCGGCGCGGGCGCGTTCCTCGAGAGCTTCCATGAAAGTGCGTCCGACCTCGTCGCTCATGAGGATATAGGACTGCATGCGGACGCAGTGCCGGGCGTGGCGGATATCCTCGAGCATGCGCGGATATGCGGTGACGCCGTCGCGGAGCATTTCGAGATGGTTTCCGGCGAGGGCTGCGGAGTCGGGGAACAGCCGGTCGAACATGAAATTATGAGGATTTTCCGTGATCTCCGGGGGAGGTTGGAAAGAGCTCAGAGCTTTCTGGAGGGCGGCGACGGCGGGGCCGAAATATCGGAATGGATCCACTTTCATATTCTGCTGGAGCAGCAGGACTTTTTTCTGAGCGTGATCGAGTCTGACGATGCCGAAGAGGAGATAAGCGGCGATGCCGACGGCGGGCAGCAGGACGACGAGCAGCAGCCAGAAGAGTGCCTCGCCGGGCTGTTCGCGTTTTGTGATCAGAATGTGGAAGCAGATTCCGATATGAAACAGCAGAAAACCGCCGTAAACGAACCACTCGTAATGTTCCATAGAGTTTCTCACCTTTTCTTATACGGCATACCATACTTCGCGGTGAGGAAAAAATCCACCCTGCGGCATTGAAAAGCGTAAAAAAACCGTTGCGGGGCTTGCGAATCATTGAAACCGGAATTATAGTAAGGGAATTTCGTGGATCCGTAGCTCAGCGGTCAGAGCAGGTGACTCATAATCTCTTGGTCGTCGGTTCAAATCCGGCCGGATCCACCACTTTTTCCCCTCAACTCCCCCTCAAACATCTTTACCCCTGTTACATGGTGCAAAACAGCGAAAAACAGCACTTCCGAAACAAGAATTACAACATTTTTACAACATTTTTTCGGGCCGATTTCCCCTCAAAAACGGTCTTTCAAAGTGTAAACGGCGTGCAAGCGCTGGAAGCTGCTGCCCAAAACGGGAAAAGCGTCTTTCCGGTCATGTCCCGGTGTAAAAAGCCATGGTCGGAAGCGTCAAGGAAACCACTTCGATTCCCCGTCTTTTTTTGATTAGCCTTGTCGAATGTTGTAAAAATGTTGTAATTTGAGCGGAAATCTCGAAAGAAGCGGCCGCGCCGTCCACAATTTTATGGACGGTACGGATTTTGCCATGCTCAAAAATGAGCGCGGGCGCCAGAGCTGACTTCAGAAATTCTGAATCCGCCCAAGCGCTCGCCAAAATTGGCGACGGTACCCCCGGTGCTCCACAAATTTATGGAGCAGCTTCCTCCGGAAACCATCGCCCCAGCAATCTGGCCGGGAATTTCGTTCCGGAAATACGCGACGGGCTTAAAAATAAGCCGGTCTTTATCCCCTTTCCGGCAAAATCCCCGGAAAACGTCCCTAAAATTATATGTTTCGATTCCGGATAATGTCGCAATCAGGCATCCCGTTTTTTTCAAGGTGTTCCGTAACTCATTAATGAATAGCAGTTTATGAGCATATAATTTTATAACGTCGCATAACACCCATTATGTTGAATAGCAACCACTGATTATAAACGACTTACAAAATTTTCATAGCGGCGTCAACAACTTTCAAGACCGCGCTGACTTCGTGCTGCTGGAAAGATACCGTCTCTCCGGATGTGTTCCGCAGGATAATAGCGGGGACGTTTCCCAGTTGTTCCATGTCGGCGGCCCGTCGCATGTGCCGCTTTTTCTTCGGGGCGTTTGAAGCCGCTGCCGCGCGGGGGAGCTCCCCGGCAACGGTGCTGCCGTCATTCAACCGGATAACAACCACGTCCCCGCTTTCGGGCTTTTCCAGTATCGAGCACACCAGCAAGCAATCTTCCGCCAGCGGCCCGGCTGGAAAACGCAACTGCGCCGATTCAAACAAGCGCGATTTCAGCGGGGCGACAATGCCGCGCTTTCGATCCGCAATCACTTTTTTCAGTTCGTTCAATGTCATAACAAGCCCCGACGATCCGCAGGGAATTTCGATCTCAGCTATAAATATACCCCGTCCGGCCATAACTTCAAGAATCCAGCCGCCCAAAAATTCGGGGCACGGAATTCATCTATAATTGTTCCAGGTAAAATAGAGCTGGTGAAATCCGGCATGTAGCACATTTTGCGAAATTGCCAACGTGCTACATGCCCCTCCCATACATTCGCAGGCTTTTATCAAAAGTCATGGACGCCTTATTATTACTTCATGCTTTCGTGTGGACTTTGGAATTTCAACGGGCGCAAAATTTCGCCCGTTGAATTACCTCCGAACGTCTGCGGTTCTCCGGGCTACTCCTGCGGCCGAAGTATGGCAAGAGTATTCAGCAATTCGCCCTCGCCCTCGGCATGGGGAATGTGCCGGGAGGCTATGAAGAAAATAATATCATCCGGATGGCAATGCCGCAACCGTTCAAGTATCCAATGGCGGCGCCAAAGTTTGATTTCCTCCAAACGATGATTTTCCGGAACAGCTTCGGAAGATTTTGCGTAATCCCTCTGTATCTCATACTCTTCTTCGAGTTCGTTTTTATTCGCCTCGATCAACTTCCGCAAGATTTCCTGATACTCCCGATATACCGGGCGGAACGTCCGGAGATAATCGGAAATTAACTTCGGCAGAGAAACCCCGCGTCTGGCGGCTTCCTGTACGCCCCACATAATCGCCTCCGGCTCTATGCCGTCATAAATCGCCGCATTACCGCTTCCTGCGCGGGTTTCTGCGCTTGACCGATCATTACTCGCGTTCATGGCTTCGGTGATTTGCGGCCCGCTTTCATGCATTTCAGTAAACTTGTCAGGAAACACGGTTTCGGCTGCATTGGTAGCGGTTGGGTTGGTGTTGTTCATTTGCAATTCTCCCGGCCCGGAAGCAAAAGAGCCGTCTTGCGGTCGGTGGTACAAGCACCTTGCAGGACGGCACCACCCGTTTCCTGCTTCACGCAAAACGGCAAAACTTCAGGGCACAAAAAAAGTTTCATGTTAACGCCTCGGGGTTGGTGGCCCTTGAAACGGTCGGCGGCTGCGGCTTGTACTCGCAACGCCTGGAATATAGCACCACTGCAAGAACGTGTCAAGGGCGACTGATACAATTTTGTTACCTCGAACTATTAGAAGCGAAGCCCAATCACATGGCCAGCTATATAGCAAGGAAATCCTAATAAAAAAATCAAATATAAAAGCATGCTATGAAAAAAAAGCCCCTCGGCAAGGGATGGGGGGCAAAATTTTTAACCTTGCCCGGCTCCTAGACCGTAAGGGGCCCCTTTTTTACACACAATGTCAGGAAATGAATTTTTTAAAATTCGGCATGTTGCCTCAATTTCCAAAAAATTCGAGTATCTGGTCGAGCGTTGCCGGGGGAGCGTCTCCGAGCCGGTAAAGGCCGTTCGGCAATGGAATCAATTCCAGATCATTTCGGGCGGCCAGTTCACGGGCCAGCTCTTCGCGGTCGGTCTCATTGTTCGGGATCATGGGTTGATTTCTCCTTGGGGTTGGGTGCTTTGATTTCTTTGGCCAACTTCAGCAGTTCATCAAATCCGATGGCCCGGCAGGGTTTGCAGTACTTGCCGCCGTCTTTGGGTTTGTTTCTGCCGCATTGCCTGCAAACATAATCATACTTCATGGCTATACCTTTCTGCTCATTCATTCACCGGCGGTCGCTGCCGGTATGTCGGTTGAATCGTAAAGCGGGGCGCTGGTGTATCCGGTGCCGTTCCACGCCAAATCAATCCCCGATGAAAACGGGGCTTGATTGCGGGTTTTCCGGGAGTAAAATCTTGTCGGGGAATTGTCATCTTTCCGGTACAGGAAAGCCACCGTGTGCGCCAGTTGCTCAATCAGGGAGGAATCTTTCAGCCATGTAAGGTCAGGCATCCCCCCGCCCCGGTCGCTCTGGGAAGAGCGGTTAAACTGCGCAAGCACCACCCCGGCCGCCCGCATTTCGCTTAACAGGTCGTGAATCTGCTGCACGTTGTAGTTTGTCTGTTCCAGCGCGGTACGGCGTTCCATGAATGCCGGAGCTTTCACGCCTTGCAGAAAATCCACATACACCAAATCAACCCGCCCGGAGGTCAGCAGGATTTCCCGGCAGCGCCCCCGGATTGTATCGGGAGTAATCGGGCCGTTTTCGCAGCCATGAATATACAGTTGCCGATTAAACTTTTCTGCGATTTTTTCGGCCGCCCTGCCGAATCTGGCGACTTTTTCGGGATTCCGCTGCCGCTTCTGCGCCTCGAAATGGCACACCCCGGAATATTGCGCCGCGATCCGTGCAAGAATATCAACGCTGCTTGATTCCGTGCAGAAGTACACCACCACCAGCCCCGCCCGGAGCTGTTCCAGGACGGCCCCGCATGCAAAGGCGGTTTTCCCCAGTCCGGTACGTGCCCCGATTACGATCATCTCGGACGGGTGCAGCTGTAACACGCGCGCTCCCTGCGTTCCGTTCGGGAAAAACGGGATTACGGGCGGCGGGGCGTTTACCATGCGTTCGAGCAATGCGGCCGCCGTCTCATTCAAGGTCGGCACCCGGTGGCCGTCGATCAAATTCCGGGCTTTTTCCTCCGTCGCAACCAGTCGGGCAATGGCTTTCCCGGTGTCCGGATCGATGGTGGATAAATCATCCACAACCCCCAACGCCTCCAGCCGGATCAACCGGGCGGCCTCGCAACTCCGCAGCCGCGCCAGCCACGCCGGAAAATTAACGTCGGTGGCAATCGCCCCGCATTCCAGTTCCCCCAGCTCTACGATTAAATCTGGGAGTTTCTCACCCAGTGTCGGCAAGTCAATCGGGATTCCCTGCCGCGCCAGCGCCTCCATTGCCACAAAGATACGCTGGTTGTCAGGGGAATAGAATGAATTTCCAGTAATACCCGCCCCGGTCGCCACGTCAAACAACGCCCCGTTGCGGATTATCGCGGCCAAGGCCTGCCGCTCTGTTTCAGCGTAATGCGGAATTTGGGGGCTCATCAAAACGCCTCCATTTCGCGGCGGTGGAGTTCTTCCCATTCCCGTGTACCGGCCTCCGGGTGTACGGAATACCCGGAAACCGGCCGCGCGGCCACGTTGTGCCCCAGCTCTTTTTTCTCCCATGTGCGGAGGCGGAGCGTTGTATCCCAAGCTTTTTCACGCCATAAACGCGGCTTTCCGCTGGCGGTCGGTTCATACCAGTAATCGACAAAATCGGCAGCGAACTCGGAAAACTCCGGATGTGCGGCGACGCATTCCGCGACGGCGTTCTTTAACTGCTCTTTCGTCCAATGCTTGAAACTGGTAGCTTTGGGATTCAATGCTGATTGTGTGAGTGGTGCCGAATCTTCGGCACTCAAAGAAAAAGCGTCAAGCGTTTCTTTGTCTCTCGTAAGAGAGATTTCTTTATTAATATCACTATCACTATCACTATCACTATCAGCTAGATTTGCTAAGGTTTGCCAGCTTTTGCTAGATTTGCCAGCATTTGCTAGCATTTGCTTGCTTTTGCTAGGTTTGCTAGCATTTGCTAGCATTTGCTTGCTTTTGCCAGCGTTTGCCGACTTCTTCAACCCGCCCTTTCTGCCCGATTCTGCCCGCTCTTTGCACACCTCGGCATATTTGGCTTTATCGCGGTCAATCTGTGCGGAAAACATCATAAAAAGCGGGCGAATAACGCCCGGCAACGTTGATATTTCGACACAATTTCCCCCGGCATGTTGAAGAATAGCGACAAACAGCGCTCCCGCGTCGGCAGGCTCAAGCGCCATAATCGCCGGGGCGGTGTCGAGATACAAAATAACTGAATTTGCAGCAGCCATAATATCGCCCCCCTCTATTTCGGAAACATCGTCCGGAAAACGTACTGAATTGTTACAACGGGGCGACACCCACGGGGGCAATCGGTGCAAGGTTGGCAAATCCCGCCGGTTTGACACGGTGGACGCCGACGGGCTTTCCGGCGCGGTCTATATCGTTCATTCGTGCGCATCCTTACGCCTCCGGCTGCTTGCTTTCGAGCCATGCGTCAAGGCTGGCCTTGTCGATCAATACGCGGCCTTGGCGGCCGTTTCCGTTGGGCTTGACGGTGTGGAGTTTCCCGGCGCGCGCGGCCCGCCAGATCATCCAGCGGCCGACGCTGTAATACTTCTCCGCCTCGGCTACGGTCAGATACTTCTTAGTGAGTTGCTGCGGCTCACTGGCCGGGGCGGCCAGCAGTTGGCGGATGTTCACGCCGAACGGGCCGAGCAATGCGTCGGCCGCCGTAATGATGTGTTGCGGTACTGCGGTTGTTTGTGTCATGATATAATCCTCCTTGTTTTGATTGCGCTTGTATGTGCGCCTTGTTACAAGGACAATTATACCACATTTCGGGAAAGAAGCAATATTTGCAAATGCTTTATTTTCAACAGAAACGATACAAAACGATATTTCCCGATAACGGGAAAAAACGTTATTTCCCGTTTCTCTCTTTGGCCGTTTTTGGCATTTGAAGCAATTTCCGCAAGGCTTCTTTCCCCAATTCTTTCACATACTCGCCATAAATCGGGTGACGCTCCAGCTGATCAATTATAATAGCGTTTGCCTCTCTGTTGCTCTTCCCCCTCTGCAATAATTCTTGTTTCAGTTTAAGTGCAAAATCTCGTACGTTCTGCCGGAAAGCGTCCGGCTTCCGGCCGGAAAATTTATTTGCTTTTTCTCTAAAGTAGTCCAATTCTGCCAACTGTTCAGGGCATAAAGGCAACCTTACCACATCACGTGAACTTGCCAAAATCGTTATCCGTTCAAAAGAAGCACGAAGAAACCCAAAAGCATTAACAAGCCGCAACCAGTATTCTTCATCGACATTTGATAATGGGGAATCTATCAGGTTTAATATTTCTCTTTTGGCACGCAGAAAAAAAACTTTTTCAATTCGCGGAATCTTTCGTCCCGTACCATAGGCATCTTTACAATATAGTCGAAACCGGAAACTATACCTTTCTACCTCATCCTTAATATATCCCAATGCTTCTTTTTTGGTTAATTTCTTTCTATTCAGACCAAACATTTCAACACCTCCTTTGTGCATATTCTAAAACATTCCGTATTGATTCAATCGGCAAGGCGTCGGCAAGGCGGTGGAGTTCGGCCCGTTCCGGTTCCATTGCCGCCCCTGCCGCCGGAAGCTGTTTCAACGGGGCGGCGGGAGCGCCCAAGACGTTCGGCATCTGCTGCATGAACTTTACCTTTGCTTCGCGGCTGGCGTGCTTCTGGTAAAGCGCCGTCATCTCCGGTGACATGTGGCCCAAGACGCTTTGGACAATCGGCTGCGGCACGCTGTACACCCCCGCCAGATATGCGAACGTGTGCCGCATGGCGTGCGCCGCTTTGGTCGAAACCGCCCGGCTGCGCCCCTCGATCCGTGAAGTAGTCTGGATTCCCAACCCCTCAAGGAACGACTTTACCCGCATCATTACCCCGGTCGGGTTGGTCTGGTACATGGCGGCAAGCTCCGGGGCGACAAACTCCCCGCCCCCGGTTACAGGGCGCTGCTGTTCAAGGAATGCGGCAAGCGGCGGCATGATGGGAATATCCAGCATTACCCCGGTTTTCCGGCGCCGCTTATTGCTGATCCATTCGCCGTCAATCTCATTCCAGCGGAGCAGACAAATATCCCCCAGTGTCAGCCCGGTACATAGCCCGATGGTGAAAATCGGCTGCGTGTATGGCATGGTCATCGCGTCGCCGATCCGCACAAGTTCCGCATTGGTGAAAGCGTCGCGGCTTACGGTGTCATTATCGAGCGTCGGAATGTCGAACGGATTCCGGGCCAATCCGGCATCATCTTTCAGCCACGCGAAAACGGCCTTGATTGCCTTATGCCGGGCGTTGATCGTGCGGGGGGATAGTTTATCGCACTGGTGCGTATAGGTGGCCTCGACGATACGGCGGCGGCTCTGCCGGGTGAATGTAACCTCTTTCACGAAAGCGCCGGAATCCCGCAGCATGGTTATGTACTCTTCGGCATGGCGGTCGGTGACGTCGGCAAGGTTTACGGCTTCGGGATAACGGGAAGCCATAAAGGCGACGAAATCGCCCCAGTACGTCCGGTTTCTCTGCTGCTGGTGTTCGCCCGGTCTCCGCTTCTTCGGCTTTGCCATGTATCGATCAAAGGCCCCGGCCAGTGAAATTGCATCGCCGCCGGTCAGCTCTTCCCGGAAGTTATCGAGCAACGCTTTGACACTCTTCTGCTGGCTGGCATTCTTCGCGGTGTCGCGGATATTCTTTTCAAAGGCCAGCGCCGCCCGTTCGGTGGTGCATCCCTCGCATACGCCGTAATAGCGCTTGCCGCCCTGCATAAAGTTGTAATGGTATTCGTCGGTTTCGCCCCGTGTTGTCTTGCGTTTAAAAATGCTCATTCCGGCCCCCTTAGCTCCCGGTACTGTTACACGGTGCTAAGATACCAGCCAAAAAGCAACTTGTCAAACAAAAACTTACACATTTTTACAACATTTTCGCGATTATTTCCGATTTTGAGCATATAAGCAGGTGACTCATAATCTCTTGGTCGTCGGTTCAAATCCGGCCGGATCCACCACTTTTCCTGCTCAACTCCCCCTCTCCGATGGCGGGAGAGCCGAAAATATCCGGGTCTTGCACACCGGAATACCGGGCGTCCCGCACCCGCTCGACACCGAAGCGGTTCTGGCCGAATCGGGACGCGCCCTGCGCCGTCTCCGGCGGCTGATCCGCTATCCGCGCCCCGCGGAGGTCGAGTTCCTCCTGGTCCCGGACCGCAGCGCGGATTTCGGAAAGCGCGAATCAACCCCGGTCATCGTCCGCAACGCAACCGCGCACGGCAACTACTGGCGCACGGTCAAGTGGTCGCTCTGGCCGCCGGGAACAATCGCCGCGTCCGGCGGCGGATGCGTCGCCGGGCGTCAACTCCTCTGGCAGACGTTGCGCCGAATCCGGAAAATCCGCGGCGCAGTCTGAGGACCGGGAGGAGGAGGTGGTGGTGGAGGAGGTGGTGGTGGTGGAGTCCGCCCCGGATTGTCCCCCCCCGATTTCAGTTGGAAAGTTGACATTTTCTCCTTTTGTTGTCGCGGAATCCATCCCCGATGCGCAACACAAGGAGCTTTTCACATGCAGATCACACCAGCAATCAAACCCGCCGGCGGCCGGAAACGGCTCAATTCCGTAACTGCGGAGGCCAGAGCATGATGCACGATCCAGCCGTAGTCACGCAGTGTCTTTTCGCGTTGTCTGCCGATTGCGACCGCTCCGAATGGATCAACATCGGCGGAGCATTCAAATCGGCCGGAGGAGCTTTTGAGACGTTCGACCAGTGGAGCGCCACCGCTCCGCTGAAGTACAACGCCGCGGACTGCCGCACGGCATGGAACAGTCTCGCCCTCTCCGGAAACCCCGACGGCGCGGCCGGACTGCTCCGGAAACTGGCGATCCGCAGCGGCAGGTATTTCCCTCCGGCGGAACCGCTTCCCGCCGGCGATTTCCGCCCCTCGCCCTCCCCGACTCCCGCGCCCTCGCCCTCGCCGACTCCAGCCGGGGGCGCGAGTTGGAGTCAGGCAAAACATGGAGACCCGGAGGCGATCCGCCGCTACGTCAACGATACGGAACAGAATCAGGCGGAAGCCTTTGCATATTTTTGCGAACACCGGGGCCTGTCTCCGGAAATTGTCACCGCGTTTCACCTCGGATTCGACCCCGCGGACCGCGCCGCGATCATCCCCTATCCCGGAGAGGAGTATTGTGTCCGGCGCTTCATCGACCGGGAAACCGACGGCCACGGCGCCAAGTACGATAATCCCAGAGGGAAAAAACCGGTTTTCAACGCGGCGGCGCTGCAGCAGAATTCCCGCCCCGTTTTCGTGTGCGAGGGGCAGATCGACGCGCTTTCCATCCTCGACGCGGGCGGCGCGGCCTGTACCGGCTTGAACGAGCCCGGCAGATTGATCGAGCTGGCCGCCGCCTCGCAGGCACCGGGCTTCATCGCGGTTGCCGATTCGGATGAGCACGGGATGAAATCGTCCAACGCGCTCAAAGAGAAATTGACTGCTGCCGGGAAGAAGTGCAGAATCGCCGCAATGACTCCGGGAATTCATGATGTCAACGCCCTCCTGCGGCAGAACGGGCGCGCGGCCCTGAAAGAGTGGATCGCCGGCGAGGAACATCAGCTGATCCCCGCAGAAACATTTGCGCAAGCCGTCACCCTCCGGGAACTTCAGGAAAAAATCATCGCGGAGGGGCCGGACGACCCGAATGAACTGATCCGAAACCGCTTCATCTGCAGGGGGGGCGCGGGCGTATTGGCCGCGGAAACCGGATGCGGGAAAAGTTCCCTCGTCATGCAGTTGTGTCTGCACTGGGGCGCCGGGTTGCCGTGCTTCGGCCTCCATCCGACGCGCCCCCTGAAAATACTGCTCATTCAGGCCGAAAACGACGAGAGAGACTTGCAGGAGGAGCTCGCCGGCGTCTGCTGGGGCGCCGTCAGCATCGAGTCGCTGGCCGTTCCGCAGATCGATGCCGCCAGGGAAGCCGTGAGGATCATCAGCGACTCGACGCACGCCGGTGACCATTTTGTCCGCATGCTGGAACAGGTTCTGGAACCGGGAATCGACCTTGTCATCTGCGACCCGCTGTTTGCATTTGCCGGGTGCGACCTCTCCAATCAGGAAAAAGTCAGCCGATTTCTCCGACACCAGATCAACCCGCTCCTGAAACGGCAGAATGCCGCCGCCCTCTTCGTCCATCACATGGCGAAATCGGGCAAAGGGGCGCTGCTGAATGAAAACTTCAATCAGGCATACAACTATCACGGGAGCGCCGAGATCATCAACTGGGCCCGGTATGCGCTCGTTCTGGAACGCTTCAAGGACCGGAGCGGCAACTTCTTCTACAAATTGTCCGCGCCCAAGCGAGGGCGTCGGCTGGGCTGGGAAAGAGAGGCGAAATATCTCCGCTGGAGCGACCGCGCCATCTACTGGGAAGAGCTCGACGCTCCGCCGGAACCGGTCGCCCCGCCGGCAGCGGTCACCCCGGCAGCGCGGACGGCGCAGAGAGAGAATGACAAACGCCGCCGTCTGCTGGAGGACGCCGCCCGCGCCGCAGAGATTCTCAGACCCGGCGAAAGCATGACCGCGGCAGCTTTCCGCCGCGCCATCGCAGCCCGGGGAATCACCTCCAGCAAGGAGCGGATCGAAACGCTTCTGGCCGTCTGCATCGAAAACGGCTACCTCATCGAGCGGCAGCCCGCCCGGGAGGAAAAGACGACTCCCGGAATCAGGAAGATGATCGAAAAACCGGCTTCCCCGCCGGTGCAGACGGCGTTTCTTCCATCGCCCCCGAGTCCGGAGTGATTGACGGGGGCGCTCCGGGAGGGAGCGAAGAGAGAGAATCAATCGCCCCTGGTTTTATACCCCCTTAAGGGGGTATATAAAACTTCCGGGGCGATTCGACTCTTCTCTCCGCGACGCGAAGTCAACCGGAGGCGGAACGGATTCTTTCCCCGTGGAGACCGCGAGCCGGACGGTTGCAAGGTCGGGCCCGCCCCCGCGCACGGTGACAGAATTCGCCGGAAACGCCCCGCAGATCGCGGAAGATCGAAAACGCGAATCACGGCGCACCGGAGTCGAAAGTCGCGCCGTGGGCGGCAATGCGGCGATTTTTGACGATACCTTGAAACCGGCGGCGCCGACCGTGCGGGCGTCGCTCTATTCCCGGATTGCGGAAGAGTCGCGGCGATTCGTCGCAACTCATTGATTTTCAACTGGTACCCGGAACGGGACTCGAACCCGTACACCTTTCGGCTGCAGATTTTAAGTCTGCTGCGTCTGCCATTCCGCCATCCGGGCACGACCACTGCTCCATAAGATAACCGGCGTCTCCCGCTTTTTCCAGTCCAGATCGGAAAAAAAAGTGAAAATGATTCCTCTCCATCCCCGCCGCCACCCCCTCACCTCACCTCCCCCCGGCAGCCGGCGGAACGGCCGCAGCTTGACTTTCCGGAAACCATGTGCTAAATTAAGACGGTGTCGCCGTATCAGGCCGGAAACGATTATTCACTCCCCCACCCGGAGAACAGCTATGCAACATGCGAAACCCGTCACGACAGACGCGCCGCTTCTGACCGTCTGCCAGCTCGGACGGCTCGGCGATATCGTCGCGATGGAACCGGCTTACCGGTTTCTGCACGAACGCCACCCCGACCGCAGGTTCCGCTGGTACACCCGGCCCCAGTATGCCGAACTCCTCCGGTTCGCACCCTTCGTCGACGAGATCGTCACGATCTCCGACGCCGACGAGTACCGGAAACGCAAGGCCGAACTCCCGCCCGGCACCCTCTCGTGGGAATTCAATTTCCACACCCCAGGCACCCCGAAACCACGACAGGTGCGCACGTTTCCGAGCCTCCTGCGCCAATTCTCCGAAGCCGCGGGACTCGAAGTGCCCGACGAAACACCCCGGTTCTATTTCGACCCCGAAGCCGCCCCGCCGCCGCTCCCGGACGATTACGTCGTCCTCCACTGCGCCTCGCGCGGGAAAAACCGCCAGTGGCCCGCCGGAAAATGGCGGCGTCTCGCCGAATTCCTCCTCGACTCCGGGCGGAACGTCGTCGAAATCGGCATGAAACCCGTCCTCGACATCGACTCCCCGCGCTTCGTCAACCTGACCGGACAGATCCAGCTGCAGACCGCCGCCCGCATCATCGCCGACGCCGCCTGCTTCATCGGCGTCGAGAGCGGATTCGGACACATCGCCAACGCCGTCGGCGTCTTCGGCATCATCATCACCGGGAAGCTGCGCCGCCATCCGGAGTACGTCACCTACTCGGGTCGCTACGGACACGGCATCGACTGCAACCTCGTCCGGCTCTACGACCTCCCCGCCGCCCGCGTCCCGTTCGAGCTCGTGCGCAACGCCGCGGCCCGCTTCCTCTCCGGCGCGCCGATGAGCGCCGCCGAGTGCGACCGGCTCTGCCTCATCCATCAGATCCGGTCCATGCGGCGCAACCCCGGCGTCGCCGTTGCGGAACTGCTGCGCAAACCGTTCGACCGATTCAACGCCGAAATGGAGTTCTTCCGCAGAAAACACGCAACGCATTCCCGCTGAAGATCATACCAGATCACGGAAGTTCTTCACCCGGTGCAGCGTGAGCAGATTGCCGTCGTGCAGAGTCTTCGCCCGGGAATCCCCCGAGCGCGCGAACACCAGAAGATCACTCCCGTCGAAAAGCAGACTCGCGTAATGGCGCGAATCGAGCTTCCCGAGCCCCTCGGCCACCACCCCCGCACTGCGGAATTCCAACCCGTTGCGCGAATAGAACAGCTCGAGCCGCCGCCGCTCGCCGCACGCCTCGTACCACGGCACTCCCGGCGTCCGGAACCCATCCGACTTCGGACTGGCCACCATCCAGTAGAGCCCCGACTCCGCGTCGTAGTCGATGTGGAACTTCATCTGCCCCCCCGGGAACGGCAGCAGAAAGAACTTCCCGCCCGACACGCTCCGGAGCGGCTCGATCCGCAACGCCCCGTCCGGCGACTCGATCCCGCGCAGAACCGCGCCGACGTTCCCGAGCCCCGTCTCCGCCCGCATGAGCAGCAGCAGCGTCCGGTCTTCCGGATCGTAGTAGAGATGCTCCCGGTCGTAAATGCGGATCACATTCGTCTCAAGCACCCCGACACTCCCCCCGCCGAAATGCGTGATCCCGAGCTCCGCAAACAGCGCCTCCGCCCGGAACGGCTCCGAAAAACGCCAGCTCGCCGGATCGCACAGATCCGCCTCCTCCCCCGCCGCCATCAGCACCGGCGAGACGCCCGGCCACGGAGCTCCCGGAATCCGCTGCTCGTAAACCACATAGACGTTCCCGTGACGGAAGTCGACCCGGCAGGCGCTCTGATGCCACATGTGGTCGCGCTCGAGCACCGAAACCTCCGACCAGCTCTCCCCGTTGTCCACGCTGCGGCTGATCACCAGCCGCCCGCTCTGGCCGAGCGCGTAGAGCGCACCCCCCGCCCGGAACATCATCGCGTGCAGCATCGGCAGCCGGGTGCGGCTCTCGCGCCAGCCGGCGCCGTCGTCGTCCGAAAGCAGCACCCGGAACTGATTGCCGCTCGCGCAATCCCCCGAATCCGAGCGCGGCCCCTCCAGACGCACCGTCCCGGGTCCCCCCAGATCGAACCCCGCCAGCAGCCGCCCGTCGAATCCGCGGCAGAGCGACGGCGTGTAGCAGAACACAGCCTCCGGATACGGTGACTCGAACAAAATCCTCTCATCGGCAATCCGTTTCATAAACTCCTCGTATTTTGCATTCCGGCCTCATCCCCCATCGGCAGCAGCGGAAACGCAAGGATGTTCCGAATCAGCCCCCGACGGGAAAGCTCATATTTCAACCGGCGGATCACACTCGCCGCTGTCGCGGGTGATCCGTAGGTTCCAACCACATCAAGCACCTCTTTCTGAAGAAGTTCCACTCGATCCATCTGCCCCGATTTCGCGGCCTCGTAGAGCGCGACGTAACGTTCCGGGAAGAGATTCGCCCCGCCGTTCACGCCGCCGTCCCCGCCCAGCGCCACCGCCCGCGCCGTCAGATCCTCCGGCCCGACGAGCAGCGAGAAATCCGGACGCGACCCGAAGAGATTCACCGCCTCCCGGAACGCCGCGAGATCCCCGGAACTGTCCTTGTATCCCACCACCCCGGGAATCTCCGCCAGACGCCGGAGCGTCTCGAGTTTCAGCGACACTTTCGTCAGCGACGGCATGTTGTAGACCAGCAGCGGCAGCGCAATCTCCCGCGCCAGTCGCCGGTAATAGCGGACGATCTCCTCCCCCTCCGGCGGCAGAAAACAGGGCACCGCCGCCACCACCGCATCGACCCCCGCCCGCGCCGCAAACTTCCCGAGCTCCACCGCCGACGCTCCCGACGCACCCGAAATCCCCGCCAGCACCGGCACCCGCCCCGCTGCCGCACGCACGCAGACATGCAGAAAACGGCGCTGCTCCTCCGGCAGCAGCGCCGGCCCCTCCCCCGTCGAGCCGAGCAGGAATATCGCATGCACCCCGCCCGAAATCACATGTTCGATCAGCCGTTCCGCACCCGGTTCGTCGATCCGGTCCGGCGTGGACAGCGGCGTCACCAGCGGCACCACAATGCCGTGAATCTTTCCGTTTATCATCGTTCCCTCCTGTTGCATTCCGGTTTCGGTCCCTGCTTTAGAGTATACCGCGGAAAACGCCCCGGAGCAATCTTTTTTCAGGAAATTTCCGGAAACGAATTTGAAATATTTCTGAAACGTTTCTATACTATAAGCAGCAACAACCCGGTCAATGAGGTGCTTATGCCATATACGGTCAAAGAGATCGGGAGAGTCGCAGGCGTCTCTCCCGCAACGGTTTCCCGCGTGATGAACGGCAGCGGGAACGTCACCGCGGAGAAACGTGAACAGGTCCTGGCCGTGATCGAACGGCTCACAGGCAGCCGCCCCGCCCCCCGTTCCGGAAGCCGCGTCAGCAGCATCGGCGTGATCCTGCCGAAAGATCCCGGCTGCGACCCCCGCACCGTCCTCCAGAAACTCAGCGTCCTCGCCGCCCGGATGCCGCACCGCTGGAATCTGCTCCTCCTGCCGCCGGATACGCTCCCGGCGGAACTCGAGTCGCGACGGCTGCGGGGCGAACTTGCCGGAATCCTCCTCTTCGGCCACGCCGCCGACTCCCCCGAACTGGCCGCCGTCCTGACGCGACTGCCCCACATCTGGCTCAACAGCCACCGCTGCGGCGACTCCGACCGCACCACCCTCATGGGAAATGAGTTCGCCGGACGCATCGCCGCCCGTTATTTGCTCGAAAACCGCTGCCGTCGCTGCGCCGTGCTCTCCGCCCCGAGCGACAACCCCGGATTCGCGGGCAGAATCTCCGGATTCCGCTTCGAGCTCTTCGCGGAGGCAGCCCCGTGCACCACCATCGAACTCGTTCTCCCCCAGGGGGAAAACGGATTTGAATCCCTCTCCGACCCGGAACTCGAACTCGTTCTCGCGCGCGCCATGCCCGCCCTGAAACAGGGGGCGTTCGACGGCATCTTCTCCCCCGAGGAGCGCATGACCGCCCTGCTCTGCCGCGTCTTTGCGAAAGATCCTCCGCCCCGGAGGCCGCGCCTCATCTCGTGCAATCATACGCCCGAATATTTCGCGGGACTCTTCCCCCGCCCCGCCTCGATCGACCTCGGGCCGCGCATGCTCGCCGAACTCGCGCTCCGGGAACTCATGCGCCGCATTTCCGGCGAAGAGCCGCGCGCCGACCACGTCGCCGTCATCGTCACACCTCAACTCGTTCCAGGAGAATAGTTGAAAGCATCTGAACAAACATAACAGGCGGAATCGGGCCGGAACCGGATGCGACGGGAGTCCGCCGCCCCCCGGGAGGAGAGTCCCCGTTCACTCCTTTTTCGCTGCTGCTGCGGCGGCGGCGTGCTTTTCGCGCCGCTTCGCCTTGAGCGCCGCCTTGATCCGCCGATAGCGCAGCACCAGATGGTAGACCCCGAAATAGGTCAGCGGCGTACAGACCGCCGCCAGCAGAAAACCCCCGACGAAAAACGACGCGATCAAATCCCCGCCGAGATGCAGAAATCCACTCACATCGAGCTTGACCAGATCCCGCGCCGCCTGCTGCGTCGCCTCCCAGGACAAACTCCCGCCGATGATCTTGTTGCCGACCCAGCACTGCGCCGGATAGATGAAGAGAACCGTCACCGGATTCGTGATGAACGTCCCGAGCGTCGCCCCGATCTTCGAGCAGCGCAGCACAAACGAGAGCGGAATCGAAATGAGCAGCTGAGCGGACATCGGAATCACGCAGCCGATGAACATGCCGAGCGCCCACCCGCGCGCAATGTAGGTGGGTGTCCCCTCCGCGCGAACGATTTTCACGTAAAAGTGAATCAGTTTCCGTCTCAGCTTGAACGCCATGAATCTCCTTTCTTCCCGGAATCGGTCGTGGTAATATAACCCCAGTTCCCGAAAATAACAAGCCGGAAAAACAAAAAAAGAGTCGATAATACGCACCCTCCGCCTCCCCTCCCCTGCTCCTCCTCCACTGGTGTCCGCGCGGCGCTACCGCGTTCCGCCCCGCTCCTCCGGCTCCTGCCGGTCCGGCGGCTGGTAACGGATCGACTCCCGGACCAGATTCGAGTCGTTCCAGAAACGACTCAGATCTTTCGCGAACTGCGCCATGTCAACCCCCTCCCACGCCGCCGCGTTCGCCGCCGCCGGATCGCGCGTCTCGACGAGCTTCTCGTAATAACGCCGCGGAATCTGCGCGTACTGCGGACAGTCCGCGACCGGAGCCCCTTTCCAGAGATAGTAGACCAGCGCCTGCGCCAGCAGATAGTTCTCGTTGCGGTTCTCCCCGTAAAACGCCCGGCGGTCCATCTTCACCAGAGCGCCGACGTCGAGCACCCGGTCGTGCTCGAACAGCGCCGTCAGCGCCCGCCCGCTCTCCTGCGGCAGCAGCACAACTCCTTTCCCGGTGCGGAATTCAATCCCCTCGAAATACTGCGCGGTCCCCTCGTTGTACCACATGTCCGCCTGCGCCTCGCCGGTCGCGAAAAACAAATACTGGTGAAACCCCTCGTGAAACGCCACCTGCCGCATGATCATCTTCTGCATCGAATCCCGGACCCGCCGGTCGAGCGGCGAAATCACCAGCTCGCGCCGCGCCGGCGACCAGAGCCCCCCCGACCACTCCAGCTCTCCCCCGACGTACTCCAGAGACTGCTCGCGCTGCTTGAAAATCCGCACCACGCTCACCGACTGCAGCGGCCGCCGCAGCGGAAAGTAGGACTCAAA
>CALXOE010000028.1 GCA_944389935.1 uncultured Victivallis sp.
CCGACTGTATAGGCGCTCACTCCGACAAGCGGAGCGATTTCATAACGCTTCAGCCCTTTTTCGAACAGCAAAACTGCTTGCTTTCGACGGTCATACAATTCTTTAGAATTGATTTTTCTTGCATCTCGAAGTTCCATACTGATAGTATAGCACGTTTGAAGAGATTCTACAAGTATTTTTGTTTCTTATCTATAATATTTTACGCCTGTCCACCCTCCTCCTGCTGAACCAGAAAGAAGTCTGTCATGTGCAGGAATAAAATAGTTTTGTTTGCAGTAAAAAAACAGTTGACACTTTCTTCAGGTTAATAAATTGATGGTCCATAAGAGTAAGATAGCATGGGAAATTCTGATTGCAAATCAGAGTCTCTGCGTCATAAATCAAACTGATTGGCGCAGGATGTTGGCTTCAGGGATGAGAGAGAGCCACGGTGTCGGAACTGTTCCCGGGAATGAAAAAAACACGGCCAGAAAAGTGATTTCTCGTCGAATCCGGATCGTCAGCAGTTTTCCGGATGGATCATCCCCATACGGCAAAGCAGGCAGGGTCAAGTCGCATTTGTCATCTGTAACCGCTCAGAACAAATGTGTGCGAAATTTCGGATACGACCTTTACATAATTGACTGGCTGTGTTCAAGTCAACCCAGTCAACAGCTTTCCCGGACATGCAGCTTCAGCGGACAGTTGATTTTGCGGAACGGCAGATCCTTTTCCAGCTGCTCGACAAAAAGTTGGAATGCGGTTTTGCCGTTTTCCATATTGTTGATTTCGATCGTGGTGATTGCAGGCAACGCCTGTGATGCGATCGGAGCATCATTCACCCCGATCACCGCAACATCTCCCGGAACATTCACCCCGGCCCGCGTCAGATGACGGATCACTTTCCAGGCAAGGTCGTCGGTGAAACAATCGAGCACATCGCACCGCCGGGCCAGAAGCTCCACCCCATCGAGATGTTCCGGGTAATGGTAGCACTCAAATCGATCTTCAGGCCTGAGTTCAAGTCCGTAAGTCGGGCCGATTTCCAGCAATCTGTCCGATCGATAATCCGCCGTCGGCATATTGAGCACCCGACCAACCCGGATAAGATCCCGCGAGGCCAGATAGTGCGCGGTCATGCGGGCGATCTCATCCTCATTGTGAAACAAACATGAGAACCCATCACGATATGCCTCTTTCACATTGCGTCCGTAATAAAAGATGGGAATCCCCGCTGCTGCGAATGTATCCAGAAGCGGCTCAAGCCGTTGAAACTCACGCATGAAGATGATTCCACCCAGCCTCGGATAAATCAGTCGCAGATCCGGAAGTTGCGCGATGAGTTCCTCCCTGCCGATGATCTCGGGCTGATACGCCAGATTCCCGCTGTTCGCCGCTTCGAGCGCCCCGAGAAAAAATTCCGCAAATTCCGTGCGGATAACCAGACTGCTGTTATCGTCCGCCGGGGGGACCAGCAGAATCGGGCTGCGGTTGCGGCGGGGCGCGACGAAAGTTCCCGCCCCCTGTTTCCGGTAGATGACGCCATCCCGGATGAGCTCATCCAGCGCCCGAAGAACCGTCATCGGGGTGACGCCGAATTCACGCGCAAGCTCGTTCTGGGATGGAAGCAGCGTGTGTTTGGGAAGTTTCCCGGATTCAATCCGGATACGCAGCATTTTGCTGATCTGCCGGTAACGCGGTTCGGCGGGTGATTTCATGGGCAACTGACCTTTTTCCTGCTACTATACACGGCTTTCCCTCTTTTGCAAATCCCGGGCGGGGAAAAAGGAAAACGAGTGTTGAGATTTTACGGTCTGGTGCCGGCTTCCGCCTCAGGAAGTCGCACGTAGGTCGTTTCCAGCATGAACTTCTCCCCCGCTTTCGCCGGGAACTGGACGAAAAATGCCTTGTCGTGCCAGACCGTGACCGGCTCTTTGAGGTGCTCCACTCCGTTGATTTTCACGGACGTGTAGCGGATGTTCACGGGAATTCGTTTTCCTCCGGTCCGGTAATCCGGGCCGAGCAGTTTTACGAGCACTCCCGAATCAGCCGAAACTTCAAACGAGCAGTTCCCCTTTTCCTCCACGCCCTCCGCAGCGGGGAACATCATGAGGTTGCCGTTACCGCCCTTGAGCCACTGCGGCTGCTGCAGAATCGCGACGTTGCCCGGTTCTGTGACGGTCACCTTTCCGGCGTGGGAAAAGAGGTCGATGCGTGCGAATTCGTTCCCTTTGGTCCGGGTCGCGGGGGAGGGGGGCGCCGGGCGGTTCGGCCGCGCCGGCTCCGCTTTGACGACAGGAAACTCCGGATGCAGCGGAGCCTGGACCAGCTCTTTCCCGTCCTGATGAATCGTGATCGTTCCTCCGATCATGCCGTCCCGCCGGAACAGCACCCGGCAGGCGAGACCCTCCCGCGTCGTGAACGAGACACCGTCGAACTCCCCGTCGCGGATGGTTTCGACCGGGACCATCTCCTCCGCGTCGGCGTCCGCAGCCTGAAGAACCGTGAGAAAACGGGTTTTCCGGGCAGGGGCTGACGGTGCGATCTCCAGCCGATACCGGCCGAGCCAGGTCGGCGAACTCTGCACCCACTGCGGCGTGCCGGGCGGATTGGTCGGCCAGTTCCGGCCGTTGCTTTTGAACTCGCTGTCCCGGCCGCCGATGACCTGAATGCTGCCGTTTTCCGGAAGCAGGCTCTTCAGAAAGAGCGCTCCATTTCCGACGCTTCCGCGCCAGATGCCCCGTCGGTACTCCGGCTCATTCTGCAGGTGCAGCAGGAAGAATTTTCCCTGTTCGGGCTGCGCCGAGGTGACCCGGTCGTAAATCACGAAATAGTCGGGACGGATGTAGACGAACTGGCGGACCGCTTCGCTGCATTTCTCCGCTCCATATGCGTTTGTGGCGTCTCCTCCGGTTGCCGCATGCCACGCGCTGCGGGTCATCCCGAAACTTCTGGTCACACACATCCGGGTCTGGCCGCCGTCGTTCCACACCTCTTCCGTGATGCGCGGAGCGTTGGCCGGGTACCAGCTCTGCCCGAGCGGCTCGCGTTCAAGTCCGCGAATCAGCAGTGTGTTATGCGCGATCGTCTGCGGATAGTAAACCAGTTTGTGCGGCATCTGACAGCGGGTTCCGGAGTCGAGCGCCTGAAATCCGCGTTTGTAGATGATGAAACTCAGTTCGTCGTAGTGCTGATGGGTCATGAATTTCGCCCCCGCTTTGATCGAGGCATAGGTGTCGTTCGGCGTGACCCCCGAGCGCATGTTTGTGAGTCCGAAACTGGGGAAATGTTCCGCCAGAACCGGATTCCCGGCCGTTTCCGTCGGCAGCGGCTCCGGTGCCGGCTGCGTGAGCAGATAGGGAATAAACGGATAGCGGGTGATGTTCAATCCGCGCAATGGTTCCGGAAGCCGCCCGATCAGTTGCCGGATCTGTTTCTCCTGTTCCGGATAGAAGTGGAGCGCCTGCGCGAGATGCGTATACATCATCCAGCAGGGCAGGATGTTTTCGCGATGGTCGCCGTCCCCCCACCCGAAATCGCGGAATCCGTCCGGAATGGTCGGATCAGGGATCGCCATCCAGTCGAAGTAGTTCGTGAAGTGGTCCATATGATTCCAGATTCCCGTGGCGTCGATTCCCGCGGCGCTGCGCAGCGAATGCAGAAACAGAAAACTCGCCCATGGATAGAACCCGAAACTGTATGCCGTGCAGATGGAGGTCAGTACGCCGCTGCCCTCGGCGGTCAGATCGCGGTGATCCATCATCTTCGCGTAAAGTTCGTAGCCGAGTTTCGCCATCCGCTCGGCCCGTTCGTCGTCGACGCCTTCGCCCCGTGCCGCCACGCCGACAAACCAGAAGAGACCCGCATTGCAGTAGTTGCCGGTGTCGGCATTGAGCATGAAGTATTTCATCTTTTTGCGTTCGAGCTCCTCGACCGTCCGCAGCATCGTACCGAATACCGCCGCGCGTTCCTCCGCCGGAATCTCGTCATAGAGCCAGTCCACCGTCAACAACGCATTGAGCCGTGTGTTGTTGTACCATTCCGGCAGCATCTGCTGCTGCTCCGAAAAACGCATGAACTCCACTGCCACTCCCAGAAAGCGGCGCGCCTTTTCCAGATATTTCTGTTCCCCCGTCGCCAGATAGACGATTGCACACTCGAGCGCCTCGCTGCCGCCGGCTGAGCGGACCGCGTAGATTGCGCTGTCCTGGTCGGCTTTTTCGCCTTTGAAGAAGAGTTTCCCGTTTTCATCGATTCCCCCTTTGGCGGGATCGATCCCGAATTGAGGAGCCTCGGGATAGGCATCGACTTTCTTCTTCAGCGCCTCGAAATAGGTGCGGGCGGAACCGGCGGCGCGTTCGCGTATCTGAGAACGTGTCTCCGGCGTCAGAAAGAGACGGGGATGGTCGTCACGCAATTTCGCTTTGATCTCATCGTAAGTCGGTGCCGGTGCCGCTGACGCGACAATGCTCAATCCAAGTGCGCACAGCAGCAGAAGTACAGTTCTCATCATAATTTCAATCCCGGGGTTTGGTGTAGTAGTCGAATACGGTTTGCGTGCCGATGATGGCATCCGGCGCAATCATTCCGAAGTTTTCAACGTGCCCGTCGAAAAACGTCACGTTGCAGCGATTTCCGTTCCCGTGTCTCCCCCACGCCACCGCATAGCTTCCGTTGTTGTTCCAGTGACTCTGGCTCTGCAATGTTTCGTAATAACCCTCCTGAAATGCGAACTTGATCGACGGTTTGCTCACGTGGCTCAGTTTCAGAAAACGCTGGATCGGCGTCGCACTGTATCCCTGGCCGGTGAACCACCAGCGGGAATATCCTCCCATCGATCCCTGCACCCAGCCCGGTTCTCCCCAGAGGTGAAACGCGGTATTGGCCTGCGCGATCGGCGTCAGACCGACTTCCGATTCGTTGGCCGGACAGAGCGGAATCGCCGCATAAGTTTTCCCATCCTGACGCGAGACCCGCGAGAAAATCCCCGTCGCGTACACATTCAGCAGCTGCCACCAGCGTGAATTCGAGTCGTAAAGATTGGCCGGCGTGATAAACTCCGCATTGTCATGTGAATACATGAGTTCGCAATTCCCCAGCGTTTTCATGGTATTGACACACGACGTTCCCTGCGCTCTCGTACGAGCCTTGTTCAGCGCCGGCAGAAGCATGCTTGCCAGAATCGCGATGATCGCAATCACCACGAGGAGCTCTATGAGCGTAAATGCCGCCTTTCTCGTTACCAGGTCGTGGGCGGCAGGGGGCGTGTCCGCCGCCCCCCGCACCCCCTGCGTCCGGCAAGGTGCTTCGTCGGTGAGCGTTGCGTGGTCGTGGGCGGCAGGGGGCGTGTCCGCCGCCCCCCGCACCCCCTGCGTCCGGCAAGGTGCCGGTGCCGCGTACGGGTCGGAGCCGGACTCGGCTGCGGTCGGCCGGTGCGGGGAGAAAGAGCCGCAAAAACACGAAGCAATCTTCCCGCTTTTCTGCGGAAAGATTGCTTTGCGTTTTTGCTCCACTTCGCCGCTTGCCGAGCGGAGACTCTGTTGCGCGGCGATGATCGACCGATTGGTTGTTTGATGGTTGGTTGGTACGGGGAGAGACGCGCTCTTGCGAGCCGCTTTCTCTCCCCCGAACCCCTCTCTTGTAATGCCGGGCGCGGAACTCTGTTGCGGGGCGATGCCTGGCCGAGAGTGGAGCTGATGGTTGAGTTCTCCCCCGAACCCCTCTCTTGTGGTGCCGGGCGCTGGAATGCGTTGCGGGGCTTGGAAATGGATTCGGATGGCTGGCACGGCAACGTTCGATCGACACAACGGATCTCTCATGGTTCCCTCCGATTGATTTAGGCGCTCCGCTGAAGTTCGCCACTTATATAGATAAGTTCTGATTCCAATGTAATACGGAATTCGTCTATGTCAAGGAGATCGCCGATTTTTTTTGAGTTTTTTTGTTTGTTACCGTGTTTTACTGAGGCGGAAGTTGCGATGCAACTCTTTGTCTCTGTAAGGGTCCGGCGCATCCGGAATGAGCTCCTCATCGGTGTAGCCGGAAGTTATGGCGATTACCTGAACGGCATCATCGCCGGTCGTTTGAAATTCGATCCTCCACGTACGGAATGCGAGCAGATGATGATCGGGGTCCGGAAGATCGGTGAGCCGCTGGCGTCTGGCATCAGGTCGGCGCGTCCCCAGCTGAACCCGGGCGGTGTTTTCAAGGTCGGGGCCGCCGTGGGCGCGGATCCAGGCCGCGTCTGCTGCCGCCTCCGGCGAGAATGCGACGGGACGGCAGGTCTGATCGTTCTCGTCCCGCCAGCCCGCCCGCGCGTTCGGGAATGCGTCCGCCGCCGGGATATACGGTTTGATGTCGAGAATCGGCGTCCCGTCAAGAAGATCGAAGTTGCGGATGAAAAGTTTTCTCCCCTCGATCCGGTCGAGCTCCACCGCCGATATCCCGAGCGGATTCGGTCGATGCGGCGAACGAGTCGCAAAGACGCCCCGCTTGTGAACGCTGCCGTCCGGCGGCCGGACTTTGGGTTTCCAACCTCCGCCGTTTCGGTCGAAAAGGAAGATCAGCCAGATCCGTTCAAAGCCGCCGAGGTCTTCGAGCGCCTGCTCATATCCGTGCCCGGGCAGAAGTTCGATGACGCCGGAATTCCGGGCAAAAACCGCCTGGCGGGGCGCCTCCTGCGGATAATTGCCACCTCCGGATTTCACAAAGCCGATCGGTTCAAGCTTCTGAAGTGACATCGCTTCACGACTCCTGACGGAGTGTGGACGTAATCGCGAGGATCTGCGGCAGAAGCTGCTTCTTACGCGAGAGAACACCGGGCAGCGAGAAGAGCTCCGGCCCTACCGGTTCATAGGGCAGATTGCGGATGATGTCGTCATTGCCGATGGCGAGCAGTTCGGAGGTCTCACGCACTGCATCGGTCACGAGCAATCCGAAGAAATCGAGTTTTTCCTCTTTGATCCGGCGACGGATCTCCGCCGCAAGTTCGTCGCGCCTCCTGTGAAGCAGTTCGAGATTGGTCTCCTCAACCTGCGAGAGCGCAAATCGGATCTCGCCGTCCGTATAAGTTTTACAGTCTCCGCCTACGACTTCGGCAGCCGGTTTGACCGCAAGCGGAGAGTCGATCTGCATGAGCTCGGTCATAAGCTCCTCCCCGGAAACTCCCGAGAGTTTTTCAAGCCATTCGCACATGCGCCGGTCGAGCGGCGCCGTGGTCGGGGACTTCAGCAGCAGCGTGTCGGAGACGATTCCCCCCAGGAGGATACCGGCCAATTCCGGCGTGAGACTCTCGCCGCTGCTGCGGTACATCATTGCGATCAAGGTACAGCTGCTGCCGACGACATCGGCTGTAAACCGGATCGGTGTGACCGTCGGCATCATCCCGATCCGGTGGTGATCGACGACCTCAATGATCGGAATCTCCTCGATTCCCGGAAGACTCTGCTCCGGTTCGTTGTGATCAACGAGAATCATCCGGTAGGGCGGCGGCTCCGAGAGCTGCTTCTTGAGCACAACCCCCGCAAAACTTCCGGCTGCGTCAAGTACGGGGACGATATCGGCGGCGGAAGCGAGAATGCGGCTTTTCTGATCGCGCAGCCGGGCGTCCGGTGAGAGCGTGAGCTCTCCCTGCGGGAATTTCGTGAATTCGACCGGCGTACTGAACTTCAGCCGCCGGATGACAGTCGCCGAATCGAGCCCGGTTTGCAGAATCGAAACGCGGTGGGTGGGGGCTTCTTTCAGAATCAGCGGGTCAACGGGACGATTGCCGGTCACGATCAACAGTCGCAGTTCGCGATGAAGAGCCCGCAGATGAATTTCCGGACGGTCGCCGACGATGAGCGCAAGATCGCGGTTGTCGGCCGGGATGTGTTCTTCAAATCCCTCAATTCCCATCGCCGCGACATAGACGTCGAAATCCTGTTCCTCCGCGGTGTCGACACCGGTCAGGAGTTCGGCTTCAAGCACGCCGCGGATCAGGTCGATCGAACTGTGGATGCGTCGTCCCGCCAGATCGCTGCCGTCGGAACTGCCGATGTTGAGCAGCTGGGAAAGCAGCGCGAGCGAACTGAGCATCCCGAGAAATTTTCCGTCCGGCCCGACCACCGGCAGCCGCAGCATGCCGGATTCGCGCAGCAGATTGACCGCGTCGAAGAGCGTGGTTCCCGCTTTGATGACGGTACTCGGCTCGAGAATGTCACGGATTTTCAGATGGATGTCATTGCGGCTGACGGGCGGCTTGAGCCCGAATCGGCGGAAGAGGTAAGCCGCCCGGTCCGGCAGGATGCCGGGGCAGAGCGCCGTCACCGGTACGCGGTTCTGGCGGCGGCGCAGTTCCGCAAGCGCAAATGCTCCGGCGATGCTGTCGATGTCCGGATTCCGGTGTCCGGAGACAAAAATGTGTTTCGGTTCTTCGTTGGATTTCATCTTCATTCTCCTGTGGTTCTAATATACGATTCCCCCGATCGGAATGCAAATGAGAAAATTGTAAGTTCACGGCTTGATTTTTATTTCATATGAGTTTACTTTTAAGAAACATCATGAAAAAAAAGGATGATTCCGATGAAACTGAAATTTCTGGGAACGGCGGCGGCGGAGGCGATTCCGGCACTGTGGTGTGAGTGTGAAGTTTGCCGGAAGGCGAAAATCCGCGGCGGAAAAGAGATCCGGCGTCGGTGCAGTTATCTGCTGGATGACGATACGTTGATCGATTTCGGACCGGATGCCTACTGGCAGAGCATCGAATTCGGTATCGATCTGCCGTCGATCGATCGAATCGTGTTCACACATTCGCACGAAGATCATCTGAATCCGGTGGACCTCTTTTGGCGGAACTCCCCCTGTTTTTCGCGGGTGACGAAACCGCTTACCGTGATCGGCAGCCGGCGGATTTTCGGAACGATCATGGTGCACGCGGGGGCGGCGGGCGTCAGTGATTTCGCCACGCTGCATCTCCGGCCGGTTCCGGCACTTCCCGGCGAACGGATGCGGGACGGAGATCTGGAACTTCTGCCGTTGCGGGCGAACCATGATCCGCATTCCGATCCGTTGATCTATGTTTTTACGCGCGGGGGGAAAAGCGTTCTCGTGGCGAACGACACCGGGTGGCTCTCGGAGGAGTCGTGGAAACTTCTGGACGGGGTGAAACTCGATGCCGCCGTGATCGAATGCACCGGTGCGATCCAGGGGGCGCAGTGGCGTGACGGGCACATGGGTGCGGAGACGAGCGTCGCATTCCGGAAACGGCTTGTCGAGAGCGGTTCTCTTGCGCCGGATGCACCGGTGGCGGTGAATCATTTTTCGCACAACGGCGGCGCGAACCACGATGACCTCGTGAAATATTTTGCCCCGCACGGAATTGAGGTTGCCTGGGACGGATTCACTCTTGAGGTTTGAGTTTTTCCCGGAGGAGTTCGATCCCGTCGAAACTGCGCGGTCCGAGGCGGTAGAGCAGATCGGCGTCGATATCGGTGAGTATTCTCTGATTTCGGACGGCCGGGAGTGAGGACCAGCCCGGACTCTGTTCGAGGGTTCGGACCTGGGTTGACGGCAGGCCGGGGGCGAGGATCACCTCCGGCTGCCAGAGTTGAATCTGTTCAAACGAGCAGCGAAAATAATTCCGGTCGACTTCTGCGGCGCAGTTGCGTCCACCGGCGAGTTCGATCATTCGGGTGAGGAAGCTCTGCTTCCCGGCGGTGACGACGGGAGAGACGCCGATGATGACAAGGACGCGCGGTCGTTTGTCCGGGGGAGTGGAGCGATTGGCCTGTTCCCAGCGGATGATACGGGCGCATCCGGCGGTGATTTCGCGGTGGGCTTCCGATTCTTTTCCCAGGAGTTTTCCCAATCGCTCGAGAGTGGAGAAATACTCTTCAAAGGTTCTGGCGGGGAAGAGTTCGCAGTGGATGTTGAGTTCCCGGAGTCGTTCTGCGGCGGCGGGATCGCGCAGAGTTTCGGAGACGACCAGGGTCGGGCGTGCGGCGAGCAGCGGTTCGAGCGAGGGGACACCGAACCGTCCGACGACCGGAATTTGTTTTACGTCCGGGGGATAGTCACAAGACTCCGAGCGTCCGACGAGCTGCTTCTCCGCGCCGAGCCGGACGATGGTTTCCGTGAGATTCGGGCTGAGAGAAGCCACCCTCTCTTCCGCTGCGGAAAAGAGCGCCGCAGCCATAACGACAATCCAGAGCAACCGTTTCATGATCCGCCTCCCTCAGACAATATAACGGTTTTCAGGGAAAAAGTCAACCACGATGAAATGTTGCCACCAAGATGATTGTTTGAAAATTTTTTCAGTTGCAATATAGCCGAATCTGGCTTATATTAAAATATCGAATTGAGTTTTTATGAATGGATTGCTCGGATGAATATACGGAGATTTTACTATAACACAGATCGGTTCGCTGAACGTTGTTGGACCAAAATTGTTTCGTATGCACATGCCAACAGCACATTTCTATTGTTTGCGCTGGGAGTGATTCTTTGCTCGTATTCTTACGAACTGTTCAATCAGACGTTGTCGATTGATGATGAGATTTTGATCTGGTCTGCTGGGCCCGATCAAGAGTGGATTCGGCAGGGGCGCTGGGGGATGTATTTGATCTATTGCATCTTCACCAATCCAGGAATTCCTTTTAGCGGTTTATTTTTAACGTTAATTTTAAACACGCTTGCATTTTTGGTAATCTTCAGTGCGTTGAAACAGAATTCTTCATGCCGTTTTTTGCTGTTTCCGCTTTTTATAACAGCCCCGATCATGTATTTCGTTTACACATTTAATTCCTTGATGCCTGGAGTCGGAATAGGAATTTTCTGTGCGGCCCTTGCTGTAAGGTTAGCTCAGGCAGCAAATTCACGGTGGTATCTGATTTTCCCTGCTATGTGTTTAGGGGCTTTTGCTGTTGGGTGTTATCAGGCCATCTTAAATGTTTTAATGCTCTTAGTCTGCTTTTTTTTAATTGATGACTTAATTTTTAAGCAGATGAGTTTGGGGGAATTTGCAAAGAAAATATTACTCGCTTTTTTGCTCGGTGTCGGGGTTCTTGTTCTTTATTATGGCGGTGATCAACTTGCGATGGCCTTTGTAGAAAATTCAACGCGGCTATATCTCAGCCAATTTTCTGTTTCAAACAATATACCCAGTTTGTTTGAACGATTCTTTTATTTTATATGGGCTGTGTACAAAGGGGCCCCTGGAGTTTACGGGGTTAATCTTTTTTCTCAATGTGTTTTATTCGTTGGATGCATAGGGATTATCGTTTGGCGCATTTTGTTTCTGCAAATCTCGTGGTGGAGAAAAGGGATCGTCTTTGTATTAACGGGATTAGTGATTTTTATCCCGTTCTGTCTATGTCTGATCTTAAATTTCTGGGAGACAAGAGGTTTATTCAGCCTGATTTGGGTGATCCCTTTCCTTTTTCTTCTTGCATGGAATTTCTCCTCATATGTTTTGCGTTTTCTTTTAGCAGGTATTGCAATTGCATGTATATTCCAAAATCTTTTTGTGAATAATAAGTTGGCATATTCAAATGAACTTAATTTTGAACGCGATAAGACATTGGCTGTTCGAGTTTTGTCTCGAATTGATCATTTGCCAGTCAAGTCAAACATCCCTCACGATATTCCGTTGATGATTCTAGGGGAGCCTTCTGTTCAGAGCTTTCCTCAAGCGACTCCCTTTGTGAATGTAGGAATGATTGGAAGATCGTTTTTCAATCACAAGGGGGGAGCTGTTCATCGAATTGAAAAATTGTTTTCTTTCCTCGGTAATAATTGGTTTCGTCCGGCGAGCGTTGCAGAAAAAAATCGGGTCATTAAACAGGCTGTTTCGTTACCATATTTTCCTGCATCCGATTCAATTACCGTAATCGATGGAGTTGTTGTAGTGGCGTTTTCTCCCCCGACTTTAGATCAACTTGTCGGGACGAATTTTACGACGAACATTATTTCTCAAAGGCCAAATACCGTCAAGGAGTATTATGGAACTGTGGAAAACTGTAATTTGATTTATCAGTTAACCACAGAAAATGCTGATTTTTCCCATGCGCATTTATCATTAGAGAAAGGTAATACGGATACAATTCGTTTGCGTATCGCCGGTGATGATCCCCGGTTTGTGTTATCGAAGATTCCGGTTGACGCAGCCAAAGAATATTTGATGGAATTCGTTTTTGACTCTGATCATGATGATGAACTTCACATGTTTTTCAAGGAGTCTGAAAAAGATCCCTATTCCGGAACTCATCTGATTAAGCTGAAAATGAATCAGGGAGAAAATCGATTTGTTTTGCGCGTGCCCGGAAGAATATTGTGTTTCCCGGTCCGGCTTGATCCCGGATATGGAAAAGCAAAACATGTTATTATTAAAAGAATTGCGGTTCTGGAGCAGAAGCACGAGAGATGAAAGGCTCAATAATGTTGGATACAGCAACTGATAAAAAAGACAGAACGCTTTCCGTGATTTTGCTCTCGTATTACAGCAAAGAGCGGATTCGGAAAGCGTATTTGACGCTGAAAGAGCTTTTTGCACGGGAGAAAATTCCGTTTGAATTCATCGTGATGGACGATGGATCGAAAGACGACTCCTACCGGATGGCGCTGGAGCTGGAAAAGGAGTTCCCGAATGTCCGCGCTTACCAGCTGAGCCGGAATTATACGAGCCACTATTCGATCTTCGCCGGATTGTCACAGGCGGCAGGAAGTTGTGCAATCTCTATTGCGGATGATGAACAGTTGCCATATGACAATGTTGTTGCAATGTATCGTATTTGGGAACAAGGCGAGAAGATTGTAATTCCGCATCGAGTCAGCCGTGATGATTCCTGGCGCAGTCGGATCTTCTCGGAATGTTTCTATCGGATCATGAATACTCTTTCGGACGTTCAGTATCCCCCCGGGGGAGCGGACCAGTTCCTGATAGATCGGGAAGTCATTGACATTATAAATTCCCGCATCCATCCGATCAATACAACTTCCATCTCTGAAGTTCTGCGGCTTGGTTTCTCTCCTTATTTCTACGGATATGACCGACCGGTTGGGCTGAACAAGAATAAGTCCCGATGGTCTTTTCGCAAAAAACTGCGATTGGCGAAAGATACCTTTTTCTCCTCTTCCTCTTTCCCGATTCTGCTGATCAACCGTATCGGATTTCTCTCCGCTTCCCTCGCGGGAGTATTGATCGTTTTTTATCTGTACATCGCTCTTTTCGGGAATCACAAGTTCTGGGGAATCGATGTTCCCGGGTGGATTTCGATCATCCTTTTCATCATGCTGTTCGGTGGGATGATCATGCTTTCGCTAGGCGTGATTGCTGAATATATCTGGCGAATTTACGAAGAAGTTAAGGCGCGTCCAGGTTATATCATTCGGAAAAAGGAATGATGTCTGATGAAAATCTTGATTTTGAAATTCATCGGCTTTTGCGGTGTCGGCGGCGCTATGACTTTGTTATCCATGTTGATGATTGCGCTGATGAACGAAGTATTTCATTGGAATCCGCTTTTTTCTTACATTTTTACTTATGTAGCGACTTTGGTTCTCTCCTACTATTTGAATTCCAAATTAGTATTTCACTCTTCACTGTCCTGGAAAAATATGGGAGGTTATTTCGGGACTTATTTAAGTGGCATGATATTGGGAACATTGCTGCTGAGGTGGCTTTGTGTCTGGTTCCCTGCGTGCAATCATACCTTATTGAGTTATGCGATTATTCCTGTGACGACGGTTTGGAATTTTATTTTTGTCCATCTGTTTTTAAGAAACCGCCAGATCAAGAAAGTGCCCATCCCTGAAGAAAGTCCCGATGAACCATATTGAGTTTTCTCATGGAGCAATGTTATATTGAAAGCTCAAATATTTTCGAATCGCGATAATATCCATCTCATCCAGGAGCAGTAAAATGATAGAATTGGAACGGTATACTCCGGCAGCGAAAGCCGATTGGGATCGTGCGGTAATACAAAGTCGGAATGGTGATTTTCTGTTTATGAGAGATTACATGGATTACCATCAGGCGCGCTTCCGGGATTATTCTTTTTTAATTCGCCGCAATGGGCGCATGGAAGGAGTTCTGCCCGGAAATGTCGATGGAAAGGTCTGGTATTCACATCAGGGACTTAGTTTTGGTGGTATCCTGATTTCTCCAAAGGTTCATTCAGCAGATGTACTTGAGCTGTTTGAATGTCTTGAGAAAGCATTATGTGCCGACGGAATTGAAAAAGTTGTTTACAAACCAATTCCCTGGATTTACCCGGGAATGCCGGCACAGGAAGATCTATATGCGCTGTTTCTGCGCTCTTCCCGGTTGAAAGAGCGCAGACTCTCTTCCACCATTGATTACTCTAATAGACTGGCATTCAGTGAATCGCGCAAGGGCGGAGTAAGAAAGGCAAAGAGGTGTGATATTCAGATTGTGGAATCAAATGAATATCTCCCGGCGTTCTGGGAGGTTCTTGAGGAAAATTTGCGGCAGAAATATCAGTCGGTCCCGGTGCATTCCCTGGATGAAATCAGTTTGCTGGCAGAACGTTTCCCGGAAAATATACGGCTTTTTACGGCCCATGAGGGAGAGGAAGTTGTGGGTGGCTGTCTTTTTTATCTTTTCCGGAATGTGGTACACTGCCAGTACATTTCTGCAAGCGTGAAAGGGAAAGCTGATGGAGCGCTGGATCTGCTTTTTCAACAGGCGGTAGAACGCTATCAACGTTTTCGCTTTTTTGATTTCGGGACTTCCACTGAAAACGGTGGACGGGTTTTGAATGAAGCTCTGATTTTCCAAAAGGAGGGATTTGGAGGGCGTGGAATCGCTTACGATGTTTACGAATTTGATATTGCGGTTCCTGAAAAATTGATTTTTTCAGATTTTACGGAAGATTTTCTTGCTCTGTCATCAACATGGTTGAGAGATCCGGAAATCGCCCGATTGACTGCCACTCCGTCGTTTTCTGCGGAAGAACAGCAGACCTGGTTCAAATCTCTGGCTGCTCGGAACGATTACCGAATCTGGGGAATTCATTGCGGGTCACGTAAAATTGGTGCGTGCGGACTCAAGAATATCTCTGGTAAATCTGCGGAATATTGGGGATATATCGGAGAAAAAGAGTATTGGGGCAGAGGATTGGGGAAACGGCTGGTGTCATATTGTATTGAACAAGCCGGAAAGTTGGGGCTGTCGTCTTTGTATCTGAAAGTTATTCCTGAAAATACCAGAGCCCGGAGACTGTATCTCGCTTCAGGATTTCAAGAATCAGGGCAGGAAGCCAATATGTTGATTATGACGCTTTCTTTATAACATCAGGTGAAAAATGATGACTCAGAATATCCGAATCGGGAAGAACTGTCAGATCAGTTCTGATTGTCACATGGAAACGGGGGTTTGCATTGGTGATGAGTGCAAAATTTCTGAACAGGTTTCCATTGGAGCAAACTCAGTGATTGCAGATGGAGTGCAAATCGGAAAAGGCGCTCGGATTCTTCCATGTTCTTACGTTGCGTCCAATGTCCCGCCTTTTGCCATTGTCGGATGTGGGGATGCTCAGATACTTGGTTATGCAGACGCAGAAATGGTCGACTCTGCTCAACAGGTAAAGCCTGGGAGTGGCTGTGGGAAAACCGGGGCTCGGTTTTATGATATTCCCTATTTCAGTGATTTGCGCGGCGCCTTGGGCGTAATCGAATGGGAGCGTCTTCTTCCTTTTGATGTTAAGCGAATTTTTTTTACATTCCATGTTCCGGGTTCCGAGGTGCGCGGCGAACATGCGCACAAGGTTTGCGAGCAGTTTCTGATCGCTCTTCACGGTTCGTTGCATGTGATTGTCGACGATGGGACGAAACGTGAGGAGTACGTCCTTGATACGCCGACGCGCGGTTTGCATCTTCCCGCGGGCTGCTGGGGTATCCAGTACAAGCATTCGCCGGATTGCGTGCTGCTGGTTCTGGCGTCACGCGGATATGAGCCCGAAGATTATATCCGCGATTACAACGAGTTTCTAAAGTACAAGCGGGAGGGAAAATGATTCAGTTTCTCGATATGAAAGCTCCGTATCTGGAGCTGAAAGATGAGTTGGATGAGGCTTATTTCCGGTTCATGAATTCGGGCTGGTATGTGCTCGGGCCGGAAACCGAGGCGTTTGAAAAGGCGTTTGCCGAATATTGCGGTACGAAATTCTGTGTCGGCGTCTCCAACGGACTTGACGCGCTCTGTCTCGGACTCGAGGCCGGCGGCGTGAAGAAAGGTGATGATGTTATCGTTCCGGCCAACACCTACATCGCCACCTGGCTCGCGATTTCTCAGGTCGGGGCGACGCCGGTTCCGGTCGAACCCGCGCCCGGCACTTTCAACATCGATCCCGCCCGGATTGAGGAGGCAATCACACCGCGCACAACTGCGATCGCGGCCGTGCATCTCTTCGGGGTTTCCGCCGACATGGCTCCGATCATGGAAATCGCGAAGAAGCACAATCTGTTCGTGCTCGAGGACAATGCGCAGTCCCAGGGCGCCATTTACCGCGGGAAGCGTACCGGCGCACTCGGTCATGCGGGGGCTTTGAGTTTCTACCCCGGCAAGAATATCGGCGCATTCGGCGAGGCGGGAGCCGTCACCACCGATGACCCGGAGATCGCCGACAAAGTGCGCATGCTCCGCAACTACGGGTCGAAAGTGAAGTATCACAACGAGGTGAAAGGCTACAACCGGCGAATCGACTCCATGCAGGCCGCGTTTCTTGCCGTGAAACTCAAGTATCTTGACGAGTGGAACGAGCGGCGCCGGAAAATCGCGGCCCGTTACCTGGAGAAACTGAGCGGAATTCCGGAACTTGAGCTCCCTCACGCCGCGCTGGAGGCGAGTGTCTGGCATCAGTTCATCGTCCGATGCGATCAGCGGGACGAGCTGCAGAAATTTCTTGCGGATCATGAGATCCAGACGATGATTCACTATCCGATTCCGCCGCATCTCTCGAAAGCCTATGCGGATATGAATTTCAAGCGTGGAGACTTCCCGCTCTCGGAGCGGATGGCGGACACGGTTTTGAGTCTGCCGATCGGGCCGCACCTGAAGCCGGAGGAGGCCGACTGCGTGGCCGCGGCGATCCGCGAGTTTTTTCTCGGGAAAACGCTCCGTTGAGAGGCGTTCCCGATTCGCCCTGCGGTTCAGAGGGCGAGACGCCTGATGGAAGTCTCGTGCAACGGTGAGGGGAGGGGATTGGGGAGTTCGGTCTGCAATCGCTCCGAAAACCATGTGACAAGCCATCGGACGCAGTTCCGAAAAAAACGGCCGGGCGCTGTTTTGTCGCGGCCCGGCCGGAATCGGAAGTGGTTACTTCTTGTGCGGTTTCACTGTGGCGATGCGCGCGTTGATGTTGATGTTGGAACTTTCCAGCCCCGGCGTCTGCCCATTCAGGTCGAATTCGATATCCACCTCCGGCCGGAAGATCAGACAGTGCGTCGATCCTCCGAAATGGAACATGCCGGTCTCCTGGCCTTTCTTAATGTGCTGCCCCTCATAGACGGTGATTTCGCAGGTGGAGACCTCCGCCATCCCGATGGCGACGAAGCACATGAGGCCGATGTCCGGATTGTCCGCCTCAATGTAGATGACCGCGCGCGTGGCGATTTCAGAGATGTACCCCTGCGAATCGTTCGGTGCGAGCGGATCATAACCGACGCTGCGGGTTTCCGAGTAATAGGTGCCGGGAATGACACAGGTTTTGACCACGCGCCCTGAGACCGGCGCATGCCAGCGGTGGTAGGTCAGAGCGCTCAGAAACGCCTGATAAACCGTTCCGCCGACAAACCGCCTGGCCCACGGATCGTCGTTGAGCATGAATCTCAGCGCGTAAGGCTGTGCTTTGATCCAGAAACGGTCGAGAAGCTGGACATTGCGGGCGATGGCGAACGGTGCTGATTCGCACGCATTGACGATCACTGCGTCATCGTCCGGTTCGGCGACGGGGCGGATTCCCTCCCGGAATTCGCGCACGAAGAAATCATCCCACGAACGGAAGCCGTAATGAGGCTTGGAGGGGTCGCAGACAAACTCTTCCGCAAAGTTCGGCAGCATTTTTTGCGCGTCCTCTCCGAACCAGCCGTTTTTCGGGTCGTCGTTCAGAACGTAAGTGCTTTCCGGAGAACGCAGGAAAGTCCCCCAGGCGTCGAGGATTGCCTTGATGTGGACGTTGACCTTATCGTCGATGAATCCGGCCCAGCCGCCGGAAGTCGCCATCGACCAGTTCAGGATCGCATTGAACGGAAAACCCACAAAGCCCGTTTCGTCGAAACTCGGCGCATGCGTCAGAATGACGTTGAAGAGACGCAGCATGTGCTGGTAGTCGCGCACCTGCGGCAGATCCGGCAGCGCCTTGCTCTTGTCCGCCGGAACTTCATCGAACATCTGGTTGAAGAACATGTAGGCTTTGGCATCGTTTTCGATGAAGTTCTTGAGGTTTTCCACGACCGGGAGCAGTGGTCCGGTGTCTTTCTCCGCCTTGGCCATGATTTTCTTCATCCAGGCCACGAGAGTTTCCCGGTCGCGCGGCATCCATTTCCCGGCGGCAAACGTCTTGTTGATGGGTTTGACTGCGCTGCTCATGATACAACTCCTCCCTTGTTTTTCGGGCGGCACAAACCACAGGAACATGCCGAACTGCAGCCGCGCCGTCCAGGTTTCCTTCTGCGAATCCGAGAGTTCGGATTCTTTCCTCTCCTTCTTCTTAAACGGACTATAGCACCGGGAAATGAAAATACAAGATCGGATTGAAAAAAAATGCATCCGGGTGTATATTTATCAACTGATTTGATCGATTGCACAACTGAAACAGAAACATTGGACTTCAGCTGGGATATTGAGCGTTCCCCGGGTGGGACGATGAAACGGAGAAATTTGGAATTTATGAAAAAATATTACCCGTTTCTGGTGGTGTTCTGCCTGGTGCTGCTCTATCTCGCGGCGATCTGGCTGCGTCCGCCGTTTCACCCGGGGGAGACGCGCGAACTTGAGATCGCGCGCGAAATCGCTTCCGGCAATGATTGGATTCCGCGCCTGAACGGATTCCCCTGCCATGAAACGCCGCTTCTCGGAGTTCTGGTCAACGGCTTGTTCATGAAATGGTTCGGCGAGACGCCCGGGGCGGCCCGTCTGCCGGGGGCGCTGGTGACGCTCGCTTCGGCCGGACTGCTCTACTGGCTCTGCCGCCGTTCCGGAGAGGAACGGGGCGGTCGGGTCGCCGCGGTGATTTTTCTGCTCTCCGGGCTGGTGTTCCTGGGGGGAACATGGGGGATGGCCGGTGCGCTGTTCCGTTTTTCCTTTCTGCTGACGATGACGATGTTCTTTTTCGCCTGCCGGGAGAAGTTGCTCCTGAGGCGGTTCGGTCTGCTCACTTTTGCCGGGTTCGGCATGGGGATGGCGATTCTCTCCGGAGGATTTCCCGGGGTTGTTCTTCCTTTGGCGACACTGGTGCTGTTCCTCCTCTGGCAGAACGAGTGGAAACGGATCTTCACACTGCCGTGGATTCCGTTGATTTGGGCTTTCGTGATTGCCGGACCGACCGGGGTTGCGGCTTCTCTCCAGAATTCCGGGGAGCCGCTGGGGTTTCTGCTGATGAATGCCCCCGTTGCAGAGGCGTCATTCTGGCTGGCGCTGCCGATCGTGATCGCCGGTGCGCTGCCGTGGATTCTGTTCCTGCCGGGGGTGATCGCCGGATACCGGGGACATTGCGGGGAGGCGTTCCGCACGCCGCTGCTGCGGTACGCAGTCTGCATGGGGGGAGCGGGGGGCGTTCTGCTTGCTTTCTCCGTGACGGGGTGGAGCTCGGCTCCGGTGCTGCTGCCGTGCTTCCCCGCGTTCGCGATTCTGTTCGCATGGGGGCTGGTGCGCTATGCGCAGAGCGGAAAACTTTTCCGGGAAACCGACCGGGTGCTGCGGCTGATTCTCTTCTGCGGGATTCCTGCACTTGTCGTCTTGTTTGCGATTCAGGTATTCAACCGCTGGCTGCCGGGGCGGGTTCCGGCGGAACTGCTGCTCTACCGTTCGGGGGAGAATTTCTATTTTCCGGTTTTCGCCGCGATGGTGTTCCTGATCTGGGTCGGAATGGCGCTGGGAACGCGGGAGGCGTGGGCGAAGTTCGCCTGTTTCTGCGTTGCGGTCGGGTTTATTTTCCTCGCCCATCCGGCTCTGCTGCCGCCGCATCTGATTGTCGACAGGACGCCGGTGGATTTCATCGTTCGCGAGTCGCGGAGAGCTTTGACGCCGGAGACGCTGGTTCTGGCGGACAGCGGTATGGCTTCCGCCACAGCCTGGGCATTGCGGAGGGCCGACATCGGCATTTACGGGAACCCGGGCGAGTTTGCCGCCGGGATGGAGTCGGCGGGCCCGGGGCGGTTCTATTCGCAGGACCGGCTTGCCGCCATCATCCAAAGCGGTGTACAGCCGGTTCTCATCGTCACGGACTCGGAGAAACTCGTGCGGGAAATGCCCGCCGCACTTGAGAAGTCTTATCGCCGTCGCGGCGGATTGTTCATCGTCCATTACCGGAAACAGGGAGAAGCAAATCTGTGAAATATTATGCTCTGGTCGCGTTGTTTTTTGTTGTCGCCTATCTGATTCCGCTCGGAGGGCGTCCGCTGGTGTCGCCGGATGAATTCCGTTACGCGGAGATCCCGCGTGAAATGATCGATTCCGGGGACTATGTGCTGCCGCATCTGATGAACATGCGCTATTTTGAGAAACCGGTGATGGGGTATTGGCTGACTGCGGCGAGTTTCGAGGTATTCGGGCAGAACGCTTTCGCGTTACGGTTGCCGTCCGCGCTCGGGGCGGGACTGGCGGCGCTGCTCATCGCACTGCTGATCCGGCAGACGTTGCGGGATGACAAGACCGCGGCACTCGGCGCGCTGCTGTTTCTCACTTGCGGACTCGTCTACGGAATCGGCACGTTTGCGGTGCTGGACAGCCAGTTGACCGGGTTGGTGACCGGAGTTTCCTGCGCAGCGTTTCTGGCGGCGATGGAGCCGAAATTCACCCGCCGCAAGGTGGCGCTTCTGGTGATCTGCGGAGCGTTTGCCGCGTTTGCATTCATGACAAAAGGGTTTCTCGCATTTGTCGTGCCGGGGCTGGCGATGTTCGGCTTTCTGCTGTGGGAGAGGCGCTGGAAAGAGTTCCTCATTCTGCCGTGGATCCCGCTTGTGACTGCGCTGATTCTGATCGCGCCGTGGGCGCTCGCCGTGCATCGGGCGGACGGGGATTACTGGAGATATTTCGTTGTGGTGGAACACCTTCAGCGTTTCTTGTCCGACAGCGGCGAGCAGCATCCGGAACCGTTCTGGTTTCTGATTCCGTTTCTGGTCGGGGGAGCGTTTCCGGCGGCGTTTCTGCTTTCCGCCGCGATTCCGGGAATCCGGGCGGAGCGCAAGACTTTTTTCCGGCAGCCGCTCTACCGGTTCGCGCTTTGCGCGGTGGTGCTGCCGTTCGTATTTTTTTCGATTTCCAGCGGAAAACTTGCGACGTACATTCTGCCGTGTTTCCCGTTTCTGGCGGTGCTTGGTGCCGGTGGGGTTGCGGCCTATTTTCGGACAGGCGGTCCCTATCGCGCGTTCCATCTGGTGATGTCGATCTGGGGAGCGCTGCTGGCGATCGCCGGAATCGGTGTCCTGGTGATTGCGGTCGGAAACCTGATTCCGCAGTTTTCATCAGTCCGGATCATCGTCGGACTGCTCGGAATCTGCGGCGCAATTTCCGGCGGACTGCTGCTGTTCAGTTGGAAATATATCTGGCGGACCCGGTTTTATCTGTTTTTTGCGGGGATCGGGCTGGTTCTCATGATCGGCGGCTGGGCGATCACCCCGGAACTGCTCGACAGCAAGACCCCGGAATCCGCGCTCAGGGAGCTGCCCGGAAAGCTCAATTATGATCCGTCACAGGCTGTTCTGCTCACGCATCCGAGCATGATTCATGCGATCGGGTGGGTCTATCACCGGCCCGATGCACGGCTGTACAGCTCCGAAGGGGAGTTCTGGTATGGCATCGACCGCGCGATTGAAGCTGGAGAAACCCCGATCCGGATGGATCGCGAGGAGTTGGTCGAGTTGCTGAATCGATCGGATCGACCGGATGTAGTCATGATCTATCGCGGGGAAAAGGATCGGCAATTCCCCGTCGAGCTGGAGTATCGTTCCGCAGTGGTTAACGATGTTCGTGCATTTGTATTCCCGCCTGCTCCGGCGGAGTGAGAATTGATAGAAGGATCGCAAATGAGCAAGAATGTTTTATTCAGGCGGTTTTTGAGAAATCCGGTGCAGGTGGGGGCGCTGTGTCCCTCTTCGCGGGGACTCTGCCGCATGATGGTGTCGCACGTGGGGATGGAGTCGGCCGGCGTGATTGTCGAACTCGGACCCGGCACCGGCGTCATCACCCGGGAGATCGTCCGGAAAATGCCGGAGAACGCCAGATTGATCGCCATCGAACTCGACGAGGCGTTGTGCGGTCTGCTCCGGCAGCAGTTTCCGGAAATTACCGTCTGCAATGATTCCGCCGCCGGAATCGGCGACATCCTCAAACGCTATTCCCTGCCGAATCCGGAGGTCGTGATCTCCGGGCTGCCGTGGGCGAATTTCACGCCGAAACTCCAGCGCAGCATCCTCTGTTCCGTCGCGGAGCATATCGCTCCGGGGGGGTATTTCGCCACGTTTGCGTATCTGCAGGGCTTGATGTTTCCGACCGGGCAGCGCTTCCGCAAGCTCCTCGGTGAAGTCTTTTCCGAGGTGCAGACCAGTCCCGTCATCTGGAAGAATCTTCCTCCCGCTTTCGTCTACCGTTGCCGGAAGTGAATCATTTGTTGATAAGTCCGGTTTTCCTGTTGATAACTTTCCGGAAAGTTCCGATCCGCAGGGGAGTTATTAACAACCTGTCAACAACATGATAACAGCCCGGCCGCGGAGGATCTCTCCGTCAGCCGGGCTGATTGCCTGAAAATCATTGTTCAGCGATAGCTTTGACCCGTGCCGAGCTGCTTTGATTTTCGATACTCGGTCTGAGCCTCGGCGAGCGCCTCGCGCAGTTGTTCGAGCCGCTTTTCTCCGTCCGGGTGAGTCGAAAGAAACTCGCCGACTACGCCGACCTGATTGAGTTTGCTGAACTTCTCCCAGAATGTCAGCGCCGCCCGGGGATCATATCCCGCCCGCGCCATCAACAGCAACCCGAGATAATCGGCTTCGAGCTCCTGCGTGCGGCTGTACGGGAGCATCGCGAGGAGATTGCTGGTCGTCTGATAGGCCGGCGTCCAATCCTGTCCGAGTGCAAGTTCCACGAGCACCCCGCCGCATGCCTGAAGAACGGACTGGCTGCTGCGTTCCATGCTGTGCCGGGCGAGGGCGTGAGCGACTTCGTGACCGACTACGGTCGCGAGCTCGGCATCGTTGTCGAAGAGCTGGAACAAACTTGAGTAGACCGCAACCTTGCCGCCGGGCAGAGCAAAAGCATTCGCTTCGCTCGACTCAAAAACAACGAACTCCCAATCGTAGGAGGGTTTGTTCGCAGCTGCGGCGATGTTGCGGCCGACCCGCTGCAATGCGGCGTTGCTGGTCGCATTCGTTGAAACTTTCTCCTGGGCCTTGACCTGCTGCCACGCCTCCGCTCCGGCGGTGATGTCGGTATTTTCATCGTAAAACATGAGCTGCGTCCGTCCCGTGTAAGGCGCCGAGACGCAGCCCGCGAGAATGAGCAGAGCTGTCGCGGAGACAAACCCCGCGCAGATCCGCCTTGCGCACGCAGGAAGATTCCGCATGGAAATTCCTCTCTTCAATCGTTGAGCTTGCGATTGTCGATCACTCGTTTCGCCTTGCCGGTGAAACGCTCGAGCGTGTTGGGCTCGACAAGTTCGATGTTGAAGTGAAGTCCCGTGATGGCGGTGACTTCACGCCCGATCCGGTCGCGCAGCTTGTGCATCGCCTCCATCTTGTCGGAGAAATCCTGCTGCCGGATTTCGACTTTGATCGAGGCTTCGTCGAGGTTGCCCGGGCGCGACAGTTCGATCATGAAGTGCGGCGCAGTTCCGTCCACGCGCAGCAGCGCCTCCTCGATCTGGGTCGGGAAGACATTCACGCCGCGGATGATCATCATATCATCCGAACGGCCGCGGATACGGCTCATGCGGCGGGTCGTACGTCCGCAGGCACACGGGCCGCTCTCAATGCGTGCAAGGTCACGGGTCCGGTAGCGGATGATCGGGCACGCCTCTTTGTTGAGGCTCGTGATGACCAGTTCGCCCTGTTCCCCCTCTGCGACCGGTTTGAGCGTCTCGGGATTGAGGCACTCCACGAGGAACTGGTCCTCCTGAATGTGCATGCCGCAGCGCGCCGCGCATTCGCCGGAGACGCCGGGCCCGATGATTTCAGAGAGTCCGTAGTTGTTGAACGCCCGGATCCCGAGTTCCTCCTCGATTCCGGCGCGCATCTCCTCGGTCCACGGTTCGCCGCCGAGGTGGGCGTAACGCAGCGCGAGCTTGTTTTTCTTGCCCATAGCGGTGATTGTTTCGGCGAGATTCAGCGCGTAGGAGGGCGTGCAGATCAGAGTGTTGATCCCCGCGTCTTCGAGCAGCAGAATCTGCCGCTGTGTGTTTCCGCTCGAGGCCGGAAGCACGGCGGCTCCCACCCGTTCGATTCCCGCATGAAGTCCGAAGCCGCCCGTGAAGAGTCCGTAACCGAACGACACCTGTACGAGCTGGTCCGGCGTGAGTCCCCCCGCCACGAGAAAACGCGCGCACAGATCCGCCCAGAGATTCAGGTCATTCCGGGTGTACCCGACGAAAGTCGGTTTGCCGGTGGTTCCGCTCGAGGCGTGAATGCGTGCGAGCTCCGCGCGCGGCACCGCGAAAAATCCGAACGGATACGCATCGCGCAGATCCTGTTTGGTCGTGAACGGCAGGCGGCGCAGGTCAGCCGCCGAACGAATCGATTCCGGCGTGATCTTCAACTCTTCAAACTTCTGGCGGTAAAACGGAATTTTCCCCGCCCGTTCCACGGTGCGGCGAAGTCCGGCGGCCTGCAGCTTCGCGCGTTCACCGCGCTCCATGCACTCCGCCGCCGGATCGAAAATCCGATTGGGTACTACGAACTCTGACATTTTCACTTCTTCTTCCAGATAAAATCGTTATCGGAACAGCTCCGACGCTTTGACCAGTTTGATCGGTTCATCTTTCAACAGCTCGATCGCATGGAGCGGGTCTTCAAAGCGGAAGACGATGACCGCCTTGTCGTCCATGCCGAACGTGAACGCATACATATACTCCACCGAGAGCTGATGGCGGTCGAGAATCGCGAGAATGTCGGCGAGCCCGCCCGGACGATCCGGAACCTCAAGCGCGAGCACATCCGTCACTTTCACGATGAAGCCGGCTTTCTCGAGCGCTTCCCGCGCCTGTTCATGCTCGGCGAGCAGCAGCCGCAGAATCCCGAACTGCTGCGTGTCGGCCAGCGAGAGCGTCCGGATCGAGAGATTGTTCTCTTTCAATACCTTGCAAACCGCGCTGAGGCTGCCCGGACGATTTTCCACGAACAATGACAACTGTTTGATCGGCATGATTTCCTCCTTGCTGGTTTATTTCTGCCGGCCGAGCCGGAACATCTCGATGTTCATCTCATGCAGTTTCTGCGGCAGGAACGCTTTCACCACTTCGATCCACAGCTCTTCCCCGATCGCGGGGAACTTCTCCGAAAGCGCTCCGAGCATCATGATGTTCAATGCCTTGGGACTCTTGAGCTTATCCATGGGAACATCGTCGGTCGTGATGAGCGTTCCGCCCTGTTTGAGTTTATGCAGATTCACCTCGATCTGTGTCGGATCGAGCACCACGAGAAAATCGCTCTCCCCCTCCGGCACCATCGGGCTGGCCACATCATCCCCGAAACGCACTTCGCTCGACACCGAGCCGCCGCGCTGACTCATCCCGTGCACTTCGCTTTTCTTCACGTCGTAACCTGCGCGGAACAGCACTTCCGCGAGGATATCGGTCACTTTAAGCACGCCCTGGCCGCCGAGGCCCGAGACGGTGATGTTCGTTACGTTCGCCATGTCACTTGTTCTCCTCATACGATTTGATCTTGACCGCGGCCAGAATGCAGGGCCGGCGGCAGATGATGACGCTCGTGTCATTCGAGGCGAGACGCTTCTTGAGCAGCTCGCGGAATCCCTCCTGGTCGAGCACCGCGTCGACGACGTCGACATTGTCCACCCCGATCCCCCGGAGCGTCTCTTCGATCGAGACCGGGTGAGGGCAGGGGGTGTGGTCGAGCAGGCGGCCGGTTCCCGGGTGCTCCTGAAGTCCCGTCATAGCCGTCGTGCTGTTGTCGAGAATCAGCACCACATGGCCCGTCGCCGGACGGTTGTAGACCATTTCAACGATGCCGTTGATTCCGGTGTGCAGGAAAGTCGAGTCGCCGATCACGCTGACCACGCGGCGCGCTTCCGCCTCGGGCAGCGCCTTGCGCAGTCCGAGTCCGACCGTGATCGAGGCCCCCATGCAGACGCAGGTGTCGACCGCTTCAAACGGCGGCAGCACGCCGAGCGTGTAGCAGCCGATGTCACCCGAGACGATGCAGTTCAGGTCGCGCAGCACCTCATACGATTTCCGGTGCGGACAGCCGACACAGAGCTGCGGCGGGCGTCCCGCAGGCGGCTGCGCCTCCGGCGTCAGATCATTTGCGAGCAGTTTGCGCACGCGATTCACATTGAGTTCTCCGAATCGGAACATCTCCGCCTTGCCCTCGACCGGAATTCCGGCGGCCTTGATCGCATCTTCGAGCACCGGATCGCCCTCTTCGACGACCACGCACCGTTTGACCGAACCCGCGAACCGGCGGATCGTCTCCAGCGGGAGCGGGTAGGTCATGCCGATCTTCAGAATCGAAGCTTCGGGCGCCGCGTCGCGCACATGCTGGAAACTGATTCCCGAAGTGATGACGCCGAGCTCGTCGGATTTGCGGATCTCTTTGGTGAATTCGCCTTTTTCGTTCAGCGCCTCAAGTTCATGGAGTGACGCGCGCAGTTTGCGGTGCGCGATCCGGGCGTAGGCCGGGATCATGACGTTGCTCTTCGGATCCTTGTCGAACCGGATTTCACGCGGCCGGCTTTTCCCGCGCCGTTCGAGAATGCACTTCGAGTGGCAGACGCGGGTCGTCACCCGGAACAGCACCGGGCGGCGGTACTCCTCGGAAATTTCAAATGCGCGGATCAGAAAATCATAACACTCCTGCGAGTCGGCCGGTTCAAACATCAACGCGCCCGAAGCGATCGCATACCGACGGTTGTCCTGTTCGTTCTGGCTCGAGGCCATGCCCGGGTCGTCCGCGCTCACGAGCACGAGTCCGCCCGGCGTCCCCGAATAGGCGATCGTGAACAGCGGATCCGCCGCCACATTCACACCGACATGTTTCATCGTCACGAGCGCCCGTCCGTTCGCGAATGCCACGCCGATACCGACTTCGAGCGCGCACTTTTCGTTCGGCGCCCACTCGGCGCGACCGCCGAGCGCGCTGAAATTTTCCAGAATTTCCGATGAGGGCGTGCCCGGGTATCCCGTCCCGAGAAGCACGCCGCAGTCGAGTGCGGCCATCGCCATCGCTTCGTTGCCGCTTGCGAGCAATCTTTGATTCATATCGTATTTTCTCCTTGAGATTGTTGCTGTCACTGCTGCTGCACGTCCTTTCCGGCGATGCCGGTCAGTTCGGAGATCAGCGTTTCATGTTCATCGGTCCGCAATTCCACTGTCTCGGCGAGGTGATCGAGCTCTGCCGCGTCGGGCGTGTAGCCCGGATCGTTCAGCATCTTCAGAATCTCGTCGAGCTGCAGGGCGATCGCCGCAAGTTTGTGCATGCTCTCGTGCGGGAGCTGGTCGACTTTTTCCCCGATCGATGCGAGGAAGTCGAAGAACTCGAGCCGGTCGTCGACCAGTTCGAGGATCGACGAACGCACCGGTCCTTTCGGCTCATCGTCGACCCGGTTGTAATTCCCGGTCAATTCCTCAAAGCGGTCCTCCACGTAGTTGTAGAACACCGCCTGCTGCCCCTCGTCGGTGAAGTGCAGCTTTTCCCTGCCGAACGCCCGCGCGAAAAACTCCTCGAAATCGAGCTCCCGCGCATAGCAGCAGTCGAGAATGTAGCTGTCCACCTCGACCGGCGTCAGAGGTGAGCCGACTTCGCGCAGCAGCGCCCCGATCTCCCCGGTCTCTCCGCGGGAAACCGAGACCCCCTCCGGCGGATTGAGCGGATATTCGTCCGGATTCTCCGCCCGCTTCGCGAGCACGGTGTGATCGGTTTCAAAATTGATTTCCACTTCATTCGTGCGCCGCACAAATTCATCCAGAGAGGCGGATCTCACCGCTTCCGGCAACGTATTTCTGCCGATGAAACAGGCGTAGGCGAGCTGTTCCGGGATCTCCGGATACGATTCAAACCGGTCGAAGACCGTTTCCAGCGCCTTTTCGTAGGAGGCGATCCAGTTTTTCAAATCTGACTCTTTGCGGGCATCTCCGGGCAGTGCCCGGAACCGGATCCGTCCGGCAACCCAGTCTTCAACCCGGCAGAGCAGGGCATCTCCCTCCCGGAAGTGGTTTTTACGATAGAACTCTTTCAGGTCGAACACGTTCAATGTGACCATCCCATCAGGATCCGGTCGGCGCGACAAGTGCGCATTGGCCGCGGATTCCGCCGTGAAGAAGTCGAAAATCTGTTCCGACCCCAGCAGCAGATGGTGATGGAACGCCTGCGAGACCGGCAACTGGATCGTCTCGAGTTCAACCGCTTTGCCGTCAGGTCCGGTCAATTTGATTTCCGATGGAAAAATCTCCGGATTTATGAAAGCGGAAAACCGATGTCCCGGAAAGAGAAACCCCTGTTCGATCTCCCAGGCGTCCGGCGTGACGAGAAACTCATAGCCGCGGAAGAAATCCGCCCGCAGCGTGTACTTCCCCTTGCCATCGTCGAAGAAACGATCGTCTCCGGAAAGCGTGCGGTCAATCCGGTCGACCAGTGCCCGCAGTTTCTTCCCCCCCAGCTGCCGGATCAGCTGCGCGGCAGTCAGTTCTTTGCCGGTTCCGGTGGCGATCCACGCATCGATCGCCTCTTCAATCTGCCGGATCGAAAACTCCGGCTCCTTTGCATCAGCCATGATTCACCCCCGCGATTTTCGAGAGTCGTTCAAACAGGAACTTGCGGATATGAATCTCCAGATCCGCCTGTTCAAAACTTTTGAGTTGATCGATTGTGACCGCGTCTGCGATGTTGAACTGTCCGCTGACGGTCCGCCGCAACGCCGCAAGCGTGCCGCCGCAGCCGAGCTTCCTGCCGACATCGGAACAGAGTGTCCGCACATAAGTCCCTTTGGAACAGTGCAGGGTGAATTCGCAGAACGGCAGCTCCAGTTTCGTCACATCGATCGAAAAAATCGTGATCGGTTTCGCCTCCCGCTCCACTTCCACCCCTTTCCGGGCGAGTTCGTAGAGCTTTCTGCCGTCTTTCTTGACCGCCGACACCATCGGCGGAGTCTGCATCTGTTCTCCGACGAATCCCGCCAGAGTTTCGCGCAGCAGTTCCGGCGTCACCGCCGACCAGTCGTGGGTGGCGGTCACTTCTCCGTCAAGATCGCAGGAGTCGGTCTCGAGTCCCAGCTGGAGTTTTGCTTCATAAACCTTGTCCTCTCCGCTGAACTTCGATGAGAGCTGCGTAAATTTGCCGAGAACCAGCACCAGCAGCCCCGTCGCCGCCGGATCGAGCGTCCCGCAATGACCGACTTTCGGTACGTTGAATCGTGCCCGGACGAAGTTCACCACGTCGAAGCTGGTCCACTCCTGCGGCTTGTCAACGAGCAGCACTCCGCTCGTCTGGAATACCGGCAGCCGGTGTCTGGATGGGTTGTATCGCATGAAAATTCAATCCTCTTCCCGTTCTCCCAGCACTGCCGCGACTTTCTCAAGCAGCAGTGCTTCGACCTGTTTCTGATCCATTCCCCGGAGCGTGATTCCGGCAGCCATATCGTGCCCGCCGCCGCCGAGACCCCGCGCGAGCGGACCGACCGGGTAACGCTGATCCTTGCTGCGCAGCGACACCTTGAAACAGTCTCCCTTGCGGTAATAGAGCGCGGCGATTTTCGTACCCGCCACCTCCCGCAGCAGATCAATGACTCCCTCGCCGTCACGCATGTCAAAATCATATTTCGCGAACAGTTCGTCCGGAATATATGCGTAAATGTACCGTCCGTCGAATGCGAGTTTCTCCTGCGTTTCGAGCAGTTCCGCCTCGAATTTCTGCTGGTTGAGCGGTTTCGAGTAGTAGGCTGCGTTCACCACGCATTCGAGATTCGCTCCGCAGTCGAGCAGGTCGGCCGTCACACGCAGCGTATTGCTGAGCGTATTGGAAAAACGAAACGCGCCCGTATCGGTTACGATTCCGAGCAGCCAGAACGTCGCGGCCCGCTCCGGAAGCGGCCGTTTCATCGCCATTGCGATTTCCGCCGCGAGCTGGCTGGCGGCCGCAATCTGCGGCATGACGACATTCCAGCGCGCGTTCACATTGTTTCCCTTATGATGGTCGACGTTCAGCATCGGCGGCCGGGAGAGCTCCGGCAGAGAAACCGGATCCACCGCCGGACCGCAGGCGATCCGCTCGCAGTTGGCGCAGTCGAGCAGAAGAATCAAATCATATTGCGCGACCTCTTCCGGAGTGAGCGTCGTCTTGTATTCGCCGATCAGTTCCTGGTAACGCTCCGGCGGCGGCGCGGGGAGAACCACCTCCGCCTCGCAGCCGCAGCATTGGCGCAGAAATTCCCGCATTCCGAAAGAAGAACCGATGGCATCCCCGTCCGGCCGTTCATGGGTCAGAATCAGAATCCGTTTCTGCTCAAGCAGCAGGGCGGCCGCCTCCGGAATGGACACTGCTTCACTCATTGCGTCTTTTCTCTTCCTCTTCGGCCTGCTGGAGCAGCTCAAGCACGCGATCCCCCTTTTCGGTCCGCGTGTCAAGCCGAAAATCCAGCACCGGCGTGTGTTTGAATGCGAGATTCCGCCCGACCCTGGCCTGGATTCCGGCCCGGTCCGCGGCAAGTTCGTGCATGATTTTTTCGCGGTCGGACGCTTTCCCTCCGAAAATGCTCACGTATACCGTCGCATTGCGGAGGTCGACGCTGACTTTCACTTCCGTCACGGAAACGAGCATACCGGACGGAACGAGCAGATCGCGTTCAAACGCTTCTGCCAGTTCGCGTTTCAACAGTGCATTAACCCGGGTCAACCGGTCCACTTTTTCCGCCATATCAGAGAGTCGCTTTCTTCAGTTCGATTTCATAGATCTCGATTTCGTCGTCGACCTGGAAGTCCATGAAGTTGTCGAGGCGGATGCCGCACTCGAGTCCCGCCTTGACCTCTTTCACATCATCCTTGAAACGGCGCAGACTCGCGACTTCACCGTTGTAGATGAGGTCGCCATTGCGCCGCACCCGCGCTTTCGCTCCGACTTTGACCACGCCGGATTCGACGATACAGCCGCAGATCTTCGGCCCCTTCGAGAGTTCGATGACCTGAAGAATTTTCGCCTTGCCGAGCGGCTTTTCCCGCTTTTCCGGCTCAAGTTTGCCGGCGAGCGCGTCGGTGATATCCTCGAGCAGCTCGTAGATGATGCTGTAAAGCCGGATCTCGACTTTCTGCTTCTTTGCCATATCGTTCACGCCCGGATTGACCCGGACGTGGAAGCCGATGACGATCGAATTTGTCGCCGCCGCCAGCGCAATGTCGTTTTCGCTGATCGGTCCCACGGCGTTGGCGATGACCTCGGCCTTGATCTTCTCATGCGGAAGTTCCGAAAGCGAATGCTCAATCGCCTCGCCGGAACCTTTCACATCCGATTTGATGATGATGTTCAGCGTATTCTGGTGTTCGCTGTTGAGCTTGCTGAAGAGATCTTCCGCCGTCGTGATCGCACTCGTGGCGAGCATGCTGCCGCGTTTGGCGGCGATGCGTTCCTGCGCTTCGTTGCGGGCGGCCTTTTCCGACTCGAAGATCTCAAGCCGGTCTCCCGCCTCCGGCACTCCGGAAAGCCCGACCACTTTCACCGGGACGCTCGGCCCCGCCGATTTCACCCGCTCACCCTTGTCGTTGATCAGCATGCGGATACGTCCGTAATGCTCGCCGCAGAGAATCGTGTCTCCAACGTGCAGCGTTCCGTCCTGCACGAGGACGCTCGCGGTCGGCCCGAGGCCGACTTCCATCTGCGCTTCGAGAACCGCTCCCGAGGCGCGCCGCTTCGGATTGGCTTTGAGTTCCAGAATTTCCGCTTCCAGAAGAATGCGGTCAAGCAGGTCCGTCAATCCTTTTCCGGTCTTGGCCGAGACCCGTACCGTTCCGACGTTGCCGCCCCAGTCCTCGCTGGTCAGCCCGTTTTGCTGCATGTTCAGCAGAACCTTGTCCGGATCCGCGTCCGGCAGGTCCATCTTGTTGATCGCCACAATGATCGGCACTTTCGCCGCTTTCGCATGATTCATCGCTTCGATCGTCTGCGGCTTGAAGCCCTCGGTCGCGCTCACGACCAGAACCACAAGGTCGGTCAGATTCGCTCCACGGGCACGCATGTTCGTGAACGCCGCGTGTCCCGGAGTATCGATGAACGTGATCGGCTTGCCGTTGTGCGTCACGGTCGAGGCACCGATGTGCTGTGTGATCGCGCCAGCCTCCGTGTCGGTCACGTGCGTGTGGCGCACCGCGTCCTGCAGCGAAGTCTTGCCGTGGTCGACGTGACCCATGAACGTCACCACCGGAGGACGCTCTTTCAAATTGGCCGGATTGTCCTCGGGATTCGGCTTCGCGGGAGCCACCGGTTTCGGCGCCGGTTTCGGCGCGGTGCCGATTTCGAGTTCGTAGCCGTAGGAGTTGCAGAGTTTTCTCGCGTTCGCCTCGCTGATCGGCTGATTGATTCCAGCAAGTTCCCCGAGTTTGATCAGGTCCGTGATGAGTTCATTCGGCTTCTTGCCGACCGCTTCCGCCAGCGCTTTGACGATGATCGGGGAGGGGAGAGTCACCTTGCCGCCCCGCGGGCCGGCTGGAGCCGCCCCCGGAGCGCGCTGTTGTCCGCGGCCGTTTTTTCCGTTCCGGCCGCGGTCATTCTCTTCCCGCCGGCCGGCCGGTTTTTTTCCAGATTTTTTCCCGGATTTTTTATCTGCGACCGGTTCGTCCTGCTCGTAGAGATCGGCAAAAAACATCTCGACGAGTTCGACCATGTCATCCGGAATCACGCTGTTTTCCGCATCGGGAGTTTCGATTCCCTGATCGGCAAGTTCTTTCATGACCGATTTGGACGAGACCCCGTACTGTTTGGCGATATCCTTTACTTTCAATATTTTACTCAATTTCTATACCTCCGATATGTCGCGGAATCTCACGCGTCGAGGCGGTCAAAGGCGCGGTTGATTTCGTCTGCGTTGATTCCGTCGAGCTCGAGCAGCGTCTCGCGTCCCGCCTCCTTGACGCCGTCCACCGTCACATACCCGTTGCTGATGAGCAGATCCGCCGTTCCCTCCGAAATTCCGAGTTCGGAGGCGAGCCGGACCGCCGCCTGGTGCAACTGGTCGCGGAAAGACCCTTTCTCGTTCCGGGGCTCCTCATTCTGAATCGTGATGTTCCAGCCGATCAGTTTTGAACAGAGACGGACGTTCTGCGCTTTTTTCCCGAACGCCAGTTTCGACTGCTCCTCCGTGACCCGGACAATGAGCTCGTGCTTCGCCTCGTTGACTTCAACGGACTGCACTTTGGCCGGAAGCAGCGCATTGGTTGCGTATTTCCGGATATCCGCATCCCAGGGGACGATGTCAATGCGCTCCATCCCGAGTTCGGCAGTGATGTTGCGCACCCGGTTGCCGCGGACTCCGACGCAGGAGCCGACCGGGTCGACGCGCGGATCCGTACTCATCACCGCCACTTTCGTGCGGTTGCCCGCTTCGCGCGCGATTCCCTTGATGATCACAACGCCGTCGTGGATCTCACTGACTTCACGCTCAAAGAGCTTCTGCACGAATTCCGGACAGGCGCGAGAAACGATCAGACTCGGTCCCGACGTGTTGATGTCGATCTTCTGCAGATAAGCGTTGATCCGTTCGCCGGGCTGATACTGTTCCCCGTGAACTTTCTCTTTCGACGGCATGATCCCTTCGGCCCGCTGAAAGTCGATGATGATGCTCCCCGCATCGAAGCGGCGCACCGTTCCGTTCAGGATCGTCCCGACCCGGTCGGCAAACTCCTCCTGCACATTCTCCTTTTCCGCCTTGCGAAGCTGCTGAATCATCGCCTGGCGTGCCGTCTGGGCGGCGATGCGGCCGAAGTTGTGCGGCGTGACCTCCCACTCGACGACGTCGCCGAGTTTCACATCAGGGAAACGCTCCCGGGCCCGGGCGATCACAAGCTGATCACAGGTCGGGTTCTCCTCCACGACTTCGAGCATCGCCCACGCCCGGATCGCTCCGGTCGCCGGATCGATCTTCACTTTCAGTTCGTTGGCCGGGTGAATGCTTTTACGGGAACCGATGAGAATTGCGTTTTCCAGCGCGCGAATCAAGCTGTCGCGGCTGATCCCCCGCTCCTGCTCGATGTAATCGAGAATCTGAAGTAATTCGTTGCCCATTTCCACCCTCCATTGCATGATCCCCCTCGCGGGGAGTGTTCTCTCTTCAAGTCGCCGTAAGTCTTGTTCCGCAAAATAAAAAAGCGGGCAGAGCTGCACCCACTTGACACTTACCGGTACCAGACTGTTAATTTACGATGGTAATATAGTTGATTTTATCGGATAATCAAGTATTTTAAACGGTTTCCTCCGCATAAAAAACACAAAATAACCGATTCCGGCACATGGATGCGCGCCGGAATCCCGCTGCCGTCCGTTACCCGTTTCAGGAGGCGATATCGTCGGCGAGTTTTTTCACGAGCTCCTCCGTGAAATACTGCATGACAACCACATGAGAGTACTCCCCGGAGCAGGCCATGCACCAGCGGTGAACGACCTCCTCTTTCGGCCTCGGAAAATAGACCGTATTTGACCATGGATTCACATGCGGCTCGACGCCCCGTTCGCGCAGCGCTTCCACGAGACACTTCGTCATCGCCAGGATATGCTTTGCCTCCGCCCGGAATCCCTCCGGCTTCGTGGTCATGATCCGCCAGAAGAGCTTCAGCACGTCGAATCCGCTGCGCGAACAGCTGATCGTCGGCATGACGATTCCCCCCAGATACGGAACCGTGAGCCGGTTCAGATGGGTGAGAATCTCTTTCCGGCAGACAAATACACCGGCCGGTTCGTTCAGCGCGAAGAACTTGTGCCCGGACACCGCCAGCGAATCGAAGCCCATCACCGCCTGATCGACCTGCTCGCGTGCCGCTGGATCGTCGAGCCACGGCAGATACCCTCCGAACAGCGCCACGTCGAGATGGCGGTAACTGGCCGGAGGATTGACTTCACGCAGCACCCGGTCGATCTCGCGCTGGTCGTCGATCGCACCCTTGAATGTGCCGCCCACTGCGATCGCCACGAGCGCCGGCCGTTCCGGATCGAGCTGGCGGCGCAGGTCCTCAGCATCCATCCGTCCCGACGGGTGAACACCGATGATCCGGGTTTCGATCCGCAGAATATCCCCGAGCTTCTGGACCGAGTAGTGCGCTTCCGAAGAGACGTAGAGGATCGGAGGTCGATCCGACTGCGCCTCGAGCGTCTTTCGCCCGAAGTAGAGGCCGTGCAGATTGCCGTCTGTCCCGCCGTTGGTCACGACCCCCCAGTGGTTGCCGTGAAACCCGAATGTTCCGGCGATGAAGTCGATGACTTCCCGTTCAAACTCATCGACATGCAGCATGTCCCACGCCTCTTTGTAGGGGCTGCCGACGCTGATGAGTGTCGTATTGCACAACCCGGTTTCAAGGAGCCACTCGTAGAAACCGGTGAGATTGGTCTCCTGGTCAAACGGATACCCGGCCTGCAGATCCCGCCGGGCGACCAGCGAGTTCGCCGCGGCCGTCAGGCGCCGGAGGACTGCTTCATCCGGCTTTTTCTGTAAAATCACATCTTTCATTTTTCTGATTCCTTAATTTCCGGAAGAAAATCTACTATACCATGCTTTGCGGGAAAGTCAATCGCGGCATAGCATCCCGCCCGGATAACAAAAAGGGGAGAATGCACTGGGCACTCTCCCGTCCGAATCGCTTTGCGGGTTACTTTTTCTGGAGCTGTCGCCGGATCTGTGAGATGGCCCGCCGGATATTTTCATCGGAACTGGCCAGTGCCGGCACCTTTTTCTCCGCATGAAGCACCGTCGCGTGGTTGCGCCGGAAAGCGGTTCCCACCTCATTCGAGGAGTTCTGCGTAAGCTCCCGCGAAAGATACATCGCGATCATTCGCGGTTCGGCGATACCGCGGCTGCGTCTTTCGCCGAGCAGATCGGATATCTGCAGCCCGAAGTGGCTGGCCACCGTCTGTTGAATCTGTTCTATCGACAGATCCCGGGCGGAGGACTCCTGCGCCAGCTGGCTCTGGAGCAGTTCCTCGGCCTGTTCGATGCTGAGCAGCCCCTTGCCGCTGAACGAGGCGTAGGAGGCGAGCCGGATGAAAGCGCCGCGCAGACGCCGGACGTTGGAAGAGATGTTCTTCGCCAGAAACTCCAGCAGCGTATCATCCATGGTGTTCTGTACGAGTGTTTCGCTGCGCATCTGCTGCAGAATCGAGAGTCGCGCTTCGTACTCCGGCGGGCAGATCTCCGCAATCATACCCTGCTCAAACCGCGACTCGAGCTGTTTGTCGAGCTTCTCGATTTCGCAGGGCTGCCGGTCCGAAGTGAGCACGATCTGCTTGTCCCGGTTGTAAAACAGATTGAAAACATTGAAAAATTCGGTCTGCATCTGCTTTTTCCCGGAGAGCATCTGGACATCGTCCACCAGCAGCACGTCGACTTTGCGCAGACGGTTGCGGAAAGAGTTCAAGTTCTTCTTCTCAAGAAGATTGTAATAGAACTCATTGAGCATCTCGTCGCACGTCATGAGACAAACTTCCGTCCGGCTCGACTTCTGACGCAATTCCGAGGCGATCGCGTGCAGCAGATGGGTCTTGCCGACACCGCTGACTCCGTACAGATACAGCGGGTTGTAACGTTTCCCGGGGGCGTCGGCCACCGCGCGCGCCGCCGAGTAGCCGCACCCGTTTTCCGTATCCACGATAAAGGTCTCGAACGTATGTTCGGAAAGGGTGTTCTGCTGATTTATGATTTTACGGATGGCGTTGTTCTTTTTCTGCGCAGTTTCCGCGGTTGCGCCTGCGGTTGCCGGAGCCGGTTCTTCCAGTACCGGTTCATGGCCGGGCTCGAGCCGGTAACCGTAGTTCTTTCCGTCGATATCCGACAGCGCTTCTGTCAGCAGGTCGGCATATTGATCTTCGATGATGCTGGCAAAAAAATCGTCCGAAACTCCGAGTGTGAGAGTTTCTCCCTCCAGCTTCAGTGGAGTGATTTTCTGAAACCACTGACGGAACAAATGCTCATTTTGTTCCTGCAGACGGTTTGCGGCTACCACCCAGATGTTTGCCGCACAACACTCTTGCGAATCCATAAGTCCTTATACCTGTGTTTGTTACTTTAAGCCCATTTCAAAAACATCCGCTTCGGCATCCCGGATGGCGACTGCCTTTCAGATGGACTCAAAACGTTTCCCGGCCGATCGGCCTGCTTTCGACGGAACGCGGCGGGCGGAGGGTGGTCCGTTTGGAGAAACCCCGCTCTTCCGCGCCGGAAAGATCCCCTCCCGACCGGATGACAATCATTGACAACTCATCAACAAGTTATTAACAACCCCCCCCGTTTCACCCGGGGGACTACAGAGGACAATGTAGCCGTGATATCCGGATAATTCAAATGATTTTTGCGATCTTTTCCATAAAAAAAGTTGAAAAAATGACTTGACAAAACCGGGAAGTGGAGCTCCCGACAGAGACGCAAAAAAGGCCGGAAAACGGCAGTTTCCGACCCATGAACGAGTTATGGAAAAGTTCATCAAAAACCGACTGAATCGATAATCATTCTTATTTTTGTCACCTCTTCCGGCCAGTCGCTGACGTTCTCGAAACGAGCCGGCGTGAAACGTTCGCCGAGTTGTGCATAAAAGGCGTTCCTCTTAAGGCGGCCCGGCAGCTCCCGCTGCGCCCAGTCGCTGAGATAGCCGCGTCCGAGTTTTGAAAAGAGCGTGTGACCGGCGAGAATCCGGGCGCCATGAGCGAAGGTCGCGGCATGTTTGCGGAGCGGTTCGGCGTTGATGTCGTCGACGAGTTTCTGTCCGGGGGCATTCATCTCCGTGCCGATGATGACCGGCAGATCGCGCTCTTCGCAGGCGGCGATGACGCGGTCGAGTTCCGCAATGCAGCGGGCGCTGCCGAGATTGCGGTCCGGAATGATGTTCAGCATGGCGGCGCCTTTCTCCTGATGCAGGTCGAGCAGGCGGTCCACGTCGGCTTCGCCGGCCGAGAGTCCATGCAGCCAGGCGATCGCCGGAATCGCGCCGCACGAGATGACGAACTCATTGAATGCCTCGAGCGTCGGAAACGAGTCCGGTGTCGGCATGATGTAGCCGGCTCCGCCGAGTTTCATCGTCACGGAACGGATCTTCGCTTCGAGCCTCACCGGATCGTCGATCAGTTTTTCGGCATCTTCGGTCGGGAGTTTGAGTTTTCCGCTCCAGAACTCCGCGCGGGCCGCCCGGGTCGGGAACATCTGCCCGGCCTTTTCGCGATAAGCCTGGCAGAGGTGACGTTCGGTCGCATTTCCTGCCGGAGTCAGGGGGAGAACGTCCGTTTCAAAGTCGAGCCGAAGCGGATCGAGTTCGGTGTTGACCAGAGCGCAAACCAATTCGACGCGCGCGCGTGCGGTCGCGCGAAGCGTGTGCGCAAACTCTTTCGCACAGGGGGGGAGGGTTCCGGACGTGAAGCCGAGTCCGAGATGATAGGCAACGCCCGGTTCCCCGGGGGAGTTGATCGCCATGTCCGCAAGTTCTTTCACGAATACGCGCGTCTCGATTCCGCAGGAGTAGTTGATGTCGAGCTGTTCGGCGCACGAGCGGAACTCATCGACTGCGTCGAGCACGTCGAAGTCGATGATCCCCGCAGCCAGCCATCCCGACTTGCGAGCGAGATAGGCGATTTCCGCCGGAGTGAAACCGTACCCGTTGTAGCTGTAACAGGTGTGGCAGTGCATATTGTGCAGCAATCCCGGCGGGTCCGACGGGAGCTGTCGATTCCGGCAGAGGGAAGCGATCTCCGCCATAGCGTTCCGGCGCACCGTGCGGTCGCGGGAGTTGAGTTCCTGTTCCAGCGGCTTGAGCTCCTCTTTGCTGATCATCGGCATCTCCTTGAATCTGTCGGATTGTGATTGAAAAACATCTCTTAATGGTAATATAATGAATCTCGCAGGGGTTTCAAATCGCAATTTCGGGTATTTTGGCAAAATATTACTTGCATCCGTCCGCGGGAGCTGTATATTATAACTTAAGGAATGATTATCAAAAATTTGTTCAGGAGGAAGATGAACAGAACGGCACAGAGAGAGGCGATTCTCAAAGAGCTGCGCTCGGTTACGACTCATCCGACCGCGGATGAGTTGTATACGATGCTGCGGGTGAAGATGCCTGCCATCAGTCTCGGGACGGTTTACCGGAATCTCGAGCAGATGTCGCAGGCGGGAATCGTCAGAAAACTGGAAACCGCCGGAAAGCAGAAGCGGTTTGACGGGGATCTGTCGGATCATCACCATGTTCGCTGTCCGATTTGCGGAGCGGTCCGGGATGTTTCTCCGGAGGCGTTTGACGGAATCAACCGTCAGATCCGTTCGGTCATGCGTGATCTGGGATGTGATTCGTTTTATCTGGAACTCAGCGGCAAGTGCCGCAAATGCAGCAGAATCAAAGAGTCAGGAGGAGAAGATGCAGAAGCGTGAAATGTACAAGTGTGCGAAGTGTGGCATGGTCATTGAGGTGCTCGATACGGGTTGTGGTATCGCTCCGCAGTGCTGTGGCGAGGAGATGAAGCTTCTGGTCGCCGGCAGTGTTGACGGCGCCCGCGAGAAGCATGTTCCCGTGATCGAGGAGCAGGGGGACGGCATCCTCGTGAAAGTCGGCGAGATTCCGCATCCGATGGAGGAGAAGCACTACATCGAGTGGATCGAGGTTGACAATGGGAACTATGTGAACCGCTATTTTCTGAAGCCGGGCGACAAGCCGCAGGCCGCGTTCTATGTGCCGAATCAGCCCGGTCTCGTTGCGCGTGAATACTGCAATCTGCACGGTCTCTGGAAGAAATAATCGGAAAAAAACGGGATCTGACGCCGGAAAGGGCTGGAAACGGCTGTTTCCGGCGTTATATTTCTATAAGCATACGATCAGAGAAGAATTATCACGCAAGCTGCGGAGAGAGTCGGAAAGATGGAAGAGTATTTCAAAGCGGTAAAGATCACCGAAAAAGTTTACTGGGTCGGAGCGATCGACTGGTCGGTCCGGAATTTTCACGGATACGAGACGGGGCGCGGTTCGACTTACAACGCATTTCTCGTGCTCGATGAGAAGATCACGCTGATCGACACGGTCAAGGCGCCGTTCGTTCCGGAGATGCTTGCGCGGATCCGTTCCGTAATCGGAGATGTGACGAAAGTCGATTATGTGGTTTCCAACCATGCAGAACCGGACCACTCCGGCGGTCTTCCGGCGACAGTGGCGGCGGTCAAGCCTGAAAAGGTGTTCGCCTCGGCGATCGGCCACAAGACGCTCATGGCTTACTATGGCGATCTCGGCGTGATTCCGGTGAAGAACGGGGAGGCAATCAACCTCGGCAGGAGCAATCTCGCTTTTGTGGAAACGAAGATGCTGCACTGGCCGGACAGCATGGTCTCGTATCTGGATACCGAAAAAGTGCTTTTCTCGCAGGATGCGTTCGGCATGCACCTTGCCGGCAGCGGGCGGTTCGGAGAGGATTATCCGCAGTTCGTGCTCGATTATGAGGCGCGGAAGTATTTTGCGAACATTCTGAATCATCTTTCGCCGAAAGTTCTCGATCTGCTCGATGCGCTTCCGGGTTTGAATCTCGATATTCAGATCGTGGCGCCGGATCATGGTCCGGTGTGGCGTCGTCCTGAGGATATCGCGTGGATCATCAATCTTTACCGCGAGTGCGCGTTGCAGGCGCCCAGGGCGCATGCGGTTGTGGCGTTCGCTTCGATGTGGCACTCGACCGAGCGCCTTGCCGAGGCGTTGTCGGACGGAATCCGTGCCGCGGGCGTCGAGGTCAAGCTCATGGATCTGCAGGTGAACGACCGCAGCGCGGTTATGACCGAAGTTGCGAACAGCGGACTTATGGCGTTCGGTGCGCCGACCATGAACAATCAGATGTTTCCGGCGATGGCGGACACGCTCTGCTATGTGAAAGGGTTGCGTCCGAAGAACAAGCTCGGCTTCGCGTTCGGCTCCTATGGCTGGAGCGGGGAGGGCGGCAAACAGATCAAGGCGGTGCTCGATGAGATCGGCGCAGAGCAGCCGCAGGAGTTGTTCCAGGTCAAGTATATGCCGACTTCGGAGGATCTGAAGAAGATCCATGAAATCGGAGAAAGCCTCGGCCGGTCTTTGCTGGACCGGGTGAAATAAGAGACTCAAGGTAGGAGAAATGCAAATGAAGAAGTATGTGTGTGATGTCTGCGGCTATGTGTATGACCCGGCAGTCGGCGATCCGGATAACGGAATCGCGGCGGGAACCGCGTTCGAGGCGCTGCCCGAGGATTGGGTCTGCCCGGAGTGCGGGGCCGGCAAGAGCGAATTCTCGCCGATGGAGTGAGCCGCTTGCGGCAGAGGGGGACAGGCATGGGTGATTTCCGCAGGATAGTTCTGTTGTTTGCCGCGGCGTTCCTGATCGGGACGGCGGTTTCCGGCTGTTCTTCGATGCCGTGGAACGAGGCGGCGCGGAATATCGAAAATTCAAAACGTCTCCGGATCGGCATGACCAAGGCTGAAGTGCTTGAGGTGATGGGGAATCCGGTTTCAGATGAGACTTTTTCGACTCCGGATGTCTGGTACTATTTTGTCCAGTCGGTCTGGATGGACGGCCTCACGACTCAGGATGAGTGCATGCCGCTCGTTTTTGAGGACGGCAGACTTGTCGGCTGGGGTAATCCGTTTTACACAAAATACCGGATCGAAAAGAAGATGGGCGGAAAGAAACTGGAGTTGTAACTCTCCCCTGTCCAGTGAAAACAGAGGCGGCTGGTGACGGCCGCCTTTTTTTATCGGCGTCGACTGGCGAGGCGGCAGGAAGCAACTCCGGCGCCGCCGGCTGCGATCAGCAGCGCTGTCGGCGCTGGAATCATCTCCGGAATGCCTTGCAGTGCGGCTGCGGTCAGAGCGAGAAGTGCGAATAAGCCGGATATACCGCTCCAGGTGAACATGAGGATAAGTTGTGCCCGTATTGACGTATGGTTCAGCAGCAGGTAGATTCCCGCGCACATGGCGGCGACCGCCCAGGAAATTCCCCAGACGATCAATGCGGGCGGGGAGAACGGCCGCCCGGACCGCCCAGAAAACAGAAAATTCCCCAGACCAAGGCCGCGCTTCCGGCCAGAAACGGGATTCCCGAGAGAATCCGGAGCGTGATTGAAATCGTTCGCGTCATCGGAATATCCTCCCTTTTCCCTTACTATACCACCCGGTTCGGAGTTTGTCAACACAAATCGGCATGTTGCTTAACTTGAGCCAATTTCAAAAAGATGATAACGTCCGGAAAAGTGACCAAACTCTAACCAACGAAAGGAAAACAGGCCATGGAAAATGTAGCGCAGGAAAACGAAATGTACTTCCCGTATGAGTACTGGAGCCGGTTGCGGACAAATAACGGTCTCGAACGCATCATGAAAGAGATTCACCGCCGTACCCGGATTGTCGGCAGCTTTCCGGATGGGAACTCGGCTATGATGCTGGTCGGAACCGGACTCAGACAAATTTCCACGACAAAATGGGGCTCTCGGCAGTACATGAATACTTGCAAACTTTACGAAAACGGTATAAGGTAAAAAACGGGAGGCTCCGCCTGCGCAACCGACCTGCTCCTCCGGAGCTCTCTGGTCGGTCGGTTGCTTCGGCTGCGCCAACTCACGTTTGTCATCTGTAATCGCTCAGAAACAAATGTGCGCAAAATTTCGGACACAACCAACTAAAGGGCTGATGCACCCCCTGTCAAATATCGTATCACATCACAAAATTTGGGACATTATCCAAGATTTAGAAAATATGAGGATATATATCCTTATAAGTATATATGTTATCTAGGCCGAGTTTCACACTCTCTCTTATATTCTCTCCATCAATTTTTTTTATTTGCACAATTACATCATAAAAACATTTTAAAATTTCAGGAGATTCACCGAATGTTTTTATTCCTCTGACGGGATCTTCATAAACGCCATAAGAAAAAATAGAGTCCCACCACATTATATCTGCTCCGCCACTTATTTTATATTTCGAAAATAAATACAAAAAAAGGTTATAAAAAGAATCTATACATTCTTTTCTTATTTTCCAGGGAATATCTTCATCGAGTAGATATAATATGTAACCATATGCACTTGGAATAAACCATAGTCCTTGATTAATTTGTTCAAAGAAATAGTCTTCAACAAGTAACTCCGGCGCATTAAAAAGTTTTGTAGAATATTCAATCATTTTACTATGATTGCCTTGATATTCCCAATCCTCTGAAAAATACCATTCTGGAGTTGTAAGAGGATGGGCAAAAGTAAATTTTAACCAATCACTAAAATTATATTGCGATATATCCAACATTGCGCACCTCCTATTTGATGATTCATTAGAAAACAGGAGCTAAAACGATTCCATTTCCAGCACCTGCAGCCGTTGTTATGGCTCCACCAGTTACATAAACGGCAACTCCAACAATAACAGCAGCTCCTGAATACACAAGAACTTTTCCTGTTCCTGAAATGATATTGCATCAATGTGGTTTCTCCAGAGAAACAACCGCCTCTTTGTATTCATATCCGTGCGATTTTTGACTGCTAATACACCGCGACAACAAGATAACCAACCAGCTCCTTCGGAGCTTTCGGTCAGTTGCTTCGGCTGCGCCAAATCACGTTTGTCATCTGTAATCGCTCAGAAACAAATGTGCGCAAAATTTCGGACACTACCATAACTTTCCGAGTTTTTTACTCTCTGGTTATTTTTGTGCCTGCTCATTCTTGCTACCCGTAAACGGGTCTATATACTCCTTGAACGTTAATTGTTCCATCGCCTGATC
>CALXOE010000029.1 GCA_944389935.1 uncultured Victivallis sp.
GCGAACTCCAGAAGAAGATCGACGAATACAAGGCTTCCGGCAGGAAAATCCCCGCCGAATGGATCCGCAATCCGTTCCACCTCAGCTATTACCGGGAACGCGGAATGCTTTCGGAACCGCCCTCTCCCCGGAGAAACAACGCGGATTAGACTCAAACCCGGTTGCAATTCCGTCGTTCCGGCAGTATTGTATCGACACCATCCGCTGAAAGGAAAACAATGACAGGGAGCCGAATCTCATGAGAATCCTCATCATTGCGTTGACGCTGTTCTGCGCCACTGCCGCATTGTGGGCGAAAGATGAACTGAAAATCGAAAATCCCCGCTACGATGCGAAAGAGAAAAAAGTACACTACGAACTCGTGAATGTCTCCGGAGAAGAGATCGTAAAATACAGTTACGACGTCGATCTCAAACTCGACAGAGTCCGCGTCGAGGACCTCGTCGGCGGCGGTGCAAACCTGCCGAAAGACGGACGTCAGCCGAAGATCATCGATCTGGACAAAGCTCTTTCGAGCCGCGAACTGCGGAAAATCTCCGCCAATCCGAAAATCAAGATCGATTGTTCCACCCGCTCCATCGAATTCAAAGGAGGCAAAGTCACCCGGAAATTCGGCGAGCGGAAAATCAAACGCATTCGCTGATCTCGCAGTTTCACTCCCCGTGCGGGACGTTCTCCTCCCGCACGCGCAGGAGCGGCAACGCACTGCTGATCGTGTCGACGTCACGCAGCCAGCTCCGGCGGCCGTCCACGAGCCCCCAGAGCCGAACCTCCGCCCGCGTCGTGTAGCTCACCAGCACATCGTTCCCGCTCCCGGCAACCCGGAACTCCCGGTCGCCGGAACGATGCGCATATCGGTTCCCATCCGTATCGTCGTCGGCCGTCCGGGCGTAGTCAAGGCGCGAAAGCGCGGCTTCAAAGGCGGCGAGGAACTCCCGTTTTTCCACCTCATCCGGGCAGCTCACCACCTCGAACATCACGATCTCCTGACATTTCCATCTCGGCGAAAGCGCCAACGCCGCAATCCCCAGAAACAACAGCCCGAGACCGATCACCCAGAGGCGTTTTCCCATATCGTCTCCTCACAAACTCCAGACCGCATCACTCGCGTCGCTCGGCATACGCCAGTCGCCACGCGGCGAAAGCGCGATCGTCCCGACCTTCGGCCCGTCCGGAATGCAGCTGCGCTTGAACTGCTGGCGGAAGAATCTCCGCAGGAAAGTCGCGAGCCACCGCTCAACCACCTCCGGCGTGTAAACTCCGGCGAACGCCGTCTCGGCGAGAAACCGGATCTTCTCAGGCTCCGCCCCGTACTTGATGAAGTGGTAGAGGAAGAAATCGTGCAGCTCATACGGTCCGATCAATTCCTCGGTCTTCTGGCTGATCGCACCTGTTCCGTCGGCGGGAAGCAGCTCGGGACTCACCGGCGTATCGATCACGTCGCGCAGCACGGCGGCGAGCTCCGGTTCGGAACGCTCCGCAGTCGTCTCGATCAGAAACCGGATCAGCGTCTTCGGAATCGAGCAGTTCACGGCGTACATCGACATGTGGTCGCCGTTGTAGGTGCTCCAGCCGAGCGCAATCTCCGACAGATCCCCCGTGCCGATCACCATCCCGCCGGACTTGTTCGCGACATCCATCAGAATCTGTGTGCGCTCGCGCGCCTGTACATTCTCATACGCCGTATCGTGCACGGCAGGATCATGGCCGATGTCGTGGAAATGCTGCAGACACGCGGCCTTGATGTCCACCTCGCGCAGCGTCGTGCCGAGCAGTTTGCAGAGTTTCACGGCGTTGTTATAGGTGCGGCCCGTGGTCCCGAAGCCGGGCATCGTGTAAGCGATGATCTCCGAAGCGGGGCGGTTCAGCAGTTTGCAGCACTCCGCCGCGACCAGCAGCGCTAACGTCGAGTCGAGACCGCCCGAGACGCCGATCACCATCGTCTTTGCCTGCGTATGTTCGACCCGTTTCGCGAGACCGGCACACTGAATGTCGAAAATCTCGCGGCAGCGTTCGCGCCGATCCGCCGCCTCTTCCGGCACGAACGGGCGACGCGCGATCTTCGCGTACCGGCAATCCGGCGAGCCTGCCGCCTCCGGCAGAACAATCGTCCGGAACTTCACGCTCTCCGGCAGAACATTGTCGTTGAATGAACTCTCGGAAAGCCGCGCCGCTCCGATTCGCTCCAGATCGACGTCGGCATAAACCAGATTCGAGACGCGCTCAAATCGCGTATTCTCCGCCGCGAGACGCCCGTTCTCCGCAATGAGCGCATGCCCGCCGAACACGAGGTCCGTCGTCGATTCGTGGACGCCCGCCCCCGCCAGCACATAGGCCGCGAGGCAGCGCGCGCTCTGCTGCTTCACGAGTTCGCGCCGGTAAGTCGCCTTGCTCGCAAGCTCGTTGCCCGCCGAGAGATTGAAGATCGCCCGCGCCCCGCCCAGAGCCAGATGCAGCGACGGCGGCAGCACACACCAGAGATCCTCGCAGATCTCCACACCGAACCGGAACGGCCCGCCGCAATCGAACAGCAGATCCGTCCCGAACGGAATCTCCTCTCCGCTGAGACGCACCGTTCCACCACACGACCCGCGCCCGGAGTGAAAATGGCGTTTTTCGTAAAACTCCCGGTAATTCGGCAATACACTCTTCGGCACGATGCCGCAAATTCTTCCGTCAGCGACCACCGCCGCGACATTGTAGAGCGCCTCATTGGCCCGGAGCGGCAATCCAATCACCGCAACGGTTCGGCTGCCCGCCGTCTCATGCGCAAACCGGAGCGCCGCCTGCTCCGCCGCCACGAGCAACCGCTCCTGAAAAAACAGGTCGCCGCAGGTATAGCCCGTGACACAAAGCTCCGGAAACACCACCGCGTCAGCGCGTTCCTGCTCCGCGAGGCGGTAACAGCGCAGCAGCTCCTCCACATTGAACTCGACGTCGGCGACGCGCAGCTTCGGCACCACCGCGGCAAACCGGTAAAATCCAAACATCTTTTTTCCCTTTCCAGCAAAATTTTACAAAACCATTCCGGCGATCCAGCCCGCGACAAGAAGCGGCAGATTGTAGTGCAGGAACGTCGGAATCGTCGAATCATAAATGTGATCGTGCTGCCCGTCGGCGTTGAGTCCCGCAGTCGGCCCGAGGACCGACTCCGACACGGGAGACCCCGCATCTCCAAGCGCCCCCGCCGAACCGACGATCGCGATCGTCGCCAGCGGAGAGAGTCCCATCGCCGCGCACAGCGGGACGTAAATCGCCGCGATCAGCGGAACCGTCGAAAACGACGAGCCGATCCCCATCGTGATGATCAGCCCGATGAGCAGCATTGCGAACACCGTCACCCCCTTGTAGTCGAGCGCGGCGCCCTGAACGAGCGAGACAAGCTCCGAAACGCCGCCGGTCTCTTTCATGACATTCGCGAACCCGGCGGCAGCGATCATCACGATGCCGATTCCTCCCATCAGATGAACGCCCTGTACGAACACATCCTGCGTATCGCGCAGCCGGATCACTCCGGCAATCACGAACACCATCACCGCAAGCAGCGCGCCGACCAGCAGGGAGTCGAGAAAGATCTGCACGACGAGCGCCATCAGAATCGCCGCAATGCCGACCAGCACGTTGAACGGTTTGATCTCGACCGGTTCGGTCGTTTCCACCATCTTCTCCGTTTCCGCAGCCTTGTAGATTCTCGGCCGGCGATAACTGAAGAACACCGCGATCAAAAGCCCGGCGACCATGCCGAGCGCCGGAATCAGCATCGCGGGCGACGCCTGCGAGGCGTGCACCTCCATACCGTTGCGCGTGATGTTGTCGAGCAGAATGTTGTTCAGATAGATCTTTCCGAATCCGACCGGCAGAACCATGTACGGCGTGATGAGACCGAACGTCAGCACGCAGGCGACCGCGCGCCGGTCGAGCTTGAGCTTCTCAAACACCGGCAGCAGCGGCGGAATCAGAACCGGGATGAACGCGATGTGCATCGGAATCAGATTCTGGGACGAGATCGAAATCAGCGTCAGGATTCCGAGGAGCATGTATTTGAAATAGAGCAGCCGCCGCGCGGTCAGTTCGGTTCCGATCCAGGCGAAGAGTTTGCGGGCGATGAGTTCCGTCACGCCGGACCGGGAGATCGCGATCGAGAAAGTTCCGAGCATCACGTAGTTGATCGCGAGCACCGCGCCGTTGTCGAGGTTGCTCAGGAACGCTTTCATCGTCCCGCTGAAACCGCCGACGCAGCAGTTCCAGAACGCATGGAACTCGCCGTGACCGAGCATCGCCCACGCCTCTCCGCCGTCGACGGCCCCCATCAGCCCGCCGACCACGGAAGCGACCACCAGCGCAAACACCACGTTCATCCGCAGTGCCGAGAGCGCCAGCAACACCGCGACCGCGACCAGAACGGGATTCGTCAACAACTCCCAGACCATTCCATTCCAACCTTTCCCAAATCAATACTTCTACACGTCGTTTCCACAGACCGCATTCCCCTGGCCGTCTTCACTCTCCGCGCGCCCGGTAGAGAAACATCACAAGCACGAGCAGCAGCAGAAACAGAATCAAAAACAGAAAATAACTGATCATCGAAGCGAGTTTCTGCTTCGGAGTGACCCGCAACCCGAGCTTCGTCTGCACCAGATGAGTCAAGTTCGGCAGCAGGATGAATGCAGCCGTGACCAGGATCAGCGGAAATGCCACGAGGAAAAACACGCCGGTCAGATCCGTGGAAACCACCGTCATCACGCAGCCGAACACGAGCAGAGTGACGAAACATCCCGGCGCCGCGACTTTCACGCCGGTATCGGCGGCACGCTCCGAGCGGCGCAATCCCGGGACACCGAAATAGATCCCCGTGATCGCCGCCAGCACGGCCAGAGTCGACAAAATAAATGGATCCTGAAACATCAAAAAACTCCTTTCGGATAATATCGCCCCGAAAGTGCCGAATATCAACCCCGGGAGCGTAAATCCCCCCTGTTATTTTTTCCGCCAGATCCGCTGTTGCAACCCATTGTAAAAAATTAGATTAATCTAACTGGCAACTGTTGACATTCTCATTTCAGATGGTATATTATCCACAGTTACTGCGTGAGCCGCCTCAATTTTCAGAAAAAGCAACAACGGCTTGACCGCAACATAAAATTAGTTTAATCTAATTAATAAAAAGGGAGTGAATTATGCTGAAATATTCCGCGATCATCGGAACCGTTCTGGCCGGAGTCATCACCGCTGGAGCGCTGGAAATACCGGATGAGGTGAAACATTTTTCCCGGGAGATACGGAAACGATTGCCCGGGGTGGCGAAGTACGAACCGGTAGAAAATGGTATATACACTGTAAACGACAAAAGCGGCAAGAAACTTGGAACGCTTTATCTGGAACGCATTTCCGATGACGATCGGCAGATGGGTTATGCCGGAACGATCGAAATCGCCGTCGTCTTCGACCCGGCAGGTAAGGTGGCGGGTGTTCTTCTGGGAAGAAATCAGGAGACTCCATCGTTCCTGAACAGAGTCCGGGCGGCGAAGTTTCTGGACCAGTGGAACGGCCTTCGGATGGAGGAGATCCTCGACAAACAGGTCGATACCGTAACCGGAGCGACGTACAGCAGCAGCGCCATCCGCGCCGGAGTGCGAAAACTGGCGGAAAGTTATCTGGCGGAAGGGAAGAGATCCGAAGAGGAAGAAACCGGACTTACCGCGGAAGAACGGGCTGCCGTCGAACGCGAACTCGTCCAACTGGAACGGAAAGTTCAAATGCACAGGCGGATCTGGGAATCGAGCGAACGGCTTTTGAAACAGCTCCGGGAACGAAAGGAAGAGGAGCTGGAACTCCGCTTCATTGCTGCGGTTGACGGGAAAGAGGCCGCAGCTGAGTTCGCGAAAGAACATGACATGATGTTCTTCAACCATCCCCGCCGGGGTCCGGAAAAAAAGAGCCGGACGGAACTGCTCGGAGAGGCCTACAGATCCTCGCGCTCGGCCGAAGATCTCGCGAAACTGAAAGCGGCGATTCTGGAGGATTACGAAGGGCTGCTGTTACGGGTTCCGCCGCACAACGAGGAACACCTGAAAGCGATGAAGGCTTCGCAGGAACGGGTGGAACTGCTGAAGAAAAAACTCGGATATGCCGACCAGACCGGCTCTCCGGCCATTACCGAATAAACCTCAATCACGGAGTCAACGGAAAAATGAAACCATCCATCGAACTTGTTTCCATGCAGAATCACAACATCGGCAACGACACTTCTGCGTCGTTCCGCAACGCAACGTCAACCGGCCGCCGGACGCTGAACGCGGCGGACGCGCGGTCCGTTATCCGCACCCGCGCCACGATCAGGACAGCATTTACACTCATTGAACTTCTGGTCGTGATTGCGATCATTGCGATTCTGGCGGGAATGCTGCTGCCGGCGCTGAATCAGGCTCGGGAAAAAGGGGTGGGGGCCTCCTGCATCGGCAGGCTGAAAAGCATCGGACAGGCGGATGCGCTTTATCAGAATGATTTCGGTTACATCTCGCCCGCGCGGGAGTATCTTGCCGGAAGCCGGGGGCTGTACTGGTGCGGCGACACCTCCTCCAGCGGCGGCGGGAGCGGAGATTCGATCGATTTCACGGCGGAAGGTTATCTGACCCCCTACATCAAGAGAGCAACCGGCAGCAACGACATCGGTTCCGAGCTTTCGTCAAATGCCTTCATCTGTCCGTCCGGAGTCGTCCAGGGGATGCTGACCGGCCAGAAAGTGACGGCTGCGAACGGCGGCGGTTACGGGGTGAACCGGAACGTGCACGGGACGCTTTTCATGGCCTCCCCCAGCATGAAATCGGCCTATCCGCTGCTGCGCCCGGGCCAGATTCCGAAACCGTCGCAGACCATCGGTTACGGCGACTCGGCCACCAGCAGCGGTTCGGAGCTTAAGGTGAACAACCTGATCAGCGGAAACAAGGTTCATTTCCGTCATGGGAAGCGAGGGAATTTCGCGTACGCCGACGGACACGTCACGTCACTGCCGGGCTTTTACACGCACTCGTGCGGTTCGGGATTCGGAACATCAAACCCGGATGAAGCCAACAACATCGGCTGCGTGAATCCGGACGAGGCCGACTGCAACACGGAAAACAGCTTGTTCTGGAGCCGGTAAATCATGAAACGAAAAATCATGATCGTGATTCTGCTTGCGATCTGCGCGACGGGACTCTGGTTCTTCCAGGTCAGCGGAAAAAGCGTGGAAACACCGCGCGAAATCCCCGCCTCCCCCGAGCAGAAAAAGGAACTTCAAACCGCATTGAGCGTCATCGAACAGGCGTTCGGCAGCAACAACACAGCGACGGTTTCGCAACTCTATGGGCTTTCCGATCGGGAACGAAAAGCCGCCGAGTGCGAAACCGGAATCGATCCGGTACGTGCCGGGATGGAACTGCTCGGTGGATTCGGCCGCAAGCTGAAAGTCGAAAACGCCGCGTTTCTCGCCGTCGACCGGATGCCCGCACGTTTCTATATAACGGGCGATCTCTGCGACGGCCGCACAGTCCGGTTCACGCTGAACCGGACGAAACGCGGACTGCGCCTCAATGAGGTTGTCGTCCGCTGACGGAGAAAAAACGGGCGCCGTCCGCAACCATCCGGACGACGCCCGCTCTTTTTGTCCGAAACACCCCTCAGAACTTGACGGGGGCTCCGGTTGCGGCCGATTCGTAGATCGCATCGAGCAGCCGCATGACGGTGACTCCCTCTTCGGGCTGGACGAGGAACGGGGTGTTGTCCCGCACCGCGTCGGCGAAGAGCAGGAATGCATTGCGGGTTTCGGGGGCCGAGTGCATTTTGCAGTCGAACTGCCGCCCCTCCATCTCCTGATAGAACTCGACATCCCAGGAGTAGCCCTCATTCAGGTTGTACTGATAGAGCCCGCCCTTATCCCCGAGAATCCGGGTGGACATCTGCTCATTCTCGCGGATGTTCGATGCCCAGGCGGCGTCAAGTTCGAGGGTTGCGCCGTTCTTGAACTTGATCATCGCACAGGCGAGATCTTCAACGGTGTAGTTGAAACCGCGTTCGGCGGCAAGTTTTCCGGCGAGCGCGCAGTAGGTGCTGCCCATAACCCACGCCGGTTCCGGATATCCCATGAGCCAGAGCGCCAGATCGAGCCGGTGGACGCCGAGATCGATCAGCGGACCGCCGCCGGACTGGCTCTTGTCGAAGAACCAGCTGCCCGCGCCGCCGCCTTTGGTGTTGAATCCGGAGGCGAGACCGGGGACGCCGCGGCGCCGCAGCCAGACGCTGCGCCCGTAGTAGATATTGCCGAGACGGCCTGCATCGACGAGATCTTTCATCGCGCGGGACTGCGGGTTGAACCGGTAACTGAAGTCGATTCCGAGCTTCAGGCCGAGCCGCTTCGCGGTGTCAAGCATCTCCTGCGCCTCGGCGGTGTTCATCGCCATCGGCTTTTCGCAGAGGACGTTCGCTCCGGCTTCGAGTCCGGCGATGGTCAACTCTTTGTGCTGGTTGTTCGGAACGGCGACCGAAAGGATGTCGAGCTTCTCGTTCCGGATCATGTCGATACCCTCGGAGTAGACTTTCGGCAGATGGAACTCCGCCTTTGCCCGCTCGCGTTTCTCTTCAATGCGGTCCGCAATCGCGACGACCTCAACGTCGGGGTGCGACATGTATCCGGCAAGGTGTCCATAACCCATGCCGAGACCGATGACGCCGGCTTTCAATTTTGCCATGATGCGCGTCTCCCGATCTTACTTGTTGGAGCCGTCGGCATTCTGGAGAACACCGGCTTTCGGGGCGCCGGGATCGACCGAACGGATCTCTTCGAGCGCCGGGTAGCACGGGGCGCACATTTCGCGGAAGAAAGCCGGTTTCGCCCAGCGGACCGCGTTGCCGATCACGCGCAGAACGTCCTTGTTGTAGTAGTTCGGATAAGACTCATGGCCGGGCTGGAAGTAGAAAACCTTGCCGTAACCGCGCTCGAGCGTGAAGCCGCTGCGCATGACGTTGCCGCCCTCGAACCAGGAGATGAAGATCAGCTCCGCATCGCGCGGAATGTCGAAACGCTCGCCGTACATTTCCTCGTGCGCGAGCTCGAAGTATTCGCCGATGCCCTGCGTGATCGGATGCCACGGGGCGATGTTCCAGAGCCGCTCTTTCTCGGCGGCTTCCCGCCACTTCAGAGATCCGGAGCAGCCGGTGACCGCCTTGAAGATCTTCGAGAAGTGACCCGAATGCAGCACGATCAGCCCCATTCCCTCATGGATGCGCTTGAGCACCTTTGCGACAATATCGTCACGCACCTCGGCATGGGCGCAGTGTCCCCACCAGATCAGCACGTCGGTCGAACCGATGACTTCATCGGTGAGGCCGTGCTCGGGCTCATCGAGCGACGCAAGCCGGATGTTCAGGTCGTCGGCCGCGATGCCTTTGGCAATGGCGGCATGCAACCCCTCGGGATAGATCGCCTTGATACCTTCATTTTCTTTCTCATGACGGAACTCATTCCAGATGGTGACGTTGATCTTGCTCATCGCAAACTCCTTGTTTTTTTGTGAAAGGGTTCTCTATTCTTAATTAAGTATAACTGCGATTTTCTGAAAAACAAGGGACGTGAAGATTGCATTTTGTGATTTTGGGAAACCTTTTGTGAGTTTGGCTTGAAAAAATCCTCCCGAAACAGTAAAATATGAAAAACGCAGAGGAATCGAATGCCCGGCAAATTGAGATTTTCCAAAGTACGCAAGTGGCAGGTGCAGTTTGAAGTGCACCGTCCCTTTGCCACGCTGCCGCTGCCGGATGTGGTGGTCGAGGAGGTGCAGAACACGCCCTCCTACCGGATGGACGGGCGGCTGCGCGGGGACTCCGGCGGACAGCTCTCGATCACGCTCAGGGGACGCGGGGGAATCCGGATCGCCGGAGTCGATCACCCCCTCACGCCGGGGCGGGCATTTCTGCACAATCACGAAGACCCCGATGTCTGCTACTACTACCCGCCCGACGGAACGGAAACGTGGAACTTTCTCTGGATGGCTTACGACGGGGAGTACGCGCAGGAACTGATCTCGGAAGTCAACCGGAAATACGGTTATCTCTTCGACGTACCGCTGAACGCGCCGCTGGTGGCGAAGCTGATGTCCTACAAAAACTATCAAAATGAGATCCTCGTGCTCTCGCCGCTTGAGGCCGGGACGCTCGCACTCGAAACGATCGGAATGCTCTGTTCATCGAAAGAGAACGAACTGCGCGAATCGCCGCGGAGCTCACTCATCCGGGACGTCCAGACCGTCATCGCCGCCGAACTCGCCGGAAAACTCGATGCCGGTTCGCTGGCAAAACGATTCCGGATCTCGCGCGAACATCTGTCCCGCATCTTCCGGGAACAGACCGGCAGCACGCTTCACGACTACATCACCCGGGCGCGGCTGCGCACGGCCGTGGATCTGCTGCTCCAGACCCGCATGACCGCCAAGGAGATCGCCGGTTCATGCGGTTATGCGGAATATTCCGTGCTCTACCGGCTCTTCCGCCAGAGGCTCGGGGTCTCGCCGGACGAGCTGCGCAACAGCGGATTCCGTCCGGATATCTGACTCAGACCACCAGAAACATACCCAGATTACGCAGAAATCCGCTCTTGAAAATCCGGTGACGCCACAAAATCCGCCGCCGTTCCAGGAATCCCGCTTCCGGCAGCCGGGCGACGTCCGCAAGCAGAGCGAGCTCCTCTGACGACAAACGCCCGCGGAACTGCTCCCGGAACGCCCCCGCCTGACGGCAGAGCCGGAAAAGTCGTCCCCGGACCTCCCCGATTCCGAGCGACAGCTTCCGGCAAAAATAGCCGACGCCGTATCCCGACGCCCCGAACACGTTGTCGCCATGCTGCCGGTACAGCAGCGTCGATTCCGGCAGGTATTCGATTCTGCCCAGACACGCGGCGGTCAACATCAGCCAGTGGTCGTGCATAAACGCTTCCGGCGGAATCGGAAGAGCCAGCTCCCGCAAAGGACGGTTGAACAGCATCGTGCAGCCGCAGGCCGCATTCTGCAACAGCAGATGCCGCAGCTCCAGACGCCGCGGATCGATGTGTTCGTGCCGAAAAAAGGAGTCGGCGACAATTCGGAGCTTCTCATCGGCGACGGCCAGGTCGGAAAACAACAGAAGCGGCGTCCCGGCCGGAAGTTCCGACGCACGTTCCTCAAACGCGGCACGGCTGTGCCCGATCTTCCCGGGAAGCCAGCAGTCATCATGGTCGCAGAACATGATCCGTTCCGCCCGGGAAGCCTCGAGAAGCGCGGCAAAATTCTCCCGGGCAGTGGCTTTTCCCCCGGGCAGAAGAACGATCCGGCCGGGATCCCGCCGACGATACTCCTCGAGAATCGCCGCGGTGCCGTCGGTCGACCCGCCGTCGCGGATCAGCAGCCGCCAGTCGCGGTCCTCCTGCGCCAGAATGGAATCGAGCTGCGCCGCGAGAAACCGCTCCGAATTGAACACGGCCAGCAGAATGTCGATCGTCATGCCGACACTCAAAACTCCCCGGCCAGAAACTCCCGGAGCGCATCGCGCCACTCCGGCATCGGCGGGAGATTGCACAAGCGCAGCATTCTCTTCTCCAGACGGGAATTGGCCGGCCGCGGCGCAGGACGCGGGAACTCCGACGTCGTGCACGGAATCACTTTCTGCTCAATTCCGCGCTGCCGGAAAATCTCGCAGGCGAACTCATACCATGACGCCTCCCCCTCGCACGTCAGGTGAAAGGTGCCCGTGAGCAGAGGCCGGTTGAGAATCCCCCGGAGCGCATCAGCCACCGCCAGCGTACTGGTCGGATTGCCGCGTTGATCGTCCACCACTTTCAGAACCGGCCGGCTGCCGTCGGCAAGTTTCAGCATCGCATGGACGAAGCTCGGGCCGCCCGGCCCGTAAAGCCAGCTGATCCGGCAGATGACATGGTCGGGACAGCGGCGGCGCACCGCCTCCTCCCCCGCGAATTTGCTCTGCCCGTAGACCGTCGCCCCGCCGTTCGCCGCATCGAACTCATGATACGGCCGGGAACTCGCGCCGTCAAACACGTAATCGGTCGAAATCGCGATGAGCCGCGCCCCGTGCCGCGCACACGCGCCGGCAACATTCGCGCTGCCGAGCGCATTGAGTTTGTAGGCGAGATCCTGTTTGCTCTCACAGTCATCGACGGCGGTCATCGCCGCGCAATGAATCACCACATCCGGTTTTTCCCGGGCGACCAGCGCATCGAAAGCGCTCTCATTGGTGATGTCCCCATCCGGCAGGTCGGTCGGGATGAGCGTATAATCCGCAAGTTTCTTCTGCAGCGTCCGGCCGAGCATTCCGTTGGCCCCGGTAATCAAGATCCGCATGTTCAGCACCTCCTTACAGATAATCGGCCTCGTCGAACGGGACACCCTCCTGGTCTTTCCTGGAAAGCAGATAATTTTCGGGAGGGATCTGCCATTCGATCCCGAGCTTCGGATCGTCGAACCGGATCGAACGCTCGTGCGTCGGAGCATAGATGTTGTCGCACTTGTAGGCGAACGTCGCCGTGGCGGACAGCACCGCGAATCCGTGCGCCATCCCGCGCGGAGCGAAGAGCTGGCGCTTGTTCTCCCCGGAAAGCTCCACCGCCACGCTCTTGCCGAACGTCGGCGACCCTTTCCGGATATCGACGACCACATCGAGCACTTTCCCCTCGATCACCCGCACGAGTTTCGCCTGCGTGTACGGCGGCATCTGATAGTGCAGCCCGCGCAGCACGCCGTAGGTGGAAAAAGATTCGTTGTCCTGCACGAACTCGACATCGATCCCGGCTTCCGCAAATCTCGCCTTGTTCCACGACTCAAAAAAATAACCGCGCGCATCGCCGAACACTTTCGGCTCGATGATCTTCACGCCCTCGATTTCCGTATCAATCACGTTCATATTCTCAATTCCTGATCATTCTTGCCAGATGGCGGCCGTAATCGGTCTTCATCAAATCCTTTGCGCTGGCGAGCACCTCATCGGCGGAGAGCCAGCGATTCTCCCAGGCGATCTCCTCGAGACACGCGATCTGCAGCCCCTGGCGCAACTCGATCGTCCGGATGAAATTCCCCGCGTCAAGCAGACTCTCGTGCGTACCGGTGTCGAGCCACGCATATCCTCGTCCGAGCCGCTCCACATGCAGTTTCCCGGCGTCGAGATAGGCCTGGTTCACGCTCGTGATCTCCAGCTCCCCCCGGGCGGACGGCCGCACGCCCTCGGCAATCGAGACCACGTCATTGTCGTAGAAATAGAGTCCCGTCACGGCGTAGTTGGATTTCGGGTTCGCCGGCTTCTCCTCGATCGACACGGCTTTGCCTGCGGCATCGAACTCCACCACGCCGAACCGCTCCGGGTCCGAAACGTAATACCCGAACACCGTCGCCCCGCTTTCCCGCCGGGCGGCCTGGAGCAGCAGCTCCCGGAGGTTCGCCCCGTAGAAGATGTTGTCCCCGAGCACGAGCGCCACCGGATCATTCCCGATGAACTCCTTGCCGATCAGAAACGCCTGCGCCAGCCCGTCCGGCGACGGCTGCACGGCGTAACTCAAGTTGATGCCGAACCGCGATCCGTCGCCGAGCAGCCGCACGAATCCGGCCTGATCCTCCGGCGTGGTGATGACGAGAATGTCCCGGATATGGGCAAACATCAGAACCGACAGCGGATAGTAGATCATCGGCTTGTCATAGACCGGCAGCAGCTGCTTCGACACTCCGAGCGTCACCGGGTGCAGCCGGGAACCGGCTCCACCGGCGAGAACGATGCCTTTCATTTGCCCTCTCCTTTCCCGAGTCCGAGCCGCTCCATCTGATAGGAACCGTCGAGGACGCGGCGGCACCAGCCGTCTTTGTTGTCGAGATACCACTGCACGGTCTTGCGAATGCCGCTCTCGAACGTCTCCTGCGGTTTCCATCCGAGTTCGCGCCCGATCTTGGCGGCATCGATCGCATACCGGAGATCGTGGCCGGGGCGGTCCGCGACGAACGTGATCTGCTCACGGTACGACTTTCCGTCCTCCCGGGGGCGGAGTTCATCGAGCAGCCGGCAGATGGTTTCGACGACCTCAATGTTTTTCTTCTCATTGTGGCCGCCGATGTTGTAGGTTTCGCCGGGGACGCCCTCCGTCACGACCTTGATGAGCGCCCGGGCGTGATCCTCGACGTAGAGCCAGTCGCGGATCTGCGCACCTGTGCCGTAAACCGGCAGCGGCTTGCCGTCGAGCGCATGCAGAATCACCAGCGGAATCAGTTTTTCCGGGAAATGGTACGGGCCGTAGTTGTTGGAACAGTTCGTCACGATGGTCGGCAGCCCGAAAGTCCGCCGCCATGCCCGCACGAGATGATCGCTCGAAGCCTTGCTCGCCGAGTAGGGGGACGAGGGAGCATACGGCGTAGTCTCGCGGAAGAAATCCCCGGGGCCCTCGAGATCCCCGTACACTTCGTCGGTCGAGATGTGGTGGAACCGGAACCGTTCTTTCTGCGCCCCGTCGAGTGAGGTGAAATATTTCCGTGCGGCTTCGAGCATCGTGTAGGTGCCGACGATATTCGTCCGGATGAAGTCGCCGGGACCGTCGATGGAGCGGTCGACATGGGACTCCGCGGCGAGGTGCATGACCGCGTCGGGTTTGAAATCCGCGAAGACCCGGTCCAGTCCGGCGCGGTCGCAGATATCGACCTGTTCAAACCGGTATCGGGGATCGCCCGAAACCGGGGAGAGAGAATCGAGATTGCCGGCGTAGGTGAGTTTATCCACCACGCAGACTTCGTGAGGGGTTTCCCTGATGAGCATGCGGACGACCGCGGACCCGATGAATCCGGCTCCGCCGGTTACAATGATTTTCCTGTGCATGAGTCGTTTATGTTTTTACGAATGAACTGTCTGAATCAATCTATTCCTTTAAAATCCCGTCGATTTAACATAGCACCTCTTCCCCGATCCGACAAGAGCAACCGCCCAAAAAACCCGTTTTTTCCACGCTCGCGTGAAAACGGGGTTTCCGGATTTCCGGGAATTATCTCCTCCCAACCGGAACAAAAAGGGAAAGTAATTAAACTGTTATGAACTTGGGAGATTGAAAAAAGGGCTCATGGGGTATATATTACATCTGTTTGAAGTATCCTATAGAATATAGAGAAACTTTATGGTTTTCCGTTGCAAAGGGAGCATTTTGTCCTGTATATGCGGAATTCGATCGGAGCAGGATGAATGGTGCAACGTACGATTTGTCAGTTATGAACGGTAATATTTTCAGAAAAATCACACCTATTTTCAACCCGGTTTTAAGCGTAAAGCTCATCTGCCAGAACTGGGATCTGCTGGTTCAACTGGTTCAGAGAAACATCCACGCGAGGTATCGAGGTTCCCTGTTCGGTCTTTTGTGGAGTTTCATTCAACCGCTGTTGATGCTCTGCATCTATACATTTGTCTTCGGAGTGATTTTCCAGCTCCGCTGGGGGGGGCCGGTCGATTCAAAGAGCGCATTTGCCGTGGTTATGCTCTGCGGCATGTCGATTTTCCAGATCTTCAGCGAAAGCGTAAACGGGAGTTGCCGAATCATCGTCGGGAACCGTAATTACGTCAAAAAAGTGAAATTCCCTCTTGAGATCCTGCCGGTATCGCAGGTCTTTTCCGCCTTGATTCTCGGGAGCGCCTGGTTTATTCTGATTCTTCTGGGCGTGGTATTTATCCTGGGCAGCCTGAACTGGACGGTACTGCTGCTTCCGCTGACCTTGATCCCGCTGCTGCTGCTGGCACTGGGCTGCAGCTGGTTTGTCGCGTCTCTCGGAGTTTACGTACGCGATACGCCTTATTGTGTAACGGTGATTCTGCAGATGCTCTACTTTATGACGCCGATTTTTTATCCGACCTCAGCGGTTCCCGAGGGATTTCGCTGGCTGCACCGCATCAACCCTCTGGCGTTGATTGTCGAGGAGACCCGCAGAATTCTTCTTTACGGCCAGCTTCCGAATTGGAAAGCCCTGGTTCTGGCGATGGTTGCCGGCATTGTGGCAGCGCAACTGGGACTGCTCTGGTTCATCCGGACAAAACGGGGGTTTGCTGATGTCATCTGACAATGCCGCAGTGAAGGTGGAGTCCATCTCCAAGTGTTTTGAGATGTATGAAAAACCCGTACACCGTCTTTTTCAGACACTCCTGGCCGGTCGCAAGCAATTTTTCAAGGAGTTCTGGGCGTTGAAAAACGTCTCTTTTGAAATCGAACGGGGAGAGTGCTGCGGCATCATCGGCCAGAACGGTGCGGGGAAAAGTACACTCCTGCAGATTATCACCGGAACACTTTCTCCGACAACAGGTTCCGTTCAGGCCCGGGGACGAGTTGCCGCCTTGCTGGAACTTGGCAGCGGATTCAATCCGGAATTCACCGGACGTGAAAACATCTACATGAACGGCACCGTTCTCGGCCTTTCCCGCGCGGAAATCACGGCGAAATACCAGGATATCGTCGATTTTGCTGATATCGGGGAATTCATCGATCAACCCGTGAAAACCTACTCCAGCGGCATGGTCGTCCGCCTGGCTTTTGCGATCAATGCGTTTGTGGACGCCGACATTCTGATCGTCGACGAAGCGCTTGCAGTCGGCGACGCAGCGTTCCAGCAGAAATGTATGCGCCACCTCAGGGAATTTATGAAAACCCATACGGTGCTCTTCGTCAGCCATAACATCGGAGCTGTAAAGAGCCTGTGCAACAAAGCCATCTACCTGAAAAACGGTCAGGTCCGGATGATCGGTTCCGCCAAAGAGGTTGCGGATCTTTATCACAAGGATATCTATGCAAAACGGCAGGGGGTCGAGGCCGTTTCCGAACCATCGGCCTCGGAAACCGGGCCGGATGAAACCGAAGAAACGGATCTCTGGCGCGATATGCGACAGGATTTCATCAACCGCACCAATTTGCGGAACGATCTGGAGATTTTCCGGTTCGACGAGCAAGCCAAATGCTTCGGTCCCCGTCAGATCGAGGTCGTTTCCGCGAAATTCACAGATGCCGCGGGTCGCCCGCTCTCCTGGATCGTCGGTGGAGAAGTGGTCACTCTTCAGGTCAAGTGCGTGGTTCACAAGGACGTCTATTCTCCGATCGTCGGCTTTTACGTGAATGACAAACTCGGACAGAAGCTGTTCGGAGACAACACCTATCTGACATACGAGGACAAACCCCTTGAAGTTGGAGCGGGGGGGCATTTTCAGGCGGAGTTCACTTTCACAATGCCGATCCTGCCGCGCGGAAATTATTCCGTCACGCTCGGGATTGCGGAGGGGACCCAGGAAGAACACATTCAGCATCAGTGGATTTACGAGGCGATTTTGTTTGAATCCCATGCTTCATCCATTGCGGTCGGACTGGCCGGCATTCCGATGCGGAACATGAAACTGATCAAATTGTGAGTGCACACCATGATGTTATTGCCGATGGAACACTATCCTCTGCTTGCGAATATTCACGCATTGCTGACCCCCGGAACTTATCTTGAAATAGGAGTTCAACACGGCCAGTCAATGAATCTGGCATGCAGAACGACAAAGTGTTTCGGGGTTGACCCCAGTCCGGACATCCGCTTTCCTCTGAATCCGGATGCGGAGATTTTCCAATGTACAAGCGACCGTTTTTTTCAGGAAAAAGCCGATACAATCCTGAATGGACGGAAGATCGATCTGGCATTTATCGATGGCATGCATCTATTTGAATTCAGTTTGCGCGACTTCATCCATATCGAGAGATTTGCAACACCGGATTCGGTGATTCTGCTCCATGATACGATCCCGATCAACGCTGTCGCGAGCTCTCGGGAACGAACCACACGTTCCTGGTGCGGCGATGTATTCAAATTGATTCTCGGTCTGAAGAAATATCGCCCCGATCTGAAAATCACCAATGTCAATGTAAAACCATCTGGTCTGGCAATCATCACCGGTCTGCATCCGGAATCGGACACATTGGAAAAGAATTATGAAAAAATCGTTGCAGAATTCATGCCGCTGAAATACGGAGACATTGAATCCGAAGAGGTTTCCCTGCTCAACATCCGGGAAAACAACCCGAGAAATATCGCAGAAGCCCTGGCTCCCGTTTCCCGCAGACCCCTCCCGGACCTTGAGAGAGAGCTTCTCGAATCCGACAATGCCGACTTGCGACAAAAAATCACTGCGCTGGAAAACAAAATCGCAACTCCGCAAAGTACGTTGCATAAAGTCGAAGTCTTCTTCTCCGATGATCCCGTACATTTCCTTTCGGAGCACAAGGTTCAGAAAGTACTGGACTCTGCACTCGAAGAGTGGGAAGTAGAACTGCCGGAAGGAGCGGGTCATTTTCTGCGCGTCGACCTCGGGGCGAGTTCCGCGGCATTTGAACTGGGAGGGATTCAGATTCTCGACCGGGCCGGAAATCTCCTGTGGGAATGGGATGGGAATCCCAATTCTTTCCGCGGTTGTGCAAGCTCTTATTTTCTCTCCCATGAGAACCGCATTTTCTATGTTACACTGGGAAATGATCCGCAGTTGTTCCTGCCGGAACTCACCGCCGGGCAACCGGGCCGGCTGCGTCTCTCCTGTCGCCCGGTCAAAATACAGAACGCCGCCCGGGAAACGGCTGCGGCACTTCAGGAACGAAAGAAATTCGCAAATCAATGTGCCATTCTGACAGAACGCTGCAAACAGCAGGAAATGCAGACGACAGCATTGGAACAGGAATCCCGAGAGCGGGAAGCCGATCTGGTGATCCGGAAAATGACTGAAATCGCACTCCGGGAGAAGAATGCAGATCTGGAACAAAAACTGGATAAAACACTTCTGCAAAATCAAAATCTTGAACAGACGTGCGGAAAACTTCATCAGGAACTTAAATTTATTCGTGATTCTCTGAACAACGCAATCTTTCTGAACAACGATCTGGAACAGAAGTCTGTGAAACTTCAGATTGAACTAGACAGCACCCGAAACACACTGACTGAAGCCAATCTGCACAACCGAAGCCTCTTACAGCAGCGCACGGAGCTTCAGGAGAAACTCTCGGACATGCAGAATGAACAACGAGCCATGCAGAAAAGACAAGAGCAACAGGAAAAACAATTATCCGAGTCACAAACCCAATGCGCGGATCTGAGCAGAAAAAACGCCAAACAGGAAGAGGTTCTCAAAGAACAGGGGAGGCGTCTGCACTGGTTGCTGACCTCCTACTACACCATCGTCAGCTCCCGCTTCTGGCGGTTCGGCTCTTTCCTGCGGCGCCTTTTTGACCGCTCCCAGACGAACGTTCGAGAGCCGTCCTCCGACGATTGCAGATTGCTGGAATCGTCAGATCTTTTTGACGCGGTCTGGTATTGGAAACGATATCCCGAAGTGGCGGAATCCGGCCTGCTGCCGGTGGAACACTATCTGCGCATCGGCTGGAGGGAGGAGAAAGACCCCTCTCCCCGTTTTTCGACATTTTACTATCTGACCGTCAACAAGGACGTTGCGGCCAGAGGTCGAAATCCACTGCTGCACTATCTGAACCACGGTCAGAAAGAGCATCGTAAAACGGCACCTGCGGAATTGCCGCCCCGCTGGTTTGAATTGCGCCGCAAACTGCGGGCTTTCATAGCGATTGGAGCGATCAAACGAAGCGGACTCTTCGATACGCAATGGTATCTGGAGCAGAATCCGGATTTTGCCGAGAACAGAAATGCGTCGTTCTGGATGAAATTGCGCAATGTACCTCTCCTTTCCTTTGCTGCCCGATATATGGTCAGTCCGATTCGACACTACGTTCTTTTGGGTGCGGCGGAGCGGAGAAATCCCTGTCTGGGCTTCAATACACGGGAGTTTCTACAGCGGAATCCGGATGCGATTGCCCGGGATCTCAACCCGTTCTATCTTTTTCTGAAGCAGAAAGAGGCCCGGGACGAGCAAAAACAAAGCGAAGCCCGCGATTATCATCTGCTGAAAGAAAGTCCCCTCTTCGATCCGGATTACTATCTGCGCTACAACCCGGATATCCGTCGCCGCGGAACAGATCCGATCCGGCATTTCATGAAATCCGGCTGGAGAGAGGGGCGGAATCCATCCGCCGCGTTCGATGTTCAATATTATTTTGAGCAAAATCCGGATCTGCTTAAAAACGGGAATGTGGAGAATCCTCTGCTGCACTATCTCAAACGGGGAAAAAAGGAACAACGTGCCATAGTTCCCGCAGTTTTTCCCCGTGTAATGTCTCTGGAAAAAATCCTGAAAGCATACCGTCCCGGTGACATCACGACACTTTCAACGGCAAATCCTCGGAAACCGGGGAAAATCCTCATTGTCATTCACCTGTTTTACGAGGATATGCTTCCGGAATTCATCGGGTATCTGAAAAACATTCCATACGAATTCGACATCGCCATTACCCTGACGGAACACTCCTCATTCCCGGCGGATCAAATTCTGAAAGAGCAACTGCCGAAATGCCGCAAGGTTCATCAGGCACATGCTAAAAACTTCGGACGCGACATCGGCCCATTCCTGGTGGAGTTCGGAATGCTCTGCATGCAGTATGATTATATCTGCAAGTTCCATACCAAAAAGGACTTGAGTGGAGGCGGCGCTGCGTGGCGTTCGCTGGCATTGCGGAACATGCTCGGTTCGGAGCAGCTTGTCAGGAACATCCTCGCGGAATTTGAAAAAAATCCCTCGACAGGAATGATCTATCCGCGACCGCCTCTGGTTGCCCTCAGTGCCGTTCTTGACCGGGGTGCCTGGGGAGGAAATCTCGAGGCGGCCTGTGAACTGGGTCGACGAGTCAACCTCGACTTCAGTGAGATGAAGAAGTTTGACTTTCCGGCGGGCTCGATGTTCTGGGCAAGAACGAAAGCAATGGAAAAGCTGTTGACTCTGCCCGTATCTTACGATGATTTCAGTCGGACAATAGGCTGGGACGGTTCGCCGGCTCATGCAGTGGAGCGAATGTTCGGAGCAATCCCGATCTTGGCGGGTTATTCGTTAAAATCGGTTTTCGTTTATCCACCGGAACCGGAAACGCCTCCGGAACCCTACGTGCCGGTGGATGATCAGCTGTTGCTGGAACGAATTCGGGAATACAAGGCCAGGAAACGGCCGGGAAACCGGATTGCAGTCTACACCGCAATGGCAGGCGGATATGATTCCATTCCAACCCCGGAAGAGCTTGATCCGGAAGTCGATTACATCTGCTTCTCCGACTCCATTCTGGAGGGAGAACACCCGTGGGAGATGCGGCCGCTGGATTATTTCAATGCGGACCGCACCCGCATCACCCGTTATTACAAACTTCATCCGCACACTTATTTCAGCCAATACGATTATGTGATCTGGATCGACAGCAACATACTGATCCGGCGGAACATCATTCACAAGCTGATTGAAACCTACAAAACCGGCGGAAATCCCATTGCGACCATCCGGCATCCGGAACGTAATTGCACCTACATTGAGGCTCGGATCTGCAGCCGCAGTCAGTTGGATGACGCAAAACTCATTGACGCACAAATAGAACGCTACCGGGAAGCCGGCCTGCCGGAAAAAGGAGGACTGCCGGAGACAAACATCTACGTGACCGCACCAAATGATCCGCGCTCCATTCGCCTGTTCGCGGAGTGGTGGCAGGAGCTGGAGAACGGGTCCCGCCGCGATCAGCTCAGCATCATGTATGTTCTGTTCAAAAATAATCTTTCCTATACTCCATTATTTGACAATTATGAAGATGGTCCCCGGTATAATCTCACAGATTTCACATATTTCATGCACAAGAACCATGAAAATCTGATGTTCCCCTCGATCTATCGGTATCCATGGTTCATCTCCGAACGCAGACGCTCCATCAGTGACGACCTTGCCGCCCGGGCAGCAGCGCTGTCAACCGGAGACCCGAAACTCGACGTGATCATCCCGGTTCACAATGCTCTGCCGGATCTGAAAAATTGCCTGGCTTCTGTAATGCCGACGCTCGGCAACCGCCAGAATGTCATCCTTGTCAACGATGGCTCCGATCAGGATACGACCGCATTTCTGACGGATTTTGTCGCTGCCTTTCCGGAGAAAATCCGGCTGATCATCCATGAAAAAGCCAGAGGCTACACCATATCGATCAATGAGGCGGCCCGTAGCTCTTCTGCGGATTATCTGGTTTTTCTGAACAGTGACACCATCGTCCCGCCGAATTGGTGGAGGAAACTGGTGCGCTGTGCGGAAAGCTCCCCTGATATCGGCATTGTGGGTCCTCTTTCAAATGCGGCGAGCTGGCAGACAATCCCGGTATTGCGGGAGGGCTCCGGCTATTGCATCAACAGCCTGCCGCCGGGAGTAACCATTGCAGATGCGGATCGGATCTGCGAAGAAACGGCGCGCCCCGGTTTTTACCCTAAATGCCAGTTGATCAATGGCTTCTGCTTCTTTGTAAAAAAAGCTGTCTTCGATCGGATCGGTCTTTTCGACGAAGAGAATTTTCCGACCGGTTATGGTGAGGAGGACGATCTGTGTTTCCGGGCAGTGAATGCCGGTTTCGTTTCCGCCATGGCAGTTGACACCTATGTTTTCCATGCAAAATCGAAAAGTTTCGGCCACGCGACCCGGCAGGAGCTCTGCCGGCAAAATCAGCAGAAATTTTTGAAAAAACATCCGCGGAGTCGACTGGAACGCGAATGTAAAACGTTGGAAGCAATCCCTGAGCTGATCCGTATGCGAACGCTCACGGGAGACCGCTTTGCCGTTCCTGCAACCGGGAAAAGACCAGACAAAGGAGCCGGATCGTTGCTGAAACCCGGTTGTCGCCTGGGTGCGATTCCCCGCAGAGGCAAACAGGAGGGTACATATTTTGCCAGCAGCCACGTCAGGTTGCTGGACTGGCTCAAAGCTTACACGGAAGAGGGCAGGAGCGCAGAGATTCTCAATGCTGACACTTTGCCCCAGTATGATTTCACCCACTATGATGCAATCGTAGTCTGCCGAGACGCGATTCCGGCGGAACAAACCGGTTGTTTTCTGGCCAAATGCAATGCCGCCGGAATTCCATTCTTCATGGAATTGGATGACCATCTCTTTCTGGTTCCGGAGATGGACGCGATCTGGCCAACTTTGGAGCGAATGGTCCGGGCCGCGGCCGGCCTGATCGTTTCGGTTCCGCCGTTGATGGAGGCATTCCGGCCTTTCAATCCGAATATCATGTTAAAACCAAACTGCCTGAATCGTGACTTATGGCTTGATACCCCCACGCCTCAGCTTGACGCGAAAAGTGCAGAAGTGATTGAACGCAACCGCAGAAAAGTCAACGTTGTTTATTATGGGAGCTTTACTCACAATCGAGATCTGGCTGTCATTTCCAGAATCATTCCGGCCATGAAGAAACGGCTTGATGTCCAATTCTTCCTGATCGGCGGCTGCAAAGATGAAGATCCGGCTGCTGCCGGGTGGGTGACGCTTCCGCCTCCAGTGATGAGTTACAATAAATTTATTCCATGGTTCCGGGCAGTGGCGGCGACTATGGACATCGGAGTGGCACCTCTTGATCCATGCAAAGGATTGAATGCATATAAAAGTCCTCTGAAGTTTCTGGAGGGCGGAATTTGCCGGCTCTGCATGGTATGCAGTCCGCTGGTATATGATTCCGTCGTAGAAAACGGGGAAAATGGATTGCTGGCTGATTTTTCCGAAGAGGCATGGGAACAAGCCCTTGCCCGCGTTATTGAGAACGTCTCTTTGCGCAGGCAGCTTGCGGATCGCGCTTTCGCTGAAATCAGAGAAAAAAGGATCATCAGCAGTAAAAAACTCCGATTGGCGTTTCAGGAGGAAGGAAACGAGGAATAAGTGGAGACACATGCTCTCACAAGCCGACCGGCACGAAAAAGCGGCAGAAAGCTCCAGACTGGAGCACTCCGTTTCTTTCATGATTTGCAGATCACACGGAAAATACGCAACAGCGGGATGTTCGGAACAGGATGGTATCTTGCATCCAATCCGGATTTCGTACAGAGCCGCAATCACTCCCGCTGGCAGCCATTGGCGAAATGCTCAATACCGCTCGTCTCCAAATTTGCCCGGTTGATGCTCCATCCGATCTGGCATTATGTCCGAGTCGGCGAACAAGAGGGGAAAACCCCCTGTATCTTCTTTGATGCCGGAAAATATCTGGCGGCCAATCCGGACATCCGGGAATCTGAAACGAACGCATTCTGGCACTATATCCGATCCGGTGCGGCGGAGGGACGTTCCGGCCAAGGACGCATGGAGCTCAACATCTCCCGCCTGAATCTCATCCGAACAGAATGTTGGGATCGCCTTGGAATCCAGGAAATCTCAAGCGGACAACTGCCGGAGGAACAGCCGGTCACAGGCAGCATCGCCGTCCATCTCCACTTGTTCTATCCGGAAATGAAAGAGCTGTTCATCCGGGCACTGCGCAACATTCCCCGCCCGTTCGATCTGTTTTTATCCTGCTGTGAGGACGAAATTTCCACAGAGGAATTCCGCTCTGCACTGCCGAATGTGGGTCGGATCAAACTTGACCGGGTCCCGAACCGGGGACGGGACATGGCTCCCTTTCTGGCCATGCTGAGGAAGGAGTTCACCCAATACGACATCATCTGCCACCTGCACACCAAATGCAGCCCCCACGATCCGGCACTGCGGGGATGGCGGGATTGGATTCTGCAGCTGCTCCTTGGCTCCCCGAAACAGGTGTCTGGAATCCTGGCGCTGCTTCGGCGCGACGGAAAAATGATATATCCCGCCTCCCACCCGAAAGCGGAACCCGACAGCGTGACCGGCTGGAGCTGCAATTACGACGAGGCCGGGCGGCTGCTCTCTCGTTACACCGATCTCGATATCCGGCAGTTCCCGATCATCGACTTCCCGCACGGAAGCATGTTCTGGGCTCGTTCAGAAGCATTGCAACGTCTGCTCACACTGCCGCTCACACTTGAAGATTTTCCTGCTGAACCGATTCCTCCGGACGGAACCACCGCCCACGCGCTCGAGCGGCTGCTGCTGGTTCTCGCCTCCGACGTTCCGGGGAAAGCCTACAGAATCTATTGACTCCTCCCGGCAAAGAAAAACGCGGAGTTTCTTTCGTTGAGAGAGACTCCGCGTCGTCATTTCTCTTCCCGGAAATGAATCCGGGAAGAGGGGAGATTTTTCCCCGGTCAGATGCCGAGATCGATCATCGCATCGGCAACCTTGCGGAAACCGGCGATGTTCGCGCCCATCACGTAGTTGTCCGGCTCACCGAATTCGGCGGCGGCACTGCGCGCGGCGTTGTGAATGTTGATCATGATGCCGTGCAGCTTCGCATCGACCTCTTCCCGGCTCCAGGAGAGACGCATCGCATTCTGGCTCATCTCAAGGCCGCTCGTGGCAACACCGCCGGCGTTGGAAGCCTTGCCGGGCGAGAAGAGCACATTGTTCTTGAGCAGGAATTCAGTCGCGTCGAGCGTCGTCGGCATGTTCGCACCCTCGCAGACGCAGATGCAGCCGTTCGCGACGAGAGCTTTCGCCTCATCGAGATTCAGCTCGTTCTGGGTCGCACAAGGCATGGCGATATCGCACTTCGCAAGCGTCCAGGGACGCTTCCCTTCGTAATACTTCGCAGTCGGATATTTCGTCACGTACTCGGCGATGCGGCCGCGCTTGACGTTCTTGAGCTCCATGACGTAAGCGAGCTTCTCGGCGTCAATGCCGTCCTCGTCAATGACCGTACCGTTCGAGTCGGAGAGCGAGAGAACCTTGCCGCCGAGCTGCGTCGCTTTCTGCGCAGCATACTGCGCAACGTTGCCGGAACCGGAGATCAGAACACGGGCTCCGTCGAAGCCGCGGCTGCGCGTCTTGAGCATTTCAGCCGCAAAGTAAACCGCACCGTAACCGGTCGCTTCCGGACGCACGAGGCTGCCGCCCCAGTTCAGACCCTTTCCGGTCAGAACGCTGTCGTAGCTGTTCACAATGCGCTTGTACTGCCCGAAAAGATATCCGATCTCACGCCCGCCGACGCCGATATCACCGGCCGGCACGTCGGTCGACGGTCCGATGTGGCGGAAGAGCTCACGCATGAAGCTCTGGCAGAACGCCATGACCTCGCGGTCGGACTTGCCTTTCGGATCGAAATTGGAGCCGCCTTTGCCGCCGCCCATCGGCAGCGTGGTCAGACTGTTCTTGAACACCTGCTCGAAGCCGAGGAACTTCAGAATCGAGAGGTTCACCGACGGGTGGAACCGCAATCCGCCCTTGTAGGGACCGATCGCACTGTTGAACTGCACCCGATAACCGGTGTTGACCTGAATTTCACCCTTGTCGTCCACCCACGGAACCTGGAAGATGATCGCGCGCTCCGGAATGACCATGCGCTCAAGAATCTTGTTCTTCTCATACTTCGGCTGGGCATCGAGCATCTTCGAGAGCGACCCCAGAACCTCAGTCACGCTCTGGATGAACTCTTTTTCGTTGCCGTTCGTCTGCTGCAGACCGGCCAGAACTCGTTCCACATACTTGCTCATTTTACATACCTTTCGTGATTTGGAATTCGGCATTTTGCCAGAAATATATTTTTAAAAGTTGTAGCAAAAAGCATGCCAAGTACAATATTCCCCTCATCTCACGGCAAAATATCGCTCCGTTTTTTTTGCAGAATCGGCAAAAAGCTACATTTTTGTTATTACAATTCCGATCAATTCCATTTTTGTTATTTTACATTTTTTTCCAACGCTCTGCTCCTGAAAAACCGGAAAAACAGAGACCGGATATTACATTTCTGTCATTTTTCTCCGGCCTGCAGACGCTCCAACCGCTCACGGTAAACCTCGAGACGGGCAGCATCTCCCGCGGCCCGACAGGCATAAACGAGATTGCCGAGATACCCGGGATTGCGGGGATCGATCCGATGCGCCCGTTCCAGCAGCGGAATCGCTTCCGCCGGACGCTCCGCAAGAATCGCCGTCGTCCCGAGTCCGTTCCACGCCGGAGCGTGACCGGGATACAGCGTCACAGCTTTCCGGAACATCTGTTCCGCCTCCGGGAAACGCCCCTGATTCTGCAGCAGAAGAGCGTAATTGTAGGGGAGATCCGCGTTGTCCGGAAACGCCGCGACCGCCCGGCGGTAGATCACTTCCGCCTCCGAGAGACGCCCGGGATCCCGCGAAAGAACATTGGCAAGATTCATCCAGCCCTCGACCCGTTCAGGCTCGGCTTTGACGGCCCGGCGGAAACGCTGCTCCGCTTCTTCCAGACGCCCGCTTTTCATGGCGATGCTCCCGAGCAGGTTCTCAAAGCGGCCAGGGGAATCCGCGTGACGCATCGCATATTCCAGCAGCGGGACGGCCCGGTTGAAATCTCCCTGCCGGTAGGCGGCCTCGCCGCAGAGCGAACTCATCTCATCAAGTTCCCGCAGTTCGGTCGTGAAAATCAGCGAGAGCCCGAGAAACGCCGCAGGAAAAATCAATCGCCATTTCCGGTTCAGCTCCGTTGCGCCGACGGCGGAAAAAAGCAGTATTGCCGGAATCATCGCCGTCCGGTAGCGTCCCGACGTGACCGTCAGCACCTGTGCCGCCCACATCGAAAAGAGCAGCAAATAGAAATAACAGCAGCAGCCGCGCCTCCGTCGCAGGCAACGGATGAGCCCGACCCAGGCCAGCGCGAAAAGCGGCAGCGTCAGCCACGAGCCGTAAAAGATCACCCGCGTCCCGCGCACGATCGCATCGGCATCCGCGCCTGAAATCAGCTCCCGCGGACTCCAGACCAGGAACGCCTTTTTCCCGGCCAGCAGCACCGCCCGGACCGGATTTTCGATCCAGAATTTCCCCGCCCGTCCGAGCCAGAGTCTCTCAACCGAAATTCCGCGCGCAGCCGCCTCGCGGTCAGCCTCCAGATGAAGGCGTTCCCACTCCGGGCCGGGACGCAGATAACAGCCGCCCGTGGCGTCGGAGTTATTCCCGAGCCAGAAATTGAATCCGCCTCCGGCCTGCACCAGCACCATCCGCCCCGCACGGGAACTGTTGACGGCCGCGACGGGAAACACGCAGACCGCGATTCCCACGGCAAAAAGCAGCGCGCGGCGCGGCGTCCTGCGGATCACCAGCCAGACGGTCACCGCCGCCCCGAACGCGAGCGTCAGCGGGTGCGTGATCGCCGCCAGACCGGCACAAAGCCCCGCCCCGGCAAAGCAGACGCCCCGCTTCCGCCGCTCCGGCGCGGCATCCCCCGCATAAAGCAGCGAAAGCGCTCCGGCGAGGAACGGCAGAAGAATCGATTCGGAAACCAGTTGCGATTGATGAAACAGCGGGACCGGATAGAGCATCGCAATCGCCAGAAAAGTCCACGCCACCCTTCGCGGAATCCCGGGAATCCGGCAGAGCAGCCGGAACAACAGCAGCCATCCCCCGAGATTCAGCAGCAGCTGCAGCAGCCGGACCGCCGGAACCGAACCGTCGGTCAGCGCCAGCATCCCCGCCAGCACCCAGCTGTACAACGGGGCATGATGATCCACACCGGCAGGGAAAAACGATCCGTTCAGGATCTCGAGCGCGCGCTCGTAATACTCCTGAACGTCAGGCCCGACCGGCGTAATGAAGAGCGGAGACGCGCGGAACTCCAGAAGATAAGCGGCGCGAAGCAGAATCCCCGCCGCCAGCAGAATCCAGAACCAGCCGCGCGCCGGAATCCGTCGCAGAAGCGCCGCCCCCCTACCGGGGAGGGAAGTCAAACTCATTTTCAAACAGGTCGCCGATCCGCTGCAGGGCTTTCTCCTCGTCGGGTCCGGAGACTTTCAGGACGGCCCGGGTCCCCACGGTGAGCCCGAGGGAAATCAGCGTCAGAATGCTGTTCAGCTCCGTCTCCTGCCCGTCCTCCGTCACCACGCAGAAAGTGTGATATGGAAACTCCTTGTTGATCGCATTCAGGATCACGCTCGAAGGACGGCAATGGATGCCGGCCTTGTTCTTAACCGTGAAAGCACGCTCTTTCATCGCCGACTTTTCCCCCCGTGTTCGTGAATATCTATTGTCCGCACTCACAAAATAGCGCCATCCGGGACGGATTGCAAATCGAAATCCGAAAAAAACCTCACTCGAGCCCCTCGAACTGCATATTGTAATATTTCGCATAGAGCCCGTTGAGCTTCAGAAGTTCGGCATGGCTGCCACGCTCGCGGATTCCTCCCGGCGTGATCACGATGATCTCGTCGGCGTTGCGGATCGTGCTGAGCCGGTGGGCGATCACGATCGTCGTCCGCCCGCGGGTCAGCTCCTCGAGCGACGCCTGAATGAACCGTTCGCTCTCGTTGTCCAGCGCGCTGGTCGCCTCGTCGAGAATCAGGATCTTCGGATCTTTCAGAAACACCCGCGCAATCGCGATCCGCTGCTTCTGTCCACCGGAGAGCCGCACACCGCGTTCGCCGGTGAACGTCTCATACCCCTCCGGCAGCGACATGATGAAGTCGTGGATATTCGCGCGCTTCGCGGCGGCGATGATCTCCTCATCGGTCGCGCCCGGCTTGCCGTAGCCGATGTTTTCGCGGATGTTCCCGGAGAAGAGATAGACATCCTGCTGCACGATGCCGATCGCACTGCGCAGTGACTGCTGCGTCACGCTGCGCACATCCTGGTCGTCGATCTCGACGGAGCCTCCGGTCACATCGTAAAATCGCGGCAGCAGCGAACAGAGCGTGGTTTTCCCGCCGCCGGAGGGACCGACGAGCGCAACCGTCCGCCCGGGCGGAATGTCGATGCTGATGTCGGAAAGAACCTCCGCCTCCGGACCGTAACGGAAACTCACGTGGTCGTAACGGATGTGTCCGCGCACTTCGGCCAGCGGTTTCGCGTCCGGCGCGTCGACGATTTCCGGGCGGGTCTGGATCACCTCCATGAACCGCTTGAAGCCCGAATAACCGCGCTGGAACTGTTCCGTGAAGTTGATGAGCACTTCGATCGGATTCAGGAAGATCCCGATGTACAATGCGTAGATCGCGAGCGCCATCGGCTCGAGTTTCCCTTTCGCGATGAAATAGCCGCCGGAAACGAGCACAAGCGTGTAGAGCAGCCCCTGGAAGAAACTGTTGCCGGCGTGAAAACTGCCCATGATTTTATAGCTGTCGGTCTTGGAGTCGAGAAAACGGCGGTTGCATTCGTCGAACTTGCCGCATTCGACCTCCTCGTTCGCGAACGACTTCACGACCCGGATTCCGGAGAGGGAGTCCTGGACGCGCGCGTTCACGGCGGCGATCTTGCGCCGGTTGTCCATGAAAATCCGGTGCATGCGGCGATTCTTGGAGAGACTGAAAACCACCATCACGAGCGTTACCGCAAGCAGCAGCAGCGTCATCGGCACATTCATGAACATGAGGATCGTGAATGCGCCGACGATCTTGAGGGTGGAAATGACAAGATTCTCCGGACCGTGGTGCGCGAGTTCGGAGATGTCGAAGAGGTCGCTCACGAGCTTCGACATCATCTCACCGGTGTTGTTGCGGTCATAGTAGGTGAACGAGAGCCGCTGATAGTGGTTGAACAGATCCTGGCGCATGTCGCTCTCCATGCGCGCCCCCATGATGTGTCCCCAGCTCGTGATGAAATACTGACAGCCGTACCGGATGATGTACATCGCGAGCAGCCCCGCGCCGATGTACCAGAGCGCGCCGAGGATCACCGCGGGTTCCTCGAGAAAAAGCTCTTTGGTCAGCAGATTCAGAATCTGCGGAAACGCCAGATCGATCGCGCAAACCGCCAGCGCGCAGACCATGTCAAAGTAGAAAAGCCACCGGTAAGGGCGGTAATAGCGGACGAATCTCCGGAACGCCTGCATGAATGTCATCGTATCAAAACCTCTTGTGTAATGAGGTAATATACCGCCTCCGGCGCACCTTCGCAACTCCGCCGGACGCAGAAAAAAAATAATTTTTCCGATTGGGATTTGCATTTTCACAAAACTGTGGTATTGTAATTGTTCGACACTTGATGATTGTTGGAAACTTAACATAAAACAGGAATCGACAAAATGGCACATAAAAAAGGTCAGTCCAGCAGCCGCAACGGCCGCGACAGCAATCCGAAGTTTCTGGGAATTAAGGCGTTCGGCGGGGAGACCGTTTCCGCCGGTTCGATCATCGTGCGTCAGCGCGGCACCCGTTTCCATGCGGGGGAGAATGTCGGCGTCGGCCGTGATTTCACGCTTTTCGCGCTCTGCGACGGGACCGTCGAGTTCCGTAAGACGCAGCGCAAGGTCAGCATCGTTCCGGTCGCGGCCGAGTAATCCCGCCATCGCGTACCGAATCAGGCTGAAGTCTGAAAGCATAGCCCCGGAGGATTGTGTTCTTCGGGGCTTTTTCGTGAATGAGGAATCGTCTTTGAGGAAAGGACGGAGATGTTTGTAGATAAAGCGACCATTACGGTGAAAGCCGGTGACGGCGGCAACGGCTGCTGCAGTTTCCACCGGGAGAAATTCGTCCCGCGCGGCGGCCCGGACGGCGGCGACGGCGGCGCGGGCGGCAATGTGATCCTCGAGGCGACGAACAGCGAACAGAGTCTGCAGTCCCTCGTCTACAACCGCCACTATCAGGCGGCGAACGGACCCGGCGGCCGCGGCTCGAACATGCACGGACGCAAAGCGCCGGATATCACACTCAAAGTCCCGGTCGGAACCATCGTGACCGACCGCCGGACCGGGGAATTCATCGCCGATATGGACGAACCCGGCAAGAAAATCGTGGTCGCCCGCGGCGGACGCGGCGGACGCGGCAACCCGCGTTTCGTGACGGTGACCAACCGCGCCCCGCGCGAGTGGGAGCCGGGAGAACCGGGCGAGGAGCGCGAAATCGTCCTCGAACTCAAAACCATCGCGGATGTGGGACTGGTCGGGTATCCGAATGCCGGGAAATCGACGCTGCTGCGCGCGGTGTCGGCAGCGCGGCCGAAAGTGGCTCCTTATCCGTTCACGACGCTGCACCCGGTCGTCGGCGTCATCGAATATCCGGACTTCACCCGGATCACGATGGCGGACATTCCGGGACTCATCGAGGGAGCACATGAAAACGTCGGGCTCGGGCACGCATTTCTCAAGCACATCGAGCGTACCACGCTGCTGGCCTATGTGCTCGATATGGGCGGTGTCGACGGACGCACCCCGTGGGAGGACCTCGCCCATCTGCGCGAGGAACTCGAACTCTATATGCCGGGTCTCTCGAAACGCGCAACGATCATCGTGGCGAACAAAATGGACCTGCCGGGAGCGGCGGAGAACCTCGAACTTCTCCGGGCCGAACTCGCGCATGAACTCTTCGAGATCATCCCCGTCAGCGCGGGGAACGGCGAACTCGGGAATCTGAAAGAGGCGATCCGGCAGGCGGTCGAAGCGCGCCGGAAGTCGCCGTTCGATTTCTGAGCAGCTTCTCAGGGCAGTTCGCGGACCTCCGGAGGAAGCTTCACGGTTCTGCGCACCTTGTTTCCGACCACGCGCAGTGAGAGTTCGATCTCTCCGAACGGGGTCGGCTGCGCTCCCTCGAGCCGCTTGAGCCCGGCCGGTTCGGGGGAGATCCGCACCTGCGTGAATCCCGGGGCGACCGGGCGGATTCCGAGCACCTTTTCCGTGAGGAACGCCGCGGGTCCGCCCGCCCAGCCGTGGCAGAGACTGTGGCGCAGCCCCCGGTAGCAGTGCTTGCCGAAGTCGCCGTGAATGTCATCTTTCCCGGGGACGGGGAGCGAATCGATGCCGAATGCGTTGCGTGTCCAGTCTAGATCGAAATCTTCCCAGAACGTCGTCGCTCCGAAGTCGAGCATTCCGCCCCAGTAGTTGCGGATCACCTCCAGCGCGCCGGCGGTGTCTCCCGCCGCCGCACGGGCCAGCAGAACGAAATAGCCGTAAAACGTGCTGATGCCGCGATCGGGGCGGTTCCGCAGGATCTCCGCATTGAGTTTTTCCGCCTCGGCGACGCCGCCGAGAATCTGCATGGCCGCGGCGATTTTGTTGCCGCAGCAATCCGGGACGCAACTGCGCAGTTTCGACGCGGCGACGCGACAGCGCAGCGCGAGCCGCGGGTCATTCAGTTCCGACGCGAGATCCGCGCCGCAGTCGAACGTCCAGGCAAGCAGTCCCTGAAGTCCGGCATGCTTGATTTTGTCGTCGTCCGCCGTGGACCAGTCGAGAAAACGCCACTCCGTGAGCGTTTCCGCCCCGTCGCTGCCCACGCAGGCGAACAGGCGGTTCAGCAGTCGGGTCAACGTGCCTTTCTGCTCTTTCAGATAGGCATAGTTGCCGCGATAAAGATAAAGATCGCGCTGGCTGATGATCCACCAGCATGAATAGCTCGACGCGCCGTTCATCCACTGGTCTTCGGGAGTATGATCGCGAATGAAGTCGAGACTCTTCTCGATCAACGCGGTTTCGTTGAAAGCGGCGAGCAGCGTGCGGATCTCGGGGTAAAGATCCCCCATCCAGACCAGCCGGTCCCGCTTCACGCCGTCGTAGATGAACTCCTGACAGTTCAAATGAACGGTGTAGACACCGGTCTCCCAGATCCGGTTCAGCCGTTCGTCGTCGGAACGGAAAGCGCCGCGATACTCCCAGTCCCGGTAAATCGCGATCGCATCGACTCCGATCAGAGCGACGGCCCCGGCCTCGGCGGGGACTTCGAGCCGGACGAACCGGAACGCGGTCTGGCCGAAACAGACCTGACCGAGTTTCGGCAGCTGAAGCGTCTCCTGATGAATCGCATGATCCTGCGTCGGCGTCCCGAGCGTCTCGGAAACCGACTCCCCGAACGTAACACGGACGTGCGAAAGTTCCATGTCACCCGTCGTCACCATCAGCGCCCCGTTGAGCTCCACGCCGAAGTCGAGAATGAGTTCGCTCCCCGGCGGCAGCAGACAGATCCGCGGATCGAAATGTACAAAACTCTGAATATGCGGCCGCCCGGTCAGCGCGGCGGAATCCCTGACTCCACCCGACTCCCGGACCACCCGCACCGGCGGAACATATCGGCGGACACGCTCATCCGCCATGGAATTGGCATAGGTGATTCGTTTCATGATCTTTCCTCGATTTACCGGAACAATACCCGTTACGCGCATAAAGTATACGACACAACAGCGCCAAAAACCTTGATTAAATGAGCAATAACAGGTATATTATGATCAAAACAGGAGAAATACCACCATGCAGACCGATCCGATCCGGGTTCTCGACCGGTCAGAAATCATGCCGGACGTACCGCTGCGGGTTTTCCACTTCCGGCAGCCGAACGACGTTCTGCACGTTCATAATTTTCATGAACTCGTACTGGTGCGGCGCGGCAGCGGCATCCACCTTACGGAGGGAGGGGAGTTTCCAATCCGGCGCGGCGACGTGTTTCTGATCCGCCCGGGGGTCATGCACACCTACTGCAACGTCAACGGTCTCGAGATCGCAAATATGCTGTTCATTCCCGCGGAACTGCAGCTGCCGCTCGGAGAACTCGCCGATACGGAGGGATACCATCTGCTCTTTTCGCCCGGCAGCCGCATCCGGAAGTTCCATTCCGAACGCGGCGGCATCCAGCTCACCGAATCGGGAATGCGGCGCGCGGAAGAGCTGATCGGAGCGATGGTACTGGAGCAGCAGCGCCGGACTCCGGGATGGAAATATTTCGTCCGGCTTCATTTCATGACGCTGCTCGGGCTCGTCTGCCGGACCTGCCCGGAAGAGCCGGAAGCCGTCGAGGGGGAATTTGAACGGCTCTCCCGGGTCGTCGATTACATCGAATCGCACTATGCCGAGCCGATCACGCTCGAAACACTCGCCGCGCTGGGGGGGTGCTCCAAGAGCACACTCATCCGGCTGTTCCGCCATGCGTTCGCCAGCACGCCGATCGGTTACCTGCTCGAATTCCGGCTCGAGCACGGCAGGGAACAGCTCGAAAAAAGCGCGCTGCCGATCTCGGAGATCGCCTTGAGGAACGGATTCCCCGACAGCAACTACTTCACCAAACTCTTCCACCGCCGGTACGGCCGCTCCCCGCGCGAACACCGCCGACTCAATCGAGCTGCGGCCGATCGGTGAAAAGCACGGCGGACTCCTTGAGTTTGTGGAGTTCGAGCACGACAACCTCGTTGCGTCCCGGCTTCAGCAGCGGAGCCGGCACGTAGAGCGTGTTGCCGGGACCGATGTTCCAGTACCGCCCGATGTTGAATCCATTGATCCAGACCACACCCTTGACGCCGGGAAACTCGAGGAACGTATCGGCGGGCGTGTCGATCTCAAACTCTCCGCGATGAAATGCCGGCAGATTCTCCGTCTCCCCGAAGGCTCCGTAGCGAACTTGATCGAGGTTGTCGAGTTCGAGATTCCACACCTCGAAATGACTCAGCATCTGCCAGCAGATGCCGACGCCGAGCGGAAGCCCTTTCGGGTCGCGCCCGACCAGCGGTCCGTAGTTGATCCGCCCGAGATTTTCGACGAGCAGATCGAGCGTCGCGCCGTCCGGTCCGACTTCAATCGGGAGAAACCGGTCCGCGTCATTGCGGCCGACCGCTCCGAGATAGACCCCGTCGACGTAGGCCGTCACCCGGTCATGGACTTCCGGGAAGTAGAGCCGGTCCCGGAACGGACCGGTGAGCCGGGTACGGTAATGAATGAATCCGAAACTCTGGCCGCAGGCCTCCATCGTCGGCGGCCGGACCGATTCGTGTTTTTCCGCGAGGCGGTCGAGCTCTCCGAGCAGCGGCGCACTCGCGGTGAGCGCGACTTTTCCGTAGGCGGCCTTGCGCACCGGCTCCGGCGTGCCGAACGGCGCCTCGGGACGATAACGGCGGATCACCTCCTGAAACGCAAAGAATTTCGGGGTCGGATCTCCCCACTCCGAAAGCGGAGCGTCGTAGTCATAACTGGTTACGGTCGGCGCGTAATCTCCCGGCTTGTCGCCGTTTCCGTTCGCCCCGGCGGTGAACCCGAAGTTCGTTCCACCGCAGAAAACGTAAAAGTTGACCGAGGCGCCGTTCCGCAGCATCACGTCGAGTTCCGCGGCCGCATCCTGCGGCGCGCGCGTATGGTGCTCCTCCCCCCAGTGGTCGAACCAGCCGTTCCAGAACTCCATGCAGAAATCCGGACCGTCGGGCCGATACCTGCGGCCATTCGCAAACGACTCTTCCGCGCGGCTGCCGAAGTTCAGCGTCTGGAAACAGCCGGGCAGCGTACCTCCCTGGATCATCCAGTCCTCCGGCCCGTCCGAGGTGAAGAGCGGAACGTCGATCCCGTTCCGCAGAAATGCGCTGCGCATATGTTCCAGATACGGTTTGTCGTTGCCGTAGCTGCCGTACTCATTCTCGATCTGCATCATGATGACCGGACCGCCGGCGGTGTGGAGATGCTTTTTCACTCGCGGCAGAAGTTCGTCGAAAAAGCGGTCGACCGCCTCGAGAAACACGGGATTCATGCAGCGGAACTCCACGCCGGGCCGGGCGCAGAGCCATGCGGGCAGTCCGCCGTTCTCCCACTCCGCGCAGATATACGGACCGGGCCGCACGATCGCGTAAAGTCCCGCACGTTCGATCTCGTCGAGGAACGCCTCCAGATCCAGCATGCCGGAGAAGTTGAATTTCCCCGGCTCCGGTTCGTGCAGATTGTGACAGACATAGGTCTCAATCGCGTCAAGCCCCATCATCTTCGCCTTGGCGATCCGGTCCGCCCACTGTTCCCGGCAGACGCGAAAATAGTGAATGGTTCCGGAAATGATCTGCGTCGGAACGCCGTCGATCCGAATCGCACCGTTGGAAATGATAACCTCGCTCATGTCACCCCCTGTGAATTACTCGATGAAAAATTGAATGTTCGCCTTGCGCAGCTCCTCGCGCAAAAGCAGTTCCAGCGCCCGGCCCGCTTTCTCCGAAGCAAGCTGAAGTTGCAGGTACGGCGCGACCTGTTCCAGCGGGATAAACCGTCCCGGTGTCTTCGATTTGATCTTGATGAGGAAATATGCGTCCTCATTCTCGAGAATCCGGCTCACGGTATTGACCGGCAGCGCCGGATCTCCCTGTTTGAGAATCTCAAGCAGTTCCGCATCCGGAAGCGGCTCCGCATCGGGAGCCGTCTCGGAGGCAACCCGGTCGAAATCCTCCCCCTGAAGCAGCCGGGCCCGGGCCGCTTCCGCGACCTCCCTCGCGTCCGGGCGGCTCTTCTTCACGCGGATCACCCCGAGCTGATACTGCTCCGGCAGCCGGAACTGCTCCTGGTTGATCCGGTAACGCTGTTCGATCTCGACGGGAGAGACGGCGATGACTTCCGGTGCGACTTTGCCGAGATACTCCTGCAGAGCGACATTCCAGCGGAAATGTTCGGACGATGCCAGTTTCCGGAGTTCCCCGCGGACGCCGTCCGGAACTCCCGCCGGAACTGCCTGCTCCAACTCCCGGAGTTTTTTCGCCGCGGCCTCCCCGGATGGCGAGATCCCCTCGGCGGCCAGAAGCCGTCCGAGCAAATAGAAGTAAATTTCGGTTTCGGCCGCGCTTTTCGCAGCTGCTGTCAGCATTGCGCGCTCGCCCTCCGCGGCGGATCGGACGCCGTTTTTCCGCAACCGGGCGACGACCTTGTCGCGCGTGATCACTTCGCCGTTGACCGATGCGACAATTTCAGGGAGAAAATCGAATTCCCCCGCGGCGAAAAGCGGCAGCACACACCCCAGGAGTACAGCCATGACCGACAGCCGCACCATACGAAACTCCCGTCTATTTCCCCGCGGAACCGACGGCCGGTTCGACGGCGTTGCGGGCAGCCTCCTCGCGGGCGACGACGGCGATGCGGCGTTTGTAACTTTCAAGGTATGCCCGGAGTTTCGGCGTCATATTCGATGAGAGGCCGGTCGATGCCGCCGTCAGGGCTGCCGACATCGAAGCGGAATTCTTCGCCTCGCGCAGTTCGCGCAGCAGCATTTCGGCATTGCGCAGCTGCCGGACCCGCGCCCGCTGCCGCGCGAGATCGCGATTGGCCGGATAGGTCTTTGTTCCTTCGTTCAGAGCCTCCAGCGCGCGATCGAGATTTCCCGCATTCACCTCGCTCTGGGCACGCTGCAGAAATGCGTTGCTCTGCTGAATGGTGATGAGTTTCCCGATATATTCGTTGCCGGCATCCATGCGCCGCAGCTTTTCGCCCTGCTCCGAAGCGGCGGCGGCGTCTCCGGCCTGCATGCTGTTGAAGAAGCGCAGAATCAACCCGTTGCGTTCCGACGGCGGAGCCGGATGCGATTTCCCGCACCCGGACACAGCCGCAGCAAGGAAAGCGGCGCATATCATCGTTGAAAAAAGATTCCTGTTCATATCGTATAAGATAACGCCGATTTCCCCGGTTTTCAAAGCCGGAAACAAAAAAATCCGCCGAATCGCAATCCGGCGGATCGGAAATGGTCGTTCTACGGCTCGAAACGCAGATCGTCGACATACGCTTTCACCGCGGTATCTCCACCGTTGAAAAAGAAGAGTTCTCCGCGCAGGTCGGCAACCGTCATGCGGTTTTTCGCCATATTCAGGTCGCGGTCGAATTCGAGCCGGACGCGCGTCCACCCTTTCGTCGCTTCGCCGAGCGGGATCAGGGCGGAACTGCGGCGACTCCAGTCATGGTTCGGCAGAACCAGACGCAGCGCGCCCGGGGTCTCCGACTTCACGAGGAAGCTCACTGCACGGCACTTCTTCGCCGGAACCGCTGCCCGGTCAAACCGGGTGAACACGGCGGAATCGGCTCCCGCCACGGGAGGAGCGAATTCAAACCGCATTGCCGCCGCGCCGTCCGCTACGTTTTCCGGTTCCGCGTCGATCCGGACGACCGCGAATTTCGCCCCGGGTCCGGCGCTCTCCCAGCGGATCGCTCCCGCGCGCTCGTCCCCGGCCGGGACATACTGCGCGGAACGGTCCTCCCCGGCGGTCTCGACCAGAACGGAAAGCAGATTCACCATGGCGGGAAGTTCCCAGTCCGCGACCCCGGCTCCGAGATTTTTCCCGGAACAGCCCGGCATCGAAAGCGTCCGGAACAGCATGCGCTCGATATCGGCGCGGTCATACGGGTGCTGCATCGAAGCGTTGCCCGCAATGCGGCTGTACAGATACGGGGCGCCGGTCCGGTATGCCAGATCGCGGAACTGATCCTCGTAGCTGCGCAGCGATGCCGTGAGCTTCCTGTTCGACCGGTAGAAATTCAGCAGTTCAAACGGCACACCTTTGCTCGTACTGTAAAAATCCTTGCCGTCGACGAAATGTTTCAGCAGCCGTTTGGAGATCGAAGTCGGCCAGAGCGACGGCCACCCCTCCCCGTATCCCTGGGAGACTCCGAGCGGCAGATAGCGCTCCCCCTGTTCCGCCTGTCCGGCATCGGCCATCTCGTGAATGACCGGCGCAAGATGGGGGGGGACCGGGAAGTTCAGCGAGTTGTAGAACTTCGCCTGGTTCAGCCGCGCCCCGGTCGCGACAGCCGCTTTCGCAGCCATGTAACGGCCGAAGTCGGCTTCATCCGGCCGTCCGAGCGCCTCTTTGATCCGCACCATGCCGCACCAGCCGGTGAGTTCGGCGTTGAGCATGTCGATGTTGTTCCCCATACCCCACTCGACCGCGTTCGACGCCATCCAGGCCCAGTCGTTCCCGGTAAGGTAGTTGCTCATGAACAGATCGATGTACGGTTCATTCGACTCGAAAAAGACCGGATCACCGACCATCCGGCTGTACAAACCGAGCGTCTCCAGGAAGATTCCCGCCGTTTCATTCATGTCGTGGAACATCCAGAATCCGTCGTTGTAGCGGACCGGTGCGATGAACGCCATCAGCGTCCATGCCCCCGTGAACGGCTCCTGCCGGTAGCGCAGGAACGTCTTGTACTGGAAGAATTCGATGTCGCGCCGGATGTTGCGGTCGATCTTCTCATTCAGCCGGGCGCGCGCCTCATCGTATCCCTGCACGCCATCGAGATAGGGCTTGAACATGAGATTGCCGGTCACGCCGCCGAGCGTGCGGTGCAGATCGATATAATTCCAGCCCGCGGCCTCGAATCCCGATTTCGAGGAGGTCGCCTCGCGCAGTTCGCGTTCCGGATAGATGCGCTCCTTTTTCCGCTCCACCACGCTGTAGCCGGGCGCGATGTAGAGCAACCGAACCACATTGAGGTGTTCGATGATCCGCTCGAACAGCGCCTTGTTCGCCGCGAGATCGAGCCGCGGATCCGCCGCCGCCACCGGCATGTGGTATTCGACGTCCGGCAGCGGAAGCGTATACTCCGAACGCCGCCCCGGCGCTGCCCGCATCGGCCCGTACAGCGTCGCAAAATCGACGTCCGCGGCGTCGCCGGTATCGACTTTCGCGACCTCGGCGTAAAGCGGCAGCAGCGGCGGCACCGGCGCGATGAATTCGGCCTCCACGCCCCAGTCGTTCGACAAGGTCAGGTAGTCGAAATCGTTGCGGATCGTGACACGCCCGGCCTCTTTGTCGAGCTTGTAACGTTCGACGCAGCCGACGGTTCTGGCCGCGAGTCTCCGGCTCCAGCTCGCACAGCGCTGCGCGAGTTCCTCCGGCAGTGATTTGCGCCATGCGGCCGTCTCGGCGGATGTGTAGTGACGGACACCCGCCAGCGGCATGACCGAGAGATCGATTCCACGTTTTTCAAAGGTGATTTCAAGCCGTTTCCCCTCCATCCTCGCATTGGCGACCCGGCGGTTGAATGTGAAAAGCAGCGGCCATGCGTCGAAGTTTCCCCCGCGGTTCCAGACGAGAAACCAGTTTGAAGCGAGATCCCCGAGGTCGACCGGCCGGCCGGGTTCCAGCACGACGGTTCGGGTGCCGCCGGCGACCGGAAACGCGAGATATCCGAGCATCGGACTCTCGATCGAAACTTGTTTCATATCCGGGTTGCGCAGCAGAACGCCCGGGGTTCCGAGTCCCCAGACGATCTCCGTGGCGTTTCCCCAGCGGCCGCCGATACCGACCATGCTTTTTCCGAGCCAGTTGGCACTCAATGCCGCGAGTTTGCCCGGCTTGTGGCTGCCGGAAAAACTCACGCCGAAATAATCCTGCTCCACATCCCACATCCGGAACGTGTGTTCGGGACGGATGCTCAGAGCATTCACCCGGTCATCGTTCAGCCACCCGAACCGGCCGAAATTGTTGCGGCTGATCCCCTCACGGAATCCCTCCGCATCCGGCGCGGCCGCCCGGAACACCGGAAACTCGCGCGGTTCGGCAGCCAGTCCGAGTCCGTACGCCATGACAAGTTCGGCGGAACTCGGCTTCAACGCGCCGGAATAGGCGATCACCCGGCCCGAACCGAACGATTTCCTCGCGATTTCCGGTGCGCCGTCGGCGGAAGCGGCAAGTTGTTCGGCTCCGTCGGCGAGTTTCACGTTCAGCAGATAGGCGAGTTTGCCGTTGCGGTCGCGTTTTGCACTTTTCGGGTAGAGATCGGCACGATTGAGGACAAGCGGATTCATCGCATCGAGCTGGGCGTTGTTCACGCCGAAGAAGATGGCAATTCCGCCGTTGCGCACATAGGATTCCAGCGCCTTGAACTTCTCCTCCGGCAGCGGGGAATAGCTGGAAACAACCACGCAGTCCGGCCTCCCCGTCTCCGGGAAATTGCGCAGCGGCTCGATGAGATTCTCCGCGCCGTTCAGCCAGAAAGCGAACCCCTCCGGCGTCACACTGTCGAGCAGATAGACGACCCGCCGGCCGAACTCACCGCCGCGCACATGGAATTTCTGCCGGAAAAACTCCCCGGCCCCCGGTTTTGCCGGGCGGATTTCAAGCGTATGCCATCCGGTCCGAAGTTTTTCGACCTGTTCCGGCGCGAGCAGTCGGAAGATCGCAAGGCCGTCCTGTTTTTCGTACTCTTTCACCGTGCCGTCAGCCACGGACCGGTTCATCATGTCAAACACCCGGAACTCCACTCCGGAATCCAGATCACGGGAATCCTCCTTGACTGCATCATAGGTGAAATAGAGCGATTCGGACGGGGTCAGAAAGTGGTCGGTCCGCTCAAACCAGAAACCTGACGGCGTTGCAGCCTCGGCCGCAGCCAGAAAAACCGTGGCGGCAACAGCGGCGAATCGTTGTTTCATCATCATCACATATTCTCCGGGGTTGAGTTGCATCCGTGTTGAATCAAAATGGTCGGGATCTCCATCCGGCAGGGGGCTCCGGAACGGTCGCTCTCCCGCTGCCGGATCAGTTCACAGACCCGGTCGGTCAGTTTCGCATAATCCACGCTGCTGGTCAGAATCGCGGGATGCCAGTGCTGAAACTCACAGAAATCCCCCTCGCCCGAAAAGAGAATCTCCTCCCCCGGACGGAATCCGAGTTCAAGCGCCGTAGCGGCGGCCCCCTGCGCGACAATGTCGTTATGACAGATGACCGCATCGGCGCGGGCCAGAACGTCACGTTCGCGAATCAGCAGCTCCCGCGTCAGGCTGAACTCTCGGAACATGTTGAAACTTCCGCAGTTGCGGGGCGACAGGATCACCCCGGTACAATCGGGATGGGCCGCAAGGGCACGCTTGAATCCCGCGAGTTTCATCTCCGCATCATACCCGTAGTAATCCGGCCGCAGCGCTTTCACGTTGCAGCTCGAAACGAAGATGAAGCTGCGCCGACCGAGCCGGTAAAAGTGGTCGAACAGCATTTCGATCTGCCGATCATTGCGCCAGTAGAGGAAGTCAAACTCCTCCTCCACACCGGAGAAGTCGCCGTGCCGACGGAATTCCGCGGTGGAATAGACCTCGATCATCGGCAGATTGCGGCGGGAGAGTGTGTCGCACAACAAACTGTGAAGCTGCCCGTAGTTGATGACGCAGTCGAGATCGAGCAGCCGGGAATTCCACTGCTCGCGCGAATCCTCGTCAGTCACGCGGATGATCTCCAGCCCCATATTGAGCCGATCGGTCAACGCGACTTCCAACTCCCGCAGAAACCGCTGTACAAGTGGAATTCCCGCGGTGTACAGCACGGGCCGCCTGCAGTCCTCCCCCATCACAAATCCGACTTTCCCGGGGCGGGCGGCCGCGCTGCGCCGGATCAGAACACCGCCGATGTGCGGCCGGTAATTCAACTTGCGCATCGCGGCCCGAACCCGGCCGCGCGTATCGCGGGAGAGCGGGAACACTTCCGTGCCGTTGATGAAATTCGACACCGTTGTGGTCGATACCCCGGCGGTTTTCGCAATGGTATTGATATTGATTTTGGCTTCCATGATGATTCCGCAAAACCGACAAGGTCAGTCTTCATGCTCCGCCTTGTTTGCGCGCCAATGACGCTTTGAAAGCGTTGAATCGGATACCGTCGCACTGTTGAACGAGATGTTTCCGACGTTGCCGCCGAGAAACAGATAAGTCCCTTTCGGCCCGTGCGTCCACTGCCCGGAAGTCGACGATCCCGGCATGGTGAACTCATACTGAAACGCCGCCGTCCCGCTGTAGAACACCATCCCCGAATGCGGCTGACAGATCAGCGAGATCAGCTGAGACGGACGGTTCTTCGTCTTCATGTAAGCCCCCTTGAGGCAGGAGGAATTTGCGTCTGCCCAGAGATAACCGTTGCACCGGTAACTCTTCAGATGCGTGCTGACCGCAAGTGCCGCCTCAGTTCTCTGAATCTGATCGCTCGGGCACTTGAAGAGTTTCGTCACCCGGCCGGAATATTGCGTCAGAGAGTTCACGAGGCGATGTTCCCAGCTGCAGCCGTTGGATTTCGCACTCGCCTCGGGCAGCTGATCTTTGTTGTTGTCGGCATACATCTGGATCTGCAGCCCGATCTGCCTCAGATTGTTCTTGCAGCTGCTTTCGCGCGCCCGTTCCCGCGCCTGATTCAAGGCCGGCAGCAACATGGACGCCAATATCGCGATGATCGCAATCACAAC
>CALXOE010000030.1 GCA_944389935.1 uncultured Victivallis sp.
TTTTTTGTTTTAAAAACACACCAATTTTACCATCTTTCTTGAAAATACCTGAAAAAAACAATATATTAACGCGAGATTTTTATATAATTTGCACAATCCGGTATTGCCATGAAACACATTCTCTGCGCCCTGATGGAACCGAACGAGGAGATTCTGAGACCGATTTACGAATATGGCCGGGAACACAACTGGCAGATCGAACGATGCGGCCGGCAGATTCCCGGCCACTGGTCGGGGGACGGGATCATTTCGGATTATCTGGAGCTGCCGGATTTTGCTGCGGTCATGGACTTCAAGTCGACTCCGACGGTGTCGCGACTGCTGCCGCCACGGGAAAACATCCGTACAATCCGCCCGGATACGCAGCAGATCGCCGGAATGATCGTCGACTATTTCATGGACAAGGGTTTTACGAGATTCGCGACCGCGGCATCGAAAATCTTCCCGGAAGATATCGACGGCAACCCCCGGGATGTGCTCATGGCCGTGCAGCATGAGCTTGAATCGCGTGGACTCCAGCTCTTCAGTTGTCTCTGGGAGGGATGGCTGCCGAGAGCCGACTGGAATGATTATCACAAACGCCGCAAGCTGCTGCGCCGTTTTTTTTCTGAAATCCCCCGCCCGTTCGCTCTCATTCTCTCGGCAAGCACGGTGCTGCCGATCATCTACCGGACGCTGGAGGAACTCGGATTGCGGGTTCCGGAAGAGGTCTCCGTACTCTGCAATACCGATGACTGGAACGTGACCGAAAACGCAATGGTGCCGACCTCCTACGTCAGCGGCGAATTTCCGGTGCTCGGCCGCAAACTCCCCGAACTCCTCGACCGGATGATGGCCGGCGAAAAGATCCCCGAGGAACCGATTTACGTGACTCCCTCCTCGATCATCTCCCGACGCAGCACCGATTCGCTGGCAGTGACCGACATCCGGCTCGCCAGAGCGGTCGGATTTTTCCTCCAGAACTATATGAATCTCATCGGGGTCGAGGACGCCGCCCGCGTTGCGGGCGTCTCCCGCGGGATGCTGATCCGGCTGTTTCAGCAGCATTTCGGCAAAGGCCCCCGCCGATTTCTGCAGGAGATCCGCATGAACCAGATCCGCTATCTGCTCGACGGTACGGAATTGCCGCTCTCGGAAATCGCCCACCGCACCGGATACGGCTCAGACATGGCGCTCTCTCTTGCGTTCAAACGTGAAACCGGCATGGCGCCGGGAGCTTACCGGATGCTCCGCCGCCACGCACCCCTGAAACGCGATCCGGAGTGAATGCAGCACCCTATGCCCGCTCCCGGACGGGGATGATCTGCGACTGGAGTTTCACCGCTTCGCGCAGGTCGCCGACCAGAATGCAGCCGATGAGGCGATTCGAGTCGTCATAGAACAGTTTCCTGAACGTCCCGGCGGCGGCATCCTGCGTGGTTTCGCTGCGCGCGCCCGCGAGTTTTCCGGCGGAAAAGAGCTTCACACCGAACACCGAGAGCCGGGCCGGATACGCCTGTGACACGAACGGCTGCTCCTCCCCGAGCAGATTGCGGGCGGCGACGCTCCCCATCGACCGCGCGGCGTCATAGAGCCCGTAGGAGGCCCCGGCGACTTCGGCGCAGTCTCCAGCCGCATAGATCTCCGCGACTCCCGTACGCAGGCAGCTGTCGGCCACGATCCCGCGGTTGCAGGGGATTCCCGCCGCAGCGGCCACTTCGATATTCGCGCGGACTCCCGCGGAAACCATGACCAGATCCGCCTCGCATGTCCCGTCCGCAAGCGTCACGCCGACGGCCCGGCCGTCCTTTCCGGCGACCTCTTTCACACTGCAGCCGAACCGCAACGTCAGATTGTCGATTCCGGCGAGTCTTTTCAGCACGACGCCGGCGGCCTCCTCGTCGAGGTTGCGCGGCAGCAGCAGCGACGAGCCCTCGATCACGGTGACCGTACAGCCGCGTTCGAGCAGGCTCTGCGCAAGCTCGAGTCCGAGCAGTCCGCCGCCGATGACTGCGGCCCGTTTCACCCCCGCGTCGAGCCGGGCGCGCAGTTTCTGCAGATCGGCATATTCGCGCAGGGACATCACTCCGTCGAGATCCATCCCGGGCACCGGCGGGTAGAAGCAGTGCGAACCGGTCGCAAGCAGCAGCCGGTCGTAATGCGCCGGAACCCCGGAGTCGAATGTGAGAGTTTTCGTTTTCGTATCGATCGCACAGAGTGTACGCCCGAGTTCGAGTCCGATCCGATTCTCCGCATAAAACGACGCCGGCTTGATGTAGAACTGCGCGTCGGCAAGCTCCTCCGCCGCCATCCGCGACAGCGCCGGACGCCGATACGGCGGAACCGCCTCCCGGCTGTAAATCGTAACTTCCGCTTCGTCCGAAAGGGAGCGGATATTTTTTGCCGCCTCGAATGCGGCGACGCCGCCGCCGATGATCGCAATTTTCATAAAAAACCTCCGTAACGCAGTTGCAATTCCAGTCTCATTCCTTTACATTACCGCGACAGGAACGGCAAGTCAATGAAAGAACTCCACTTTTTCAGCGATTATATCGCAAACAAGTACGGCGGGAAGCGCCATCGGATCGGCATCGACCTCGCGCTCGGCTGCCCGAATCGGCTCAACCGGTTCGGGCCCGGCTGCGTCTACTGCGCCGAGGACGGAAACCGCGCGCGTCATCTCATGCGCCATCTCGACCTCGCCGGGCAGGTCGAGGCGGGAATCCGGTTCGTGACCGACCGTTATGGTGCGACGGCCCCTTACATCGCCTATTTTCAGGCGTTCACCTCGACCTATGCGCCGGTGGAAACTTTGCGGAAACTTTATGGCGAAGTGCTTTCACTGGCGCCGTTCGCGGTGGTCATCGTCGGAACGCGCCCGGATGCGCTGCCCCCGGAAACGGTTGATTTTCTCGCGGAACTCGCGCGCAAATACGAGGTGTGGGTCGAACTCGGCGTCCAGAGTGCGCACGATTCGACGCTGGAATTGATCCGCCGCGGCCACAACTTCGCGGCAGTGGAGGATGCCGTACGGCGGCTCGATGCGGCCGGAATCCGGGTCGGCTGCCACATGATCGCGGGGCTGCCGGGGGAGGATCGTGCGATGTTTCTTGAATCCGCGCGCCGCATTGCACGACTTCCGTTCCGGGCAGTCAAGCTCCATCCGCTTTTAACGCTGAAAGGGACGCCGCTCGCGTCGCCCGATTTTCCGGTGAAACCCGCCGGACTCAACGAGTACGAGTACGCCGACTGGATCGGCGGATTCCTGCGCGAGCTGCCGGAAGAGTGGCTCATCATGCGCCTCACAGCCGAGGCGGAGCCGGAACGGATCATCACGCCGCGCTGGTGGATGTCCAAGAGCCGTTTTCTCGACTTCTTCCAGGAACAGTTCCGGAATCCCGCCCCGGACGGCGGGTTCGCGGGGGTCACGACCGGCGACGGGTCGCCGACGCTCTACCACCCCGGATTCCGTCAGCATTTTCATTCGCTCGCAGGAGCGGCGACCGAGGCGGAGCGGAAGTTCGTGCAGCCGTCCCGCCTGCGGGAACGGCTCGCCGACGGGAAACCGGTCCGCGTTCTCGACCTCGGGTTCGGGCTCGGAACGAACTGCTCTGCCGCGCTGCGCTGCGGGGGAAACTGCGAAATCGTCACGCTCGAAAATGATCTGCGTGTCCTCTCCGCGGCGCGGCGGCTCTATCCGGCGGGCAGTCTCGATTGCCGCCTTGTCGAAGCGCTCGCACAGACCGGGCGTTTCGCCGAAAACGGCAGCCGGGTCGAACTGCTCTGCGGCGACGCGCGCGATATGGTCACCCGGCTTGAACCGGGGAGTTTCGACGTGATCTTTCAGGACGGCTTTTCGCCGGACTGCAACCCGGAGCTGTGGAGCTATGATTTCGTGCGGCAGCTCGCGCGGTTGCTGAAGCACAACGGCGTGATCGTGAGTTACTGCAGCGCATTCCCTTATCGCGGCGCGCTTTTGCGGGCGGGACTCGCGGTCGGGGAGTCGGAACCGTTCGGCCGCAAGCGCGGCGGCACGGTCGCCGCGTTCGATCCGGCACTGCCGCCGCTGCCGCTCCCGGAGAAAGAGCGCGGCATCATCCTGCGCTCGACCGCCGGAACCGCCTATCGCGACCCGACGCTCGCAGGGAGCCGCGAGGAGCTCTTCCGCCGCCGCGAAGCCACCGTCGCCCGCCTCCGCCGCCACGGCGTCCCGAAATGGTTCAAGGCATAGGCTGAGAGACTCACTTCAGGAGCATGCAGTCGCCGTAGCTGTAAAAGCGCATCTTCTCGCGGATCGCGAGCTCGTATGCCGCAAGCACTTTCTCGCGGTCGCAGAAGCACGAAACCAGCATGAGCAGCGTGCTCTTCGGCAGATGAAAGTTCGTCAGCAGCAGATCCACCGCCCGGATCCGATAGGGCGGATAGAGGAAAATCTGAGTATTTCCGTGAGCAGGATGAACGATCCCATCCGGATCGGCACAGCTTTCAAGTGTCCGCACGGTCGTGGTGCCGACCGCGAGCACACGGTTGCCCGCCGCGTGGGTCGCGTTGATGAGCTCCGCCGTCCCGGGCGTGAGAAAATACTCCTCGGAGTGCATCTGATGCTCCTCGGCGTTTTCGACCGAGACCGGCTTGAACGTTCCGGGGCCGACGTGCAGCGTCACGGCCGCTTCCCGCACCCCCTTTGCCGCGAGGTCGGCGAGAATCTCCGGTGTAAAGTGGAGTCCGGCGGTCGGTGCGGCGACCGCCCCGGCCTTTTCGGCGTAGACGGTCTGGTAACGCTCGGAGTCGGCAGTCTCGTCGCCGCGCGTGATGTAAGGCGGCAACGGAATGTGACCGTAACGCGCCTGCAGCCGGTCGGAATCGGGCGTGTTGAATTCGATCCCGAACCCGCCGTCACCGCTGCGCCCGAGCACCGTGAAGCCGTCGCCGTTTTCGTTGAGCGTCCCGTCGCTCTCGAGCAACTGGGCAAAAACGCCGGGCAATGCCCGTTTGCCGGGCTTGAGCAGCACATTCCAGCGCCGCCGTTCCGGGTCGAGCGCCTGCACGAGCAGCAGCTCGAACTTCGCCCCCTGCGGATCGCCGTTCTTGCGCGCATACATGCGCCCGCGCAGAACGCGCGTATCGTTGTAGATGAGCGCGTCGCCGGGGGAAAGGTACTCCCGGATCGCCCCGAACGGATGGATTTCACACTCGCCGGTCACGCGGTCGAGCACGAGCATGCGCGACCCGTCCCGCCGCTCGGCGGGATGCTGGGCGATGAGTTCAGGAGGAAGATCGTAGTCGAAAAGCGAAGTGCTGAGCATGATCGAACCGCCCTATTTTCCGCCGCGCATCTCTTCGCGCGCCTGCCGCAGCCGCGCGAGCTCGTACTCGGAAAGACTGTTGATGCCGTAACGCGACACTTTGTCGAGCAGCGCATCGAGTTCGCGCGCACCGACCGGGCCGCCGCGCTGCGCCGCGTTCCCCGCCCCCCCGACGGGCGGCGGCTCCGGAGCTCCGCCGCGGAACTGCGGGCGCCAGGCCGCAGGCCTCCGCCGGAACGGATCCCACGCGAGGCGGTTTCCGTAAAGCAGCTTCATGTAAAGATATCCGCCGATCACGCCGCCGAGATGCGCGAGGTGGGCGATGCCGTCCTTGTTGTTGGCAAGCAGAAGCACCTCGAGGATCGTGTAGCAGACGACGAGCGTCCGCGTCTTCATCGGAATCGGCAGCGGAATGATGAAGAACTGCCGGTTCGGTTCAAGCAGTGCCGTCGCCACCATCACCGCAAACACCGCACCGGAGGCACCGAGCAGCCCGCCCGGCGAGTTCCAGTTCAAAACCAGATAAAGCAGATTCCCGGAGACCGCCCCGATCAGGTAGAGCCACAGAAACCGCCTGCCGCCGATGTGCGGTGCAACCAGCCCTCCGAACAGATAGAGTCCCCACATGTTGAAGAAAAGATGGAAAAATTCCAAATGCAGAAACCCCGCCGTGACGAGCTGATAAATCCGCCCGCTGCGGATTCCCTGCGGCGTGAGCAGCAACATCTCGGCAAGGCCCGGCAGAATGTTTCCCGCCAGAAACAGAACAACGTTGATGGCGATCAACACCATAATCATCCCCATCCCGGAGATGGCCTGCTCTCCGGGAGAGGAGCCGCGCATATAGCCTCGGTCGTATAAAGCCATGAAAAACGATTCCTTTCGTTGTTTCGGTTCAGAGTGTTCCGGCCGCGCTTTCGGCCGGATTTCCCGGCAGAAGCAGATTCAGCATCTTCTCCGTCGCGAAGATGGCCGCGACGATCTGATCCGGATCGATGCCGGTGGTCGTGACGTGTTTTCCCGGGAACGCCCAGGTGATCGTGGTCTCCACCAGAGCGTCGGTCTTGCCCCCCGGCGGGATGCGCACTTCGTAGTCAACCAGCTTCGGAAGCGTGAGGTTGAAAGTCTTCATGCACTTCCGCAGCGCCCGCATGAATGCGTCGTAACCGCCGTCGCCGGGGGAAGTCGCCTCGGCTTTCACGCCGTCCATCTCCACCGCGACACGCGCTTTCGGTGTGCCGCCGGAGCGGGTGCTGATTTCATAATCGACGACTTTCAACCGCGATTCCAGCGGGGAACTCAGGACCTCCGCGATGATGAACGGCAGGTCCGACGGGGAGACATTCTTCTTCTTGTCCCCGAGCCGGATCACCTCCTGAAGCACTTTCTGACGCACTTCGGGCGCGAGTTCGAGATTCATCGCCTCGAGGTTCTGGTCGATCGACGCCTTGCCGGAGAGCTTGCCGAGCGCATAGTTGCGCCGCCGCCCGAACCGCTCCGGCAAGAGCAGATTCGCGTAGAGGTTTCCCTTTTTGTCGCCATCGGCGTGGACGCCGCAGGTCTGCGTAAAGACGTCGGATCCGACCACCGGATAGTTCCACGCGCAACGCTTGCCGGAGATGCTCTGCACGAGTTCCGACGCATGCTGAAGCTCCATCTCGACCACCCGCACCCTGCGGTTGGTCATGTCGTTGATCGCGACCACGAGCTGGGCGAGCGCCTGATTGCCGGTCCGCTCGCCGAGTCCGTTGATCGTGGTGTGGATTCCGTTCACGCCCGCCCGGACCGCCGCGAGGCTGTTCGCCGTCACCATGCCGTAGTCGTTGTGCCCGTGAAAGTCGAGCCGCAGATCGGGAAATGCGCGGTAGAGCCACTCCAGATAGGTCGCCACCTCGGTCGGGTCGAGAATTCCGAGCGTGTCCGGCAGCATGATCCGCTCGACCGGCAGCCCCTGCAGCCGGGTCAGAAACTCGTGGACGTACGCGAAACTGTGGCGCATGCCGTTCGACCAGTCCTCCAGATAGACGTTGACCTTGATCCCCTGCTGTTCCGCATAATGGATCTCGTTGACGACATCCTCAAAGTGTTTGGCGGGCGATTTGCGCAGCTGAACGCGGCAGTGATTTTCAGAGCCTTTCGTCAGCAGATTGATGACCTTTCCGCCGGTTTCACGAATCCAGTCGATTGACCGGCCGCCGTCGACGAATCCGAGGATCTCCATCGATTCGAGGCAGCCGCGGTGCTCCGCCCATTTGAGGATCGTCGAAACCGCGTCCCGTTCGCCGTCGGATACGCGGGCGGAGCCGATTTCGAGCCGATCCACTTTCAACCGGTTCATGAACATCTTCGCGAGTTCGAGCTTCTCCGCGGGGGTGAACGCCACGCCCGGCGTCTGTTCGCCGTCGCGCAGTGTGGTATCCATGATCTCCACGTAATTGTCGGATTTATGTCTGGATTTCATCTGATTTCAACCTTGATTTTTCCTGTTTCCGTGTACAAAAAGACCATGCCGTGCGATTCCAATCCGGGGTGCGGCATGGTCTTTCTTCCATTTCTGCGGTTTTGCAACCTGTCTATCCGGCAGCTCCCGAACGCATTTTACGGGCCATCCCGGCGCACGCACCGGCATGACCCCGACTAATGCCGATCGGAATCAGTATGATCCGGTTTTTCGGTACCGGTCTGGCAAAACGCATCGGAACTCCCCCGCAAATAAAAAAATACGACAATGGAAATAAATTTCTTTACAATATACAATGTTTCCCGGAAAAATCAACCTCCGCCCGCACGGATTTTCTCCCGATCCGCTCAGGAGAATACGGCGGGGCGGATGTAGACCAGGTCCGCGAGCTTGTTGTCGAACGGCTTGTACTGCGCGAGCGCAAGCGCCTCGGGCTTGACCGAATCGAACGTTTCGATTTTCGCCGCGACTTCCGGCGCAAGCAGTTTCTCGAGCGCGGGCCGCTCCGCCTCGAGCGCGATCAGGTGATCGGCCGGGTAAGAGGCGAAGAACTCCGCCGCCTGCTCCGCGTTCAGCACCTTTTCCAGCCCGGTCGGAACCGGTTCCCCGTTGCGGATCTCCATCTCAAACAAAATCAGCTCGTGATTCCGCCCGTCGAAGAGTGCGCCGATGCGACTCCCCTCCGCCGGAGCGACGAGATTCGCCGCGAGCGCCACCGCGGTCGGCACGCACCGCGTTTCGATCCCCGCCTTGCCGAAAGTCCAGCCGTTCACGAGCGCCGCCGCGAGACGCATGCCGGTGAAACTCCCCGGCCCGGAGCCGACGCTCCACTTCGCGACTGAATTGAGCCCGATCCCCGCCTTGTTCAGTTCCGAGGCTGCCCAGGCCGCAAGCTGCGCCGAGTCCCGCCCCCGCATCGGCCGCGTGGCCGACAAAAGTATTTTCGTCCCGTCCAGCAGCGCAAAACCGGCCTCCCGTCCCGAGAGGTCGAGCGCCGCCGCAAAATTGCCGTTCATAACGATCTGCCCTCTTTCAGAATCTGGTCGCAGAGCTCCTCGGAGCTCAGCCGTCTCCGGACATAGACGACCTTTCCGCCGGAGACCACCACCTCCGCAGGCATCGCCCGGAGATTGTAGACACCGCCCATCGAATAACAGTACGCCCCGGCGTTCCGAATCGCGAGAATGTCGTATTCCCGGATCTCCGGCAGTTCACGCTGCTCGGCGAACCGGTCGCCCGTCTCGCAGATGTTGCCGCACACGTCGTAGACCTGCGGCTTCCCGTCCGGGTTGCTGAGATTCCACACCTCGTGGTACGCATCGTAAAGCACCGGCCGGATCAGCTGCGGGAAACCCGAATTGCATCCCGCGATCAGACGGCTGCGGTTGCGCTTGAGCGTATTGACCTCGGTCAGCAGATATCCCGCCTCGGCGAAGATGTATTTGCCCGGCTCGAACAGCATGTCGAGCTTGCGACCGTAACGTTCCGTGAACGCCTCGAACCGGCGCGTGATCTCCGCGCCCATCGCGACGTAATCGATCCGCGCCTCGCCCGGTTTGTACGGCACTTTGAAGCCGCCGCCGAAGTCGAGGAACTGGAGATCCGGGAAGTTCTCCGGCGTCGCGATCGCCATCAGATTCTCCATCGACTGGTAGACCGACTCCGTCCGCTGCAGGCCGCTGCCCGTGTGTTCGTGCAGGCCGATGACCTTCAGATTCCCCTCGCGGACGAGGCTCTTGACCTCCTCGACCGATTCGAGCAGGATTCCGAACTTGGTCAGATCGCCGCCCGTCATCGTCTTGGCGTTGTCGCCGTCACAGACGTCCGGATTGAAGCGCAGGCACAGCGACATGCCGGGGTGCGTCTTCGCGATCTTCCGCAACCGTGAGAGCGAACCGATGTTCATCACCACGCCGGTCGCGAGAACCTGCTCGAACTCCTCGTCGGTCATGTTGTTGGCCGTGTAGATGATCCGCTCTTTCGGGAATCCGAGCTTCAGAGCCATGATCACCTCGCCGGGACTGACCGTGTCGAGCCCCGCTCCCGCGTCGCGCAGCAACGCGAGCAGACCGGGGTTGTAATTCGCTTTCATCGCGCAGCAGATCTTCAGCCCCGGATACGGAATGAAACCGAAAAGATCCCGATACCGCGCAACAACCATGTCACCGTCATAAACGAACAGCGGCGTACCATATTCCCCCGCCAGCGCGAGAAGAAGTTCCCGATTCAGCATTTCAACGTCTCTCCCCGTCCGGTTCGTTCAGTAGGTGGAAATGACCGCAATGAGCTCAAGCGGCTCGTCGCTGATGCAGCGGATCGCGTGGCCGTCGCCGTTGCCGGTGAGGATCGTATCGCCCGGACCGAGTTCGACGACTTCACCATTGTCATCCGCTTCGGCGCGGCCGCTGATCACCACGAAAATCTCCTCCTCCGCATCGTGCGGATGGAAGCCGATCGAGCAGCCCGGATTCAGCGTCAGACGCGAAAACATCCGGTTTTTCGACCGCATCTCGGTTTTCGGAGCCCAGAACTCTTCGATTTTAACGGTTCCCCTGCCTCCGCGCATCTCCTCGCGGAACTCGACTTTGTACTCTCCGTTTCGGCGGATCATTTTTCACTCCTGTCAAATTACGATTTCAATGCACCGAAGATATTGCCGTACCGCTGTTCGTTCAGCGCTTCGATGTAGGCGGAGATCTTGGTTTCGGTGCTGCACGGGTCGATGGTCGGATCGACGCAGTCACCGTCGAGCACGAGCAGCGGAATCTCCGCCTTGTTCAGCTCCTCGCGCAGATGTTTCACAAACGAGCTGTCCGCCATCGAACAGCGGCCGAAACCGTGATTGTAGAGGATGCAGCCGTTGAAGTGAGCTTTCGGCGCCTGCTCGACGATCGTCTTCACACGCTGCGACGGCTCCATGAATCCCGTCGTCAGAATCTTCTTGGCGAGCGAACGGTACGGATCGGAGGCGTCCAGCGGTTCCCAGCCGATGTAGTTCACCTCTTCAAAGACGATCGGCGCGCGCCGGTTGATCTCGATGTAATCGAGCAGCGACGTGTCGTAGAACGGCGGCAGGTGCAGCCACAGCAGCCGGTGCGTATCCTCAAGTTTCACGGAGTCGCCGATCTCCTCGCGGATCTGCGTAAGCTCCTCAAAGAGTTTCTTCTGGATCTCGACGAGCTCCGGACGTCCCCAGAGCTGGCTGAAGATCGATGCGAAATAGATCGCCTGCGCGCCGCGGATCAGCGGCGGGCTGTTGAACCGCAGATCGTTCGCCAGCAGCGAGTAGTGACGCGCTTCGTTCGAAAGTTCGCACGCCTCGGCGAGCCGCTTCGGGTCGAGCTTCAGGTCCATCGCCTTTTCCATTAAATGCACGGCTCGGTCGATCTCCTCGGCGAGATGCTCGACCGCGAGCGTGTCATCCGCACCCGCCGCCGGCGTCTGCAGCGAAAAGAAGCGGTCCGACAGATCGTAGTTGCGCCCGAGATCGCGGAAGATCCGCTCCCCCTGCTGACACGGCTGCGAGGTCGAAACCCCGAACGCCGGGCGCGGCAGCTGCGACCCCTCGAGCACCCGCAGGAACGAGCAGGTCTCCCCCGAAAATCCCTTGCATGCCGCGTGGTCGAATGCGCGCTTGACCTTGTGACGGCTGCGGGCGAAGAGCGCCGCATAGGTTTCGAGCGTCAGGGAACGCACGCCAAGCGCATTCAGAATCTCGGTCGGGAAAAAGAGGTTGCGCCAGACGAGCGGCTCCTTGCCGTGACCGAGAAAATCCTTGCGGGTCGCTTTCGCGCGCAGATTGATCGATTCGAGATGGCGCTCCGGCGGCGGAAGTCCCCGCGTCACGTCGAGCTTGCCGCGCAGCGTGTGGAACTGCCGCGCGAGGCAGGCCGAGCCGAGCGCGCCCATCACGCCGTGGAGTTCCGGCGTGATGATGTTGTTGCCGGTGATCTCCTTGAGATAGTGCGCAACCGCCCGGTTGTAGGCGACGCCGCCCTGAAAGACGATGTCCCCCTTGTAGTTGAGAAAGAGCTCGCCGACGCCGGACATGATCGTGCGGGCCTGTGCGCGGCACGCCCCGCCGATGATATCGCCCATCGGAAACCGGTTCTTGAATTTGTTGATGCTGGTCGCCGAAAGCACCGCGCAGACACTCGAGAATTCGAGGTCGCTTCCGTAGTTCGCGCGGTCGGCCATCTCCTCGACCGGAACGTTGAGTTTGATTGCGACGCTGTCGAGAAACGCCCCGGTTCCGGCGGCGCAGATCCCGCTCATTTTGTAGTTCCACATGTGCATCTTGTCGTTGTAGACCATCGCCTTGCTGTCCTGGCCGCCGACGTCGAGAATCGCCTTGCAGTCGGGATAGTAGTGACGCGCGCCCGCGACGTGGGCGGTCACTTCGCTGACCTGAAAGTCGTAAGGCAGAAAGTCGTGCGTATCCTCGACGATCTGGCTGCCGGTCACGACCGTGCAGGTGATCTCTCCGAGCCCCTTGACGCCTGCATCCAGGAGGAATTTATCGACAGTCTGCCGCAGCTGACCGAAGTTGCACGCTCCGCACTTCGCGCATACGCCTGAGCAGCGAACCCGCCCGGTATCGACCGGCCGGGTCCGGCGGTAGAGAGCCTGACGAACCTGTCCTTTCTCGTTGAGCAGGACAGCCTTGAATGTAGTAGAACCGATATCGATTCCGAGATAGAGATTTCCCATAGAACCAAAAGTCCCGCCATTTGAATCACGGGGTGGCGCTCCCCGGGGTTGAACGTTAAAAATCATTTTGCTAATGATTACTATACACCACATTTGCAATTTTTTCCAACTTGACTGCGGAATAAACTGGAAAAACCGTGGAATGGCGTTATGTTAAATAATTCATGCTTCGCTTCGCAACGCGGAGAGACCGGAAATTCAGATACAGGCAGGGGAATTGGAAAGCCGATGAAGAAGAGCTTTGAGGAAAGATTGCAGGAGATCTCCGGCCCGGCCGAACTCAAGGCGGCCAAGGGGCTGCTGAAAAACGGCCGCCTCGCCGGAGCCTGGCGCGACCGCGACGGGAGGCTCTGTGGCCATTTTCATTTGAACGACGGAGGCGTCGACTGCCGGGTGCGGACCGGTGAGACGCCCTCCGCCGTCTGCTGCTGCGGTTCTCCCGCCGGAGGAAAGCTCTGTGAACATGCCGTTGCGCTCATTCTTTACGCCGGAAGATTCAATCTCGCCGGGAAAAAATGGGGCGAAGAGGAGGCCCCCTCCTATTACGGCGGACTTCGCCGCGAGAGTCTGCCGAAACTCGTCGAACGGGCCCGCAAGCCTCAGGCCGAACTTTCCATCGACGCGGTCTCCGCGTTTCCGCATGTCCCGAGCAAATGGGAGAACGCCGCGCTTGCCGTGAAACTCAAGGGCGCGGGCCGCGAATACATCGGCAACCTCAACAATCTGCGCCAGCTCTATTTCGACAAATCGCTGACCGTCACGCTGAAACTCGAATCCTTTTCGCTGCACGAACAGCAGATCATCCGCTTCCTCGCGATCAACGGCGAGGCGGAGAATTCGCAGATTCTGCTCAACTCCGAAATGACGGCCGAATTCTTCCACAGTCTCGTGAATTTTCCGCGCTTTACCCGCGACGGGCGTAAACTGCATGTGCGCGGCGAATTCGCCGAGGCGGTTCTCCTGGTCTCCGGGGTCGGCTCGAAAAGCACGATGTCGCCCGGAATCCGCGTGAACGGCGCGGCGCTGCCGACCGCGGGCGCGAAAGTCATCACCGGCCGCTCGGGCTGCTGGATCGGGCGCGAGGGAGAGTATTTCTTCGTCCCGGCGGTCTGCGAAATCAGCTGGCTGCGCAATTTCTTCCGTTCCGGCGTCCAGCCGCCGCCACAGGGAACTTCCGTCGAGGAGTTTCTCGCGGAGTTCCCGCTGCCGGTGATCCGGGTCGACGACTTCGAGCTCGAGACGCGCACTCCGGGCATTCTGCTCGACGGCGGGCTCTCCGCCACGGATGAATTTACGCTCTCGCTCCGCTATCTCTACGATGCCCAGGACGGCGGAAAACGGAGTGTGCCGCCGGAATCGGGCCGGCTTCTGTGCGAAAACGATCACTTCTGGCGACGCGACGAAAGCGGCGAACTCACATTCGAGAACGATCTGGCGATGTTCGGATTCACCCGGTCACAGGGAGATTACGTCATCACCGGGGCGGACCGGATCGGCATCTTCCTCGACCGCGCGCTGCCGGAGTATCTCGCGATCCACGACAATCTCGCGCTGTCGGGTCGGCTCGCGGGGCAGCTGCGCGGCAACGCCGGGCTGCCGGAACTCGAATTCTCCTGCCGCATGACCGCGAAACTCGCGGACGGATGGGCGATCGAATACACGCTCACCGGAGCGGGAGTCCCGGCCGACTGGAAGAGCTGCCTCGAGGCGGCGAAGTCCGGCACCGGATTTCTCGCGCTCCCCGGCGCGGGGATGGTGAAACTTTCTCCGGCCCTGATGCGCTTCTTTCCGGCGGCGGGCGGGGCGATCCGCAAGCTCGATCCGATCGGCCGCACGTTTGAGGTCGCCTCGTTCGCGGCGGAGTATTTCACGTTTCTCGTGCGCGACATCCCCGGCGCGGTGGTGCCGGAACTCGCGGGCGGCGGCATCGATGACGCCTCAACGGGGTACGATCTCACCCCGGACTTCCGGTTCGAGGGGACGCTGCGCAAATACCAGGAGGAGGGCGTCCGCTTCCTGCAGTACATGACCGACCGCAATTACAACGTCATCCTCGCGGATGAGATGGGGCTCGGCAAAACCGTACAGCTGCTCGCGCTGCTCGCATCGCGAAAGAAACGCGGCATGGCTCCGGCGCTCATCGTCTGTCCCGCGTCGCTGATCGACAACTGGGCGCGCGAGGCGGCCCGGTTCGTCCCGGAGTTCAAGGTCGCCTCTCCGCACGACGGGGCCGAACGTGACGTGCTCTGGAAGTCGCTGCCGGAGTACGATCTGGTGATTCTCTCCTACGCGGCCGCGCGGCTTTCAGGGACAAAACTCAAACATTACAGTTTCAGCTTCGTCGTACTCGACGAGGCGCAGCACATCAAGAATCCGGGCTCGTCGAATGCAAAGAACTGCAAGAGCATCGACGGCGCCCACCGCATCGTGCTGACCGGCACGCCGCTCGAGAATTCGCCCGAGGATCTCTGGAGCATCTTCGACTTTCTGCAGCCGGGCATGCTCGGAAGTCTCTCCGGGTTTCGCAAATATTACGCCGGCATCAAGGATGATCCGCAGCTGCAGCGCGATCTCGCCGCCCGCATCGCGCCTTTTGTCAAGCGGCGCACGAAAGCGATGGTCACGCCGGATCTGCCTCCGAAACTCGAGCGGACCATCTACTGCGAGATGGAACCCGATCAGCGGGAGCTCTACAACGCCGTGCTCGAAGAGGGCCGCCGAAAGCTCCGCGCGTTCAAAAAGGACGACGCGCACGGCAATGCCGCGATCTTCAGCACGCTGCTGCGGCTGCGGCAGATCTGCTGCCATCCGGCGCTGCTCCCCGACGGCGAGGGGAACGGCGTCTCCTCCGCGAAGATGGAGCTGCTGCTCGAACTGCTGCACGAGCATTTCGACAGCAACCACAAGGTTCTGCTCTTCAGCCAGTTCACAAGCCTGCTCGCGCTCGCGATCCCGGAACTCGAGAAGAACGGCATTCCGTTCGAGTACCTCGATGGCGGCACCCGGAATCGGCAGCAGCACGTCGACCACTTCAACAACGATCCCTCGATTCCGCTCTTTCTGCTGAGTCTGAAAGCGGGGGGCACCGGGTTGAATCTGACCAGTGCCGACACGGTCATCATCTACGATCCGTGGTGGAATCCCGCCGTCGAACTTCAGGCCGCCGACCGGACTCACCGCATCGGTCAGACCCGCCCGGTGAGCAGTCTCAAGCTCGTCGTGCGTGATTCGATCGAAGAGAAGATCCTCGAACTGCAGAGCCGCAAGCGGGAGATCTTCGACTCGGTCGTCGATTCTCCGGAAGCCGCTGCCGGCGCTCTCTCGATCGAGGAGCTCCGTTTCCTGCTCGACGCCTGAAGCGCAGCACTCACTCGGTTACGACGCGCAGATTTCCGTCCGCAAGCTGTGCGGTGAGGCGGGTCCCGGCCGGAACGTTCCGGGCGCTCGTGACCGGTTTTCCCGCGTTGTCGTCGAAGAGAATCGCATAACCGCGTTCGAGCTGCCGCCGCGGATCGAGCGCCGTAAGCGTGCTCTCAAGCCGTTCGAGCCGGGAACGCTGCTGCGTGTGAAACCGTTCGGCAGCCGTTCCGAGCCGCGTGTCGAGTTCATCGAGCTGCTGGCGGCGCATCTGCACAAGATGCACCGGTTCGCGGAAGACGAAACTCCCGGCCGCGCGCTCGAGTCGCGCTTTCGCCTGATTCAACGCAGCGTCGAGCGCATAACGCATATCTTTTTCACTGCGTTCGAGTTCGCGCACCATCTCCTCGCGGCGGCCGATGACGAGCTCCGCCGCCGCCGACGGAGTCGGCACGCGCAGATCGGCCGCAAAGTCGCAGATCGAGAAGTCGATCTCATGGCCGACCGCGCTCACGACCGGAATCCGGCTCGCGGCGACTGCGCGCGCGAGCAGTTCCTCGTTGAAAGGCCAGAGGTCCTCCATGCTGCCGCCGCCGCGCGTGACCACGATCACATCCGCACCGCCGGTCCGGTTGAAGAACTCCACTCCACGCGCGACCTGCGCGGCGGCGCCCGCCCCCTGCACCGCGCACGGATAGATCCGGATGTTCACATTCGGGAAACGGCGGTTGATGATCTGCAGAAAGTCGCGGATCGCCGCCCCGGTCGGGCTGGTCACGACTCCGATCCGTTCCGGCAGTTTCGGGATCGGCCGCTTGCGCTGCGGGTCGAAGAGCCCCTCGGCGGCGAGTTTTCGTTTGAGCTCCTCGAACCGTTTCTGGAGCTCGCCGATCCCGGCGCGGCGCAGCTGCCGGATCCCGAACTGGTACTCTCCGCGCACCTCGTAGACCGAGAGGTTGCCGAACGCCTCGATCAGCGTGCCGTTCGCGATGCCGAGCCGGGAGCAGGTTGCCGCCCCGTTGAAATAGACCGCCTTGATCTGGCTCTTCGCGTCCTTCATCGTGAAGTAGGCGTGGCCGGAGCGGTGCAGCGTGAGTGACCCGACCTCACCGGCCATCCAGAACGGAAGCAGCGCTCCCTCGACGATCTCGCGCACCGCGCGGTTCACGTCCGACACACTCCAGACCTGCTGCTGATTCTCCATGATGCTCCCCCTCACCCGAACACCAGAGAGAGACCGGCCATCAGATACGCCGTCATCACCGCGCCGATCTTCCAGAGAATTCCGAATGCGAAAAAGACCAGAAAGAACAGAATGAAGAAGATCCCTTTCATCCATTCGGAACTCAAGTCGCCGATGCGCGGCACGAAACTGCGCAGAATCGTCCAGCCGTCCAGTCCCGGAATCGGCAGCAGATTCAACAGAAAGAGGACGATGTTGAGCAGACTTCCGAGCCAGAGCATATCTATAGCGAATTCGTTGTTCGTGAACTTCGCCGCCCCGAAACAGAGCACGCCGAAGATGAGGAAGAGCCCGAAGTTCGTCGCGGGTCCCGCGAATGCCACAAGCGCATCGCTGTGCCGGTGGCGCATCAGATACGGGCGCACGGGGACCGCTCCCCAGGCGATCCCCGCCACCGCGAGCATGATGAGCGAAAACAGTCCCATCTGCTTGAGCGGGTTCAATGTGAGATGCCCCATATCCGCCGCCGTCGAATCCCCCTGTTTCAGCGCGACGTATGCGTGCATGAACTCGTGGCAGCAGATCGAAAAGACTATAAACACCAGCCAGGTGAAGAAAAATTGCGGATCACGAAACAGATTATTGATAAAGAGATTCATTTCTCCTCCATTCCCAGGTTGACCGGCCAGAACTGAAACGCCGGAGTTTCATACGGATGCGCCGTTCGCAGCGCGGCGAGAACGGCGTCGAGACAGTCGGCCGCGACCACCATTTCGAGCTTGTTCTCCGGCACGCGCTCGACCTCTCCCTCGCGGCCGAGGAACGGCGAACTGCCGGGCTGCGGCCGGAACTGGCCGACGCCCGGGCACTCCCAGATGCAGGAGTCGTAATTTCCGATCCTCCCGGCGCCCGCCGCCGCGAGAGCCGCTTTCACTTTCCCGGCATAATCGACCGGCACATACAGTTCAAGTTTGAAATATTCCATCGTAAAAAAGAATATAACCGCTCCGGCCCGTTAAATCAATCGAAAGAACGGTTTTTCCGCTTGCTTTCCGGAAAAAGCAGACTATGTTACCTCTCCTGCATCCATTTGATGGGAGTTTGATATGGAACTGTTCGGAATCAGAAAAGCATTCAACCGCCGGAATTTCATCGGCCGCGGCGGCTATCTTGAAATCTGCCGGATCGCTTATCCGCTGATTTTCATGACGGCGAGCAACAGCATCATGCAGTTTGTCGACCGTTGGTTTCTGGCGCACAATTCGACGCTCGACGTGGCGGCGGCGATTCCGGGAGGAATCCTCTATTTCACGCTCTTCTGCTTCTTCATGGTGACCTGCAACTTCACCTCCGCGATGGTTGCGCAGTATCACGGCGCAAACGACCGGACCAATCTGCTGCGCGCGGTCTGGGCGGGGCAGACGGTTTCGCTTGTGGCGGGATTGTTCATCACATTCGTAATTCCGGTGATCGGCCTGGCGATCCTCCGCAACACCGACCACGATCCGGAAATCGTCGGGCGGGAGATCGACTACTTCACCTCTCTGCTGCCGAGCGGGGTCTTCGTCTGCATTGCGGCGCCGTTCTATGCGTTTTTCTCGGGGCAGGGGCGGACGCTGCCGGTCGCGCTCATCAACATCGGCGGCTGTCTGCTGAACGTGCCATTGAACTGGATGTTCATCTTCGGCCACTGCGGACTTCCGCCGCTCGGAATCTACGGTGCGGGACTCGCGTCGAGCATCTGCGCAGCCGCGAGCGCGGCGGCGGTTATCGTCTACTTCTTCTGCCAGAACCAGCGGAAAATCCCGACCCGGAAGCGGTGGGAGTTCCACCCGGATCTCGTGCTCAAACTCTTCCGTTTCGGGATTCCGGCGGGATTCCAGACGCTCGTCGACACGGGAGCTTTCACGCTTCTGACGTTCCTCGTCGGCAGCCTCGGGGCGGTGGCGCTCGCGGCCAGCGGAATCGCACTCTCGATCAACAACCTCTTTTTCCTGCCGCTGACCGGACTGGCGGATTCGACCGCGATCGTGACCGGGCAGTACATCGGCCGAAAACGGCAGGGCATCGCGGAGAAAGCGGTCTACCGCGCGTGGCGGATCGCGGCGCTCTATGCGCTCTTCGGACTGGCGATCTACCTCTGCTTCCCGGGGGCGCTCGCCTCTTTCTTTGCGCCGGGAGGGGATTCGGCCGTCGATTTCGCCGAAGTCACGAAAATCTGCACGGGGGTACTGACCGCGGCGGCAATGTTCAACGCCTGCGACAGCATCAAATTCATCTTCATGGGGGGATTGCGCGGCGCGGGGGACACGCTCGCGATTTTCCTGCTGAACAGCCTCACGGCGTGGGGAATTCTTGTGCCGGGCATGTTCATCCTGACCAGAGTGTATCCGGTGTCGATCTACGTTGTGTGGGGATTTGTGGCGGTCTGCGGCCTGATCGACGCGATGGTCTTTCTCTGGCGCTTCAGCTCCGGAAAGTGGCGGAAGATCAGGATGATCGAACACGCCTGAACTTCCGCCCCCGCCCGGGCAGCGGTTACTTCATCCCGAACATCTTCTGCTTGAGGTCGAGATAGTAGAGATAGTCGTCCGGGGAGACGTTCGGCGGGCAGCGGTGGTCGCAGAACGGGATGTAGCCGCCGCGCTCGACGTAGGGAACGAGCGTCTCGAGGTAACGCCGGATCGCCTCGCGTCCCGCGCCGAGCTGGATCTTGTCCACGCCGCCCATGATCCGCAGCACGCCCGGGTAGCGGTCGAGCAGTTCCCCCGGATGGGCACACCCCATCACCTCGAACGGGAAGAGGCAGTTGATCCCTCCCTCGAGGAAATAGGGCAGCAGCGGCCGCACGTCGCCGTCGCAGTCGGTGTACCAGAGGTCGATCCCGTAAGAATCGAGCTTGCGCCGGATCCGCTTGTAGCGCGGCATGACCACACTCCGGAAGAAATCGACCGAGACGATCGGCCCGTTCTTGAAGCAGATATCCTCCCAGCCCGACGCATAATCGAAATCGAAATGCGGCAGCACCCGGTCGAGAAAATCCTCCACAAGCACGCAGCAGGTCTCGACCATGTCCTCGACCATATCGGGATAATCGTAGACAGCATAGGCGAGTCCCTCGAACGTCAGCATGTCGCGAATGCGGCCGATCATCGAACCGCACCAGACACCGAGCGGATAATCGCGGTCGGCGGGATGGGCCGCTTTGAACGCCTCGATGTCCGGAATGCGCGCCGGATCGTCGCGCCGGAACCGCTCCTCCTTGCATCGTTTCCAGTCGTCCGGGGTTACGATGCTCGATTTCAGGTAGTGCGGAATCGTGTCGTGACCGTCGGCGGGAACCTCGGCGAGCAGTCCGTCGGAGTTGATGATGATGTTCATTCCGTCGCGCTGTTCGACCACCCGGGCTTCAAACGGCGGTGACATCCAGGTATTGCCGCCGATCTTCTCGATCCGGTCGAAGCTGAAGAAGAGATCCGCCTCCTCGTTGTTGTGAATGCCGTTCTCCGCGAACAGCGGCCAGAGCGTGAAGTTCTCGTTCCAGTAACCGAACTCCATGTTGAAACTCCGGTCGACGCTCTGGAAGTGCATCTGACGTCGGAAACGTTCCCGGCCGGTCATCGTCCCCGGCCACGGCGGCAGCAGCGGTTGGATCGCCATTTTCCCACCTTTCCTCTTGAATTGATGTGCGATATGGATTATTATACTATAAAAAAATCCATTTGCAATGGTTGAAAGTATTGTAGACATGCACGATTGTAATGTTTCCACAGGGAGTGAGTCCCGGATTCATTTCGTGAATTACCGTTCCCTCGAGGAGATCGATTGCCCGGTCTGGGGGCCGCGGCGGCTCTCCGATTTCGAGATGATTCTGTCGCTGCGCGGCGAGTTCGAGTTCGTGAATTGCGAAACGGGCGAACAGGTGCGGCAGCATCCGGGGGAGATTCTGACGATCCGCCCCGGCGAAGAACATGTCTACCGGCTGATCGGCGACCCGGCGGGGGCGTTTTTCAGCTGCATCCACATCGATCCGGGGGCGGGAGCGGAAGTTCCGCCGCGACTCGTCGCATTCCCGCCCGATCAGGCGATGCCGGAGCTGTTCCGGCGCGCCGACCGGCTCTTCCATCATGCCGGACGGCGCGGTGAAGCGCTGCTCTCGGCGCTCGGCCGGGTGATCTGGCTCTATCTCTTCGAGCCGTCGCGCGGGGTCGGGGGAGACGGGAGGTTCGATTCGATGATCGATTTTCTCGAACGGCATCTGACGGAACATCCGACCCGGCTCGATCTCGCCCGGGAATTCCATCTGACGCCGCAGCGGATCAACGCGCTCTTCAAGGCGCAGCTCGGCATCTCCCCCGGGGAATACGTACACAGGGAACTCGCCGAGCGCGGGTATACGCTGCTGCACGACGAACAGCTCAGCGTCAAGGAGGCGGCGGACCGGCTCGGATTTTCGACACCGTTCTATTTCTCCCGGGTGTTCCGGAATGTTTTCGGCGTTCCACCGTCGGCAGTCAGGGGGAATTCCGCCGGATATATAACGGGGAAGTAACGGATTGTTCCGTCACTTCCCCTCAAAACCGGCGTTTTTTCACACTGTGAACAGGCGGTTCGTTCCGTTATTTCGCGTCGCGGACAAGTTCATATCCCCAGATGGTGTTGCCGCCGGCGAAATTATCCGCATGGAATGAGAGTTTTCCATCCCGGCTCTGGAACGGAACTTCCATGAGCCGTTTTCCGGAGAGGCCGAGCGCATGGAGTTTCCACCCCGCCGCCGGCAGTGCAAGCGAGATCTCCGCCGTGCCGTGCCGCAGCAGTCCGGGGGAGTTCGCCGGGCGCTCAAGATAGAGCTTGCGGTCGGCCGAAGCAAAGCGCGCTCCCTCCGAAAGTACGTCGGTCAGCTGCAGCACGAGCAGCCGGCCCGACTCCGCCAGCGGCGCGCCGTCGAGCGAAATCGCCGCGTAGACGCCGAATCCCTTGCCGGAGGTGACCTCCAGAACCTTTCCCGCTCCCGTCGCCCCCTCCGGGAGCACGAACGCCTCCGAACGCGGCGTCACGGCCGAAAAGGTGTTCCGACGGAAATCCGCCTTGAGTTCTCCCGACGCCGAGGTGACCGAATCGGCTTTCCCGTCGGGAAATTCCGGATAGCGCAGCGTCTCTTCCGGCTGCGAACCGATTCCGGCGATGAGCGCGAGCTCATTGAGCTGTCGCGGATAACCGGCGATGTATTCCGCCGTCACCGCCGGGACGCCGATCGGATATTTCACCTCCGCCGGAGTCACGTCGCCGCGGGTGAACAGCGCCATGCCGATCCGCTCGGAGAGCAGCCGGACCGGGTCGTTCACCACGTCGAAGATATCGATCGTCGTGCTCCGGAACATGCTGTCGGCACTGTTCGAGTAGTCGAAGCGGAAGAGTCCGCTCCAGTTCTGCAGCGCCGCATACGAGCCGGTCAGCACCGCGCCCTCCGCCCGGCAGGCGTTCGGGTAGCAGTAGTCGAACTCCGTGACGGTATAGGGTTTCCCGAGCACCCGCGCCGGGGCGAGCGCCGCCGGCACCGAGAGACGTCCCGTGAGCGCACTCAAGTTCGAGAGCCGCACCGGGAACTGCCATTCGACCTCCGGAAAAACCGGGTGATCCCAATACTGATGATTGTCGACATAATCGTATTTCGAGCGCATCCCGACCAGGCTCGGAGACATGATGTAGTTCTGGTCGGTCAGCGGCGCAGTGACGCCGAGTTCGCCGAAAAAGCGCTTCATCCCCTCGAAATAGTTCGCATAAACCTCCCGCAGGAAGCGGTGGAAGAGCGCTTTCCGGTTCGCATCCGTCACAATTTCGCTGTTCCGGGCTGCCCACTGCGCGAAAGCGTTGTCGTACTCTCTGCGCATTTCGGGGGTCGCGTTCAGAATGTTGTGGAAGATCGAGTTCTCGTTGATGATGCTGATCCCGAGGCAGGCGGGATCGGCACCGAGCGTCGTACCCGTGTAGGGATTCGGCGTCGCGAGCAGCATCCGGCAGAACTCCCGCAGGTCGTTGTTGGCCTCCGGCAGCAGCATCGCCGCGAGTTTGTAGTCGTTCATCGAATACGGCTGAACAACGCGTCCGATGTAACAGTCGAGCGTGAGGTACACTCCGCGCTTTTTCAGCGCTGACCAGAGGTAGAAGAAGCCGTCGAGATTCTCTTTCGTCATCGTCTCGTCGAAATGGTGGAACCGCACCGCGTTGTAGCCGATCCGGCTCAGCCGTTCCGCGAGGATTTCCGCCTCCTCGTGCGTGACGAAGTTCGCGCCCATGCAGATGTTGACGCCGTAGAATCGGATCGGCACTCCGGGGCGTTTTTCCAGCTCGAAGTGGTCTCCGACCGTCACGACCCGGCCATGTTTGCCGGCAGGGGCGTCGAGCAGGAACGAGAAGTCGAGCGCTGCCCCCGGCTCAATTTCCCGTTCGCTCTCAAACATGCGCCAGTCGCCGCCGCGGGCGGCGCGCCACTCGAGCGGAGCCTCCACCGCGGCCCGCTCCGTCGCCCCGGAGACCCCCGCGACCATCCAGACAGAATTTCCGTTGGATTTGAACCGGATCGAGCGGATCGGCCGGTCGGGAACCGGAAACGCCGAGAGAAAGAGTCCAACCGGATTGCCCTCGCGCGAAAATCCGCGCCACGCCACGGAACCATTTGCGCAGGAAGAGGGATTCCACCAGTCGCCGACGTCGCGCCCGCCCGAAACCGGGATCACATGGCTGCTGCCGTTCAGGAATTCGAGCGTGATCGATCCGATCTCGCCGTTGCGCGCCCATGCGAGAGCGTGCAGCAGAAAAAGCGTGCGAAACCGTTTCCCGGCCCCGGGAACGACCGCTTCGCGCGGGAAATATTCGCGCCCGCCGCCGCCGAGTGCGATGCAGGCTTTCCCGCCGTTCTTCGCGGGGTCGAGGATCTCGAACCGCGCGGGAGCGGCGTTCAGGGTTCCGGGCTTCAGGCTGCTCAAATCGTTATCGGGGCCCTGGTCGGTCCAGCCGCCTTTGCGGTCGTCGGCCTTTTCATCGGCGAACCCCATGTTCGCGGCACGGCGCAGATTGAGCGGGGTCGACGGGTACGGAACATAACGCATCCGGAACTTCAGATTCGCCCTGGCGATCTCACCCTCCGTGGGCGAGAAAAGCAGCCGCAGCGCATAATCCTCAAGCTGGAACATCCGGAAGTCGAGCAAATGCACGGAAATCGGCGACGGGAAGCTGAATTTCAGAATTCCCGCAGAGAGCGGCACATCGAGCGTTTTGACCTTGTCGTAACCAGCCAGCAGCGGAGAGTCCGCCGTTTTCTCCGGATAGAGGAATTCGGTTTCATCGTTGATGATGACCGGCTTTCCGAAGAACCGGTAGGCCGGAATCGTCATCTGCAGCGAGAGCGACGCCGTCGGCGCGGCCGGATCGGAGTGAAACCGGTATTCAAACGACTCGCCGCTGCGGATCAGTTGAAGCCGGTCGCCCTCCTCTTCGCCCGGGTAGACCGACGCTTTCCAGCCGGCCGTGTAACGGATCACCTTGAAGAGCGCGTGTTCCACCCGGAACGCATCGCCCGGCAGGAATTCGATTTCACCGCCGCCGCAGAGGAAGCCGCCGGCGGCGATACAGAACAAAAGCAGTTTCTTCATCAGATGTCATCCGCAGTGAGTTCGCCGGGGAGTCCCCAGAAAGCCGGGCTTTCCCAACGGTTGCCGGGCAGGCCGTTGCGCTTGCGGTTCCCCGCGTGACCGTCGGCATAGACGACGTTGAACGAGACGCCGCTGTGGCGGAACGGACGGCACTCGAGTTTCGTGCCCTTCCACAGACCCAGGAGTTCCCAGGTGTCGGGCGCGGTCATCGGAGCCCAGGCCGTGAGATGGTCGATGTCGAACACCATCGCCCGTTCGGAGAGCTTCGTCAACTTGTCGGGACGGCGGGAGACTTTCACCACCATCGAATCATCCCACATGCCGTTGTCGCTGGCGAACAGGCGGTTGATCCCGTAATGGCGCGACAGCCGCCCCGCATCGTAGTCCGTACCCGGATCGTACTCAGAGGAGGGACACGCGAAAATTCCATACGGACGTTTCCTGTCGGCGTCATAATGTCCCCAGTCCCGGAGCTCCGAGCCGCTGCGATGGTACAGCATCAGCAGATCCTGTCACTTGACGCCGGTCCAGCCGTTCTTCCAGTAGCACATGACGAACCCCTTGCTGTCGTCGATATACATCTGCATGTAGCTGCCGATCTGTTTGACGTTGTTGAGGCAGCTCGTGTCCCGTGCCCGTGCCCGCGCCTGATTCAGAGCGGGCAGCAGCATCGAGGCGAGAATCGCGATGATCGCAATCACCACGAGGAGCTCGATCAATGTGAAACAACTTGGCTTTCTTCCCTGTGACCGGGGCGGCTGCTTTCATTTTCGTTTCCATGGAATGTTCTCCTTGCTTGGGGTTGTTCTGGATGAATTCGTCCGAATCGTCAAAGGTTATTTCCTCGCCACGGGGGCGGTGGATTCGCGTAACACGAGCCTGCCGGGAAGCATTCGGATTTTTTTCCGTCCGGCTTCCGGCTCTTCGAGACGTCTGAGCAGAAGTTCGCCGGCCTCGACTCCCATCTCGCGCGAGGGAATCTCCACGCAGGTGGCGGGGGGAAACGCATAGCGGGCCAGCGGCGGATTGTTGAACGTAACGAGACTCACATCCTCCGGCACCCGCATCTTCCGGGCGTGAAGATGGTGACACACCTCCATATACAGCTCGAACGAGTAGGTGACGAAAGCGGTGAAGCCGCGGGCGATCCCCTCCTCGACCGCCTCTTCCGTCGTCGCGGTGCAGTCTTTCGCACTCTCGAGCACCGGCAGCCCGTTCGTGAGGCAGAAATCGAAATAAGCCGCAGTGCGCCGGATCACGCTGTAATGCTGCTCCGAAAAACCGATCGGAATCAGCTCCGGATCCCGATAAGGATTCACATAACCGATTTTGCGGTGCCCGAGCTCGTAAAGGTGTCTGAGCGCGCACTCCATGTTCCCGGTGTCGTCCGCCTGGACCGCGCTGCCGCGGGGACCGGCGACGCCGTTCAGGACCACATAGGGCAGCTCGCTCTCGTCAAGCTCGCGGATGAGTTCGCTCTTGCGGACGTCCAGCGCAACCGCTCCGGCGACTTTCCACTGCGGCAGTCCGTAAGTCGCGCGCTGTTCAAGGGGTCGGACGAGATAGTGGACGCTGTATCCTTTCTCGAACAGGCGATTGTTCAGGGCGTCGACGCCGCTGCTGATGTCGGTTTCCAGAGTCGTTTCAAGATAGTCCGGCAGAAAAATCGCGATCTGCAGATTCTCCTTTTTGCGCATCGCCTGATACATCGGATTCGGCCGGTAATTGCGCTCCGCAACCCGATCCAGAATCCGCTTGCGCAGTTCCGGCTTCACAGTGAAGTTTTTATGGCAGCCGTTCAGCACGCGGCTGACGGTCGACGTCGATACGCCCAACTCGGCTGCAATCTCTTTCAAAGTCATGATCGAAAGTCCTGTTCGTTACGCATTCTAGCAAACTGTTTTCTTTCTTTAATTATGGCTCATTTCTCATTAAATGTCAAGAGGTAACCGGATGAAAAAGCAAAAAAAAAATTTAAAAAATTCCATTTTACGCAAACTGTTTGCTAAAATTGCGTAAAATGCAGGAAACCCAATCTTCCGCTAGTGAACGGGGAGAAAAACGTTGCGGAAAGAGATTCCGGAATTCACTCTGCCGAGCCGAGGGCAAGCCGGATCGTCTCGAAGATCGTGCCGGGTTCGGCCATACGCCCGACCCCGTCTTCGCCACAGGCGACGCGACCGGATTCGGGTCCGACAAAACGGACTCCGCGCGAACGGAGCACTTCGACGTTCGCCCGGCAGGCCGGGTGCGCCCACATCTTCGGATTCATCGCGGGAGCCAGCAGCACCGGACCGCCGAACGTCGCGGCGAACGTGGAGAGCGCATCGTCCGCGATGCCGTTCGCATACTTCGCGAGAAAATTCGCGGTGGCGGGCGCCACGACGAAAAACGCCGCCTCGTCCGCCAGCGCAACGTGCTCCGGACGCCACTCCGGCACCTCCCAGAGCGAAGTCACCACCGGCCGCTGCGAAAGCGTGCGGAACGTCAGAGGCGTGATGAAACGGGTCGCGTTGTCGGTCATCAGCACCTGTACTTCAAATCCGTTCCGGCGGAGCATGCTGCACAGTTCCGCCGCCTTGTAGGCGGCGATCCCGCCGGTCACGCCGAGGGTGACAAGATTCGGCTTACGCATCGAACAAATCCTCCGGAAGCGCGGCCGTGCGCAGCGCAAAACTGCGAAAAAGTCCCGTCATTTCGGCCGCAGCGGTCTCCAGGTCGCCGTTGATGACCAGATAGTCGTAGTTCCTCCAGAAAGAGAGTTCGCGGCGCGCATTCTCGAGTCGGAGCGTAATCTGCTCTTCGGAGTCGGTCGCGCGCCCGCGCAACCGTTTTTCAAGCGTTTCCACCGAGGGCGGCCCGATGAAGACGAAAACCGTGCTGCGCTTGAGCTCAGGGTCGGTTTCCGCCGCGCGGCGGATCTGCATTGCCCCCTGCACGTCGATGTCGAGAATAACGGAACTGCCGCCGCGAATCCGGCCGAGCACCTCGCTTTTGAGCGTGCCGTAACGGTTCGCAAACACCTGCGCATGCTCGACAAACTCCCCGCGCTCGACACGACGGCCGAACTCTTCGTGCGAAAGGAAGTAGTAGTGTACACCATTCCGTTCGCCCGTTCTCGGTGCGCGCGTTGTGCAGGAGATGGAAAATTGAAGTTCCGGCATCGCCTCGCGGACTCTGCCCACCAGCGTCGACTTGCCGACGCCGGAGGGGCCGGAAAGCACGATGATCGTTCCTGTTCTGTCACTCATTGCCGATCTCCTGTGTTCCTCTTTACTCGTTTTGCGCCGGCGCACTCCAGTTCCCAGCCGGGAAAATTCCATTTTTGCGGAAACGTTCCGCACTGAAAGGGCTTGACCGGATGAATCCGGCACCGGCTTCCGCCCTCCTCATCCTCTTCGAGGAAAATGCAGCTGCCGTCCGGCTTCTCAACCAGGGTGAGCCCCTGCCGGTCCGGCATCAGGGCCGTGTAACGTTCGATGAACTCCGACTCATCCATCTCCAGGAATGCGGCGATGGCGTCGATTTCAGAGCCGCTGACTTTCACGCAGCCGGGCCAGCGACAGCAGTTTCCGCAGCGAACGCATTCAAAATCTCTCATATTCCGCTGAAAAAAGGCGGGGACGCAATCGCCGCCCCGCCCCCTTTGTTCTCCGGTTCTCCGGAAATCACCAGGTGAAATCGTCGAAAATCAGATCGTCCCCTTTCAGGTCGTAGAAGAAGATCCCCGTGATGAAGTCGGCGATGTCGACCGGATGAATGTAGAGGTCGCCGATGACGATCCCCCCGAGAGAGCCGCCGATCGCCCAGTAGTCGCGGCTGCCGTTGCGGTAGACGGGATTGAACGGTTCGGGAAATCCGGTGCGGTTCTCGGTGTATTTGTTCACGAGCGCCGTACTGCTGGTGACGCCGAGATTCTCCTCGCCGATGGAGACGAACTCCCAGTACCAGCCGTCTTCGATGCCGAGCCCGTACTGGCGGTTGTACGCTTTGTAGATCTTCCCGCAGGTGCCGACGCGGCCGCCGCCCCAGATGGCGGAAGTGGCCTGAAGCCGCGCTTCAAGCACAGGCCCGATGCCGACATTCACCGTGAACGTATCGAGAGCGTCCATCACGAGGTTCGCCGGATAAAGCACGATTTTCTCAAGAATGCGGTTGGTATCCGCTTTCGCCGCTCCGCCGGCGAACAGCAGGCCGGCGATGCCGACGATCATCAGAAATTTCTTCATCTTGTTGCTCCTGAAAAGTTTGACTCAGCGTCACAAATCTTTATTTCATCAATTCGGGGAAGCGCGGTCCGCTCTGCCGCTGCGGCGCGGTGAACGGCGGCGGCTCGGGCGGCTGCGGGGAGGCCGCGGCCGGACCGGGCAGCGGCTCCTCGATGATCTCGAAGTCACCGGTCATCTCCGCTTTCTTCAGGTCGAGCCCCTCGACCGTGAGACGGGTGATCCGCCTCTGTTCGATCAGAATCTCGGCCAGCGTGGTCTGCATCTTCTTGATCTGTCCGGCCAGGCCGATGAGATCCTCGTCGAAATCGCGGCGCTCCTGTTCAAACTTCGCCAGAAAGCGGGTGAGCTGCACCAGCACGAGAATCAAGGCCGCCAGAAACAGCACGGCGATGATGACTGCAAAAAGCATTTCGGGTTGCATAAATGATCCGTCTCCGCCTATCGATGAAAATTACGTTGTACTTCCTGATCCTGTTAAGAATAATATATTGCAATTCTCCCGGCTGTCAATGCTCCGGCGGCAAATTTCTCAAACATTCCTCGATTTTCCGCCCCGTGTCGGGGAAGCGGGCCTCCGGAATCAGTTCCGCGAGCGGTTCGAGCACGAACCGCCGCTGTTGCGCGCGGGGGTGCGGCAGCGTGAGTTCCGGGGTGTTTCGGACCTCATCGCCGAAGAGAATCAAATCGAGGTCGAGCGTCCGCGACTCCCGGCTCGAGTGGTCTGCGGGTCGCCCCGCCTCTTGTTCGAGTTTCCGGCACAGACGCAGCAGTTCGAGCGCGTTTCCCGGCCAGATGCCGGTCAGCGCCGCGTCGGAAAAATCGGGTGTGCCCGGCACGCAGTCGACCGGCGCGCTGCGGTAAATGCGGCTCATTTTGAGTTCCCCGCATCCGGCGGCGGCGAGTTTTTTCACCGCTTCACGAAAGATTTCGGCGGAATTCCCGAGATTTCCGCCGAGCATGATTGCAAATTTTGTAGATTTTACCATTTTGCCAGTAGCCTTTTCCGAATATTGCATTTATATTTATAATCGCATGGGATTTGTTTTTTTGCAATAGAGAATTTATGACAAACAGGCCGAAAATTTATTTTCTGGGATCCGGCGTCATCGCCTGCCCGGTATTGAAAGCGATCGCCTCCTCGCCGGAACTCGAACTGGTCGGCGTCGGCACACAGCTCGACCGGCCGGCCGGGCGCAGCCGGCGGCCGACTCCGACGCCGGTCGCCTCCGCCGCGGCCGAGATCGGGATCGAGGCGGAACGCATCGCCTCGGTCAATGCACCGGAGTATCTGGATGGCCTGAGACGGAAACAACCTGATATCGTCCTGGTCATCTCATTCGGCCAGCTGCTGCGTGCGGAACTTCTGTCGCTGCCGGCGGCGGGATGTGTCAACATCCATGCGTCACTGTTGCCGCGGTATCGCGGCGCGTCACCGATCACGCAGTGCATCCTGAACCGGGACTCCGAGACGGGAGTCTGCTTCATGGCCATGGAACGCGGCCTCGACACGGGAGCGGTCTACCAGACGATCACGCTGCCGCTCGACCACACCGAGTATGCAGGCGAACTGGAGTTCAAGCTCGGCCGCATCGCAGCGGAAGCCGCTCCCGGAATTCTCTGCAGCATCTGCCGCGGCGAACTGCGCCCCGAGCCGCAGGATCCCGTCAGCGCGACGGTCTGTACGAAAATCCGCAAATCGGACGGACGGATCCGCTGGACCGGATTCTGCCAGGAGATCGAGGCGATGGTGCGTGCATACTGCCCCTGGCCCGGCGCATTCAGCATGGTCCGAACCGCAAAGGGGGAGGAGTCAATCACACTGCTGCGGGTCGCGATGCGTCGCGATCTCGCCGGCCGCCCCGGTGAAGTGCTTCAGGCGGACAAATATGGTCTCGTCGTCGCCTGCGGACACGGCGCAATCGAGATTTTCGAGCTGGCGCCCCCGGGGCGGCGCAGCATGTCCGCAACCGCCTGGCTCAACGGGCTGCGCGGAGAGATTCCCGAATTCCTGCCGCGGTAACACGCCGCGGATGAAGAACAATTTTTTTACGATGGAACAAAAAACATGGAAAAAAGCGGCAAGCAGATGATTCTGAACTGCGAGAAGCTGGAACGTCGTTTCGCGATGCTGAACGACGGCCGTCTCGAGGAGTATCAGATCGAACGTGAAGATTCCGGCCCGAAGGTCGGAAACATTTATCTCGGCAGAATCATCAACCTCGAACCCTCGCTTCAGGCGGCGTTCATCGACATCGGCGCGGAAAAGAACGCGTTTCTGCACTACCACGAAATGCTCCCCGGCGGTGACGAGCTGCTCGAGAAACGGATCAGCGAAGAGGAGGCCGAGGAGGCCGAAGAGGCTGCGGCCCGCAACACCGGCGTCGACGCCCCCATCGCCGCAAAACGCCGCAAACGCCAGGAGGCCCATCCCGGCAGCCGGGCTCTCTCCGAGGCGCTCCGCCGCAAGAAAAAGCTGACCGTGGCGGACATTCCGGAATTCTTCAAGCCCGGCATGGAGCTGCTCGTGCAGGTCGTGAAGTCCCCGATCGGGACGAAAGGGGCGCGGGTCACGACGAACATGTCGATCCCCGGACGCTATCTCGTGCTCATGCCGTACAGCGAACACATCGGGCTCTCGACCCGCATCGAGGGGGCGCAGGAGCGCGACAGGCTGCGCAAAATCCTCTCCTCGCTCGAACTTCCCGAGGGGATGGGGCTCATCTGCCGCACGGCCGGAGAGGGAAGAAAAGCGGCGTTTTTCAAGCGCGACCTCGATCTGCTGCTCGACTACTGGCGCAAGATCGAACATGCGATGGAGACGCAGAAAGCTCCGGCGGAGGTTTTCACCGAGCCGAACCTCGTCGCGCGCACAATCCGCGACTTCATGACCGACGAAATCGGCGGAATCGTCGTCGACGACAAGACTGCATGCAAACAGATCGCCGACACGCTCCGCCGGATCGGCGGCGCGAAGATGGCCGGGAAAGTCACACTCTACAACTCCCCGAAACCGATCTTCGACCAGTACAAGATCAACGACCAGCTGCGCGAGGTCTACCAGCGCGAGGTGCGGCTGCCCGGAGGCGGATACATCTGCATCGACGAGACCGAGGCGCTGATTGCGATCGACGTGAATTCCGGACGCGGCCGCAAGGGAACCGACCAGCCGGAGTTCATTCTCAAGACGAATCTCGAGGCCGCCGCGGAGATCGCGCGACAGCTCCGGCTGCGCAACATCGGCGGACTGGTCGTGCTCGATTTCATCGATATGAAGAGCGCGAAAGACCGTGACGAAGTGCTGCGCACCATGAAGAAACTCGTCAAAGACGACCGCGCCAAGACGAAAGTCCTGCCGATCTCGAAACTCGGCTTGATGGAGATGACCCGGCAGCGCGAACACGAGAGCATTCTCGACCAGGTCTACAATCCCTGTCCCTACTGTTCCGGGACGGGACGGGTCAAATCGCCGCTTACGATGAGCGTTGAAATTCAGCGGCGGCTCAACTCCGTCCTGCGCGAAAAGCGTTACAAAGACGTTCCGGTGCGGGTCATCATGCACCCGGACGTGCTCGCGCGGCTTCGCAACGAGGACGCGAAGCTGCTGACCGACATCGAGGAGAAATACGACCATGTTTTGAGTTTCCGCGCCGATCCGCTGCTTCACTACGAGGAGTTCCGGCTGGTCGATCCCGACACCGGGGCGGATCTTCTGTAGGGCGAGGCGGCGGATGGAAGAGGAACGCCCGAAACTGCTGATCGTCGATGACGAACACAACACCCGTGAAGCGATGGCACGTTATCTCGGCCGCCGTTACCGGGTCACGACCGCCGCGGACGGCGGTGACGCGCTCGAAAAACTCGCCGGAGAGAAGTTCGACCTCGTGCTGACCGATCTGCGCATGCCGAAACACGACGGCATGGAAGTGCTTGAAGTTGCAAAGGCGCAGCCGGATCCCCCCTCCTGCGTGCTGCTGACCGCCTACGGGTCGATTGAAGACGCGGTCGCGGCAGTCAAACAGGGAGCGTTCGACTTCGTGACGAAACCGGTCAAGCTCGATAAACTCGAGTCGGTGATCCGGGCCGCACTCGAGGAGCGGCGCAAACACCCCGCCGAACCCGCCGAGGGCGAACTCGTCGAAGAGCGCGCGCCCGAGGCCGTGACGCACGTTCCGGCGCTGCTGGAGCTGCACGGTCCGACGGAACTCACGCCTGAATACATCCTGCCGGAACCCGCCGAGGGAAGCGGTCCGATGGCGGAGGTGATGCGGCTGGTCAACACGGTCGCACCGACCCGTTCGACCGTGCTGCTCACGGGGGAGAGCGGCACCGGCAAGGAGGTGATCGCACGGCTGCTGCACGAACGCAGCGGCAGGCGCGGAGAATTCGTCGCGGTGCACTGCGCGGCGCTGACTTCGACGCTGCTGGAGAGCGAACTTTTCGGTTATGAGAAAGGGGCGTTCACGGGGGCGCAGGAGCGGCACATCGGCCGTTTTGAAGCGGCGGACGGCGGAACGATCTTCCTCGACGAGATCGGCGAAATCGACGCCGCCACGCAGGTGAAGCTGCTGCGGGTTCTCGAGAGCCGTTCGTTCGAGCGGGTCGGCGGGACGGAAACGATCAAAGTCGATGTCCGGCTGATCTCGGCGACAAACCGGGATCTGCGCAAGATGGTCATGGAAAACCGTTTCCGGGAGGATCTCTTCTACCGGCTCAGCGTGGTGAACATCGCGCTGCCGCCGCTGCGGGAGCGACGTCAGGAGATTCCGCAGCTCGTCGCGCGGTTTGCGGCGGAGTTTGCGCGCGAGAACAACCGCCCGGTGACGGGGATCTCGCCGGAGGCGCTCCGGGCGCTCATCGACTATCCGTGGCCCGGGAACATCCGCGAACTGCGCAACTGCATCGAATCGATGGTCGTGCTTGCGCAGGGGCCGCTGCTCGAGGTGCGCGACCTGCCCGCGAGCGTGCGACATCCGGAACAGGCGGAAGAGCTTCTGCCGCATGGAGCGGCTGCTCCCGCTCCGGGCGACAAGCCGCTGAAACTCGAGGATAACGAGCGGATTCTGATCGACGAGGCGCTGCGCAAATGCAACGGCAACCGCACTGCCGCGGCGAAACTGCTCGGCATCAGCCGCCGTACGCTGCATCGCAAGCTCGCAAAGTAACGGTCTGACTTTGTGATTTCCGGCGCTTGAAATTTTCCGGCTCCGGGAGTAAATTAATAGAATTATGTTCAATACCCAACCGATTGGAGTCAAAAATGTCCGGGCACAGTAAATGGGCGAATATCAAGCACAAGAAGGAAGCCGCCGATAAGGTGAAAGGCAAGGCGTTCTCCCGCATTGCCAAGGAGATCATGGTTGCCGCGAAGATGGGGGGGTCCGACCCTGACGGGAATCCGCGGCTGCGTTCCGCACTGGTCGCCGCGAAAGCGGTCAACATGCCGAACGTGAATATCGAACGCGCGATCAAGAAGGGCGCGGGCGAACTCGGCGACGTGGTCTACGAGGAGATCGTCTACGAGGGGTACGCTGCCGGCGGCGTGGCGGTCATCGTCGAGTGCCTGACCGACAACCGGAATCGTTCGATCAGCGACGTCCGCATGGTGTTCGACCGCAACGGCGGGAATATGGCCGGGTCGGGCGCGGTCGCGCGCATGTTCAAGCGGCAGGCGCACTTCACGATCACGGGCGAATGGGCCGATGAAGAAAAACTCATGGATCTGGTTCTCGATGCGGGCGCGAACGATCTGACGGTCGAAGACGGCGTGGCCGAGGTGTGGGCCGATCCCGAAAACTTTGAAACGCTGGTGAAGCTCTTTGAAGAAAAGGGAATCCCGACCGAGGAGGCCGAGGTGATCCGCAAGCCGGAAATGGTGACCGAAGTGACCGACGTCTCCATCGCGCGGCAGGTGATGCGTCTCGTGGAACGCATGGAAGAACTTGACGACGTTCAGCAGGTGACGGCGAACTACGAAATTTCCGATGCAATCGCCGATCAGCTCGAAGAGGAGTGAGGGATTTTTCCCATAACGATTCACGGGGCGGCTCCGGGAGCGAATTCCGGCGGGCCGCCCTTTTTTCATGGCGAACAGGGAAGTCGGAGGAGAGAAACATGGTCATTCTCGGCATTGACCCGGCGATCCGCACGACCGGGTACGGCGTGATCCGGACGGAATCGGCGGCGCGATTCGAGATTCTCGATTGCGGAATCATCGCGAATTCTGCGCGGCTGCCGCACACGGAGTGCCTGCGCCGCCTCGCAGGGGGAATCCGGGAGCTGGTCGGGGCGTTCACGCCTGATTACGCCTCGATCGAAGATCCGTTTGTCGGGCGGAATGCGTCGACTGCGATCATCCTCGGGATGGCGCGCGGCGCGATTCTGACGGCGCTGGCGGAAGCATCGGTTCCGGTCTACGCCTACTCGCCGAGTTCGGCCAAACGTGCGGCGTTCGGCAGCGGCAAGGCGACCAAGGAACAGGTTGCGATGATGGTCTCCGCCGAAACCGGGATCGGAATCGAACGGATTCCCCTGGATGCGACTGACGCGATCGCACTGGCGATCTGTCACGCCCAGAAACTGCTGCACTCGGGGCTCTGCGCTGCCGGGGCCGGAATCGGGAAAGCGCTCTGAAGCATGGCGACCGATTTCCATGCCCATCGCCCGAAATCGGCGGCGCGTACGCTTGTCTCCTGCGTGGAGGAAGAACTGTCGCGCTACCCGCTCGCTTCGCTTGAACTGCACCCGTGGAAACTGCCGGAACGGTTCGAGCCGCTCTCTCCGGCGTTCCGGGAGGCGCTGAACGACGCCGCCGCACTCGGGGAGATCGGGCTCGACCGGTTGCGCGGCCCGACGCTCACGGTGCAGCAGAACTATCTCGAAGAGCTCCTCGGACTGGCGGCGGAGCGGCATAAGCCGGTGGTCATTCACTGCGTCCGGGCGACGGAGGAGCTGCTCGGAATGCTGAAGCATTTTCCGGAACTCCGGGTGCTGTTCCATGGATTCCGCGGGAAACCGGAGCGGCTCGCGCGGCTGCGGGAGCGGGGACTGCGTGTCTCGCTCGGGCGTGCGGCGCTGAACGACGCCGCGCTCGTTGAACATCTCCGCTCTTCCGGGCTCGACGGCATCGGTTTCGAGACGGATGAGGCGCCGGAGCCGATCGAGATCGTGCTCGAAAATGCGGCGGAGAAGTTGCGACTTCCTCCGGCGGAACTCGAGGCGCGCACGGACGAAACGTTCCGGGAGTTCTGTTTCCCGGCGTGAGTCGCGGGGTACGCGCCGCGTGATTCTCCTGTTACTTTTCGAGCAGCCCGAGATACTTCTTCCGGAGTTCCGGATCGTCGAGCAGCCGGATAAAGAGTCCGCCGACCACGGAACGGGCCTGGAATCCGACCATGCGGCCGTCAGTCGTCTCGAACCAGTCGGTCATCGGCACCCGGGAGGGGGTTTCGTTGAGCCAGGTGCGGAGCGGAGCGACGAGCGCGTCGAAGTCGTCGCGTTTTCCGGTCAGCGTGGCGCTCCAGACGATCCAGTCGAGTTTCGTGTAACTTCTGCGGCTGTCGAGCGGGAGGCCGTAACGGTTCTGCATGCGGCGGTAGTGAGCGAGTTCGGTCCCGGCGATCTCTTCGGGAAAGAGATTGAGCCCGAACAGTTTATCCCAGACGAGGTTGTACTTCTGACTCCAGGAGCAGGGCTGGTCGAACGCGAGGCGGTAGCAGCCCGATTCATCGAAAGCGTCCTGTTTCCACCGTTTTGCGGCTTCCGCGGCGGCGGAGCGGTATTTCGCGGCTTCGGCGTCATCGCCGAGTTTCTGTTCGACGAGCGCCCATCCGCCGAGCGCGAGAATCGCCTTGAGCGAGAGGTTCGTGTTGTGCGCGAGATGCCCGGCAAAATCGTCCGTACAGAGCTGATTTTCCGGATCGTACCCTTTGTCGAGCAGGTAGTCGGCCCAGAGTTTGAGTGTGCCCCGGTAGCGGCGGGCGAACTCGAGATCGTCATGGAACTCGACCAGCGCGGAGGCGAGCAGCAGCATGTTGCCGCACTCCTCGACCGGCATCTGATTCTCTTCGGAGCGTTCGCCGCCGCCGTAAACCTGGCCGTTCGCGAGCGGGTAGGTGCCCAGATCGTGCGGGGCGAACGGGAACTTCCAGCGGCGGCTCCCGGCGTAATCGAGGATCGGAATGAGCATCCCCTTGAGCAGTTCAGGCGCCGTCAGCAGAAAGAGCGGCGCGGATGGGTAGGTCACGTCGACCGTCGCGATGCAGCCGTTCGAGAAGTTCTCTTTGGAGAAGAAGAGCGGCGTACCATCGAAATCCGCCACGAGTTTGTGGGCGCCGATCGCCTGCCGGAACGCGAGCGCGCAGAGATCCGCATACGCTTCGCCGCCCGCAGCCTCCGCGTCGGTCAAAAGCATCCGGTCATATGCTTCGCACTCGGCGCGGAGCGAATCGAATTCGGTGGCGGCGCGCGTCAGAAGTTCATCGAATCCGTTGAGTGATTCGCGCCAGTAAGCCTGGAGTTTCCGATTCAGATATTCGATCGACCAGACGTCGTCGTAGGCGATCACCGCCCACGCCTCGGCATGGCCGTTCGCCGGAACTGAGAGCGGGAGCGTGAACGCCATCGCGATCCAGTTCTCCTTGACCGCCTGCGGCATATTGAGGTCGTCCGGAACGGAGGTTATTGTGCCGTTCTGAGCGAAAGGGCGGCGCAGGCTCGGGTTCTCCGCGATCGCGGTTTCCGCCTGGAATTTCCGCGGGATGCCGAAGAAGAGGCGTCCCCATTCGATGCGCAGATTGTCTCCGGAACGGCGCAGCGGCCGCTGGTCCGCCGCCGCAAGGCTCAGAAGCTCGAACTCCGGATGGCGGAATCTCCCCCAGACGATCTGGTCGCCGATCTGGTCGACGCACGGTTCGCCGCCGCAGTCGAAATAGACGCTGCAGTCATGCGCGGCGCCGTCGAGCGACTCGATCTCGAAGACCAGATAGGTCAGAGGCCGCGAAAGCACCTCGAGTTTGTGCGGCAGCGCGGGCGTCAGGAACGTGACGGTCAGCCGCACGCCGCCCGCTTCAAACGTATAGACCGTCCGGGTCGGCAGCACACGGCAGACGGTCTGTTTCATCGCGGGAGCGAACTGGGGACGGCCGCACCAGACGAAAGAGTCGCCGTCGATCCGGATCATGCCGGTCATGCCGATGAAGCTGCCGGTCCAGTGATGCGCCCAGTCGTCGTTGAGCGCGTCGCTGAACGACCAGATGCTGAAGTAAGGGTCGTGCACCACCAGCGGCACGGCCGGATAACGAAGTTGCGAATCCCGGGTCATGAAAAACCTCCATTCATTAAGTCGTTTTGCTTTTTTGTAATATATTGCCGTAAATCGGAAATAAAATAGAGAAAATAGTCGATTCGATGAGAGATATCGTCATTCTCCCGGTGAAAAACCGGAGTCCCGCGGCAGATCGGTTCTGCGTGCGGCCTCTCCGGCGAGTTCGTCGCAGCGGACGTTCCCGGCATGATCGGCGTGACCCTTGACCCAGACGGGGTTGACCCGGTGACGTTCGAGCTGGCGGAGGAGTCGTTTCCAGAGATCTGCGTTGAGGACCGGTTGTTTGTCGGCCTTGCGCCAGCCGCAGCGGTTCCAGCGTTCGAGCCACCGCCTGGAGACGGCATTCACGAGGTAGCTGGAATCGGAGTGGAGGGCGACTTCACAAGGTTCTTTCAGCGCCTCGAGAGCGGCGATGGCGGCGAAGAGTTCCATGCGGTTGTTCGTCGTCTCCGCGAATCCGCCGCAGAGTTCGCGGCGGTGGGGGCCGTATTCGAGGATTGCGGCCCAGCCGCCGGGGCCGGGGTTTCCGTGGCAGGCGCCATCGGTGTGAATGACGACTTTCTTCATCTGGCCCGCCGTTTCTTCGGAACGACCCGGCAGGGAGTGCACTCCAGCGGGGAGACCCGTCCGGGGGTGACGCCCGCGTATTCGAGCAGCGTCTGCCAATCGTCCGCGCCGGTGAATTCCAACATCTTGTGGACGAGAAACGCGGCAGCGGCGGCGTCTTCCCCGGCCTGATGGTGCTGAAACTCGAATCCGACGTGGCGGCAGAGCGTGTTAAGCCGGTGGTTCTCAAGTTCCGGCCAGAGTCGGCGGGCGAGTTTGCAGCTGCAGAAGTAGGGGAACTCCGGAAGCTCAAGTTCGTAAAGTTCCATGACCCGTCGAAACGCGCCGATGTCGAACGCGGCATTATGCGCGACGACGACACTGTCCCGGAAGTGATCCGCGAGCAGCGGCCATACCGCATCCCACTCCGGAGCGTTGCGCACCATTTCCGGCCGGATACCGTGAATCGAGACGTTGAACGGATGAAACCACCCGCAGCATTCGTGCGGCCGGATCAGAATCTCCCTGCGTCGGGTGATCCGTCCGCTTTCCAGCGAGGCGACTCCAACCGAACAGATGCTGCCCGGGTCGGCATTCGCCGTCTCAAAATCGAGCGCAAGAATCATATGTGTTGAAAGTTCCGGGTGAATAGGTTCAAAACTGCTGCGTAACATAGCAAAAAACTCCTTTTTTTGCAAGTGAGAGGGGCTTTTTTTTGATAAAAAATCCGTTTTTCCGGTTTGCAAACCGGATCTTCCCATTGTATAGTTAACTAGTTATCCAAATATGAGAACAGGAGCTGACGGGATGAAGATTTCGATCATGGCGGCATTGGCCGCGCTCGTATTGGCAGGATGTACAACGTCCCCGGAGATGCCGGCATTCCGGAAGATGCTGGTGGTGGGAGATGCGCTTACGGCATGCGCCCCGGATGCGTCGCTCGGGTGGCCGAATGACTGGGGGATGGCGGCGACGGCGCGGGAGAACGATTTCGCCCACCGGCTGCACGCGGCGCTGCGAAAGGCCTCTCCGGATCTGGAGCTGGCGACGGACAGCATCATGTATCAGGATGAGATGACCGGCTGGGTGCACCTGGTGCCGTGCAGCGCGGATCTGGTGGTGATTCAGCTCGGAGAGAACTACAAGGGGGGAATTTCTCTGGACGAGTACGGCGAGGCTTACGGGCAGATGATCGACGAACTGCGCGAGGGTTCTCCGAAGACGGTGGTCTGTCTCGGGCCGTGGGAAAACGTGCAGCTCGAAGAGGTGATCGCGAAAGCGGCAGCCGCGCACGGGGCGAAATTCGTCTCGCTGCGGGCGATTCACGCGGCCCCGGAGAACCGGGCTGCGTCGGAGGGTAAGTTCCCGAAGATCGACGGAATGCCCGGCGATCGCGGGATGGAGAAAATCGCCGAGGCCGTTCTGAAGTCGCTCGGCCAGTAACAGGAGGGAGGAATCATGTTCAAACGGAGTCTGCTGTTCGTCTGTGCCGCGCTGCTGGCGGCGGGAGTCGGAGCCGGAGCCGGAGAGATCCGGAAAGTGATGATCATCGGGAACAGCATCATGAAGCACGGAGTCGCGCCGCAGCTCGGCTGGAACAGCGACTGGGGGATGGCGGCGACGGCGCAGGAGAAAGATTACGCGCATCTGCTGCACCGGAAGATCTGCGACCTGGTGAAGCAGGAGAAAGCCCCGGAACTTCAGCTTGCATGGATCTCCAGTGAGAAAGAGATGAAAGGGTGGGATGCGCTCAAGGGGAATGATGCGGATGTGATCGTGATCCAGATTTCCGACAATTATCGCGGGAAGAAGAACAAGGAGGAGTTCCAGAACAACTATTCGCAGATGATCCGGGATTTGCGCGGGGATCGTGATCCGATCATCGTGTGTCTGACGAACTGGGGGGATGGTCCGTTGAACGAGATGATCCGTGCGGCGGCGGCGGAAAACGGGGTATTGTCGGTGAATCTCGCGCCGCTGGCGGCGGACCCGGCGAACAAGGCGGGGAGCGAGGGACACTTCAAGAACGGCGGAGTGAACTGGCATCCGGGAGACCGCGGCATGGCGAAGATTGCGGAGGCGACCTTTGCGGCAATCGAAAAACCGCTCCGGGAAAAGGCGGCGAAGTAAAAAAACAGAATAAAAATCGGGAAAAAAATGGATTTCCGGTTTGACTTTTCCTGAAAACGGTGTTTATTATGTGATGTCAAGCGAAACAGCGTGACATTTTGGTGGCAGGATAGCTCAGTCGGTAGAGCAGGGGACTGAAAATCCCCGTGTCCCCAGTTCGATTCTGGGTCCGGCCACCATTTTTTTTGCCCGGAAATCAAAGATTCACCTCGGATTTTCCCATTTCAGCAACTTGCCGTCCGATTTTCAATTAACGTACTTCAAGGCCCTTTCTGCCTCAAAGTGTAACCAAACTGTAACCAAAAATAATGGTTCTTTCGGAAAAGTCAAACGGCAAGTAAATCGCCTCCTCCAAAATCTACTTTTATAATCCGGCTGCATTTTGAGAATTAAAAAAGAGGCTCCGGTTTTAATCGGAACCTCTTGCCGGATCAAGCCTCGCGATAACAGGGCTTGAAACCGGCACTGATGGCGGAAACCAGCCAAAACAGACCGGCAAGCAGCATCAGGCCGATACCGACCTCGAACAGAGAGGGCAGCAGAGCGATCAACAGCCATGCGGCGACGATGGCAAGGGCGGCAGTCAGGATTTCTTTCAGCATAGTTCGGGTTTCCTTTCGTGTGGTTGAAGATAAAACCGACGGCAGAGGAACTGCCGCCGGGGTACTTGGGTAGGCACCGTTCCGAGTGTACCAAGTTCGGAGCGGGAGCGGGTCTGTTTTGGTCGGACCGCAGTGTTCTTTACTAACCAATTGGCATATAGCGGGAAAATCTGACACTCTTCTCAAGAAATATCCATTTATTTCCTCCAGAGAATGGCTTCCCGTCCGTCAAGCCCGAACAGGCGGGTCAATCCCCGGTAACAGAGATCGGCGCGGGCGGGACTGTACTTTTTAGCGGTTTCAGTGAAGGCGTTCAACAAACTCCACCGGGTCGGCTCGGCGAACTCCTCGTGTTTCGGCTCCTTGAACTCTTTCCAGACGTTCAGGATGTCGCAGCTCGGAATCGCCTGAATCTCGGCGGCCTTGACGATGGAAGCCCGTACCTCATCATCTCCGACTTCATCGATCTTCAGCCCTTCAGCCACGGTTTCGAGTGTCAGGAACTCTTCTTCGAGCGCGTCCACGGCATCGATCACCAGATCGCGCACCCGAATCTGCCGGGTATGGCGGCGTTTGATGACCATTGAACCGCCAAAGGCGTTGTTAGAACAGACCAGCACCGTAATCCCGGCGGTCAGACCGACCGACAAACTGCGGTCATGGCTGTTGCGGATGCCGATGCAGCGGCTCCATTCGGGCGAACTGCTGCGGTTGATCCGCATAACTCCGAAGAGCTTCTGTCCATCCCGCGCCAAGCCGTACTGTTCATCGAGAATCCGCCAGCCGCGCGCGTTCACCACATCACCGACCGCATCGATCACCTCCATGTGCGGCACCGGTTTCCAACTGACCGTCCCGATCGGAGTCGGCACCTGCGCAATCTCATCACGCCCGACAAAACGGGCATTACTCTCAATCATCAGTCCCATAGTTACCTCCATTTCTTTAAATGCCACTGCCTGCAACGATGCCAGTAAGGACATTCGCCGCAGGCAAACGATGTTTCATTCGGCAGAAACACGCCTTGATTGATCGCATACTGCGCCCGGCTCGCCAGCGCCTCGAATCTGCGGAAGTCGTGAAAGCCACGACTGGTGTAATGGCTCTCATAACTCGGCTTCTTCGTCTTGGTGACCACATCGAAACGGAAAAGCGGAGTGGTGCCGGTCAGTTTCTCATACGCATAACTGAACACGGTCGCCTGAAGATCGCGTTCGGCCTTTCCGGCGGGCCAGCGGCTCGCGGATGTTTTCCAATCCACGATGCAAATGTCCCGCCCATCCTGAACGACGCAGTCCCACTCTCCGATCAGAGAGCAGTCCAGTCCGGGAACTTCGACTTTGAATGCCCGTGCGACAGCCTTGACCGTGTAACAGTCCGACCAGTTCGCCGACACCGCATCCAGCATCCGGGAGGCCAGTTCCACCATCGAATCATAGTTCTCACCCTCCTTGTAGA
>CALXOE010000031.1 GCA_944389935.1 uncultured Victivallis sp.
TTCGGCGTTTTCACGATGAAGCCCATGTTGTAAACTTTCCAGATCCGAACGCCTGACGCAACCCGGGTTTTCAGGATCTCATCGAGCATTTCGTCGCTGACCGGCTGGTAGATCGAGTTGATCGTTTCGCGCCAGGCCTGCCCGAACCCGGCCGGCGCGGCTGGATCGGTGTCCTCCACGCTCAGCGGAATGTCGAGAATCTGCAGCGCCGCTTGGCGGATCTCGTCCCGGTTGCTTTGAGGAGGATTTTCCCGGAGTACGCTTCTGCCGAAGCGGATGGTGTCGCCGATCCAGCGGTTCGGATCCGGGTCGGCCGCCTCCTGTGCGAGGATGCGTTCGGCCTGTTCCAAGGCCGGGGATTGCGGCCGGGATTCGACAAATGCACGCATTTTCGCGAGTGTGTCACGGCGCAGGGTTTCAACCGGTTCCGGCTTGCCGGCCGCGGCAGTGAGGGTAACTCCTGCCAGCAGCAGAAAGGCGATGAATCTCATGAGCTTCATAAAGGTGACTCCCTCTCTCTTTTCGTTTGAGGTCTCCGCGTACATCGATTCCCGGGCGCGTGCGGATTGCAGGCGCAGCCTGGTGCAATCTGTCGATTGTTTACTTTATATCGCTTTCTGCCGGTTTTCAAGCAGTTCTAGACGGACGACTTCACATTTGCGGGGAAATGTCTGTTCCCGGATTCAATGCTCCGGTGCGGGATTGCGCCCGGGGTTGAATTGTGATTCCGGAACGCGGAATCGCTGCCGGACCCGTTCCAGAAAAAGCTCCGCGGCGGCGGAAAAAACCTGGTATTTTTTCCAGACGAGGTTCATGCCGGATTCCACGCGCGGTTCGAGCGGACGAAAACAGAGTCCGTTGTGGCGGGTCACATTGATCAGCCGGTCGAGCGCGATGGCGTAACCGACGCCCTCTTCGACCATCAGCGCCGCATTGTAGATCAGGTTGTAGGTCGCGACGATGTTCATTTCGCGGACGGCCTCTTCAAACCACTCCGAGTATTCGTTTTTCTGCGGCAGATGCCGGATGGCCTGGCGGGAACAAATGAGCGGAAGCCCGGACAGATCCCGGCGCGTAATCGACCTTTTGGCCGCCAGAGGAGTGTTTTTCCGCATGATGACGCCCCATACGACTTTGTCCGGCAGTCTGATGCTGTTGTATTTCATGATGTCGACCGGCTGAATCAGGATTCCGAAGTCGAGGATGCCTTTGTCAAGCCGTTCGGTCACATCCTCCGCATTGCCGCTGAAAATGTGGAACCGGGTTTCCGGGTAATCCTCCTGAATCTCCCGGATCAGAGACGCGATCTGCCGCATGGCTTCGGTTTCGCCTCCTCCGATGTGGACATCTCCGGCAACCGTGTTGCCCATCGAACTGAATTCCGACTCGGTCTTCTGGACCATTTCGAGAATCTCCTCCGCCCGTTTGCGCAGCAGTACGCCCTCCGGCGTCAGAGTCAGGGAGTGGCTGCCGCGAATGAAAAGCTGCTGTCCGAGTTCCTCTTCCAGGTCCTGCAGCTGCCGCGACAAAGTCGGCTGGGTGACATGGAGGGTTTTCGCCGCACCCGTCATGCTTCCCTCGCGCGCGACCCCGAGAAAGTACCGCAATACTCTGAGTTCCATAATCTTCTCCTGGGTTGTATGATAAAATAGCAGAATCTGATATGATTTTCAAGCATATCATGACATAATAAATAAGTATTTGCTATTTGACAGGAAGCCACTATATTGAAAAGCGCAGGGAGGTGATGGAGTTGGATTCCGGGGTGGAATTTCTATTACGTCGGAATTTGAGCGACGCGGGGTGTGATGCGACGGTTGTGGAACGGTTTTTCCGGTTTCAGGCGGCCGGCAGGTCTCAGGAGCAATATCGACTGCTTCTGAGACACCGGCAGTCTCTTCTGGAACAGTTGCACGCCGCTCAGAAAAGGATCGATTCCCTCGACTTTCTGATCGATTCGATGAAGTCGGTGGAAAAATCAGAATAAATTGCAGGAGGAAAATGAAAATGGACATGGAAATGACGGGGAAAGTTGCTCTGGTCGCCGGAGCCACAAGCGGGATCGGAAAGGCCACTGCGGAGATGTTCGCCCGGGCCGGTGCGTCTGTCGTACTGGCGGGCCGTCGGGAAAATCTGCTCCGTGAGATCACGGAATCTCTGAAGAAAGAGGGGTGCAGCGCGGCATACGTCGTCTGCGATGTGACCGATGAGAAACAGGTGGAAAATATGATTCGATTCACCGCCGACACATTCGGCAGACTGGACTGCGCCTACAACAACGCCGGAATCATGAGTGATGATGTGGAGACGGCCGAACTTGCGAGTTCCGAATTCGACCGGGTCATCAACATCAATCTCCGGAGCATGTTTCTCTGCATGAAATACGAGTTGCGTCAGATGCTCCGGCAGGGGGGCGGGGGATATGCGATCGTCAACTGTTCCTCGATCGGAGGTTTGATCGGGCTGCCGGGGCGGGTGGCTTATCACGCATCCAAGCATGCGGTCCTCGGCATGACGAAGTGCTCGGCGCTGGAATATGCCTCCCGCGGAATCCGGATCAACGCGGTCTGCCCCGCAACGATCGAGACTCCGATGGTGGAAAAGATGGTCGCGACCGGAGCCATCAAGGGTGTTGCCGAGCCGATCGGTCGTTTCGGCCATCCGGATGAGGTCGCTTCTACCGTACTGTGGCTCTGCAGTCCGGCCGCAAGTTTCATCGTCGGCCAGGGTATCGCCGTTGATGGCGGTTATACGATCCGGTAAGGAAAGCAAAAGGAGAAGTGCGAAATGAAAAAAGTTCTGGTGATCTCCTCGAGTCCGCGGAGAAACGGAAATTCCGATCTGCTTTGCGATCAGTTCATGAAAGGTGCGATCGAGGCCGGACATCGGGCGGAGAAGATTTTTCTCGCGGATAAAACGATCCATTACTGCACCGGCTGTGGCGCCTGTGCCAATGCAACCCGTCCCTGCGTGCAGAAAGACGACGTCGCGGAAATCCTCGAAAAAATGGTGGGGGCGGATGTCATCGTTCTGGCGACGCCGGTCTACTTCTATACGATGTGCGCCCAGCTCAAAACCCTGATCGATCGCAGCTGTCCGCGTTACACGGCGATTTCAAACAAGGAGTTCTACTTCATTCTGACGGCGGCGGACACGAGCCGGGCCGCGATGAATCGGACTCTCGAGAGTCTGCGCGGCTTCACGGAGGATTGTCTGGAAAACTCCCGGGAAAAGGGGATCGTGTTCGGCCTCGGTGTCATGGATCGTGGCGAGGTGAAAGAGACCCCGGCATATCGGGAGGCCTTTGAGATGGGGAAACGTATTTGAGAGGGATGCCCGGTCGGAGAACACAACCATGAAACCACGGAGGAGCGTTCAAATGAACAAGTTTCTTTTCACAGCAGCTGCATTTGCTCTGCTCGTCGTCGCCGGAGTGGCCGGGACGGACAATCTGCAGAAAAAAGGAGGAGTCCATATGAATCACATTGCAAACGACACCCGCATTTTCCGGATCAATCCGGAGATTCAGGCGCAAGAGATCCGTTTTCAGAATCGGTTCGGCATTGAACTGGCCGGACATCTTTATCTGCCCCGGGGATTTGAACCGGAGAAACGGTATCCGGCCGTCGCGGTCTGCGGGCCGTTCGGCGCGGTCAAAGAACAATCTTCCGGTCTCTATGCGCAGGAATTGGCGGTACGCGGGTTTGTCGCGCTCGCGTTTGATCCGTCGTATACGGGGGAGAGTTCGGGCGAACCCCGTTACGTCGCCTCGCCGGACATCAATACGGAAGATTTCTCCGCCGCGGTCGACTGCCTGTCACTGCTGCCTTTCGTGAATCCCGACCGGATCGGCATCCTCGGAATCTGCGGCTGGGGCGGCCTCGCGCTCAACGCCGCCGCGAACGATCCTCGCATCAGGGGGACCGTCGCGGTCACCATGTACGATATGAGCCGGGTCACGGCCAACGGCTATTTCGACTCCATGGATGCCGACGGACGTTACGAACTGCGCCGGCAGCTCAACGCGCAGCGTCTGATCGATGCAGAAAAAGGGACATACGAGACCGCCGGAGGTGTGCCGGACGTCCTGCCGGACGATGCTCCGCAGTTCGTCAGGGATTATTTCGCCTATTACAAGACGCCGCGCGGCTACCATCCCCGTTCGTTGAACTCGAATCAGGGATGGAACAAAACTTCGGCACTGGCGTTTCTCAATGCGCCGCTGCTTACGTACAGCGGCGAAATCCGCTCTGCTTGTCTCCTGATTCATGGCGAAAAGGCGCATTCCCGCTACTTCAGCGAGGATGCATTCCGGAAGCTGACGGGGGACAACAAGGAACTCTTCATCGTCCCCGGGGCTTCGCATGTGGATCTTTACGACAATTTTGAAAAGATCCCTTTCGATAAGATCGACGCCTTTTTCCAGAAGCTCTGACGGAGGGAGCGCCGGCAGCTCATTACGGTTCGGCCGGAGGAATGACGAGCTTCTGGCCGACCTGGAGATTGCCGTTCCCGGTCAGATGGTTCGCTTCCATGATCCTCGGATACTTTGAGGCGGAGCCGTAGAATTTGCGTGCGATGCTGCCGGGCGTATCTCCTTTCTGCACCGTGTAGAGCCGGTTTCCTCCGGTTGCGGTCGCCGATCGATCCGGCGGCATCTCCCGAACCGGCTGGTTCTGAAGTTGTGCCAGTCGCCGGCTCTGGTTCGCGATATAGCGCCGGAGCTGTTCGATGGTTTTGCGGAGCTGACGGTTTTCGGCGGCGAGGGCCGCAGCCGGGAGTTCCGGCAGCGGTTCGCCGGAGAGTTGTTTCAGAAGTTTCGTCCGGGTCAGCATCCGGTAGTGTTCGACGGTCGAACGGTCCTGATCGTCCTCCGGCGCGAGACGCAGATATTCGTCATAATGGTAGAGCGCCGCTGCCGGATTGTTCAGCGTTTCATCGTAAAGACTCGCAAGCGCAAGGTGGCCGTGCGGAGACTCGGGGACCTTTTCGAGGTAGCGCTTCAGATAGGTCTCCGCGGCCTGCGAATCCCCATCGTCGCGCAGTTGAATTCCCTTGAGGTAGAGCGGATGTTTTTTCGGGTCGTTCTGTCCGCAGCCGCCCGCCGTGACGAACAGCAGTGCGGCGAGGAGCATTCCTGTGACTGCCGTGACTCTCATGGTTGCACCTCCTCCATTTTCTGCCGCAGCACCGCCAGCCCGCAGACGGCGGCGGTTTCGAGCCGGAGCACGTATGGACCGAGATTCAGCCCGCGGACGCCCGCGGCGTGCATGGCACTCTCTTCCGCCGGAGTGAAGCCTCCCTCCGGACCGACCAGCCAGGCGAACTCCTGCGCTGTGCCGTCGACGGCGGCCGGGGCTGCGGCGGAACGGATCGCCCCGAAGAAGCCGCGGATCTCTCCGGTCTTAAGCTCTTCGAGCAGCGCCGCGAGCGGCTCTGGCGCGGCAATGCGGGGCAGGAACGGATTTTTCGACTGTTTGCACCCCTCCTGCAGCAGCGTCTGCCAGCGGTCGCTGCCCTCGGGTTTGGCGACGGACCGTTCACATTCGATGAGCCGGATCGACCAGACGCCGAGTTCCGCGGCCTGTTTGAGCAGCACGTCGAATTTGGCGCGGCGCGGCACGGCGCAGCAGAGATGGAGCTTCTTCTCCGGTTCCGGCTCCCGGGTCGCGGAGAGGATTTCAACGACACGTCCCTCGCGGACGATTCCGGTCATGCGCCCGCCGCATCCGTCGAGCAGTTCGACCTCGTCGCCGGGGCGTGCCCGCAGGGTTTTAAACAGATGATCGCGTTCGCGGGCACTCAGCTGCGCGTGCGTTCCGGGCGTGAAAAAGGTTTCCGTAAAAAATGTGTGCATGGCGAAACGAATTCCGATGTCCTTTCAATAGATGTAACGAAAATAGAGATAAACCGAACTGATCGCGACCGACAGGATCATCAGCGGAAATCCGTATTTCGTGAACTGCCGGAAGTTGACGGGATAGCGGTTGCGACGCGCGATCTGGCTGACGACCACATTCGCTGACGCTCCGATGAGCGTGCCGTTGCCGCCGAGGCAGGCGCCGAGGGCGAGTGCCCAGAAGAGCGGTTCGCGGACCTGATCCGGACTCATTCCGGTTTTCTCAGCCAGTTCCGGGATGATCGAAGTGATGAGCGGAATCATCGAGATGACCAGCGGAATGTTGTCGATCACTGCCGACAGGAGGGCGCTCCCCCAGAGGATCATCATCATCGTCAATGCGAAATTGCCGCGGGTGAGGCCGATCATTTCCGTTCCGAGTTTCTCGAATACGCCGTCGATCTCGAGTGCCCCGACCATCATGAAGAGCCCGCAGAAGAAGAGGATCGTGTTCCACTCGACTTTTTCGAGCATCCGGGAGAGTTCGATTCTGCAGACCAGCGCCATGACGAACGAACCGCAGATCGCGATGAGTCCCGGCTCGAGTCCGGTCACGCGGCCTGTGAAGAATCCGATCAGCACGATCGCAAAGACCCAGAGCGAACGTGAGAGCCGCACCGGATCGAGAATCGCGAGCTTCGGTTCCGTCATCCGGACCTGGGCGACGGCGCCCGGAGCGGTCCGGAGGCTCTTGCGCATCTGGAAGAGCACGACCGCGAGACTTGCCGCCGCAATGAGAATCACCACCGGCGTCAGATTCAGCAGAAAATCGTTGAACGAAAGTCCGCAGCTCGCGCCGATGAGGATGTTCGGCGGGTCGCCGATCAGCGTGGCGGTCCCTCCGATGTTCGAGAAGATCGCCTCGAGAATCAGAATCGGCGCCGTCGGCAGCCGCAGAAGCTGCGTGATGAGAATCGTCACCGGAGCCATCAGAATCACCGTCGTGACGTTGTCCATGAATGCCGAAATGAACGCGGTCGCACAGAGAAATTCGAGTACGACCAGCGCGCCGTTCCCGCGTGTCTGCCGGGCGATCGTGACGGCGAGATACTCGAAGACTCCGGTGGTCGCCATGATGTTGACCATCACCATCATGCCGATGAGAAGTCCGAGTACGTTCAGATCGATTTTCCCGAGCATCTCGGTGAATCCGGCGACGCCGACCGCGACCATGAGTCCCGCTCCGAGGATGGAGGCGATCGTCTTGTCGATCTTTTCCGAGGCGATGAGAATGTAGGCGAAGACGAAGATCGCGATCCCCAGCCACATGTCGGTGCCGTTTCCGGTGCCGTTCGCGGCTTCGACCGCTCCGGTTATCATTGCCGATGAGAGAAACATGTCAGACTCCTCAGAGATGGATGATTCGTTTCAGAAGCAGCGTGCGGTCGATGACCCCGAGCAGCTTGTTGCGTTCCCCGACGATATAGACGAGCGGACATTTCAGAACCGAAATCGCAAAGACGATCTCAATCAGCGTCGCATCTTCCGGAAACGTGCGGAACGCTTTGTTCATGACGTCCGACACTTTCGACGCGGCCTCCACCGAAAAATACTCCTCGAACGGATCGAAATACCGGATGAAGCCGACGCTTTTGAGCTGCGAAAAAAACTCCGGAATCCCGAGCTTGAAGAGGTCGTCCGCGATGACCTCCCCGACAAGCGTCTCCCCGTCGAGCACCGGCACCACCGCCGCGCGGATGTCGGCCATCATGCGGGTCGCCTCCTGCAGCGGCATCTCCGGCGGCAGCGTGAGGCGCGGCGGTGCCATGATATCGGAAGCGATGACCGCGGGCGGCCGCTGCCGCCGGACCTCCCGGAACAGCCGCAGCATCTCTTCCGTCGAGTCGCAGCTGCGCAGCCGGTCGCGCCGGGCGGGATTGTGCATGACCGCCGCGATATCGGCCATGAAACGGAGTCCCTCCATCGGCCGCTCTTCCGGGATCAGCAGCATGCAGCCGAATACCACCGGGATGTCGTCGGGGGTCTCGCAGTCGAGGGGATTCTCCAGCACCGCACAGACCGCGCAGAGCGATTCGAGCTGCGGAATCCGGGCGTGCGGCAGAATCAGACCGCAGCCGATCGTGGTCGGACTCTGATTCTCCCGCTCCCAGATCAGGTCGAGGATCGCGCTGGAGGTCAGCCCCAGCTTGCGGAGCGGTTCGAGTTTCGCCGCATCGGAGGCGAGTTTCCGGAACAGTTCCGCCGGATCGGCGGCCGACAGGCGGTTGATGATGTTCCAGGCGATATTGTATGGAGTTTCGCTCATTGTCTCATGCCCCCCTCTCTGCTGAACATGAATAGATCGTCTTCCAGCTTATTACTTTACCACAAAAGGCAGCGGTTTTCAAGCCTGCGGGCCGATCAATCCCGGTGATGATGGGTCGCCATGACGCCGGTCTCGATCAACTGCACAAGCATGCCGCGCGTCGTGGCGATCGGAGCGCCGGAGACGAAATAGTTCATTTTTCCGACAGCGGCTTCCAGCTGCGGACGGCCGCTCTGCTTGAGTTTTTCCGCAATAGCGATCACTTCGGAAGCGGGGATTTTCCCCGGAAGTGTTTCTCCCTCTTTCAGAATGACGAGGCGGTCGTCGAGGACCGTCACGATCGTGCCGCGTTCGTCGACGTAGTAGAACTCATGAATCGGGTCGAGCACATAGCCGCGCACAACCGGTTCAAAGAGCTGGTCGAGACGCAGTTCCAGCCCGGCGACGCCGAGAAATTTTCCCGCGCGGTCGTACATCGGGTAGCGACAGTTCACATGCAGTTTCCCGTCCTCTCCGGGATATGGTTCCGACCAGACGATCTTCCGGCCTCTGCCGAAGTCTCCGAGTTTCCGCCAGCGTTGCCGGAATGCTTCCGCCCCGAGCTCTTCCCGGGTGCCCGGGTAACTGTAAAACACCTGGTTCGCCCAGCGCACGAAGAGCCGCAGGATCGGACGGCGGCCGCTGAGCAGTTCGTCGGCCGCCGAACGGTTTTCGTTCACGTCATGGCTGCTCAGGTTGTAGCAGAGGATCTTCCGGCAGATGTCGACGTACTGCTTCGCGCCGGGGAGTTCCTGCTGCGAGTCACCGGGCGTCTCCGGCTTGATCCGGACCATGTAGTCGAGGTTGACCGGATGCGGATAAAGTTCCGAAACGGTCATCCCCGGCGGTGAGGTCGCCGGGTCGAGATACTGTTCGTTGTCGATGAAGCGGCTGTCCCGCTCTTTCGGCTCCTGCATGTCCTCGATCAGATTGTCCGCGAACAAAAGCAGCTGCGCCTGCGCAAGCAGAAAATTCTTTTCCACCGCGATTCCGATCCCGTCGTTGTAGGACTGGAACTTCAGCCGCTGCATGAGGTCGCGGGTCCGCTCCTGTTCGCGGAGATTCGCGTGAAAGTAGAGGAGAAACAGCCAGCCGCAGAAGAACAGCACAATCCCCGCGGAGACGAGAACCGTCGTTGTGCGGTGCCGGTAGAGAATCCGGAAAAGTTTGCGCACGAAATTGTCGGGGGCGGCTTTCACCTCTTCATCGTAGATGCAGCTGCGCACGTCGGCGGAGAGTTCATGGACCGTCGCATAGCGCCGGGCGGGGTCGGGATGGACCGCCTTGCGGATGATCGCCTCCAGCTGCCGGCTGATCTTCCCGTTGCCGGGATAGCGGCGGAAAGCCGCGGGATCGCGCACGTCGCAGCGGGTGGCTTCGCCGGCGGCCTCCTCCTTTGCCGGAGCACTTCCGTTCCAGCCGCGCCGGAGCGTGACCAGCTCAAAGAGCAGCATGCCGAGAGAAAATACATCCACCTGCGGCGTCACTTTCCGGTCGCGCAGGAACTCCGGCGGCAGGTAGTTCGGCGTGCCGCTGAGTCGTTCCGGCGTGACGCCGAACGGCCGGGCGCATCCCCAGTCCATGACATAGACTTCCCCGAACTGGCCGGTCAGGATGTTGTCCGGCTTGATGTCGCCGTGGACGATCTTCAGGCTGTGGCAGTATTCGATCACCTCGCACGCTTTCAGAAAATATTCGAGCCGGGAGATGACCGCCGCGCGCCGCTGCCGGAACGGGAGAACTCTTTTCTCCTCCGCGGCGCGTGCCGACCGGATCAGTGTCGTGAGCGATGCGCCGTTGATGAGTTTCATGACCGCCTCCCAGTTGCCGTCGCGTCCGCGCCCCATCGCGTAAATCGGGACGATCGACGGGTGGTCGAGCCTGGCGTTCAAACGGCACTCCTCGATGAATGCCCGGATCGCATGCGGATCGCGGTTGAACGGCTCTTTCAGGGATTTCACCGCGACGACGCGGTTGAAGACGATGTCGCGCGCCTTGCTGATCCGGCCCATGCCGCCGGAGGCGAAGTTGCAGATAAACTCAAATCTCCGCGCGAATTCCGGGGCGTCGATCTGCTCGATCTGCTCTGCGGCGGATTCCGCGTCCTCCGCTCCGATTCGGGAGGAGAGCACAAGGGTGGCGTCGGGAGGGGCGGCGGGTGTGGTTCCCGGCGGTTGTGTTGCGTCGTCCTGCGTCATTTCTCTCCTGTTGCGTCTCCGTTTCGGAATAGTATAATCGTTTTTGGCGGAATTACAACTGTTAATCCCGGTCCCGCTGCAGATTTTTCGAGGGGAAATGCTTGCTTTTCCGCTCCCGGAACGCTATCTTAAGCGAAAAGAAGAAAGGAAAATGGTCGACCATGAAGATCCCGCTGCTGCTGCTGTTGTCCGCCGCCTGTGCCGCCGTTGTCTCAATGGCCGGCGAAACGCGGTTTCACTGTACGCCCGTCGGAGCTCAGGAGCGGGAGGCGCTCCGGCGTTCGACGGAATCCTGTCCGGTTCTGCGGCTCGTGAAGCCGGGGGCACGGCCGTGGCGGTTCTTCTCCGCCGCTGACGCGGTTGTGCCGCTGCTGCATCGGGAGTTCGTCACCGCCGGGGACGGTCGGGAGTTTCTCATCGAGTATCCGGTCGGGGAGGCGCACCTTTTTCTCTATGACGGAGATGTTTACGGGGAGGTCGGCGAATTTGTCTTTCTGCTGCCCGGGAGCGAACTTCTGAAACGGGCGTTGGCCGGTTCTCCGGAAGATCCGCTCGGCGCGCCCCGTGTCCGCGAGGCGTTCAACCGGCTTGCGAACATCGAATGTGCCGAATGGACTCTGCCGGAGAATTTCAAGTCGGAATACTCCGCGCGGGTCACCGGGCCGTCGTTGCGGCGCGGCTGCACACTGCCGGAGCCGTTTTCAGCTGACGCGGTGCAGCAGGCCGTGGAGTCCGGTGCGAATCTGCTGCGTTTCGCGCCGGGGGAGAAGCCGCTTGAGCAACTCGATGCGGCGCTGGCGGCGGGCGTTCCGGTGCTGCTCGACTGTTCGGCGCTGTCGACGGCTTCTCTGGCGGTGATTGCCGAGCAGGTCAAGGCGCATCCGGCACTGGCCGGAATCGACCTCGGCGCGGCCCCGGACACATTGGAACGGGCGGAAACCGTGCGCGCCCGGGCGGAGAATCTGCCGCTCTTCGCCGCACCCGCGCCGTTTGGAGAGGTGGAGGATTTCCGGGAGTTTCGACCGCTGCCGCTTGCGGACGTGAGTTACACGGTTGCGGTTCCGCGTTCCGCTGCCGGGACGGTCGAACCGGTTCTGGAATTTCAGCGCCGTTACGGTGCGCGGATTTTTCTGCGCGCGTTCGATGTGGAGAATCCGAAGCGGTTCATCGACGAGGCCGAGAAGAACGGCTGGGAGTGGGTGACTCCCGCCCCCGCCGCGAAGCCGTATACGGATTGTTTCCGGCGAAACCGGAAGTGACGGCAGGGGAGGCGGATTTATGGATGCGGAAAAACTGCGGAATTTGAAACTTCGTTCGGAGCTCTTCCGGGCGATCCGGGCTTTCTTCTACGACGCCGGTTACATCGAGGTCGAGACCCCGGTGAAGATCCACGCGCCCGCGCCGGAGGAGTACATCGAGTCGGTGCGTGCCGAGGGGGATTTTCTGCGAACCAGTCCCGAACTGGCGATGAAAGTTCTGCTGGCCGACGGCATGGAGAAGATCTTCCAGATCGGCGCCTGTTTCCGGGCGAACGAGTTCGGGCGGAAACACCGCGAGGAGTTCACAATGCTCGAATTCTACTGCCGCGGCATGGCGTACCGCGAACAGGCGGTTTTCACTGCGGATTTTGTCCGCCGCGCGGCGGAACAGGTGCTCGGCTCCACCCGGATCGAGTATGGCGGCAACCCCGTTGATCTGGGGAGTTATGAATTCGTCACGGTCGACGAGGCGTTCCGGCGTCATGCGGGGTGCACGGCGGCCGAAGCCGATGCCGCGGATCGTTTCGACGAACTCATGGTCACGAAGATCGAACCGGAACTCGGACGCGGAAAACTCACGTTTCTCTGCGACTATCCGGCGAACCGCGCCTCGCTTGCGCAGCTCAAGGCCTCGAATCCGGCGGTGGCGGAGCGCTGGGAGCTCTACATCGAGGGGATTGAACTGGCGAACGCTTTCGGGGAACTCACCGATGCCGCCGAGCAGAAAGCGCGGTTCCGGGCGGCGCTGAAGTTCCGTGCCGAGGCCGGCATGCACGCATATCCGGAGCCTGTGGAGTTCTTCGCCGCGCTCGAGCGCGGACTGCCGGCGAGTTCCGGCTGTGCGATGGGTCTCGACCGCCTCGCGATGATCTTCTGCGACGCGGACGACATCAGCAAAGTTCGGGCCTAATTGTCGCGTTTGTCGGGGAGAGACCCCCGGCGTTTGCGGTCGCGATACTCGCCGGGCGGAATTCCGCGCCGCTTGCGGAACACGCGCGAAAAATAGAATTGATCGGTGAAGCCCGCCGCGAACGCAGCCTCGCCGACGGTCGCTTCCGGGTTCGCGCGCCAGAACTCCTCGGCCTTTTCGAGCCGGCGCTCGATGAGCAGCTCCTTGAAACTCGTCTGGTAGTTGCGGCGCAGAAACTGCGAGATGGTCGAGACGCTGCGCCCGAGTTTGCGCGCCATTTCCGGCAGCCGGATCTCCTCGGTGCAGTGAAGTTCCAGATAGCGGTCGATCTCATGTCGGAGCCGGTCGCCCTGGAGCACGGCCAGTTCGCGCACGACGATATAGTCGATCAGCATCTTGAAGAGACCGAGCATGTCTTCGAGTTTTTCGGCATTGAATTCCGGCAGTTCATGAAACGCCTTTTCGAGTCGTTCGCGCTGTTCGGCGCTCGTGCAGCGGCTCAGCATGCAGCCGGGGACTTCGCTGCCGGTCCGGAACTGGCCGATCATCAGGAAGCCCGCGAGCTTGTCATGGATGAACACCGGTGCGATCGCCTCGCGCAATCCCGCATGGCAGCGGTAGTCGATAATGCCCCGCTTCGCGACCGCCTCGGCCCGTTTTGCCGTATCCATCGAGAGACACTCTTTCAGCGTGCCGATCTCCTGCTGAACCATCGCGCAGTAGTCGCTGTTGCGCATGTGGCGGCCGCGGCGCAGTTCCCGCCCGTCCGCCGAAAAAAAGGTCACGCGCAGATCGAGCACCGCCGCAAAGTGATCGATCAGCGACTGCACTTCATCGCTCAGAAACAGCTCAAACGCCGTGAACATGGTTGCCTCCTTTTTCCTACTATATCCTTTGAATGCGGAAAAATCCATAGGAGATGTGAAAATTTCCATTTTGCAAATGCCCTCTCCGGTTTATATTGTTTGAAAACGAAATAACGGAAAGGATTTTTCGATGAATTACGATCTGCGGGAGGTTTGCGCGAATTTCGCGCTCCGGGGCGACTACGTGATCGGCATGCCGTTCGGCACCGGGCATATCAACGACACCAACGCCGTGACCTGCGATCAGGGCGGAACGCTCGTGCGCTACATCGTGCAGCGGATCAATACGAATGTCTTCCGGCAGCCGGAACAGCTCATGGAGAACTTCGAGCGCGTGACTTCGCACATCCGCGGGAAACTCCGGCGCGAACGCAAGACGAATCCCGCGACCCGCCGCCGGACGCTCGAACTCGTTCCGGCGAAAGACGGACGCCCGTTCGTGCGCGACGCGGCGGGGAACTTCTTCCGCTGCTACGTCTTTGTCGAGAACGCCCGCACCTACGATATTCTCGAGACGGAGAAGCAGGCGTATGAGGCGGCCGCGGCGTTCGGCGGGTTTCAGTCCGATCTCGCGGATCTCGACGGACGGCTGAATGAGACGATTCCGGAGTTTCACAACACGGTTTCGCGCCTCGCCGCGCTTGAGAACGCCGTGAAAGAGAACCGGGCGGGACGGCTTGCGGAGGTCTCCGCCGAGCTTGATTTCATCCGTGCCCGCGCTTCGGAGTGTTCGACTCTGCTCGATCTTCAGGCCGCGGGCGAGATCCGCGAACGGACCACCCACAACGATACGAAACTCAACAACGTCCTCATCGACGACCTGACCGGAACCGGCTGCTGCGTTATCGACCTCGACACGGTCATGCCCGGACTCCCGCACTACGATTTCGGGGACATGGTCCGGACCGGAACGAGCCCGGCGGCCGAGGATGAGCGCGATCTTTCGCTGGTCACGATGCGGTTCCCCATGTACGAGGCGCTGCTGCGGGGTTACCTCGCGGGGGCGGGGAATTTCCTCTCGCCGCTGGAGAAGTCGCTGCTGCCGTTCTCCGGGAAACTCATTACGCTTGAGATCGGAATCCGGTTCCTGACCGACTACCTCGAGGGGGACGTCTATTTCCGCATTCACCGTCCGGGTCACAATCTCGACCGCTGCCGGACGCAGCTCGCGCTCGTGAAGTCGATCGAGTCGCAGTATGACGCGATGCGGCGCCTCGCCGAGCAGTTGTGAGTTCCTCCGTCTTTTTCCGCTTGTTTCCCGGAAAACACAGAATTTTTCCCAAAGAGCCTATTTCATTTCGCGGAAAAGCGTGGTACGTTACGGGCCAATACACCTGAAAACGATACCAAGGAGATGGGATCATGGAAAAATTCGGGCCGATCATCCGCAATGCGGCGGAGATTCTGCACGGGGGCGACTACAATCCGGATCAATGGCTTGAAACCCCGGAGATCATCGACCGGGATTTCGAGCTGATGGAGAAGTCCGGCTGCAACACCTTTTCGGTCGGTATTTTCAGCTGGACCGCGCTGGAGCCCGCGCCGGGGAAATACCGTTTCGACTGGCTCGATCGGATCATGGACCGCATGGCCGAGCACAACTTTCATGTGATTCTCGCGACGCCGAGCGGAGCGAAACCCGCCTGGCTCGCGACCGCGCATCCCGAGGTCTGCCGTGTCGATGAAAACGGATTGCGGCAACCTTACTCCTGGCGTCACAACCACTGCTGGAGTTCGCCGTTCTACCGTGCGAAAGTGCGTGAGATCAACTCGAAACTCGCGAAACGGTATGCGAACCATCCGGCTCTTTCCGGCTGGCACCTCTCGAACGAATACAGCGGCAGCTGCTACTGTGATCTGTGCATCGACCGTTTCCGCAGCTGGCTGCGCGAACGGTACGGCACGCTGGAGAATCTGAACCGCGCGTGGTGGAATACGTTCTGGAGTCACATCCACACCGACTGGGCCGAAATCACGCCGTGGGGGTGTTCCGAGGGGAACTCGTTCGACTGGAAGCGGTTCAATACCGTTCAGTGCTGTGAGTTCATGAAGTTTGAGGTCGACGCGCTGCGTGCCTGTGCGCCGGACGTTCCGGTGACGACGAACATGATGGGATTTTTCGACGGGCTCGACTACTGGCGAGTGGCGGAGGTGTGTGACTTCATCTCCGACGACGTCTATCCCGGCTGGGGAATCGAGCCGGATGTCCGCAAGATTCTCGCCGAATGTTCGATGCGGCACGATATGCACCGTTCGATGAAGAACGGCAAGCCGTTTCTCATCATGGAGTCCGCTCCGAGCGCGACGAACTGGCAGCCGGGTCATCGGCTGAAGCGGCCGAATCAGCACAAACTCGAGGAGCTCACCGCGATCGGTCACGGCGCCGACGGAACCCTCTACTTCCAGTGGCGGAAGAGCCGCGGCAACCTCGAGAAATTCCACGGCGCCGTCGTCGATCACGTCGGGACGGAGGAGACCAGGGTGTTCCGCGATGTCGCCGAGCTCGGCGCGCTCTACCGCAAATGCGGCGGGATCTGCGGGAGCGCTTATCCGGCTCAGGCGGCGGTCGTCTGGGATTGGGAGTGTCTCTGGGCGTTCCAGACCAGTTCCGGCCCCGGCAGCCTGGAGGAGAAGAAGTACACGGAAACGGTTCAGACTTTCTATCGCGCGCTCTGGACGAAGAACATCCCGCTGGATGTGATCGAATCGTTGTCGGATTTCTCGAAATACCGGCTGCTGATCTGCCCGATGATGTTGATGCTCAAGCCCGGCGTGGCGGAACGGCTCAAAGCGTTTGTCGCGGCGGGCGGAACCGTGGTGATGAGTTATTTCTCCGGCTATGAGGATCGCGACACGAACTGTTTCCTCGGCGGTTGGCCCGGGGACGGGCTCATGGAGCTCTTCGGCATCTGGAACGAGGAGATCGGCGGAATTCCCGCGTTCGATCGCCAGTCGATCTGTTACGAGGGACGCGAATTTGACGTGTCCGGATATGCCGAGCGCATTCATCTGCGCGGGGCGGAATCTCTCGCAACCTACGTCGTCGACCCGCTTTACAGCGGAAATCCCGCCGTGACGGTCAATCGTTTCGGCGCGGGGAAAGCGTACTACATCGCCGCGCGCACCGGGGAGGAGTTCCTCTCGGAGTTTCTCGGGAAGCTCGCCGCTGATGAGGGATTGGAGCCGGTCATTCCGGCGGACAACCCCGGGATCAGCGCCACGCTGCGCAGCAACGGCGAAGAGGAGTTTCTGTTCCTCTTCAACTACACGGCGGAGGAGCGCAGCGTCCGGCTGCCGGAGGGAAGTTACACGGCGCTCGCGGACGGTTCCGCCCGCAGCGGCGTCGTCAAACTGCCTCCGTTCGGCTCGGAGATCCTGAAAAAGTGAGCGGGAAATTTGAATTTCCGGCGTTCCGGCCGTATGTTATATGCTCGCGAACGAACTTCAAATTCAATCAGACAGGTGTGATATGTATTTAGGCAGAATTGTGGCGATCGGCATGACTCCGGCGGGCAAGGCCGCGGCGATGTACCGGGTTTCCTCGCGCTCGTTTCCGAACCGGGAAGCGGTGTTGAACAACAATCAGATTTCGATCATGCCGCGGGCGGGATTCGAGGGCGATCTGCGCAAGAATCCGTACATCACCTACAACTGCATCCGGCTTACGGGCGAGTGGGCGGTTGCGACGAACGGTTCTCAGACCGATCCGATCGTCGAGAAACTCGCGATGGGCTATCCTGCGCGCGATGCGATCTCGCTTTCGCTCCTGGCGATGGATTACGAGAAGGATTCGCTCGATACGCCGCGCATTGTCGCGGTGGTCGGACGCAAGGTGCGGAAAGGATATCTCGGCATCATCCGCAAGGACGCGCTGCTCGTTCGGGAGTTCGATCTCGTGCCTGGACAGATCCGCTATCTCTCGACCTACGAGAAGAATCGTCCGTGCGACGATCAGGTGACGGACGGTTTCGACGGCGTCTGCGCGAAGTGCGCGGTGAACTACATCGTCGACGGCGGGATCTTCGCGGATTTCACGAATCCGGTCACGAGTGCCGCCGCCGTCGAGTCAGGTGACGGTTACGAACTCGCAGTCCGCGTGATCTGACGCATTCGGACATTTTCCATGATGCCGCAAGGAGCGGGGGGGAATTTTCCCTCCGCTTTTTTTTTCGTTTTTCGGGGAATTCCAGAGAGGAAGATCCCCATTTTATTTAATTATTTTAAATATTGAAAAATAAATTAAAAAATACTTGAAACAGCTCTTGCCGGACGGCGCCCGTTTCGGTATAATATCAATATCAGGCGGAGAGGAGGGTCGGATGAGTTCGGTGATCGACAAGGCGGCGCTGGTGCTGCGTTTGACGGGGGAGCACGAGCCGTGCACGCTGCAGGAGCTGACGGTGCTCTCCGGGATCAAGAAACCCGCATTGTATCTGCTGCTCAAGCAGCTCGTGCAGAACGGTCTGCTGGCGAAAGAGGAGAAAACGCGCCGGTATTCGCTCGGAACGGGGGTGTTCGATCTGGCGGCGCGGCGGAATGCCGAGCTGGCGGCGGTTCATTTTTCCCGGCATATCGCCGAGGAGCTCGGGAGCGAATTCGGGGAGGCGGTGACGATTGCCCGGCTTTCGGGCGGGTGTTATCACCGGATTGCGGAGGTGGAATCGCGTTATTCCGTGAAAGTCGGCGCGGTCGACGGCCGGGAGAACCGCCTCTACCGCAGCGCGACGGGCCGGGTGCTGCTGGCATTTGCTCCGGAAGCGGAGTTCCGGAAGATTCTGGCGCGGGCGGGGATGCCGACCCCGTCGGAATGGCCGCGCATGCGTTCGCCCGAACAGCTGGAGCGGGAGCTGCGCCGGATCCGGGAGGAGAACTTCGCCGAGCGCAGAACTTCGGATGGCGAGGCGGTTTTTCTGGCGTCGGCCGGATTCGACCGCAACGGGAGCGCGATCGCTGTCGGGGTGAACTTTCCGCTGTTCCGGTACGAACGGGAGGAGTCCGGCCGCATCCGGGCGCGCCTGGCGCGGGCCGCGGAACAGCTGACCGCTTTGCTGTCAGGCGAAAATCGCCGTTGAAAACAGCTTCATTACGAGCATTCTCACTCATCATCAAAAACACAGGAGGATGGATATGGAAGAGAGAATCACGTTCACCCGGAAAGATGTCCCGGTCGTCCGGCAGGCGGAGGTTCTGGTGGTCGGCGGCGGCTATGCCGGGTTCGGCGCGGCGCTCGCGGCGGCCCGGAACGGAGCGAAGACGCTGCTGGTCGAACAGCAGTCGGCGCTGGGCGGACTCGTGACCATGGGATATGTCGCATTGACGTTCAGTTACATCGAGGGGATCGGGTACGAACTCTTCCATATTCTCCAGCAGACCGGAGCGGTCAAGGGGCGGTTCGTCGATCCGGAAAAGACGAAAGTGATTCTCGAGCAGATGCTGCTCAAAGAGGGAGTCGAACTGCTGTACAACACCACTGTGATCGATTCGATCGTCGAGAACGACACGATCACCGGAGTCGTGATCTGCAACAAGGGAGGAATCCAGGCGATCCGGGCGGCGCGCGTGATCGACGCTTCCGGCGACGGCGATGTCGCGGCGGCCGCCGGCGTCCCGTACGAGGTCGGCAACCCGGAGATGGACGGCTACAATCAGGCGACTTCGCTTGTGATGCACGTCGGGAACGTCGACATGGAGGAGTATAAAAAGATTCCGCGCATGTCGACCTGCTGGCTCAAGCAGATCGAGGAGGCGGTGGCCTCCGGTGAATATCCGTATATGATCGACAAACGGGTGAACTGGGTCGTGCAGACGCCGGGGCGCGATCCACGTCATCAGGAGCTGTTCATCTGCTATGCCCACAGTCGCAAATGCCGCTGCCTGGACGGGTTTGATCTGACGCGCCAGCTGGTGGAACAGCGACAGCAGTGCCAGTGGATCATCGAGTTCTGCCGGAAACGGATTCCGGGATTCCGCGATGCGTGGCTGATCGACACCGCGCCGATGCTGGGCGTGCGGGAGTCGCGCCGGATTCTCTGCGATTACAAGCTTACGGGCGATGACCTCGTCAACGGAGCCCGCTTCGATGATGCGGTGATGCGCGGCATGCATGCGTTTGACGCGCACCATCCGCTCGAAGTCGGCCACGTCAAACATATCGTCCGCCGGAACGCCGACGGGGAGGAACAGAAGTTCTACGTCAATCCCGGCAACTGGCGCGAGGTCCCTTACCGTTGCCTGGTGACGCGGAAGATCGACAATCTTCTGGTGGCGGGGCGGGATTTTTCGGCGGATTTCATGGGGCACAGCGGCAATCGGCTGGTGCTCGAATGCCTGAACATGGGGCAGGCCGCGGGAACCGCCGCCGCACTGTCGATCCGGGACGGTGTGACTCCCCGGAAGCTCGACGTCAAAAAATTGCGCGACACTCTGGTCGGCATGGGCGTGAACCTCTATCACGATCCGGAATTCGGCAACGGCGGGGTCGACGTGCGGATCAAGGTGCGCCCGGAGGACCTGATCTATCCGGAGAACAACGCCAGCGGGCAGGCGACCACCGAACTGCGTCCGGAGCGTCGCGAAGAGTATGTCGTCGACGTCGACGCGATCGAGCGGGAACGGATGGAACGGTATTTGCAGGAGTCCGGCGCGGGCTACACTTCCACCGGCGGCGATGTCGGTACGAATCTCGAGTGAAATCGGCACTTTTTTCGCCGTCCTGACTTGACAGAGGACATACAATATTGTATAATCTATATACAAAGATTGTAATCGCATGAGGGCGGGACGGTGGAAAAATATCTGGAAATAGCTGACATTCTGCGGAATCGCATTCTGCATGGCGACTACATGCTCAAGGAGATTCCGACGGAGAACAAACTCGCGGCCGAGGTCGGAGTGTCGCGCATGACGGCGCGGAAAGCGATCATGCTGCTGATCAGCCAGGGGGTGCTGGAACGCAAGGAGAACCGGCGGGTCGTCTGCGTGGCGGGTGCCGGGCGGAAAAATGAGAAAATCGCATTGCTCGTGCCGACCTGGTCGTCGACGGAGTATCAGACCTGGCGTCATCTGCTCGAACGGATGGCGCTCGAGCACAATTTGAACGTGCATCCGGTCGATTATGTGCACTGGGAGGATCCGGTGGTGCCGCATACGCTCGACTCGTTTCCGGCGGTGTTTCTGCTGCCGTCGGTCGGGGCGCTGCCGCCGCGGGTGGCGGAGCTGCTGCGGAGTCATCCCCGGCTGGCGGTGCTGGGAAATGATTTGAGCAGCCACGGGCTGCTTTCGATCAATCTGTTTCCGGCGATTCACGTGAATCGCCTGCTGGATCTGCTGGTGGATGCGGGCTGCCACCGGGTGGACTGTCTCTGTGCGCAGCCGCGGGACGAGACGACGGAGGCGCGGGTCATGCAGTGGCGATTGTGGCAGCGGCTGACCGGGATTCCGGGGGATCTGCTCACCCGGAATGTCCGGCCGTTTTCGTTGTCGATTCGCAACGCTTTCGAGATGGTCGACGAGGCTTTGCGGCAGGGGCGGCGCATGGATGGAATCCTCAGCGTAACGATGAACGGAGCGCTCGGCGCCTGCCGGGCGTGCCGCGAACACGGTTTGCGGATCGGTCGGGACGTACGCATCTGCACCGTGAACGGGCAGGGGACGAACCGCTATACGATTCCCACAATCACCTGCCTGGAGCCGGAGGAACAGAGCGCCTATTTGAAAGTGGTTTTCTCCTGGATGACACAGGAGCAGGGGGCGTGGGATGGACCGCTTGTGCTCCAGCCGGAGCTGCCGAAACTGTTCACCGGGGAATCCACCTCCGGCATGTGAGGCCGGAGCCGGAACCCGAAATCGGAGGGAAACTGCATGGACTCGGCGAAATCGGACGCTCCACTGCGCGAGGCGGTCGCGGCGGCGGTCGGCTGGCTGACCGGGACAGCTGCGAATCGAACGGAAACTCCCGTGGGAAAACGCGGCGCAAAGCTGCGGCTGAAGAGCTGGGTCGGAGCGATCCGCGGGGAGTACCGTGCCGCGACGAAAGAGTGGGACTCATTCTGTCCGGTCTGGCACACCGGACAGGCAGTGAAAGCACTGGTTGCGGCCTCCGAAACTCTGGGGCGGCCGGAGTGGCTCGAACGGGCGGTATTTCATGCGGAGTTTCTGCTGGCCAATCAGATCGCCGATGGTCCGGACGCGGGGATGCTGCTCGGATTCGAGGATCATCCGGGCAAAGATTATGTGAACACATCCGCGGTGCTCGAGTCGCTTGACGGACTTTTTGAGTTGAGCCGCGCCACCGGGGATGAGCGTTTTGCCGATGCCGCGGTCAGGGCGCTCCGCTGGGTGAAACGGACCGCCTGGCTGCCGGAACGTGGTTTGTTCGACGATCTTTACGACATTCACCAACGCTGTTTCGTGCACGGGATTCAGGCGGCGCAGGGGCGTCCGCTGCTCGATGACGCGGTGTTTCTGACCGGGTGGCAGCTCACGGGCGATGCCGGTTTTCGCGAGGTCGCGCTGCGGACGGCCGAAATGCTGGTCCGTGATGAGTTTCCCGCCGGAAACTGGCTGAATTACGGGCCGTGCAGCCGCGACGAGGGAGTGCTGCATCCCCGGCACGCCTACTGGTGGGGGAATCCGATGCTGGAAGTGTACGAGGCCACCGGGGAGGAACGGTTCCGGGAGCTTTTTCTGCGTTCGGCGTGCTGGTATCTGCGGGCGCTCCGGCTCGACGGTGGACTCTTCCGGGATACGTCTCCGGCGTTCAACACCACCTCATTCGGGCACGCCGCGAGCGGTTCGGCTTCCGCTGCGGTGATGCTGCTGCGTGCCTGGCGTGCGAGCGGGGAGCGGGAGTTTCTGGAGGGGGCGCGCCGGGCGTTGAGATTCTGCCTGTCGATGCAGTTCACGCGAGCCGGGGATCCCGCATTGAACGGCGCGATTCTGGAGAAAGTCCTGCCGCCGGACGGATCGGACGCCTCCCCCTACCATGTGCGTGATCTCGGTACGATCTTCTTTCTGCAGGCCGCAGCTTTGTGGCTGCGACTTTCACTGCCGTTCAAACTTTGAAAAATCAGATTTTTTTCCTCTGTCCCTTGACATGGGTATATGAATATAGTATAATATTATACAAACCTGATATAGTGTTATGCCGCATCCAACAGTCGGCCGCGGGTGAGTGGATACGGTTTGGAGTGCATTCGAGGATTTTGATTGCTTCGTCACGGGTGGATATAACAGAGATGGATTCAGGGAAAGGGGATCGAATGATGTCAGGTTTGCCGTTGCAACAGTCCGACACCGGTTTCGTGCATACCGGTGTTGCGTGCCGGAATTTTCTTCGTTTCACATTGATCGAACTCCTCCTCGTGGTAAAAGCTTGTCAAATCCGCAAGGGCTATCGTATTTCCGCTCTGCAGACAAGAGAGGGGATCGGGGGAGAGAAAGCGGCTCGTAAGAGCGCGTCTCTCCCCGTACCAACCATCCCTCAAACAACCAATCGGCCAGTTATCGTCCCGCAACAAAGTCTCCGCTCGGCAAGCGGCTCTTTCTCCCCGCACCGGCCGACCGCAGCCGAGTCCGGCTCCGACCCGTACGCGGCACCGGCACCTTGCCGGACGCAGGGGGTGCGGGGGGCGGCGGACACGCCCCCAGCCTCCTCCCACGACCACGTAATGCTCCCCACCGAGGCACCTTGCCGGACGCCGGGGGTGCGGGGGGCGGTGGACACGCCCCCAGCCTCCCAAGACTACGCAACGCCTGAAAAAACAAAGGACACGCCCCCAGCCTCCCACGACCTGGTAACGAAAAAAGCGGCATTTACGCTTATCGAGCTCCTCGTGGTGATTGCGATCATCGCGATATTGGCTTCGATGCTGCTGCCGGCGCTGAATCAGGCGCGGGAGTCCGGTAAAAAAGTGAAGTGTCTCTCCAATATCCGGCAGTGTGCGCTTGCGATTCTGAGTTATTGTGACGACAATCAGAGCTGGACGATGACGTGCCGGACGACGGACGGCAATCACTGGAATCCCTCGCTGGGCGGGGTGGACGACAGCGACAAATACTGGGGATTTCTGGTTTCAAAACTGAAGTATCTGCCGGAGAGCAAGCCGTCCAAAGTGCTGACCTGCCCGTCGATTCTGCCGTCGGGGACGACGAAGCTGGGGCGTTCGTATGCGTTCCGGTGCGGCGGGAAGAATTCGGAGAACGCGCAGAAACGGGCCCGGTACTTCAAGATCGGCAAGACGATCACTCCGCATTTGCGGGTCGAGTCGAACGATGCGCCGACGACTTCGTTGAGCATGACGGTGATGCTGTTCGATTCGATCAATCCGGCATTGCTGACGATGGACGGCGGGGCGAGTTTTCAGGATCAGTTCTGTCTGCCGCACGGGCGGTTCGGAAGTGTGGCGTTTTTCGACGGGCACGCGGTGAGCGCGAATACGCGCTGCGGATATTTTTACCGGGGTCGGACCGTGACGGGAGATGATTATCTGCCGAATCCGCTGCCGGTCGGTTATTGAACACAAAGTGGGGAATGGAGGAGTTATGATCTGGAAACTGTTCGCCGGATTGGTCTGCTGTGTCTGGCTCGCGGCGGGAGCGGCCGGGGTGGAGAATCTTCCGGCGGAGTTTTACCGTCGTCCGGGACTCGAAAAAATGCCGGTCCGGAATTTCGCCGCGATGCGGCAGGTCAGCGTGCTGGATTTCGGCGCCGATTCCACCGGGAAAGAGAGCGTCAACGGCGCGTTCGACCGGGCGCTGGAGGAGCTGACCCGGCAGGGCGGAGGGGTGTTGTACGTTCCCGCCGGGATCTATCGGTTCGAGGGGCCCACTCTGACGCCGCAGGGGCGGTATTCATGGCGGAAAACCGGGTTGAAGAACATCCACATCGTCGGGGACGGCGCGGAACGCTCCATCATCTTCGTCCGGTTTGATGCGGTGCGGAATCAGAACAAACTTGCGGGATATCTCTGGAACTTCACGAAATGCGAAGATCTGACGCTGCGTGACCTCGGGTTTTCGCAGTTCCCGCGTTTCGGAATGCGCAGTCCCGGCTGGTGCGAGGGGATTTTCGCGACAGCGTTCAGCGACAGCACGGGAGTGCAGGTTCTGCGGGTGAAATGCGACCAGGGGCGCATGGGGATCTGCTTCTGGGCCGGCAACCGGCAGGGCTGGGTCGTCGATTGCGAAGTGCGCAATACCGGTGCTGATGCGATCAAGTTCGACGACTGCGAGGATATGACCGCCGCTTACAACTACATTGAAAACTCGAACGACGACTCGTTCTCCGCGCTGGTCATGAAGCGCACTTCCGTGAATAACCGGTTTCTGAACAATACGCTGGTGTACAATCAGGGATGGGGGCGCGGCATTGCGATCAGCGGACGCAACCACCTTGTGCAGGGCAACTGGATCGAATCGCAGGCGATGGCGGCGATCATGTTTCACGACGTCGGCTTCAAAGGGAGTCGTCCCGAGGCGGCGCAGCAGAACACCGGACACGTCGTGGCGGACAACCGGATCATCCGCGGGGATCTGCACGGCATTCGCGGCAACCGTCTGGGGGGTCACCGCTACTGGGGAGCGATTTCGTTGAACTATCCGTTCCGCGACATCACGATCCGGGACAACTTCATCGCCGGGAGCGGATCCGACGGGATCGGGTCTCCGAGCAGTACCCGGGTGGCGATCGACGGCGTACGGATCGTGAACAACCGGAGTTTCGGAAATCTGAACTGCGGCATCTCGCTGCGTGCCGACCGGGAGCCGGCATTCATCCGCAATCTGCAGCTTTCCGGAAACGTGATTGCCGGAAATGATGCCGGCAGCGTGCGGTTTGCCGGTTCGGTCGAGGGAACCGGTTCCGGCAACCGCGCCGATACTGAGCCCGTCGCCGGGGTGCCGGGCGTCACCGTCGGACCGGTCGCGGAGGAGTATCATGATATTTACGGAGAGATCCGCCGCGAACCCGACTGGAAAGAGTGGGGGAGCGCACCGGATTTTCCGGTTGCGGGGCGCGAGTGGAGCGTCCGCGATTTCGGCGCGGTCGGTGACGGCGTCGCTGATGACGGACCCGCGTTCCGGCGCGCGCTGGCGGCGCTGCCGGCGGAGGGCGGAGTTCTGAAAATTCCGGCGGGCCGGTACCGGATCGAACCGGCTCCGGACATGGATCGGATTCCGTTTTCCGTGATCCGCCACCATCTGCTGCTCGAGCGGCGCAGAAACGTGCATCTGGTCGGCGAGCCCGGGCGCAGCGTACTCGTGTTCACCAGTCCGGAACACGAGGGGTTGCGGCTGATTGAACTGCAGGATTCCTCGATACGCGGAGTTTCTTTTGAGCAGACTGCGAAGTCACCGCTGCGGAAGAACCGGGCTTTGCTCGACGTGGTCGCCTGCCGCAGCTTTATCGCGGAACACATTGCCGGAGCGCGTTCGACGGGACATGGACTGCGGTTCGACAACTGCTCTTCCGTGCGGATTGAGAACTGCACGGTGACCGATGCGGGGCAGAACGGGATCATGCTGGCCGGAATGCGCCGCACGTTTCTGCGGAACAACAGGATTGCGAACAGCCGGGATCACGCGATTTTCGTCGGCAGCATCGGCGGGGTTGCCCGGCTGCCGCAGTTCGTCGCGATCGAGGGGAACCGGATCGAGGGGACCCGGGAGGGATCGGGCATTGCGGTTCCTTACGGGGATCAGATCCGCGTGAGCGGCAACCGGATTTCCGACACGTACATGGCGGGGGTCGGGATCTTTTACGTCAATGCGATTTTCCCGCCGGAGCGGATCCGGATCGCGGAGAACGAACTGTCGAACTGCGCGTTCGGAGAACTCAATTATCTGCCCGGCGCCGTTTCGGTCTTCTACGTCACGGCCGCCAAGCGCCGCAGCCGCGGAAAACTCGAGGTCGAGATCGAGGGAAACCGCATCCGGAAGAGCGCGGCAAACGGGGTCTGGATTTCAAGCTGCAGCGGTGTCGGCCGGGTTGTGGTGAAAGGCAATCGCTTTGAGGCGATCTCCGGCGAGAATGTCTCGATCGCTCCGGAACAGCGGGCGGAAATCGGCGAATTGATTCTGGAGTGAAAGGCGCAGTATGAGTTATCCCCGTTATTCCCGGCGGCGGCAGATGGTGCTGGACGGCATCTGGGAGTTCTGTTTCCTGCCGGATTGCGGAGATCCGGAAACGCTCGATCCTGCCGGGATCGAGACCCCGGACCCGATTCCGGTTCCCTCCGCGTTCGATGCGTATCCCGCCTGGGCGGGGCGGCGCGGAACGGCACTTTACCGGCGGAGGTTCCCGATGACGCCCGGACGCGCGGGCGAGCTCGAATTTGAGTCGGCCGGGATGTGGGTCCGGGTCTGGATCGACGGCGTTCCGTGCGGAGAACACACGCCGGGTTATGTGCCGTTCACGATTCCGGTTCCGCCCGCCGATGCGCCGGTCCGGGAAGTGACGGTTGTGGTGGACAATCGCCAGGATTGGAAACGCGCACCGCTGTACGAGCGCTTTTTCGACTTCTACTGTTACGGCGGGATTTTCCGCAGCGTGACGCTTTACGAACTGCCGGAGCTGTTTTTCCGGCGCTGCGAAGTGACTCCGCGCGATGCGGCGGCGGGGATTGTTTCGGTGAAACTCGAACTCGCCCCCGCATTCACCGGGGAGCGGCCGCTCCGGTTTGCGTTCGACTCCGGGGCGGAACTGGAGCAATCCGTGCGATTCGAGGCGGGCATGGCGGAGCTGGAGCTGACGGTGCCGTCTCCGCGGCTGTGGAGTCCGGAGTCGCCGCAGCTACACACGCTGCGGGTCGACGCCGGAACGGATGATGTGACGGTCCGCTTCGGGCTGCGGGAGCTCCGGACCGAAGCGGGGCGGATTCTGCTGAACGGCCGTCCCGTGAAACTGCTCGGGGTGTGCCGCCATGAGGCGCACCCGCAGTTCGGGCCCGCGCTGCCCGACGCGCAGATTGTGCAGGATCTGCAGCTGATTCGCCGGCTCGGGTGCAATTTTGTCCGCGGGGTGCACTATCCGCAGGACCGTCGTTTCCTCGAGCTGTGCGACGAACTGGGGATTCTGGTCTGGGAGGAGAGTCTCGGCTGGGGACAGAATCGCACGCATTTTACCGATCCGATCTTTGTCGCGGCGCAGCTGGAGCAGACCCGGGCGATGATCCGCGCGAGTTACAACCATCCGTGCGTGATTCTCCGCGGTTTCCTGAACGAGGGCGAGAGCGATGCGGAGGAGGCCCGGAATTGTTATGAGAGCCTGATCCGTCTGATTCGCGAGGAAGATCCGGGCCGGCTCGTGACCTACGCCTCGTTCAAACGTCGGACCGATCTCTTTCTGGATCAGGTCGATGTGATCGGATACAACACCTATCCGGGCTGGTACAATGCCGTCGACGATGAGAATCCGGTTGAGCAGGTGCTCCCGAAGATGCGTTCGGATATCGCGTTTCTGCAGGGACGGCCGGAGCTGCGGGACAAGCCGCTGATTTTCTCCGAGATCGGGGGCGGGGCGATCTACGGCTGGCACGATGTGCTGAACGGGCCGTGGACGGAGGAGTTTCAGGAGGAGCTGCTCCGGACGATCTGCCGCGAAGTCGTGCGCAACCGGAGGATCGCCGGGGTGGCGCTGTGGCAGTTCTGCGACTGCCGGACCTACAACTGCGGCCGTGCGCTCGGGCGTCCCCGGGCGTTCAACAACAAGGGGTTGTTTGACGAATATCGGCGGCCGAAACGGGCGGCCGCCGCAGTTGCCGCCGTTTTCAGCGGATATTGGAAGAAGAGAGCCCGAGAGGAGAAGTGAGACAATCATGGCGGAACGAGCGGAACTCTATGTGCTGGGCGACAGCATTTCGATGCATTACGGCCCGTACCTGAAGCGGTTTCTGGAACCGGCGGTCGGGTATTCCCGCAAGGGGGAGGGGCTGGCGGCGGGAGACCTGAATCAGGTTTCGGACGCGAACGGCGGCGACTCGCGCAGCTGCCTCGAGTTTCTGGAGACGAATCTGCCGCTTCTGGCGGAACGGTTTGACTGGCTGCTCTGGAACTGCGGTCTGCACGACATCAAAACCACGGCGGCGGGACGGCAGGTTTCTCCGGAGTGTTACGCCGCCAATCTCGAGCGCGGGGTGGAACTGGTGCGGAAAAGCGGATTGCAGCTGCTCTGGTGCCGGACGACGGGGGTCTGCGATGAACTGCACAATCTCCGCTGCCGGGATTTTTCCCGGTTCCGTGCGGATGTGGAGCTCTACAACCGTCTGGCCGACCGGGTGATGGAGGAACACCGGATTCCGGTCTGCGATCTTTTCGGGTTCACCCGGAAATTCGGTGACGAGGCGTTTGCCGATCACGTTCACTACGTGGAACGGGTGCGGGAACTTCAGGGGGCGTTTCTGGCCGGCTGGATTTTTTCGGAACTCGGAAACGCCGCCCCGAACCGCTGAAATCCCCGTCTCTCCCCCGGTGTCGCGACGACGGTTTGCAATTTCCGGAAAACCGTTTATAGTAAGAAACAATCGTTCGCATGATTTTCCGGGAACCGCTGCCGCGCAGCGGAAAACAGGGGAGGCAGATTGTCAGTGGAAGATTCTCGGATCGATTCTCTCAACCTCAAGGCGCGGGATGACCGTTTTTTCCGCGCGGCCGAGTCGGTGCTGAAAAAGTACAGGATTTGCCGGCGCGACCGGCTCGAAGACGGGTTCGTCGTCTTTGACGTCACGGGCGGAACACAGGATTATGTGGTGCGCGTCCATCCCGAATGGCTGGCCAATCCCGACTGCACCTGCCCCGACGCCGCGCAGCGGGCGCGGGTGTGTACACGCGGATACTGCAAACACATCATCGGGGTGCTGCTCAGCAATGAGGAGTTCCGCTATCAGCTGCTGGAGGCGTTCTTATGACGAAGCACAGTGAAGTCCCCGAGCCGGTTGTCTCCGTCGGTTACACCTACGACCAGCTTTTTCCGCTGTTGCGCGCCACGCTGGAGTCCGGGGTTTCGGCGCTGCTGCTGGGGCCTCCGGGAGTCGGGAAGTCCTCTCTCGCGGCGGAGCTCGCGCGGGCCATGCGCCGGAGGTTGATCGATATCCGGCTCGCCCAGAAAGATCCGGCGGAACTCGGCGGAGTTTACTTCCCGGACCGGGAGACGCACACGCTGGAGCTGTTTCCGCCCGGCTGGGTCAGACGCGCGTGCGACGAACCCTGTCTGGTCTTTCTCGATGAATTCAACGCCGCGGTGACGAAACTTCATCAGGCGGCCGCGTATCAGATCGTATTGGAAAAACGGATCGGAGAGTTTCAGTTCCATCCCGATACCGTCGTGCTGGCCGCAGGCAATCGCGAGGAGGACAACGCGATCGTCGCTCCGCTCTCGAGCGCGCTGTGCAACCGGTTCGCCCACTTCGAGATGCGCCCGGATGTGGAGACCTGGCTCAAATGGGCGGCGTCGAACGGCGTTCAGGAGTCCGTTATGGCATTTATCCGGACCTACGGGGAGGAGGTGCTGTTCCGCGCCTCGGACGATCGCAGTTTCCCGACACCGCGGAGCTGGGCGATGGCCAGCCGCATCATGAGTCGCGTCGACTCCGGAGACGTGAAGCGTGCCGTCGCCTCCTGCGTCGGGCTGCCGATGGCCGATCGTTTCTGCCGTTACCGTGAGATCTACCGCAAGGTCGATGCCGCCCGGATCATCTCCGGAGAGGAGAAAGTTGATTTCACCCGGGAGTCGGAGCCGTCGTATCTTTACGCAGTGATTTTCGCGGTTGCGGGGTATCTTGTCTCCGCCGCGGTTCCGGACGAACACCTCGGCAACATCGTCGACTTCATCACGTCGCCGGGGGTCGGACCGGAGTTCCGGATTCTGTTCCTGCGTCAGCTGCGCCGGCGGGCGCCCGGATTGTTTGACCGGCTCAAGGCGTTGAGTGCATTCCGGATTCTCGCCGGGGAGATCGTCAATCTGCGGGCGTCGCTCTATCTCTCATGACCGGGATTACGCCACAACAGCTCGAAGCGGAGCGCGCGCGGATCGCTGCATTGCGGATGCAGATGCTCGAGATGCACCCGTTCTGGGGATATCTGCTGCTTCAGATGCGTCTGATTCCCGAATTGACGCTGCCGGAATTCGCGGCGACGGATTTCGTGCGGCACATCTGGTACAATCCGGTGCGGACGCGGAGTCTGAGTACGGCGGAGTTCGGTTTCGTGCTGGCGCACGAGATCTGCCATCAGGTGTTTGCGTCGGAAGAGCGGCAGAACGGGCGGGAACTTTTCAAATGGAATCTGGCGACCGATTACGCCATCAACGCGATCATCGCGGAGATTCCCGTGCCGGGAGCGCCGGGCTGGTACGGGGAGCGCCTCTACCGGCTTCCGGCGGGATGTCTTTACGAGCCCCGGTATCGCGATCAGGTTGCGGAGACGATCTACGAGGAGCTCTGCAGCCGGAAGTTCCGGACCGGGCCGGAGACGGTCGATTTGTTCCTGTCGGACGGGGAGGGGAAGCAGACGAAACTTCCGGGCGTCTCCGATCACGGCGGCGGCATCGACATTCATCTGCCGGTGGCCGTCGATGCCGACGGGCGGGAGCTGCTGCGGGAACGGATTTCCGCCGCGGTCGAAAATTTTGAGGCCAACGACCGGCGCGGCGATCTGCCGGATTCGCTGCTGCGCCGGATCGGCCTGCTTGGCGAGCCGAAGATTCCGTGGCGTCGATTGCTGCACCGTTATGCCGACGCCGTACTCAGTTCCGGAGATTATTCCCTGGCGCATCCGAACAAACGATACCAGGTCGACGACCTGATTGTGCCGGGGAAATACGACGAGGAGATCTCCTCGATCGTGGTGGCCGTCGACAGCTCCGGGAGCATGACCCGGGAGGCGATGCGCAGCGCGGCCGCCGAGATCCGGGGACTTGATGCGCAGGAGATCACGCTGATTGTGGCGGATTGCGCAGTTCAGCAGGTGATTCCGTTCGATGAACTTGAGACGTTCCTGGAGCGTGCTGAATTCCGCGGCGGCGGCGGGACGGATCACGTCTGTGTGTTTGACTACATCGCCGCGCACCGGCTCAACCCGCGGCTGTTCATCGGATTGTCGGATCTGTTCAGCCGTTTCCCGGAGAAGCGGCCGCCGTATCCGGTGTTGTGGATCGTTCCGGAATCGCATGGCGAACCGCCCTGGGGGAAAGTCATCGAACTTTGACTTCCGGCAAAGTCATTTCCGGTAGACGGGAGCGACGTAACTCCGGCGGCCGCCGCGCTTTTGCCAGTCTCGATAGAGTTTCACAAAACAGAGAAACGCCAGGACCGTGAACAGAAAATCCCATGCGAAAATGTACTGGTAATCCCCGATCAGGTCGAACAGCAGTCCGCCGCAGTAGGAGCCGATCGTCATGAAGAGCGCCCGGAAAAGTGCGTTGGCCGCGCTGAACTGCCCATAAAACTCTTTCGGAAGAATGTCCACAAAGACCGGCAGCGAACTCGTCATCTGAATCGCATAGACCACTCCGAGCGCGATCATGACCGCATAGAAACTCGTGTAATCGTGGACCAGAAAGAACCCGAAGAGATTCGTCAGGATCACCATGACCAGTCCGAACCCGTACACTTTGAGCGAACCGAGCTTGTCCACGATGAATCCGAGCGGAAAACTCAGCACCACTCCGACCAGTCCGAACCAGCCGCTGATGATGCCGAACTCCTCCACCGAGATGTGGAGCTGTTCTTTCGCGTAGAGCAGATTGAACATGCCGCGCGTAATCATCGACACTTCGCTCAATGCCATCGTGAGGAAGAAACAGTAGTAGAAAGGAATCGAGTAGCACTCCCGGACAAAGACCATGATGTTTCCGAAAAACGACGGTTTTTCCGCATTCGGATCCACTTCGGGGTAATTCCCCTCGCGGACCGTCGAAATCATCCAGAGCATACCAGCGACGAAGAGCACCGCGAGCGACGTGAAGAGTATTCCCTGATAGTTCTCCACGAACTTCAGCAGATAGCGGGAAAAGAGAAATCCCACCAGCGACCCGCTCAGCTGCAGCAGTGCCATGAAGCGCCCGATGTACCGTTCCGGAATCACGTCCGGAAACAGATAGTAGATGATCGAGCCGATGATCAGGTAGAAGATGTTGTAGAACACGATCAGTCCGCCGAGAATCCAGAGATCGAAAGAGGCGCTGTACCAGGAAAAACTGCTCCCCAGCCATCGGCAGATCGGGTCGATCCAGCCGATTCCGATGAGTGCGAGCGCCATCAACGGAGTCGCAAACAGCAGATACGGCATGCGGCGGCCGATTTTCGTGCGGGTGCGGTCGCTGCGGAAACTCACGATCGGCGTGATGATCATGTTGAACACGTATGGGATCGTCGTCCCCAGAAGCGCGATCAGCTGGTTGTTCGCCCCGTAGTTCCGGGCGATCAGAGGCAGCGCGTTGCCGAGCATGACCTGCATCATCGTGAAGATGCCGGTGCCGATGCAGAGAAGCGTCATCGTCGAAATGAGACCGGGAAGCGTATATTGCAACGTCCCGGTACTCAACTCCGGCGCGCCGGGCATTTCCGCCGGACGATACCGGAAGAGCGTACGGCGCAGAAAGGGGGGCTGCAGGGATTCACTCATAAAAGGATATTCCGCTCATAATCTTTTCCCGGGAGAGGGATGGTCTGCTCTCCCGGGAAAAGAGGAGAAGTGTTTGGGTTCAATCGATCAGCAGTTCGGCGGCGACTCCGTCGGAGGAGAATTCCCAACGGTTTCCGCCGAGCGGCCGGACGTGTCCGTAACGTGATTTCGGCTTCCAGCCGGCGGGCAGCGTGAAGCTCCCTTTCACCGGACCGTGCGGTGCGGCGATGAGCACGCAGCGCCTGCCGTCGTCCGCGGTGAACAGTCCGCCGCGCAGAATTCCGCCATCACCGCGGAATACAATTTTCCGCATCGGAGTATCCCCGAGCAGATAGTCGCTCAAAGTTCGGAGATCCGCGCCGACCCGGCACACCTCCGGCCAGCGGCGATCGAATTCGGCCTTGCCGTTCACGCCGCTGAAGAGGTCGAAGTAACTGTATCCGAGAAACGCTTTGGCTCCGGAAATCGCATCGAGCCAGACCGAGGCGCGCATTTCCGTTTCAGTCGGAGCGCGGTACTTCGCATACTCTTCCTGATTCCGGGTCGCGTAGTTGCCGATGTTGTGGAACTGCGGCACGCCGACCAGCGGAAGAGCCGGTGTCTCCAGCGCCCGGAGCGTGTTCTCCAGCGCGCCGACCACGCCGTCGAGCGTGTCTCCGGGATTCGTGATGGAATAGTGATCCACTCCGTAAAGATCGCAGAGCGATGCGAAACGGGCGACATCGTTGTCCCGGCAGAATACCGCCAGAATCGGATGGCGGAAGTCGCGTTTGAGCAGTTCCGCTTTGCGTTTCAGGATATTTTCCAGCTCATTGCCGGGAGGTTCGTCGGCGATGTACCATGCGAGCAGCGCAGGAGAGTTCTGAAAACGACCCATGTGCGGAATATTCTGGTCCGATCCCATCGGTGCGATCACCTTGATTCCGTTCGCTTCGCAGAATTCCATGACTTTCCCCGGTTCTTTCCAGTTCATCGCCGAATAGTCCAGAATGCAGTTGAATGGACTTTCGGCGATGATGCGCAGATCCTCATCCAGATTCCGCGCCTGTGTGAGCCGCTCGTCGACGCAGTTCATGTAAAGACCGACCGGCAGGAATTTCTTCCCGTCAATCCGGATTCGTCCTGCGGCGTCGATCGAAACTGTTCCGGAATGGAGCGCTTCGGAGGCGGGCGCCGCCGTCAGCGGCATTTTCCGTGCGGCGACGGGTTTGCCGTCGGGGGTGGTGATTTCCACTTTGACTTCCGAATAACCGGGACGCACCGGCAGCGTGAACGCGATTTCACCGGATGTGCTCTTCCATTTTCCGGAACAGTTGCCATAGACCGAACCGTTCTGCTCGATTGAGGCGCGCAGCGGGAGTGTTTTGCCCACGAGATTCTCCGGCAGTCCAAGCATTTGAATGCCGAATTTCATCTCCGTTTTCTCCGCATCGGTGAAGAGTGTTCCGCGCGGTTTCTTCCAGTAGAGCCACAGTTCGGGGTCCCGCTCCGCACGGGCGACGAACATTCCGCAGAATCGGTTGACCCCCACCCGGTTTTTCGGCAGAAAGAGCGTCAGTTTTGCATGGGCGGCGTTTTCCGGAATCGTGAATTCGCCGCTGAACAGATGCCATTCCGTCATCGAGGGGGTGTGGTCGCCGAGATAGACTCCCGAGAGATACTTCCCCTCTTTGTCATGAAATTCCACTGCCAGCGACGGATTGGAATCCCTGCTGCCCTGAACCCAGGCGCCGAACGTGTAGATGGTGTTGTTCCGCAGCCGTTTCCGATTCAACTGATAGGACACCGGTTGATAGCGACTCCGGTCGCTCCGCCGGATCTCGAGTACCTGATCGGCGAATTTTCCGCCGACCGACTGAATCGACCCCTCACTGCCCAGACTCCACCCGGCCGGATTCTGAAAGTTCAGTTCCGGAATCAGATTCCCCGGCGGCGGTGCCTCCAGGGCAGCCAGCGGCAGGAACGTGATGCACAGCAGCAGCCCGATTATGTAACGGAATGCTTTCATCGAATCAGATTTCCTCCCGGTAGTGATCCTCGTCCTCGTAAGGCGAGTTGGCGACATTCATGATCCGGTCGACGTGGCCGTCCATGAAGAGAAAATTCATCTTCCCGCCGTGCCGCAGCGCCGTGTTCCACAGTTCCGGATAGCGGTTGCGGCTGTTTTTCGTCTCAGAGGGCCAGATGGTTCCGGTGGTGCCGTCTCCGGCCTGGAAAGTCTGGCTCAACCCGAATTTCAGCTTCAGACGGGTGATTTTTTTCGCCGGCATCCATCCCGGCTCGTTGTACAGGTTGAACGAGGCGGAAACCGTATAACCGCAACGCCTTACCTGCACGGACCCGCCTCCCTGCCCGGGGCTGCTCAGCGGGGAGTTCCACTCTCCGCCGGCAGCGTCGTATCCGTAGAGTCCGCCGCCGAACTTGGTCTGATCGACTCCGGTATTGCCTTCGCCGCGCTGAGCGACGATGACTCCGCCCGGACAGGCCAGAACATCTTCGCTCAACCCGTTCAGCTTCGTGATCGCTGCCGGCCAGTTGTACTGCAATCCGTCGATCCAGATCGCGGTTGGAATCAGGTAATCGTTGTTGTCGTTATTGTAAAACGCGAATCCCGTTCCGAGTTGTTTCTGGTTGGATTTGCATTTGGCATCCTGCCCGGCCATGCGTGCTCTGGAAAGAGCCGGCAGCAACATCGAAGCGAGAATTGCAATGATCGCAATTACGACCAGCAGTTCAATCAATGTGAAGTGTTTCATCCGCATAACCATTCTCCTGTAATTGTTTTAGAACGTGTAGGGGTTTCGATCGTACTGTTATTCATTTCTGGAGACCACCTCCGATGGGACCGGAGCCGGTCCGGTTGACTGCCGCATGATATACTGGGCCGGGGTGTATCTGACTCCCGCTTCCCGGCGTCCGTTATGGAGCTGGCGCAGGAGTTCCCGGATGCACGCCATCCCCTGATCACGATATTCGGCATAAACGCTGCTGATCTGGTAACTGTCGAGGAACCAGTCGGTTTCGCATCCTTGAATCACAAGGCTGACATCTTCCGGAAACCGGATGTGGTGCAGCTGCATCTGCCGAATGATTTCCAGCGCATAGATATGCCCCTCCGGGATGACCAGGGCGGTGTATTGATTGAGTTTCCGGACGGTTTCGAGTGCAGCGTGCCGCAGTGTTTCCGGCGTGCGTTCCTGCCGCATCAGTGGGGGGCAGAATGGTTCGATTGTCACTTCGCCGGGAGGGAGATCCGCAAAGGCGCTGCGGATCGCTTCGACGATATCGTGACTTTCCCCGTAGGTATAGGCGACCATGATTCTGCGGTGGTTCAGGCTGCGCAGATGGCGTCCGACTTCCCGATAGATGTGAGTGGTGCCCAGCAGAAGCTGCTGACAGCAGAGTTTTGCCGGGATATCGTCCTGTTCGTAAAGCAGTCCGAGCACGACACAGGGTTTCCCTTCCGCGGCGAGGGTGTCGACCAGTGCGGAGGGTGCGGCTCCGGCAATGATGTATCCGTCGGCGTCGACATGGCCGCGGAGAGGAGAAAAATTATTTTCGCCGTCGGCGAGTTCTCGTACGACCAGATTCACATGATTGAGGCGTGCCTGATGGATGGCTCCGCCGATCATGTAGGTGTGGGCCGGATCCCGGAGGCGTTCTTCCATGGAGAAGAGCATGATATTAGGCATGAACCGCTGGGATTGAAAGAGGGTTTCTTTCCCGGTTTCCGTGAAGAAATGGCCGTTTCTGGGTGCGGAGGCGACCAGCCCTGAATCATGAAGCAGGTGCAGGGCTTTCCGCAGTGTCAGCCGGCTGCATCCGTAACGCATTGCCAGTTCGCGTTCGCTCGGCAACAGGCCGGAGGGACCATATTCCGTTAAAATCTGCTCTGAAAGTTTTCCACTTAGTGACGGGCGTCCCATTTTTTACTCCGCTTGGTTTATTTACACGGATATTATAGTGCGATTTGAATAAAAAGTCAATAGTTTATTGACCAATACTTGCAAAAAAACCGTTTTTTTTGTCATGTTTGGTATATTTACTGGTATGTTTATTGAAGTTTTCTGGATGTGTTATTCTGGTATTTTTTGGGGAGGGCGGCGTCGGAGAAGCGTGGACGAATGTTTTCATCGGCCATTCCCAGACGGGGAAAGCTGCCGGATCGTCTTTCCCTGAAAAAGCCGATTCTCCTGCGTCGGTCAATTTGATTTGTGGGTAGTGTCCGATATTTTGCGCACATTTGTTTCTGAGCGATCACCGATGACAGACGTGAGTTTGCAAATCTGCCCGAAATCCGGTCAGAAATCTTTGGGTTTTAATTCATTGACATACAAATCATATTTCCTGCAGTACGCATCCGAACTTGCGCCGTTTGCAATAAGCAATCTTGCAATGTCTTTCCGGTTCTTTTTGAAAGCGACAGCCAGAGGGAGGGGATAAAGTTTCTCGTTTACGACAAGGTTTTCGTTGAGATTTGTTCCGGGATGATTTTCCAGAAACGATTTTACTTCTTCAAGTTTCCCGTCTCGAATTTTCCAAAGAAAATCTTTGATTATGTCAATGGTTTTCGTGTCTTCCAGAAGAAAATCTTTCGGCATCAATTCTCTTGGGGTGATATTGTTCTTTTTACAATACGCATCCAGATCAGCTCCGTTTGCAATAAGAAGTCTTGCAATGTCATAATATCCTTTCTGAAAGGCGACAACCAGCGGAAGAGGAATGATCCAAGTTGCTCCGCAGCCATATTGGAGATTATTATTGAGAAAGGCTTTGCCGCCGTTGTCATAAAATTCCTTTATCCGTTTGAAATTGCCGGCAGCTACCGACCTGTGAAAATCCAGATAATTTTGTATCATCTAATTCTCCCATGAATTTTGAGTGTTATTTCGTTATTGCAGGAAAAACACAAACCCCGGATGAGACTTCAGCGGCATCCAATCTTTTGTGCACATTTGTTTTTGAGTGATTGCAGATGACAAACGAGCAGAGGTCAGATCCTCACATTTATTACCTTATACCACTTTCGTAAAGTTTGCAAGTGCTCATCTGCCGACGAGTTCTCCATTTTGTCGTGGAAATATGCCAGAAGCCGGCTCTGGCTAGGATAACGTCCGGAAAATTGCGCATATTTTCCGGATGTTATCTCTCTCTCTGCACGAAACAAGGAATTTGGAAAAAATCCGGAGGAATGGCAAAAAAAACGGAGAAGTGAGTTTAACCTCAAATCTCCAAATCCACGACAAAAATGGTGGAGCATAGCGGATTTGAACCGCTGACCCTCACACTGCCAGTGTGATGCTCTAGCCAACTGAGCTAATGCCCCTGATGTGTTATTAAAAATACTCCCTCTTGAGGGAAAATGCAAATCCTCTTTTAAAAAAATTACGAAAAAAATGAAACCAACTCAACGAACTGCAAGCTCCCGGCGCAGTTGACGGACCGTCTCCCCGAAGTAATCGAGGGCAGCCTCCACCGGCGCAGGCGTCGAGAGATCGACTCCCGCGTCGCGCATGATGTCGAGCACATCTTTTGAGTCTCCGGCTTTCAGGAACCCGAAATAGGCTTCCCGCTTCGCCGGATCGCCCGAAAGCAGATTCCCCGCGAGTTTCACCGCCGCCGACATCCCCGTCGCATATTTGTAGACGTAGAAGTTATAGTAGAAGTGCGGGATTCTCGCCCACTCAACCCCGATCAGAGGATCAGCATCAACTTCCGGACCGTAATAGAGTTTGTTCAGCTCATAGTATTTCTCATTCATCAGATCGGCGGTCAGCGGGACTCCCTGCTCGGCCAGTTCATGAATCATAAGCTCGAATTCCGCGAACATCGTCTGGCGATAGATCGTGCCGCGGATCTCATCGGCAAGATGTCCGAGCAGATAGCAGCGGAAATCACGGTCGTCGGTGTGGTTGAGCAGATGATTGAAGAGCAGAATCTCGTTCGTCGTACTCGCCACTTCCGCTACGAAGATGCTGTAATCCGCGTAGTGATAGGGTTGTGTCCGGTTCGAGTAGAAGCTGTGCATCGAGTGTCCGAGCTCGTGCGCGAGCGTGAACACATCGTTCAGCGTATCATTGTAGTTCAGCAGCAGATAGGGATAAGTATCGTAACAGCCGCTCGAGTAGGCGCCAGACCGTTTCCCCTTGCGTTCCGGAACATCGACCCAGCGCTGACTGAACGCGAGTTCGAGATGCTGCGCATACTCTTTCCCGAGCGGAGAGAGCGCCTGTTTCACGAGCTCAACCGCTTCGGCAAAGGTGTACGCCTTGCGGCAGGAGGGTACGAGCGGGTTGTACATGTCATACATGTCGAGTTTGTCGAGCTTCATCACCTCGCGCCGCAGCGTCATGTAATCGTAAAACACGTCGAGTTTGCCATGTACCGCCAAGATCAGGTTGCGGTAGACCTCTGCCGGCACGTTATCGGAGAAGAGCGCCTGTTCCAGCGCGGAGGGATAGTGGCGGATACGGGCGCCGACCACATGCTTTTTGACCACACCGTCGAGCGTCGAGGCGAAAGTATTGCGGAACTTTGAGTAAGTGGAGAACATTTTCCGGAACGCGCGTCTGCGCACTTCCCGGTCGGAGCTTTCGAGGAAGCGGCGATAGCTGCCGTGGGTCAGCAACTCGGATTTCCCGGTTTCTCCCTTGATTTTCCCGAAATCGAGATCGGCGTCGTTCAGGATGCTGAACGTCTTGGATGGCGTAGCGAGCACGTCGCCTAGGGTGCCGAGCAGCCGTTCTTCCGGTTCGCTCAATGTGTGGGGTTTTTCGCGCAGGAGTTCGATCAGGCTGCGGCGGTAGAGTTCGAGTTCGGGAGAATCGAGAAATGTTTTTATGCGTTCGTCCGGGATTGCCATGATCTCCGGATCGAACCATGCACTGGTTTCGGCGAGCGATGCGAAGAGTCCCTCGACCCGGTCGACCCGGGCGCGGTTCCGGTTGTCGGCAGTGTTCTCATCGGAACGGAGGTGGGCGTAAACATAGACTTTTTCGCCGAGACGTTCAAACGCATCGAGCGCTTCGATCGCCTGTTTCAGGGTAGCCGGACTTTCGGCGAGTCGGCCGCGGAATGCGAGGAACGCCTCCGCCAGTGGTTTAATCCGGTTGAAATCCTCTTCCCACGCATCGGCATCGGGATAAATTGCTTCGAGATCCCAAGTCTGTTCTGCAGAAATCTTCATGGTATTCTCCTGTTCGTGTTTTACATAAGGTAACACCGCCCGCGCGTCGCGTCAAGGCAAAAAAGAAGCGTCGCAGTGAAACTTCACCGTGACGCTCTCTTCAGATCGCAACTCAGGCTCAGCGATGACGCTGCTTCGCCTCGCGACGCTTGACTTCGCTCGGCTTCTCGTAATGACGCCGATTGCGGAGTTCCTTGAGGGTGCCCTCTTTGTCGAGTTTCTTCTTCAACCGACGCAGAGCGCGGTCGATGATCTCGCCTTTCTTGACGCGGACCTCGGTATCCATGCTGATTCACCCCCTTTATCGGATTTTTGTATTGAAATATTTCATTACTATAACACGTTTCTACGCGGTTTGCAACTGGAGAAACGGAAAAATCAGATGTTTTTCGGGATGCGCGCTTTCAACGGGCTGAGCAGTTCAGCCGGGACGCGCAGTCTCCCTGCTCCAATGCCGAGTGAGATGTTCGGGGAGTTTCTGCCGTGATAATCACTGCCGCCCGAGAGCGCCAGTTCATAGATTTGAGCCAGTTCGATCATCATCTGTGTTTCCCCTGGCCCGAAAAGGCTGTAATAACCCTCAACGGCGTCGAGTCCGAGCGGAGCAAAACGCTTCATGACGCGCCGCGCCCAGGCCCGCTCATTGCGCTCGCGATAGACCGGATGGGCCCAGACGGAGACGCCTCCGGCGGCATGAATCGCGTCGAAAGCGCGGACCGGATCGGGAAGCGTTCGCTGAACATAAGCGGGGCAGCCGCGTTTCAGCAGTTTATCGAAAACGGACTGGAGAGTGGGGAAGCCGTAATCTTCCATGAGAGCCCGGGCGAAGTGCGGCCGTCCGATCGAGGCGGTGTCGCCTGCGGCCGCGAGAGCCGGGTGATCCCAGGTAAGCGGATATCCGAGCGAGTTGAGCTTGCGGCGGATCGCTTCGTTGCGGATCTCGCGGTTTTGCCGCATCTCTTCGAGGAATGAGCACAGTTCCGGATTCTTGTGGTCGAGGAAAAGACCGACAATATGCAGTTCTCGATTGCCGAACATGGTGGAAATCTCGACCCCGGGGATGGCTTCCAGCTCCGGGAATGTGCGTGCGGCCTCGAGAAATTCGGGGCAGCCGCCGACCGTATCATGATCGGTCAAGGCGACGGCTGCGAGGCCGGAAGCGGCGGCGGCTTTCACGATATCAGCGGGAGGATCGCTGCCGTCTGAAGAGTTGCTGTGTACGTGCAGGTCGATGTATTTCATATAAGAGAACAGGATTGAGCCGTCAGAAGCGTTCGCGCGGGGTGAAGCGGCAGAGTTTTGTGAACCACCGTGTATCGGATTTTTCGACGAGATGGTTGTAATGTTCGAGTTCCGCGCGGCATTCCGGCAGGGCCTGCTGCAGAGCCTCTCCGAGTTTCCGGTATTCGTTGAGAAGCGGCTGGCTGAGGGTATCTGCGGGAAGAGCGTCGATCTGAGTCGCCGCCCGGGTGTCGCATTCGAGTCTGGCGGTCATGGAGTTGTTTTCGGGGGAGGGGGAATCATTGTCGAGTTCTGCTGCGATCTGCCGCCGCCGATTCAGGATCACGGAAATGAAATGGATCTTGATGTCAAGCTGTTTGCGTCGCATGGCCATGGCGTTGAAGAGGAAGATGAAGATTCCAACCAGAACGACCAGGAGCAGAGAGAGGATCGTTCCCGGGCTGGAAAAGTCATTGTTTTTGAAAAAAGCGTCGATCGCTGAACTTGAGGCAGTTATCATGGGTGTCTCCACAAAATTGGTTATGTCAAATATTTTATTAATGTATCGTTCCTCGGACAGTTCGTCAAGCGTAATCGGGAAGTGTTCCCCGTTGTTTTTCTCGGAAAAGTTGTAAAAAAGTTTGGTTTTGAGCTTGAAAAGTTCCTGGATGGGGGTTATGTTAAGAATCTGTTGCGTCCT
>CALXOE010000032.1 GCA_944389935.1 uncultured Victivallis sp.
CCGAGACAGCCGAACTGTCGAGCCAGACCGGGCTGCCGTCTGCATGCAGATTGGTCGTGAGCCCGGCAGTTCCCTGTCCGCCGATCACTCTTTCTATCATCATTTTCCGTTTCATTTCCTCTGTTTCCGCAACAAATCCCCTTCCCGATCGGATTCCGTCGACTCCCTGCTCTCAAAAAAACAAAAGTGCCCTCGCCAACGCAACTACGACAAGGAAACATATTCCGGCGGCTACGCAGAGAGACGTACCCGCACGATATCTTTCCGTCAACGTCATGGTGAAGTGGCAGTTCAGGCGAGGATGCCGATTCCCGGCCGCCATCATTACAGCTTATTTACATTAGTTTCTTCCTCCGTATTTTCGGGATTATCCCTAATTTACTTCAGATTCTGCCGAATGCAAATAAAAACCGGTATCGACACTCTCTTTTTTTCGCCATAACGTCTGTCGCGCCCACGTTGGCGAGGGCTCAAAACAGAATTTTCATTAACTAATACACCGATTATCCCATTATTCTTGCACTGTTGTGTAAAAAAAACCGTTTTTTTTCAGCTCTTCCCGCGATTTTCCAAGAATAACCTTGATTTTCCCCGAATGATCACTATATTGTTAGTAAAGTATCACTAACGGAGAAGACGATGAAGTTGACGAAACGGCAAATTGAAATCATCGATGCGGCCCTCGAATTGATTGCCGCTGGTGGAATTCAGAATCTGACGGTCAAGCACCTGGCAGAAGCCCTCGGCATCACGGAGCCGGCCATCTACCGTCATTTCAAAAGCAAGTCCGAAGTCGTGAAAACCATGATTGCCGGTTTCGATGAAGAGGTCGCGCCATCCGAACCGGGACAACATGGATTTGAAGCAGTTGAGGCATTCATCCGCAATCGTTTCCGTCAGGTTGCGGCTCGACCGGCACTGGCGCGGGTGCTCTTTGCCGAGGAGCTTTTTATGGGAGAGGAAGAGTTTTCCGGGCAGATGCTGGCAATGATGCACCGCCACAAGGCGGCTCTCGAGCGCCACTTTCAGGAAGCGCAGTCTTGCGGCGAAATCCGTCCGGAAATCCAGAGCGACACGCTCTTCCGCCTCGTATTCGGACCCGTCCGGCTGCTGATCAAGCAGTGGGGGATGTCCGGCGGCGCTTTCGACCTCGCAACCAAAGGCGATGAACTCATCGCCGCATTGAAACAGATCCTCCGTCCTGATCCGCAAACCGGGCGTGCAAAATGACTTTTTTTACTGCTTCACCTGAAAAAAAACTTGACTTCCCGATCAGCCGGATTATATTGTTAGTTATAGATCACTAACATCAAAAAAGGAGAAGAGCGATGAAACGGAAAATCATAGAGATCGATGAGAAGAAGTGCAACGGCTGCGGGAAATGTATTCCGAACTGTCCGGAGGGAGCGCTGCAGCTGATCGACGGCAAGGCGCGGCTCGTGAGCGACCTCTTCTGCGACGGACTCGGGGCGTGCATCGGGGAGTGTCCGCTGGGGGCGATCCGCGTCGTCGAGCGGGAGGCGGAACCGTATGATGAGCGGCGGGTCATGGAGGGAATCATCCGGCAGGGCGCCGGCACGATCAAAGCCCATCTGGAACACCTGCGGAGCCACGGCGAGTTCAAGCTTCTCGAAATTGCGATCGCCTGCCTGAAAGAGCGCGGAATCGCGGTACCGGAGCCCGCGGCTCCGGCGGGACATCCGCACGGCGGCTGCCCCGGGATGCTGGCGAAGAAACTGGCGGCAAAACCGGCGGGGAAGCCTGCAGGAGGCGCTTCGGCACTGCGCCAGTGGCCGGTTCAGCTGAAACTTCTGAATCCGGCGGCGGAGTATTTCGACGATGCCGATCTGCTTGTTTCGGCCGACTGCGTCGCCCATGCGTACGGTTCGTTCCACCGGGATCTGCTCGACGGGAAGATTCTGATCATCCTCTGCCCGAAACTCGACAGCGACGTCGATGGATATGTGGAGAAACTTGCGGAGATCTTCCGGCGGCACACAATCCGTTCCGTGACGGTAGCGCGCATGGAAGTGCCCTGCTGCGGCGGAACGGTCGAAATCGTGCGCAAGGCGCTGGAAATGGCTGGAAAGAGCCTCGAAATCAACGTGAAAACCGTCGGAATCGACGGCGAAATCCAATAACCTGAAGTTAAGAGGAGGAGATCATGAGCATGTTCTGTTTTCAGTGTCAGGAGGCGTTGGGGAACACCGGCTGCACCGCTGCGGGCGCCTGCGGAAAAAAGGCTGAAACCGCAAACCGGATGGATGAGCTGCTCCGGCAGCTGAAACTGCTGGCGCTGACCCGGAAGCCGGATCGGGAACTCGGCTTGTTCGTCGTGCAGTCGCTTTTCATGACAATCACGAATGCGAACTTCGACGAGGCACGGATCGCGGCGCAGCTGGAACGGGCGAAAGAACTGACCGGTCCGACCGCCGCGCAGGCACCGCTCGGCGTGCTCTCCTGCGCAAACGAGGACATTCGTTCCCTGCGGGAGCTGCTCACGTACGGGCTCAAGGGAATCGCCGCATACGCCGACCACGCCGCAATGCTCGGCAAAGAGGATGACGCGATCTATGAATTCGTCTTCAAGGCGCTCGTGGCGACCACCCGGGAACTCTCCGCGGAAGAGCTCACCGCTCTCGTGCTCGAGTGCGGCTCCGTCGCGGTAAAAACCATGGCGCTGCTGGACGAAGCCAACACCACCACTTACGGGAATCCGGAGATCACGCAGGTGAAGACCGGAGTCGGCAAGCGGCCGGGCATCCTCATTTCCGGGCATGACCTGCGCGATCTGGCGGAACTGCTCGAACAGAGCGCCGACTCCGGAATCGACATCTACACCCACAGCGAAATGCTCCCGGCCCATGCCTACCCGGAGTTGAAGAAGTATCCGCACCTCTATGGAAATTACGGCAGCGCCTGGCATCGCCAGAACGTCGAATTCGCCGCGTTCAACGGGCCGATTCTGATGACGACCAACTGCATCACGCCGGTTCAGGCGAGCTACCGCGACCGGATCTTCACCACCGGCATGGCGGGCTATCCGGGCGTGCCGCACATCGCCGACCGGACACCGGGCAAGCCGAAAGATTTCTCGGCGATCATCGCCCTCGCGAAACAGTGCCCGCCGCCGGAGCCGCTCGAGGACGGAGTCGTTACTTGCGGATTCGCCCGCAATCAGGTGCTCGCGCTGGCAGACAAGGTGGTTGAAGCGGTGAAATCCGGAGCGATCCGCCGTTTCGTGGTCATGGCCGGATGCGACGGTCGGCACAAGACGCGCGAATATTTCACGCAGGTCGCGGAACAGCTGCCGAAAGACACGGTCATCCTGACCGCGGGCTGTGCGAAGTACCGTTACAACAAGCTCAATCTCGGCGACATCGGCGGGATTCCGCGCGTGCTGGATGCGGGACAGTGCAACGACTGCTACAGTCTTGCGGTCATCGCGTTGAAGCTCAAAGAGGCGTTCGGCCTCGACGACGTGAACAAACTTCCGCTCTCGTTCGACATCGCCTGGTACGAGCAGAAGGCGGTGGCGGTTCTGCTCGCCTTGCTGGCGCTTGGATTCAAGGGAATCCGGCTCGGGCCGACGCTCCCGGCGTTCCTCTCGCCCGGAGTGGCAAAAGTTCTGGTCGAGAACTTCGGGATCAAGCCGGTCACCCTCGCGGACCCGGCCTCCGACATCGAAGCGATGATGCAGGGGAAGTGATCGGAATCCATCCCCGCAGGGTTCATGGGAGGCGGGGGCGCGTCAGCGTCTCCGCCTCCGCCTCATTCCCGCCGCAGCGGAATGCCGTGGCGGTTCATCGCGGCATCGGCGGCTGATAGGCGGCGTCTCCTCCGCATTTCATGTAGTTCCGGAAAACTTTCAGAAATACCAGAATGGAGAGGAATGCGAGAAACGCCCCCACCGGAAACAACGAACGATAATCGTGCGCAAGCAAATCAAGCGCGCCCCCCAGCAGCGGCCCCATCACCATCGAACAGAATGAGAGGATCAACCCGGCCGCTGAACCGAATTGGGCGAACAACTCCCGCGGCACCAGTCGCGACGGCATCGATGCAGTCAAAGTGAAAAAACAACCGGAAATAACTCCGTGCAGCACAAAGATGACGCCGAACCAGCGCACATCCGATAAGAGCCCCCACCCCGCGATCATCACCGCCAGATATGCCGCCATGGAGGCGATTCCGCAGCGAACCGGATGAAAACGGTCCGCAATCGCCCCAAGCGGATAGCTCAGGATCAGAGAGGCGACATAAGTGATCACCAGATAAAGGCCATACATGCCCATGTCGATCCCGAGTTTTTCAGCATACTGGATTGAAAAAAAGTTGATCGGCATAAAGGTGATCGATCCGAGAGCGATCGCCGACATGTACCAGCGATAGTAACCCATCGAAAAGCTCTGCCGCAGATATGTGACCGCCGAACGCATGACCCGGACCAAAACCGGCCCGCCCTTTCCGGGAGCGGAACTCTCCTCCTCGGGTGGAGGCGGATACTCCCCCTCTTTCACCTTGAAGCAGAGCAGCAGAAGCCCGAGCAGATAAAGTGTCCCGATTCCGAGAAAAATCTCCGAAGTGTGAGTCCTCACACGCTCAATCAACCAGCCGTTGTAGAGAATACCCGCACCGAGACTGACCATGCGGAACAATCCGAAAAACCGCCCGATCAACTCCTGCGGAACCACATCGTTGACCAGTGCCCCGAAAAGCGATCCCGACAACGTGGTCCCGAAATCGAGCATCACCCACGCTATGCAGAAAAAGAGCAGCATCCCCGCATGTTCCGAGACCGCCGGAAGAACCCCGTGCAGCCAGCTGCCGAGAATTCTGGAAAATCCGAGCAGATAAAGCCCCAGCACAATGAAAGGCGTCGTGAACATCAGAAACGGAATCCGCCGCCCCCACCTCCCCCGGTGACGGTCGGACAGATAACTGACCGCCGGAGAAAGAAAGAGATTCGTGAAATTCGGAAAGCCGATGATGACAAGTCCATAAACCAGTTCCGACACCCCGATCTGCTTGATCAGCAGCGTGGCCGAGGGCGATACCGCACGATCTTTCAGCGCCCATGGAAAATCTCCTCCCAGCAGATAGATTCCAAGCAGAAACAATCCCCCCGCCGTGTAGGAGAGCGTGCCGACACGCCAGACCCGCTTCCCGGAAGCGGATTCGTTCATAGAAGCCATTTCCATCGTCTCCGGAAGCCCTTAATCATGAAACACGTAATTGTACACGGCTCCCTTTGCGATGTCTTGAATTGAAATCACTTCGACTCCGCCGTCATTGCGTCCAGCGACCGCCCGGGTGTTGCCGTTGTGTCGCATGTGGATGCTGCGCTGGGAAGCCGTCGTGCCGAGCTTCCCCCAACTGCTGGAGTTCGGGATATTGTTACCGCTCAAAGTGGAACTTTGCAGACTGCTCTCATGATATCCGTTCCGGGTGCTGTCCGCCAGAATGATCCGGCTGCCCTCCAATCTCGCAGGATCGAGAAAGACGCTGTTGGCGCCATCGGAAGTCAAATCCTGCGCCCCGAGCTGATAATATCCCGTTGCATCCCAGAGTCCGTAAGTCTGATGATAGCCCTCGAAATCATCTGGTTGATAGGAGTCGCACATGATCAACGTCTTCCGATCCATGACCGGCTCCGGCAGATAGCTGCTGTTTTTGCAGAGCAGATATCCCCAGTAGCCCTCTTTGGTACGGATCGATGTATCGGCGGCATTGTACCGACTGGAGGGATAAAACCGGTAGTCCACCGCATACATTCCGAGCGCGAGGGTGATCTGCTTCTGATTATTGACGCAGTTGCTCGTCCGCGCCCGGGCCCGGGCCTGATTCAATGCCGGAAGCAGCATCGATGCAAGAATCGCGATGATCGCAATCACCACGAGGAGCTCTATCAAAGTAAAAAAGCGTTTTTTCATCTTCGGATTCCTCCCTTATTATTTGACCGGTTCCAGATAAAGGTAAGCGAGATTCATGGACCCCGCATTGGTATTTTCCATGGTAACAGTAACTTCTCCGGCGGGGAGATCGAAAATCAGCTCCTCTTCTCCGCGTGCAAAACCGTCGAGAACCCACTCCTCCGGCGAATGACCGAAACCGCCGGTCGGCGCAAAGAGAAACGTTCCGCAATCCCGGCCCGCGACCGTCAGCTTCCGCTCCGCCAGCCGGGAACTGGCGCGCAGCATGAGCAGACGGTATTTCCCCGCTTCCGGAATCCGGAACGTCCAGCTCAGCGCATGGCCGTGGTTGTCCCAGCCGAGCATGCAGCCATCCTTTGCCAGCGAGCGGCCCATTTCGATTTTGACTTCGCCCCCCTTTTCAGAGGAGAACTTCGCGGCGGGAATCCGGATCACGCCCGGAGCAAGAACGCGCTTTTTCTGCATGCAGAGCGGGACCTGTCCGCGCAGTATCCGGCCTCGGTCGCCCTTTTCCATCAATTCACCGCGGATCAAAAGCCCGTCTTTCACCTTGCCCGAGGCGGTCACCCGTGTCACAGAACTGTCGCCGGGAGCGAGGTTGACTTCCCACTCGGAGGGCGTAAGCGTCACCCCGGCAGGGGCTGAAAGCTTCACTTTCCCTGCAAGCGCCCCCCGGCGCGAAGCAGTGACCGTCACCTGCAGATACGGTTCATCACCCTGGCGGAAAATCAAACTGAAATTATCCGACTCCTGCGTCGGCAGATACGGCAGACACGCATCGCAGGGATACCCCTGCGCATTGTTCAACACGCCGGTGCGATAGGAGTGCTCCTGTACAAGCGCCGGACGGCGGTCCATGGCCGGAATTGCAGTAGTGTAAATTCTGGCCTCACCAGGCATCGAAACGATCACCTCTTCACGCCAGTCGCCGAAAAGATCGGCAGTTGTGACCCAATTCCCCGCAAACATGCCGCCGACTGGGCCGCCACCGAAGTCGCGAATCATGCCTGTGCACTCCTCCTTCTCGAGGTCCGCGTCCCAGTAGATCCCCCGCTTCATCGGGCCGACTGAGGCGCCGCGGTTCAGCAGCCGCCCCGACCCTGTGAAGAGCCAGCGACGATCTTTCGATGGACCGCGCCCGTCGAAGTCCAGCCCCATAACCTCCATCCCCGGCAGCGTCGGATCCAGATCGATCGCATAACCGTCGTTGACGTGCCAGGTCTGTTCATCGAGTCCCCAGAGAATCCGACCGGTTTTCGCGTCGGCGACACAGACACCGTTCTTCTGCTGCGGAGTCTCATAGATGTAGGCTACCTCGAGACCGGGATTTTCCGGCATAATGTCGGAGAGGTACATGTAGTCGTTGTGTCCCATGCCGGTTGACCAGAGCACACCGCCGTTATCATCGAGCGCCATGCTGCCGAGGAGGATTTCATCTCTGCCGTCCTCATCAAGATCGGCGACGATCGTGGCGTGCGCGCCCTGCCCGCGGTATTTTTTCGCAAAACCGTCGTTATCGAACTTCCAGACGTTCTCAAGTTTGCCATCCCGAAGCTGCCACGCTTCGACTTTCATGAGTCCGTAGGTGCCGCGCAGCGCCACGACACACGGAGTTTTTCCGTCAAGATAAGCCATGGTGAGCTGATTGCGGCAGGCGAGATTGTAGCTTTCAAACCCGTCGCGCGACGGCCACGGTGCGCGGGCGATCTCCCGGCCCGTCGCACCCTCGAGAATGACAAGATATTCCGGTCCGGTGTATACGCGCCCGACCTTGTCGCGCGGATCGCCCTCCCCCATCTTGAGCGCCACCTCCGCCCGGCCGTCGCCGTTGAAGTCATAGACGATGAAAGGCGAATACCAGACGCCGCGCTCAATCGCCCAGCCAAGGCTCTTTGTCCAGAGCGGGGTACCGTCGGCGCGGAATGCTTCAAGCCGGTAAGGTTCCGGAGTGGGATACCAGTAGGCATCCCATGGGTCGATGTTTGCATCGGGCGTCTTGAAAACGTAATCATAAGAGCCGTCTCCATCGAGGTCGCCGACGCCCACACGCATGACGGTCGCTTTCGGGTCGGAGAGCTTGAACTGGATGAAATTCTGCTTGAGAAGCGCACTCTCACCGGCCTTGCCGGAGAATCCGGCGGCAGGACGTACCGCGTAACGATCGCCGGGTTGTGCCTCCGGATCGGTGAAATCGCAGGTCTGGATAATCGGCTTTCCGTTCAACCGGGTCTCGCGGCCGTCGCGAATGCGAAACACATCGAAGCCGATGTCGGCGGGATCCTCCTTGAGCAGCCGCCAGGAGACATAGGCACCACCACCCTCCCCGCCGGGAATTGCGATCACTCCCCGATCGAGATTTTCCCGGACGGGTTCTTTCGCCCATCCCTGAACCGGCGGAGGATTCCCCGGCTCGCGTTCGCGCATGACCTGAAAAAAATCCAGGTACGCCGCCCCGACCCCGGCATCGTGCCGAAAGCAGTTCGCAGCATAAAATTCGAGGAAACCGGTATCGGATGAGACCCCCTCGAAAATTGTCGCCTTGTCGGAGAACTTCCGAAAATTCTTCCCGTCCGGGGAAATGCCGTAGCTGCGCCCGCCCGTGCACTCGACCGTGTACTTGACCCCTTTTTCGACTGGAATACGGAACTTCAGCATGGCCGACTCCGGATCGGTTGCGGAGCGGTCCGTCTCACAGGCGGAACCGCGCAGCACCTTGCGACCCGACCAGCGGGAGGCATTCACATCTTTTGACCAGAGTTCCCATTTGCCGCGCTCCGGAACGTCTACTGTCAGAAGTTCGCGGTTCACGACACAATCCTCGGCTTCGAGCCGACGGCTGCTGCCGTCGTCTTTGAGCCAGCTCACACCGGGATCGGGATACTTCACCGGCGGCGGCGGAATCGGGACGATTTTTTTCCCGGCGTTCCCCTCTTTCAACCGTTCCAGCGTCACGTAATCGAGATAGACCGCCCCGTATTTTGCGGGATCTTTCTCCGCATAACAGTTCGAGAGTTTCAGTTCGAGAACGCCGTTCTTCACCTCGAACCGCTCCGCGATGACTCCTCTGGCGGAAACACGCTTGAAATTCTTTCCGTCGAGCGAGATACCGAACGTCCGCCCGCCGTTGGCCGAAATCCGATACGCGCCGTTCTCGACCGGAATGCGGATGGTAAGGACCTGCGATGCCGGATCGAGCGGCTTCCGGTCGGTGCGAGGTCCACCGATCCGCAGAACCTGATCTCCCGACCACGCTCCCTTGCGATCTTCGTTCCAAACATCCCAGGCGGTCGAAGAAAGCTTGTTTGAGCCGAGTTTTTCCTGTTCGACGACGTAATCCTCAGCTTCAAATCGCTGCGGAACGCCCGGTTTCAGAACAGCTTTCGGCATTGCTTTCGGCAGATTTCCGAGCCGCTCGGCAACGATGCGGTCGACGTAGACCACCCCGTAATTGTTCGGATTCGCCTCGGCATAGCAGTTCGCCAGTTTCAGTTCCAACGTTCCGCCGCGCACTTCAACCCGTTCAGCCACCACGCCGCGCGCATCGATCCGGGCAAACGTTTTTCCGCCATCGGCCGAGATTCCGAACGTCCGACCGCCCGTCGCTGAAATCCGGTAGACTCCATCTTCCAGCGGGAGACGCAGTGTCAGCATCGCAGATGCCGGACTCTCCGGTGCGCGATCCGCCCGCGGGCCGCCGATCCGCAAAACCGTTCCCTCCGACCAGCGTTTTCCCATCGGGTCGGTCGTCCAGATGTCCCAGACGTCGGAGGCCAGCCGGTCGCGGTTGAGTTTTCCACTTTCCACAACCACTTTCTCAGCCTCGAAAAGCCGCGTTTCCGCCCCGACCAGCGTCGTCGCCGCGGCGCAGAACAGACATACCGTTTTCCACATCTTCCGTTCTCCTTTCAATAATATCACGTGATATTAACAGGCTGTTAAAAAAAACTACCGCTCCGGGAGTCGAAAACCCGGAGTCGTGTCGCGTAAAACCATGTGAGATGCCAATTCCACAGACGCATATTTACCATGCAGCAACGCATTCTCAAAGAGCTGCCATCCGGAAAAGACGATGTCCTCCACGGGATTGCGGACCGAAGTGAGCGGCAGCGCGTTGAACGGCATGTCGAGACCGTCCACACCGATCACCGGCAGCTCTTCAACGCCGCTGCCGCACTCCATGAGCGCAGTCACTGCTGAGTTCGCCAGTTCGTCGGTAAAACAGCAGAGCGCACCGGGACGCCTCCGGTTTGCGAGCAGTGACCGGATCTCGGTGACCGTCTCCCGGTGGCAAGAGACCGAGTGACGGCTCTCCAGCCGGATTCCCGCCTCCTCCAGCCCGCGGAAGATACACTGCTCCCGGATCGAAATCGGATTGCTGACCATCTCCGCAAACGTCAGATACGAAACGCTTTCCACTTGATTGCAGCGCAGGAACTCCACCAGTGTCGCGGCGATTTTCTCTTCCGTTACGCCCACCCGGGAGATATTCGGCACTCCAGGCGTATTGTGCCCGAGCATGACCAGCGGCAGGTGAAGCCCGGTCAGCCGTTTATAGACATCGAGATTCCGGTCGCCGCCGGTAATCGCGAAAAGCCCGTCGATCCCGCGCGAAAAAAGCATCTCGAGTTTGCGTCGCTCGAGATCGAGATTGAAGTTGTAGAACTCCAGGAGCGGCATGTAACCGTTTTCAACGCAACGCTCCGCCAGCAGGTCGCCGATCACGCGGCTGAAGAGAACATTCGAGGTGTTCAGCAGAATCCCGATGTTGTTGCTGCGCCCCGAAACCAGCGTGCGCGCGGAGTTGTTCGGAATGTAGCCGAGCTCTTCAATGGCTTTTTCGATCTTCCGGCGCGTGTCGGGACGCAGCCCGATATTGTTCTTCGCGTCCCGGTTCAAAACCGCATAAACCGCCGTACGAGAGACTCCCGCGGCCTCCGCCACCATCCGCACCGTAATTTTACGCCTCGGTGAAATCATCGCTTCCCTGTTTAATATCACGTGGTATTGAAAATCTCGTTTTTCCCCCGGATCAACCGTTTCATTTGAGCTGAGAAAAAGTTAATATCACGAGGTATTGCACTATAATTATACCAAACTTTGCCTTATTTGTCAATAGCGCGTCGAAAAAAAAAGCATTTTTCGATATTACGACGGAAGAGGAATCCTGTTTTTTCCCATCGGAAAGGATTGCAAAACTCCGCATTGGCGATATATTTCCTGAACACGAAAGATCTGGCGGGGAAGGAGTCTGTCATGAGTTTTGCCGCAACGCCGCGGGAAGCGGCCGAAAAAATCTGGAACACCTATCGGAGAGTACCGGAAAGCGGTTTCATCCAGCGCGATTTCGGCCTCTGGATGTGCATCGACGCCTGGCGGAAAGACGGGCTGCCGGAGGGAAGCGAAGCGGAACTCTTCTCCTACGAACCCTCCGGGAAAGCCGATTTGCGCGGTCTGGGCTGGACGGAACCGGCATTTGAACCGGAGTTCCCCGAACGAGTGCTCGAGGACCGCGGCGAGACCGAGATCGTCCAGGACCGGGCCGGGCGCGGCGTGCTTTACTTCAAGGGACGCCGTCAGGGATTCATGCCGGAATATGTGTCGCACCCCGTCACCGACATGCGGTCGTGGCAGGAGAATGTCAAGCCGCGATTGCGCTTCGATCTCCCGGAACGCATCGCAGCCCGCAAAGCCGAGGCCGGCGCCGTCAGGGACGCGCGCGAAAAAAACGGATCACTGGTCTGCCAGAACATCATCGGCGGCTACATGTACCTGCGCAGTCTCCTCGGCCCGGAAGCGCTGCTCTATGCGTTCTACGACATGCCGGAACTCATCCACGACTGCATGAAAAGCTGGTTTGAACTGGCCGACGCAGTCACCGCCCTGCACCAGGAATTCGTCACGATCGACGAGGTGTTCTTCGGGGAGGACATCTGTTACAACCACGGCCCGCTGATCTCGCCGGATATGATCCGCGAGTTTCTTTTCCCCTATTACCAGCAGCTGCTGACCAACATCCGGCAGCGGCAGCCGGATCACCGCGATCTTTACATTCAGCTCGACACCGATGGCGACTGCCGCAGCATCATGGATCTCTATATCTCCGGAATCGGCTGCAACGTCTTTTCGCCGTTTGAAGTGGCTTCCGGATCCGATGTGGTCGCCATCGGCAGGGAGTATCCGGACATAGTGCTCACGGGGGGATTCGACAAGCGGATTCTCGCGGCGGGCCCGGAGGCGATCGACCGCGAGGTCGACCGGATCTTTCCGGTCATGTTCAAACGAGGCGGCTACTGGCCCACCTGCGATCACGGCGTCCCGGCCGAAGTGAACTGGCGGGATTATCTGCACTTCCGCAAACGGTGTCTCGAATTCGCCTAGAATCCGGCCCGGCGGGAACGCGGCGGCTGGTCCGCCGGTCAACGGGACGGTAATACTTTCAATATCCGGTCCCAGTCGCCGACCTGCGCAATCGTCTCCCCGGGACGGACGATCAGGAACTCCTCTTCCGGCCATTCGCCGTCGACGAGCAGTCGCAGCAGCCTCAGATCGCCGCTGACCTCGCGGAATTCCCTCCCCTCCTCCACGGCTTTCGCGCGACAACGCGCTTTCGCCTCTTCGCAGGGGATCTCCGGGGTTGAGATGAACGTGATCGGCATGAGCACCCCATCGAGTTTCGGATGCATCGCCTCCCAGATGTACCGGGCATCTTCTTCGCCGTACTGTTCGACCAGCGCGTCGTAACCATCCCCGAACAGCATCTCACCGTCCGAAAAATAGTAGTCGCCGTGTTCCACGAAACCGACCGAACCGAACGGGGAACTCGGCATCGCCGAAAAGAGCTCTTCAAACCGCTTCCGGCTCCCGAGCAGGATTCCGCAGCAGTCATGGCTGCGCGGCAGAACCAGCGGCACATGGCGGGCCGTGATCCCTGCCGTCGCCGTTCCGCAGAGCCCGTAGCCGAGCAGAATGGCGTCAACGCCCTCAACCGCGTCGATCCTCTCCTGAAGTTTCCGGCGCAGTTCGCGCGGATGCGCGTGTTCGCCAAGTTCCAGGAACTCGATCTCGAGAATCTGTTCCGAACGCGGAATCAAATACTCGAGTTCACGTTTGAAGACATTGCAGGAAAATAACTTGAACTTCATGGCAGCAGCAGTCCGTCGATATAGTTATCCTCAAACTCCGGCAGCAGATTCAGCGGAATCTCCCGGGGCAGATCGATCAAATTCTCCAGTTCAGCCGCCACGCCGGGATCGAGCGCCAGACGGGCCGCCCCGCCGAGGCTCGTGTTGCCGACCGCCTCGAGCTCGCACCCTCCCGGCAGCAGGCCGCAGCCGACCGCATTGCCCAAATCGAGATACCGGGCGAATCCTCCGGCAAGATAAATCTTCCGGACCGCAATGCCGCAATGGCGGGAAAGCGTCTGGATTCCGGCGCAGACCGCGGCTTTCGCCTTGAGAAGCTGTTCGATCTCCCATTCGTTGATCGAAACGCCGGGAGCCACCTCGAACGAATCCGCCGGCGGCTGAATGCGCCCGAACTCATTCAGATGCCCGAGCCTGCGCTCGACCGCGAGAAAGTCGATCATCGCCGAACCGCACAGCCCGACCGGGGCGACCCCCTGCCCGATCACCGAGAAAGAGCCGTTTCCGAAATAGTGGTCGACCGCGCCGGGTACCGCCCGGCAACCACAGTGGATCCCCGCCCCCTCGAAAGCCGGTCCCGCCGCCGCGGCGGTGCAGAAGAAGCCCTTCTCCGACCGCAGGATGATTTCGCAGTTCGTGCCGATGTCGACGAGGAGTTCACCGGGCTTCAGACGGGTCTCGAACAGTCCGGCGGTCAGATCGCCGCCGACATATCCGGCGATCGCCGGTACCGTCAGCACCGGAATCTCCCCCGCGCGCAACCCGAGTTCCGCCGCACTCCGGACCGGAAAAACCCGGCACGGCGGCGTGAACGGCATGACGCCGATCGACGACGGATCGATTCCATGAAAGAGGCAGCTCATCACCGTGTTGCCCGCCACCGCGATCCGCACAGCGTCGGACGGATCGAGCTGGATGAGCAGTTCATTGATGGAGTCCGCCGCCGCCCGGCGCAACTCGCCGAGCGCCTCCGGCGAACTGCCCGCGTGGTTGATCCGGGTGATGACGTTATCCCCGAAACGGCTCTGGGAATTGAAACAACTCGCCTCGCGGACGATCTCCCGGCCATGGAGTTTTGCGGCCGCGACGGTGGTGGTTCCGAGATCGATTGCGATGACTGTTTCATCGCTGTCCGGCAACGGCAGCCCGCGCCAGGCGGTTGCAACCTGCCCCCGTGTCGCCGCCATTGAGCGCTCCGGCACGTCAACTTCTCCCCGGGGGCTGACCAGCCGGGTGCGGCAGGCGTTGGCTTCGGCGGGTACGGATAGCGGTCTGCCGTCCACCTCCCACTCGCCGGAGCAGAGCTTCACCCGGCAGCGGCCGCAAGTGCCGTTACCGCCGCAGCGCAGATCCAGCGGACACCCTGCGGCAGCCAGCAGCTTCGCGAGATTCCGTTGATCCCCAGCCGGCTGAAGAATCAGACGCATTTATATTCCTCCCTGTTTCCGACCCGGTCTCCGGAAAGTACCGGAACCTTCAGCAGCCGGAAGATTCGCTCTTTTCCGCACAACGGCTCCATCGCGGCCTCACGCGGTTTTCACGAGGGAATCGACGAGTTTGACTGCACCGTTCGCATCCTCGCTGTATCCGTCCGCCCCGATCTCGTCGGCGTAAGCCTGCGTGACCGGGGCGCCGCCGATGATGACCTTCACGCCCTTCTCCTTGAAGTGGGCGACGACATCTTTCATGTACGGCATGGTGGTGGTCAGCAGCGAGCTGCATCCGACAATCGTCGCGCCCTGTCTGACCCCCTCCTCATATTTCGCGATATCGCAGTTCACGCCGAGATCGATCACATCGTAACCCGCCCCCTTGAGCATGATCGCAACGAGGTTTTTGCCGATGTCGTGCAGATCGCCTTTCACGGTTCCGATCGCGATTTTACCCGGCGATTTCCGACCGGAAGCGGCGATCAGCGGTTCGATCAGTGCGAGTCCCGCCTGCATCGCCCGTGCCGCAATCAGCAGTTCCGGAACATACGCCTCGTTGCGGGAGAACTTGTCGCCGATCTCACGCATCGCCGGAATCATTCCCTTGTCGAGCAGAGAGTTGATATCCTCTCCGCGGTTGATCGCCTCCTGAACAATCGCAGTCACGTCGTTGCGTTTCCCTTTGATGACGGCAGTGCGCAACGCTTCAAAATCTGTCATGATCCGGTTCTCCTTGTTACTTGACGGATTGGTTGTAATCTTCGAGTGCGCGGAAGAACGCGCGGATATTCTCCATCTTCACGCCCGGCGGCACGTCGCAGCCGGAAGAGAGTACGAAATTCGGCCACGGAGCAGTCGCACGCAGCAGCTCGGAGGTCTTTGCATAAACCTCTTCCGGGGAGCCGTCTTTCAACACCCCGACCGGATCGATGTTCCCCATCAGCGGAACTTCCGGCGGCATCTGCGGCAGCAGTTCCGGCAGCGAAACCGCATTGCCCAGATGCAGCGCGGCGCAACCGGTCGAGAGCAGCTCCTTGATCTGGCGGCCGGCGGCGTTCCCGCAGTTGTGAATCACCACCGGGAAATCATCCCCCTGCACCGCATCGACGATCCGTTTCAAGTAATCCGCCGCAACCCGCTGACACATATCCGGAGAAAGCAATCCCGCCGCCGGTTCGGCGATCAGGATGCCGTTCACCCCGGTCGCGCGGATCGCTTTCGCATACTCCACGAGGAAAGCAGTCGCCTTTTCGAGCAGCGCAGCGGCTGCCGCCTCCTCCACCGCCGCAAGGATCATGATTTCAGTCATATCCGCAAGCCGTCCGGCCAGCGAAAACGGCCCGATCATGCCGCCGAATACGGGCCGATCGAGCTTTGCCGCGCAGAGTTCCGCACAGCGCAGCGTCTCGGCGGTCCGCTTCGCGCCGACCTCCGGCACCGCCATACTCCCGATGGTTTCCGCCGTCGAAGCGATGCTTTCGCTGACGGTCGGATTCTCATACTCGGAATAGCGCACCGGCGCACCGAACGCCTCAGCCTCGACCGAAAGATCCATGAACGTCACGAGCGCATCGGCATGCACCGCACCCGCCAGCGCCTCAATGCAGCGGAACTGGAGCTCCCCGCTCCGGAACACCTCCGCCGGTTTCGCGCCGGTCAATTCGATTCCGGGCGTGGTCATGATCGGAATCGCACGCCGCTGCGGCGACGCGAGAATCTCCCGGAAAAAACGTTTCATGTCATGGTACATCGCGACCTCCTGTCACCATCCGTTCTTTTCTATATATTTTACCCGTTTTTCCGGAAAAATCTTCTTTTCTTTTGCATTTTTTTGCTCTATATTAATCTGCATGGAACCAATCACACTGGAACTGGACAACTTCATCAATCCGGCAGTCGGGGCGGAGGTGTCGTTTCACGCGATCAGCTGGAACGCGGGGCGGCGGCAATCCTCCATTCCGAGCGGCGGCAATCTGCACTACCACTCCCTCCCCTCGGGGGGGACGGTCGAACATTCGCACGAGTTCGGCGAGCTGATCTTCCTGCTGTCGGGAACGATCGTGCACCGCGTCAACGGAGAAAAACAGCTCCTCGAACCGAACAGCATCGTCTTTGTGCGGCCGAACGACCGGCACGGCTTTCTTCCTGCCCCCGGAGCGCCCGGGTGCGAATTGCTGCTGCTCTCCTTTCATCTGGAGTTCTTCGTGACGATCAGCCGTTATCTCGAGGACGACGCATTTCTGCACGGTTACACTGAGAGTGTCCTCCCGCCCGTTTTCCAGCTGCCGGAGAGCCGCATGAACGAACTCTCGCTCGAACTGTTGAGTCTGAATGCACAGGGAATTTCGCCCGCGGTTCGCAAGATCCGGTTCAAGGTGCTGCTCGCCAACCTGTTCACCCGCTTCTTCCTGCCGCGCGAATCCGCCGGAGGGGCCGACGCTCCGGAATGGCTCGAAAGTCTCTGCGAAAAAATGCGGACTCCGGTGAATTTCATCCCGGGACTCAAACGCATGCAGCAGCTCTCCGGCTACACGCCGGAGTATCTCTGCAAGATCTTCCGCAAACACCTCGGGCGCACTCCGACCGAGTTCGTCAACGAACTGCGGATCAACTATGCGGCCCGGATGCTGGCCGATTCGGACGAGTCGATCGCAGAACTCGCCTATCGTCTGAACATCCAGAGCCTGAGCCGGTTCTATCATCTGTTCCGCAATCAATACAGCTGCACGCCGGCCGAATATCGCCGGCGCGCGCATGCCGCCCGCCGCCTGCTCTGACAACCCCGGTCGCCTCAATAGCAGTGCACAAGTCCGTGCAGGTTGCGCCCCGCCGCCAGAGCGGGTTTCACCGCGCCCTCCAGAGAGAGTGCCAGCAGTGGAATTCCGCGGTCCACGGTATTCCGGTAGATCGTCTCCATGTCGTTGTATTCCGGCTGGGAAAGCTGGACTCCGGTGAGGCCGGGCGTCGCGGCCAGATCCGCGATATAGTGGTCACCGCGGCCGCAGAAGTGAACGACACCGCCGCCGAACTCCTCGAGCAATTCCCGGTCGAACGGCTGCGCGAATTCCCGATACATTTCAGCAGGGAGATTCATCGCGGAGTCGTCCCGCAGCACGATCCTTCCGATATGTCCCCAGCCCCAGTGAGAGCAGAGTCTCCCCGTCCGCCCCGGAAACGCCTCCTCCCAGCGGTGCATGAATCTCCGATACGTTTCAGTCAGCAGCGCAAGCAGCGCCTTGACCAGCTCCGGACAGTCGTAGAAAGCGAGAAAGATATCGCTGCCCCAGATCATCTCCGCCAGATCGAGCGGTCCCTGCAAATCCGGGTGATAGATCCGGACATATTCGCTCAACTTCGGATATGGCGCGAGCTTTTCGCGAAAATAAGCCGCCGTCTCAAACACGCGCGCTCCCCAGCCGCGATCGAGATCCGGCACGCCGGCATCCACCAGAGCCCGGATGCCGTCGGTGCCTCCCGGCAGCGGATGGGAGGCCGGCAGCGTATCATGCGCATCGTCCAGATAAAAAATCTCGACCCCGAAGAGAGACGGCAGAATCGTGGTGCCGTAGTTGCAGCGGATATTCAGAATCTGTCCGTTCCCCTCTGCAATGCAGCGGGAAGCGACGGAAAGCTCCCGTAAGAGCATGAGTTCCAGATCTTTCAGCGCGGGATTGATGAGGAGTTTCGGCCATTCGACCCGGGCCGGAACGGCTTCCCCTCGCCGCGGCTGGAAATACGGAGCCGGGCAGCGCCCGCTCAGGAACTCCCGCCAGTCGGCTTCCAGTTTCTCCTCCACCGCAACATCGAGACGATTCTCGAGATCTTCCAGATACTGTTCCAGCATCGCCGCACCCCGCAGATTTCGATTGAGAGTCTTTCCAGGCCGCACCCGTCGCGACTCCAGAAAAAGTTAATGCGGGAATGAGAAATTGCAAGTTGCCATCCCCGTTTTCCCGCAGATTTTTCCCAAATCTCCCGCGGAAACCGACCGGCCGACGTCGCAGCTCCGCTCATCCAAGCGAGCCGCGTTCCGGGAAAATCGAACCGAAGTCGAACTCCGGTTCGAGCGCCTCAAGCACCTCGCGCTCGCGACGACGCATGCGGCGTCTCGGCCCCGGCGAAAGATCATCCTCTCCGGCACTGTGCAGCAGTCCGTGCACGAGATAGAGAACCAGTTCACGCGCGTAACTCGAATCCTCGCGCGCGGCTCCCTCACGCAGCGCGGCATCCACGCAGATGATGAGTTCAACCGCCGGTTCTCCGGGGAACAGCGACTCCGGATCGTCAAAGTAGCTGAACGTAATTACGTCCGTCGTCCCCGTATGTCCGACAAACTCCTCGTTCGCCGCCGCCATCGCCCGGTCTCCGACGAACCGCACGTCAAGCTCCCAATCGGTATCCGGCAATCCGGCCAGCACCGCGGCGCGCGCGGCGAGTGCCTTCAACTCACTTCTCCGCGGGCGGGGCAGACGGCGCGTTTGCCATGCGTAATTCACTGTGATCACGTTTGCGCTCCTGATGGTAGGCAATCCGCCCGTGCTTCATGCTCACGAGCGTGTTGATGAAACTCTGCCGCACTTTTTCAAGCTCGGCGAGCGTAATATTCGCATTGTTCAGCTGCCGCCCCTCGAAGCGTCCGCGGAAAATCTGATCGACCACCGCCTCGATCTTCGATGCCGACGGCTTGTCGAGCGAACGGCAGGCCGCTTCGCACGCATCCGCGAGGCTGATGATCGCCATCTCCTTGTCCTGCGGCGGAATCCCGTCGTACCGGAACTGCGATTCAAGCACGGGCGCGCTGTTCGGACTCTTTTTCTGCTCTTCCAGCGCCTTGTTGTAGAAGAACTTCACCAGATCGTTGCCGTGGTGCTGCCCGATCGCGTCGCGCACCGTCCGGCACATCCGGTACTGCCGCGCCAGAGCCAATCCCTCTTTCACATGGTCGCGGATGATGATGCTGCTCATCTGCGGATTCAAATCCAGATGCTGATTCGCACTGTCCAGATTGTTCTCCGTAAAATACTGCGGCATCGCCAGTTTCCCAATGTCATGAAAGAGCGCGCCGGCCTTCGCCTTGAGCGGATTCGCTCCGATCGCCCGAGCAGCATCCTCCACGAGTGTCGCAACCATCAGACTGTGGAAAAACGTCCCCGGCGCCTCCCGTTTCATCCGTTCCAGCAGCGGATGGTTGTAGTCGCACAACACCATCAACGCCATATTCGTGCTCACATTGAAGAAAATCTCAAAAATAAAGATCAGAATCAGCGCCAGAATCGCCGTCGCCGCCGCATTCGTGAACGCGATCACCGCCGACTGCCCCAGCAGCAGCAGGAAATTCGGAGCGTGAAAATTCACAAGATTCAAATTCAACACCCAGACCAGCGGAAACACCGACAGCAGTATGCGGATGAAGTAAGAGCGGTAATTCGTCGCGGAACGAACCGCCAACGCCGTCAGAGAACAGATCACCATCCCTTTGATCGCGAGATCGAACGAGCGCTCCGGCAGCAGCATCATCGCCGCGATCGAAGCGACGAAGAACCCCGCGCACAACGCCACCCGATATCCCATCGTCACCGCAAGCAGCACCGAACCCAGAGCAACCGGGATTGCCTCGGCCGCCAGAATGCCCGGCAGATCATTGGAACGACCCGCCAGGTTGTTGAAGAAGTGAAACCCGGCGAAATTCGCCAGCAGCGAGAGAATCACGATGAACCCCAGCAGCATACTGCGCTTGTTCACCCGCACCACTTCCGGATGCAGATGGTAAAGATAGAACGCCGCGAAAATCACCAGCACAAGACTCCAGACCGTATAGTGAATCAGCGCCGCAATCTCCTGATCCATCTTCAGACGACTGCGATCCGCCTGCTCGAACGCCTGGAGCTTTTCACTGATCTCCGGCGTGACCTCCTCGCCCCGGCGCACCAGCAGATCCCCTTTTGACACCGCAACCATCACCGGCTCGACAGCATCGGCGGCCCGCCGCAGCTCCTCCTGGTAAAGTTTTTCATCGCTGTTGAGATTTCCATCCGGCCCCAGCAGCTGCAGAAACAGTTCGTTCAAATTCCGGAATATCTTCTCCCGGTTTCCTCCGGTGTAGGAGTTCAGCACATCGGCCGCAAGCCGGTCCGCCACCGCCTGTGGATCATCCTGTTCCGTCACATTCTTCACGGGCCAGCGCCGCTGTTCCTGGTCGATCACCCGCAGCGTCTGGCTCACCCGGAGCGAATCACGTTCACTTCGGCTTAAAATCCCGCGCCCGAGAATCCGGCCGAGCAACGTGTCAAAGTCATTGCGTTCCCCGGGCGTGCGCAGAAACTCCCCGAGTGCCGCAACCAGCGCCGGATCGGCCGAGGCGGCAAGTTGTTCGGCGGGCAACGCCCCCGGAACATACTTGCGCCCGGCATTCTCGTCGGTAATGCGGCGGCTGACCGCTTCAAAAAAAGTCATGAAATTACGCCGGATCGCATTGTTGCTCTTCGCGTCGATCCGGTAATAGAGCGGAACTTTCTCCATCTCCCGCTCAGCTTCCTGCTTGGTTCCGTCCGCGTCCTGGTATGAGAAGTCGAGCGTGGCGATGATCGTGCGCGGCGCACGCTGCCCCACCTCGAGATTCAATACGCCCTCAATGTGCTGCTGCGCCGAGATCGTCAGCAGCACCGCCGAAATCGCCCAGATCATCACCAGCATGAAAATCCCGGGTGCAGGCGACCCCTCGATCGCTTCCGCAAATTTGTCCAGGTCGAAGTGCCGACGCGGAGCGACCATCCCCCGACGCTGCAACCGGCGCCGGGCCGAGAGCTTCATCCAGAATTCACGCAACGAATGAAACATTACCGAACCTCTTCCGTTTCCACACCGTTGTAAGCGAGAATGATCTTCTCCAGCAGTGCGTGACGAACCACGTCCCCCGTATCGAAAAAGACAAATCCGATCTCCGGAACTTTCTGCAGCGTATCGATCGCATGCAGCAGCCCCGACCGTTCGCGCCCCGTCAAATCCGATTGCGACGGATCCCCGGTAATCACGCAGCGCGAACCGAACCCCATCCGGGTCAGAAACATCAGCATCTGCTCCTCCGTCGTATTCTGCGCCTCGTCGAGGATGATGAACGCATTGTTCAGCGTCCTCCCGCGCATGAACGCCAGCGGCGCGACTTCGATCACCCCGCGCTCGATCAGGCCGGACACCTCGTCGAAACTCATCATGTCATACAACGCATCGTACAGTGGACGCAGATACGGCATGATCTTCTCCTCGAGACTGCCGGGCAGAAAACCGAGATTTTCCCCGGATTCCCGGGCGGGCCGGGTCAGGACGATCCGATTCACATTTCCTTTCAGAAATTCCGAGACCGCCAGCGCCATCGCCAGATAGGTCTTTCCCGTCCCCGCAGGGCCGATTCCGAATACCACATCGCGACTGCGGATCGCACGGACGTACTCCAGCTGGCGGCGGGAACGGGGCAGAACTTCCCGCTTCTTCGGACTCACATCGATGCGCTCTTTGAGCAGTTCGCGGATATCCCCCTCGCGCCGATCCCGGAACGATCGGCACAAAAATTCAAAATCCCGCGTATCGAGCTGTTTCCCGCGAACCAGATAGAAGTCTGCAAGCTCGGCCAGAAACGCCTCGGTCCGGCCGACCGCCTCTTCACTTCCCTCTATTTGTACCCAGTTCTCACGCGCGACCAGCCGAACCCCGAACAACCGTTCCAGCGTCCGAAGACCGCGGACCTCATCTCCCGCACACGCAATATGCCATGTGAGTCCTTTGTCAAAATAATATCTGCTCTCCAATTCCGTCCACCGCCCATCCTGAAAAATACGGCCCGGGAAACCGCAAAACGCGGCTGCGGGAATCCACTCCCCGAGCCGCGCCCTGAAAACTCCGCTCCGATTACGGCTGCGGAATCCGGATCTTCGCCCCGAGCGGCAGCTTGTTCGGATTCGGGATCACGTCCTTGTTCGCCTCATAGATCCGCCCGAACAGCCGTCCGTCTTTGTAAAACTTCTTCGCAATGCCGGAAAGCGTATCCCCCGGTCTGACCACATATTCCGTATACTTCTGCTCCACGGCCGACTTCTCCTGACCGGCCGCTTTCAGCTCGGTTTCCGGTGCTGCGACAGGCTTCGGAAGCGCCTCGTCCTCCTCCGGCTCGAGCACGATCCCCTCCTCAACCGTACCGGTCGGATCATCCGCCGCGGCTTCCGGCTGAGATTGCGTGGGAGCCTCATTCTCGGCAATGACGATCTCATCCTCTTCGGCTACGAGTTCGCCGGCTCCCGCTTCCGCAACCGGCTGCTGCCCATCACTGGAGAGCGTCGTATATTTGTCCTGCGTCGCCTGAGCCGCAGTACGGGGCGGGCGGAACGAGGGATAGCTCTCACTCACGTAAGAGTACCACTGCAGTTCAGCGTCACCCATTCCCGTCTCCGCAAGCTGCGGCTGACAACCCGCCGCCAGAGCAAGAAGTACCGCACCACCCATACCGATAGAAAGAGCTTTCATCATTTCGCCTCCCGTCACAACATATGATTTCCAACCACCATCATCCGGCTGTCGCCTCCCCCACATACTCCGGAAGCGCCGTTCAAGTGTCTGCCGGCGGATTCCCCGCCGCATAAATATATCCCGTTTTTTTTCAAAAACAACCTGCCGGAACAGCTTTCCTGCAAAAAAGCACAAAAGCCGCCCCGCCAACCCGGCGGAACGGCTTCGACAAATCCGACTCGATTACTCGAATTTGCGGAAAATCAGAACACCGTTGTGCCCGCCGAATCCGAGATTCTGGTTCACCGCGACTTTCACTTCGCGTTCTTTCGGCTGGTTCGGCGTGACATCCAGATCACAAAGCGGATCCGGCGTCTCATAATTGATCGTCGGAGGAATGATCCCCGTCTCAATCGCTTTCACGCAGACAATCGACTCGAGCCCGCCGGCAGCGCCGAGCGCATGCCCCGTCGCGCCTTTCGTGCTGCTGACCGCGACTTTCTTCGCATGATCTTTCAGCACCGACTTGATCGCCATCGTCTCGAACTTGTCATTCAACTGAGTACTCGTACCGTGGGCATTGATGTAATCAATGTCTTCCGGATTGAGTCCCGCATGCCGCAGCGCCATCTTGAGGGCACGCGCCATGCCTTCCCCTTCCGGATGCGGAGCCGTCACATGATGCGCATCACCGGTCGCGCCGTAACCGACCAGCTCGGCCAGAATCTTCGCACCGCGTTTCTTCGCGTGCTCATACTCTTCGAGGATCATCACGCCCGCGCCCTCGCTCATCACGAATCCATCGCGATCGAGATCGAACGGACGGCTCGCATGCTGCGGATCATCGTTGCGCGTACTCAACGCTTTCAGGGCGCAGAATCCCGCCACCCCGAGCGGAACGATTGTCGCCTCCGCTCCGCCGCAGATCATGATATCCGCATCATCGCGCTTGATCGTCCAGAAAGACTCTCCGATCGAGTGGGTTCCGGTGGAACACGCCGTCACAAGCCCGAGATTCGGCCCCCCCGCTCCATAGCGGATCGAAATGTTCCCGGAAGCAAGATCCCCGATCATCATCGGAATCAGAAACGGAGAAATCCGCCCCGGCCCGCGCTCAAGCAGAACGCGATCCTGCTCACTCATCGTATAAAGGCCGCCGATACCACTCGAAACGATCACGCCGACGCGATTCGGATCGACCACATCACCACCGCGGAGATCCTGCGGCAGACCGGCGGTCGCCATCGCCTCATCGGCCGCAGCGATCGCATACTGGCAGAAAAGATCGAGGCGCTTCGCATCTTTCGGGCTCATGTAGCCGCTGAAATCAAACCCCTTGACCTCTCCCGCAATCCGCGTCCGGTACTCCGAAGCGTCGAACCGGGTGATTGCACCGATCCCGCAACGGCCGTTGATCAGAGCGTCCCAGAAATCCGGAACGTTGTTGCCGACGCAGGAAATTACGCCGTACCCGGTCACTACCACACGCCTGTCGTTCATATCGTCCTTGTCACTCCTTCCCTACCGCGGAACCTGCCGCCGGATGTTCTTAACAGAAAACAAGACCACCTTGCGTATTCATTACGAAAAGTGGCCCGTTCCTCCGGTGCATCGCACCGTCGTCATGCGCACGGCCAGGCCTCTCCAGCTCAGGAACCGTACGGGCAAAGAGGATCTTACTCCTGGCTCTTGCTCTCGACGTACTTGATCGCATCGCCGACGCTGGTCAGCTTCTCGGCATCCTCGTCCGGAATCTCCGAACCGAATTCCTCCTCGAGAGCCATCACGAGCTCGACCTGATCGAGAGAATCAGCGCCGAGGTCCTCAATGAACTTCGCCTCCGGCGTCACCTGATCCTCGGAAACACCGAGCTGTTCGACGACGATTTTCTTCACTTTGTCAGCAACAGAAGACATCTTCAATCCCCTTTTTTCTTTGGTTATTCTCTGAAAGCCAATGCCGTTTCAAACTTTTATCATCTCAGCATACCATGATCTTAATATGCCTCAATGCCCGGCAAAAGTCAAACCGTTTTCTCGAAATATTTCAGATTTTTTCGCCCCCGCCGCCCGAAACCGGACGGCAAAGAGGGAAAAATCACATCAGCATTCCGCCGTCGACGTTGATGACCTGCCCGGTCACATAATCCGAATCCGGAGAGCAGAGGAAGTAAACCACATTCGCCACATCCTCCGGACGGCCGCCGCGCTTCGCCGGGATCACCGTCAGAAACGCATCGCGCGCCTCCTGCGGCAGCTTCTCGGTCATCGCAGTCTCGATGAATCCCGGAGCAACCGCATTCGCCTGGATGTTCCGCGTCGCGAACTCCTTGGCCGTCGTCTTCGCCAGCGCGATCACGCCCGCTTTCGAGGCGGCGTAGTTCGCCTGCCCGACGTTCCCCATCCGACCGACCACCGACGCGATGTTCACGATCTTGCCCGCACGCTGCTTCATCATCGGACGCACCGCGGCTTTCGTGAAATTGAACGTCCCTTTCAGGTTCACTGCAATGACCGCGTCCCACATCTCCTCGGTCATCTTCAGCATCAGCGTGTCTTTCGTGATGCCCGCGTTGTTGACCAGAATGTCCAGCCGCCCGAAATCGTTCACCACGGCCGCAACCGTGTTCTCCGCATCCTCGAACTTGGCGACATTCGCGGCATAGGCGCGCGCATCCACGCCCTGCGCCTTGAATTCGTCCGCCGTCGCCTGCGCCACATCAAGCATGATGTCCACGATCGCAAGGCGCGCACCCTCCGCCGCGAGACGTGCGGAAATCGCCTTGCCGATGCCGCGGGCTCCGCCGGTGACCAGGGCGACCTTGCCCTCCAAACGCTTTTCACAACTCATTTCTGATCCCTTTCCCTAATTATGGTATTGTATCAATCAACCGGTTTCCCATCAAAACGAAAGCGCCTCGAGCGACGCCGCAGTGTTCACATTGAAATACGGCACCCCCGGCAGCGTCCGACGCAGCAGCCCGGTCAGCACATTGCCGGGACCGAACTCGATCATCGTATCTCCGCCCGCGGCGACCATCGCGCGAACACACTCCTCCCAGCGAACGGAACCGGCCACCTGCGCGGCGAGATTCGCCTTGAGCTCCTCCACGCTCGCGGCCTGCGCCGCCGTGAAGTTGTGATAGACCGGAATCGACGGAAGCGTCATCGCCGACGCTTCAAGCACCGGTTTGAGCGCCTCGCCCGCCGGAGCCATGAGCCGCGAGTGAAACGCGCCGGCGACGTTCAGCACCACCACCTTGCGCATGCCGCGGTTCTTCAGCTCCTCGACGGCTTTCTCCAGTTTCTCTTTCTCTCCGGAAATCACAATCTGGCCGGGGCTGTTGTAGTTCGCCACATCGATGCCGCACTCTGCACACACTTCCCGGATCACCTCCGGATCACCCGACAGTACCGACGCCATCCCGCCCGAAGTCGAACGGCACGCGCGATCCATGAGCTCGGCCCGCTGCGCGAGCAGCCGCAGCCCGGAAGCGAAATCGAACGCCCCCGCAGCGTACAGAGCTCCGTACTCTCCGAGGCTCAGCCCCGCGCACGCGACCGGCTTCACCTCCGGAAAACGACTCCGGAACGCATCCAGCGCCGCACAGCTCATCGTGTAGATCGCCGGCTGGCAGTAACGGCTCTCGGTCAGCTTCTCGGCCGGACCGTCGAACACGATCGAACTCTGATCGTAACCGAGCACGGCATCGGCCTCCTCAAAACGGGCTTTCGCCGCCGGAAACGCCTCCACCAGATCCCGACCCATGCCGACGGCCTGAGCCCCCTGCCCCGAAAATACGAAAAACGGCTTCATTGACATTCCTTCTTCCTGTTTGCCTGATTCATGCGGGCATAATGTTACGTTAATCTATCACCTCTGAAAGCGTTTTTCAAGTTTTCCAGCCAAATCCCCCGCGATTCCATGCCGCGGAACGATAAAAAACCGCTTTTGCCGGGCGCGGCGCTTGACATTCCCGCCGGAACGGCTACTTTACTTTCGGTAACGGAGAACAGCATGCCCAGAAATCAGGTTTTCAGCATTCCGGCGTTGAAACGTCTGCCCGCCTATCTGCGCGAACTGCGCGCCATGAAAGCGGCAGGGCGCACGCGGGCGACCAGTCCGGTGCTCGCCCGCGCACTGCGCATCGACGCGATCAGTGTACGCAAGGATCTCGAAATGATCGGAGCAACCGGCTCTCCCGGCGTCGGATACGCCGTCGAGCCGCTGATCGACCGGATCGAGGAGTTCCTCGGTTGGAAGAACGCTTCGGAAGCGTTCCTCGTCGGGACGGGACATCTCGGAACCGCGCTCCTCGGCTATCGCGGATTCGCGGACTACGGACTCAAGATCGTCGCGGCATTCGACAAGGGTCCGATTCCGCCGGATACGATCATTCACGACGTGCCGCTCTTTGACTTTGCGATGTTTCCGCATCTCGTGAAGCGCCTCCGCATTCACATGGGCATTCTCTGCGTGCCGGACGATGCCGCTCAGGAGGTCGCCGAGGCGATGGTCGACGCCGGAATCATCGCGATCTGGAACTTCACCGGTCACACGCTTCAACTTCCCGACGAGATCATCCGCCAGAAAGCGAATCTCGCCGGAGATCTCGCCGTACTCTCAGTCAAACTCGCCGCCAGACTGCGCGAAATGGATCTTTCCGGAGAGGAAGAGGGGAAATGAAACACACGATCACGATCTGCATGGGCAGCTCCTGCTTCGCCCGCGGCAACAAACGGAATCTGAAACTCATTGAGGAGTACATCGCGAAATACCACATCGACTGCGCGCTCACCGGCCGCGGCTGCGTCGGGAAATGCCGATCCGGTCCGAACCTCTCCATCGACGGCGAAGTGTTTGAACGGGTCGACTCCGAATCGCTGATCGATCTCCTCGACGCGAAACTCAGGAGAGATGAACCATGAACCACTCCTATCCCGTTTACACCATCGAAGCGGAGTGCCAGGACTGCTACAAGTGCGTGCGACACTGTCCGGTCAAGGCCATCCGCGTCCGCGACGGCCACGCGACCGTGATGCCCGAACTCTGCGTCGCCTGCGGCAAATGCGTCGAAGTCTGCCCGGTCAAGGCGAAACAGGTGCGCAACGACACCGGCCGTCTCCGACTGCTGCTGGCAGAGTCCGCTCCGGTCTATGCGTCGCTCGCGCCATCCTGGGTCAGCGAGTTCACCGACATCACTCCGGGGCAGCTGATTCGCGCGCTCAAGCTGCTCGGATTCACGGGAGTCAGCGAAACCGCCCTCGGCGCCCAACTCGTCTCAGCCCGCGTCGCGAAAGAGCTCGACACCGGCAAACCGGGACTGCTGCTCTCCTCGGCCTGTCCGACCGCGGTCGACTACATCCGCAAATATGTCCCGAACCTCGCCGCAAACATCACGCAGGTCGGCTCTCCGCTCATGGCTCACTGCCGCATGTTGCGCGACCTTTACGGCGAAGCGATCAAGGTCGTCTTCATCGGACCGTGCATCGGCAAGAAAAATGAGGCCGACCGCAATCCGGAGCTGCTGAATCTCGCAATCTCCTACCCGGAACTCAAGCAGCTTCTGCGCGAAAACCAGATCGATCCGGCCCGGCTCACGCCCGAGGAGGAGGACCGCTTTCTGCCCGAAGCCGCCGAAGAGGGCGCCCAGTATCCGGTCGAGGGCGGCATGAACGACACGATCCGCTTCCAGTCCGCCAACAGGCGCGTCCACTATTTCACGCTGACCGGGATTCACAATCTCAAACTCGCGCTCTCGGGACTCGAGGAGATTCCGGAAAATGAGACGATCTTCATCGAAACCCTCGCCTGCCCCGGAGGCTGCGTGCACGGCCCCTGCACCGAACACGATTCGCCGGGACTGCTCGAACGGCTGCGGGTGCTCGATCACACCCACTACCCGGCCGAACCGCGGAAACGCGAGACCAGAGGCGAGATCGCTGCGGAATTTCCGGAGGATGCCGTGCAGCCCCCGACTCCGACTCTGCCGGAAATTCAGTCCGCTCTCCGCAGCATCGGCAAAACCACGCCCGAGGACGAACTCAACTGCGGCGGCTGCGGCTACGACACCTGCCGCAACTTCGCGAAAGCTCTGATTTCAGGGCACGCGGAACCGTCGATGTGCGTCTCCTATCTGAAGAAACAGGCGCAGAAAAAGGCGAACGCCCTGCTCAAAAGCATGTCATCGGGCGCGGTCATCGTCGACAAGAAGATGCAGATCATCGAGTGCAACCGCAACTTCGCACAACTCTTCGGAGAGGAGACGCTCGAAGCATTCGACGCCTGTCCGGGCCTGGCAGGAGCCGATCTCGACCGAATCGTCCCGTTTGCGAATCTCTTTGAATCCTCGCTCCAGAGCGGACGCGACATCCGGCGCGATTCGCTGAAAGTCGGCAAACGGCTCTTCAGCGTAAACATCTTCAACATCGATCCCGGCGAAGTGATCGGAGCGGTCATCTTCGACGTGACCAAGACCGAGCTGCGCCGCGAACAGATCGCCGCCCGCGCCAGAGAAGTCATCGACCGCAACATCGCGACCGTTCAGGAGATCGCCTGCCGCCTCGGCGAACAGATGGCCGACACCGAACTTCTGCTGCGCTCGATCGCCGACGACTACGCCGACGACCAGGACCTCATCGACGAGTCGAAAGCTCCGGAGAACGGCAGATCATGAATCTCACGACCGAAAACCTCTTCATCGACACCGGGTACAGCCAGTGCTGCCATTACGACGAAAAAGCGTGCGGCGACGCGGTCGCATTCAAACGGATTCCCGCGGAGGAGCGGCTGCTCGCGGTTCTCGCCGACGGGCTCGGCCACGGGCTCAAGGCGAACATCCTCGCATTGATGACGACCACGATGGCGCTGCGCTTCAGCGCGGAGGATCGCGAAATCGTCCACTCCGCCGAGATCATCATGGATTCGCTGCCGGTCTGCCAGGTGCGGCAGATCAGCTACGCGACGTTCACGATCGTCGACACCCGGCTCGGCGGAATCACCCGGGTCGTCGAGATGGGGAATCCGGAATTCCTGCTCTTCCGCGGCGGCGCAGTCCATCCGATCGAGGGAGTGGAGTTCGCCTCCCCGAAGTACAGCGACCGCACAATGACCGCCTACACGTTCCGTGCGCAGCCGGAAGACCGCGTGCTCTTCTTCTCTGACGGCGTGACGCAGGCGGGACTCGGGTCGCCGCACTTTCCGCTCGGCTGGCGCAGCTCCGGCGTCATCGACTATGTGACTGCCCAGCTCAGGAATGCGCCCGATATCTCCGCGCAGGAGCTTTCGGAACGGATTCTGCGTGAGGCGATCGCGCACGAACCGGGGCTGCGTCCCGCCGATGACATCACGGCGGCGTGTCTCTACTTCCGCCGGCCGCACCGGATGCTGCTCTTCACGGGACCGCCGGTCGATCCGGCCCGCGACGCGGAGTGCGCAAAACTTTTCCACGATTTCAAGGGGACCAAAGTCATCTGCGGCGGAACTTCGGCCGAAATCATCTCGCGCGAACTCGGAACCCCGCTCGAACTCGTGCTCGACACGCTCTCGCGCGATCTGCCGCCGATGTCACGCATGGAGGGAGCCGATCTCGTGACGGAAGGAATCTTCACGCTGTCACGGGCCGCAACCTACCTCGAAAAGGGTGAGCAAAGTAAAAACGATCCCGCAGGGAAACTGGTCGAACTCATGCGCCGGAACGACATCATCGAGATCCTCGTCGGAACCAAAATCAATGAGGCACACCAGGATCCGAATCTCCCGGTCGACCTCGAGCTGCGGCGCAACATCGTCAAGCGAATCGCCGAAGCGCTGCGCAACCGCTACATGAAAGAGGTGCGCATCACTTTCGTGTAGATGTCGGCGCAGCCGGTGCCCCGGCGGGAGCGGAGGGCGGGAGCGGCCCGATGAACCGTTCGACGACCACCCGTGCCCAGGCATCGTCGCCGTTCGCGGCAAGATGCTGCGCGAGGAGCAGCGCGCCAGCGCGGATATCGTAACCGTCATTCTGCATCTTCGCAAGATAAGTTTCCGCCTCCCCGAAGCGGCCGTGGTCGATCAGAATCCGGGCGACCGCTGCGCGTTCGTCGAATGTCCGGCGCGAGTCCGGCGCGACCGAAGTCAGCCACAGGAATCCCCCGCCGAGAACAGCGACCGTCGCGAGCGCACGGAAATTCCGTCTCCGCCACCACGCGCCGATCGCGGAGATCCCCGCCCCCGCGAGCAGCGCGATCAGCGGTACGGCCGGAATCCGGAATCGATAGAAGATCGTGAAACACAAAAGCGAACCGGCGTAAAGCGCGATCAGCAGAAATGCCGTCCGCACTCCGCCATTCCTCCGATACCGCCAGGCGCCCGCGAACGCCAGCACCACCAGAAGATGAAACGGCAGCAGAAACACCCGCAGAAACACGATCAGCTCGCGGTGGGCGTAAAATGAAAGTGAGTTTTCCAGCTCATACGAAGAGAAGAAATTACCGATCTGGACGGGAATGCTTGCGATCAGTTTCCCGGCAAAAACGGAAATCCGGTTCACCGCCTCCGCGCCGTGATAGAACGCAAAGACGTTGCCGGCATTCCCGGGAACCGGCTGGAAGCTGTTCCAGCGGAAAAAGTTGAACAGCATGACCGCCAGAACCGGGACGATCAGCGCCGCAGCGTAACCCGCGGCGGCACGCCACCCCATCCGCTTCCGGAAACGCGGCATCAGCCACGCCAGCAGCACCACGGGAACCACCGCCGCGAAATTCTCGCGCCCCAGAATGCAGAGCGCCCCCATGCCTCCCGCCGCCGCAAAATATTTCCAGGACCGGAGTCGCCACCCGAGCAGCAGAAAATAGAAGAACAGCAGAAACACCAGCCCCAGCGTCGCCGCCCGCAGAAAATCCAGCGAGATCAGCAGTGCCGGTCCGTAAAACAGATAACAGAGCGCTCCCGCCTGACCCGCCGCTTTCCCAAGTCCGAGCAGCCGCGCCGACCGGTAGAGGAAGAGCGGAATGAGCGAACAGAGCGCCAGCTGCAATATCCGCATCCAGATCAGCGATCCGCCGGTCACGAGGTGCAGCAATGCGAGAAACAGCGTGTAGGCATAGGAATACCGGTAGGGTTCCGACGGCAGCGAACCGTCCGCCAGGCGTCCCGCGCACTCCAGAATCGAGAGCTGATCCATCCCCGGCTGCGGCATGGGGAAGAGGCCGAGCGAACGCCCCTGATACAGCACGAAAAGTCCGCACAGAAGAGAGGCGAAATAGATGAATATGCCGAAATGCCGGTTCAGAATCCGTTTCATTCCTGCATCGCCTCGCCGACGCGCTGCCGGAACGACTCCCAGCGCTTTTCATCGAGAATCCGGTGCGGGCAGTTCTTTCCGCTCCAATCCTGATGTTTGCGCAGCGCCGAGAGCGGCAGATTGAACCGTTTGAGCAGATAAGCCGCGAGTTTCACGCCGTTCTCCTCGGCGCGCCGGTAGAGCTGTTCGTCCTTTCCCGTACAGCGGCTGCGGCAGATCTCCACGCCGATGCTCGCCCGGTTCCCTTTCCCCTGACCGTCTCCGGCGTGCCAGCCGTTCACGTCATACGGCAGAATCTGGATCGCCTCACGCTCATCGACCGCGAAGTGAAACGAGATGTAGACATTGTCCCGACGGTTGTTCAAATAAGTGCGTTCGTTGACGGCCGGCCCCACATTCGCGGTGTTGTGAATCGTGATGTATTCGACGCGCGGCATCGGGTTGCCGTATTTGTATTTGTTGTTGTAACTGTTCCGATCGAGCAGGTCCTCGCGGATTCTCAACCCCTTGTAATACGTGACCTTCTGCCACCCGAGCATCTGACAGCCGCACAGTGCCATCAACAGACACAAACCGGAAATTCCGAACACGATCCTACGTTTCATACGCTGAACACCTCCCGCCGGCCGGATACGAAATACATCCGCCCAATCTTATCCCTCGTTTTAACAATCTTTCTTTCAGAGCGGCCTGACCGCACTAACCGCCCGATGCCGAATTGCGGTGATTCAACCATTGAAATACCTTTCCCAAGTTATTTTCCCGAACCCGCGCAGATCAGATAAAAATAGCATGCAACCATAAATTTGTCAATCCCTCGCCACAAGGCCGGAGGAATTTCCGGAAAAACGAATTGCAAAGCACAGCAAGGAGTGTTATATTCTTCCTGAAACCATGCAACAGGAGCGAAAAATGAGCAATGAACTCAAACTGGAACGACCGCTGATCGTATTCGATATCGAGAGTACCGGAATCATGCCGCAGCGCGACCGCATTGTCGAACTCGCAGTCCTCAAAATCTATCCGGACGGACGCACGCAGAGTACCGTCCGGCGGCTGAATCCCGAAATGCCGATCCCGCCCGGCGCAACCGCGATCCACGGCATCACCGATGACGACGTGAAAGATTGCCCGGTCTTTTCGATCATCGCCGAAAAACTCTACAACTACATCGACAACTGCGACCTCTGCGGTTACAACATCACCGGATTCGATATCCCCATGCTCGAAGCGGAATTCAAGCGCGCCGGATTCGAGTTCAAGGTCGACGACCGTAAAGTGATTGACGTCTACAACATCTTCTGCAAACTCTATCCGCGCACGCTCTCGGCCGCCTACGAGTTCTTCTGCGGCAAACCGCTCGAGGGGGCGCACGGCGCCGCCGCCGATACCGCCGCCACGTTCGAGGTGCTGCTCGGCCAGTTCGCGAAGCATCCGGAACTGCCGCGTGATACCGCCGGCCTGGCGGAATTCAGTGACCTCCTCGGCGCCGACGCGGTTGACCGCACCCGGCGCTTCAAGTGGAGCGGCGATGAAGTGGTCGTCAACTTCGGCAAAAACGCCGGGAGAACTCTGCGCGAACTCGCCGCCAATGATCCGGGATTCCTGCGCTGGATCGTCCGCAGCGACTTCTCCGACGAAGTCAAAAACATCGCGAACGACGCGCTCATGGGCAAGTTCCCGGTCAGGAAAAACGCTCAGAATGAACAGCAAGCCCAGCCTTGAAAGTCTGATCTCGCTGCTCGACGACGAGGATGAAACCGTCGCAGTCAACGTCATGGCGGAACTGCTGAACCGCGAATCCGAACTCGGCGAACTGCTGGCGGAACTTCAGGAGGGGGACACCCCCCTCGCCCGGCGTCGCGCCCATCAGCTTCAGGCGGCGATCACCCTGCGCCGGCGCCGGCGCGCTTTCGCGGCCAAACTCGAGGCTCAGAAAGTCGACCTCATTGACGGCCTCATCGACGTGCATCTGCAATGGTTCGACAACGACTCCCGCCCCGGACTCGTTCAGCTCTGGACCGATTTCAAACTCGAGGCCCAGCGTTTCCCGCAGAAAACACTCGAAAACCTCTCGTACTTCATGCGGAAATCCGGATTCTCCGCCGTCCCGGAGAGCACGATGCACCCGGAATACTACTGCCTCGGACCCGTATTGGAAAACGGCATCGGAGCCGGTTCCATCCTCGCTGGGCTCCTCCTCGAGATCGCGGATCCGGCATTCAAGCTCCAGCTCGTGCGGGTCATGGGGGAATTCGCAGTCTACGACGGCGACGGACGGCTGCTGCTGCCGGGACGCAACTTCCAGGTCTGCGCGGCCCCGGGAATCGAACACTGCGACTTCTGGGATCGCCGCATGCTGCTGCGTTTCGCCTCGACCACGCTGTTTTCCGCGGCAGTCAACAGTGACAGCTTCCGCTATATTCTGACCATCGCCCAGGCTCTTTCCGGAACAGAGGGCGACGAGTCGCTCGACTACATGCCCTACCCCTACTATCCGGCCGACGACGACCCCGAGGATGACAGCAGCGGGCAGTAGCAGCGCAATCGACTCCGCCCGTCAGAGCCGACGGTAAACCTGATCCGCACCGTGATCGGCGAGCATCCGCATCTCGAGGCTCATAAGCACCCCCAGCAGCCGTCCCGTATCGAGAGAAGTTTCCGCCGCGAGCTCCTCCAGCGACCGCTCCTTTTCCCCCAGCAGCTTCAGAACCCGCTGTTCATCAGCGGAAAGATCGCCGGAAGAATCGGGATCATAGGGAACACGCCCCTCCCCCACCTCATCCGGTTCGAGTCCCGGCAGATATCCGCCGACCCGCACCCCGAACGCATCGAGCACGTCCCCGAACGACTCCACGAGCGCCGCCCCCTCCTTGATGAGTTTGTGACACCCTTTCGCCTGCATATTGTCGGCATGCCCCGGAACTGCAAAAACCTCGCGTCCGTTGTCGAGCGCCAGTTTCGCCGTGATAAGCGCCCCCGAACCGATTCCCGCCTCGGTCACGATCGTCGCGCGCGTCATGCCTGCGACAATGCGGTTGCGGCGCGGGAACGTCGTACGGCTGACCGGACACATCATCGGGAATTCGCTCACCAGCGCCCCGCCGCACTCGACAATGCGGCGCGCGAGCGGCACATTCTCCTGCGGATGAATCCGCATCAGGCCGCCGCCGAGAACCGCCACCGTGACTCCGTTCATCTCGACCGTCGCTGTGTGCGCGACCGTATCGACCCCGAACGCGAGACCCGACACGATCGTGTAACCTGCCGCCACCGCCTCTTCCGTAATCATGCGGGTCATGCGTGCACCGTACTGCGTCATGCGCCGGGTGCCGACGACCGCGACCGCATTCTCCGGCAGCGGCGGCAGTTTGCCGCGCACATAGAGGCACAGCGGCGGATCGTAGAGCGAACGCAGCACCTCCGGGTACGCCTCGTCCCACAAGGTGACGATCCGCACGCCGGCCCGGTCGCACAACTCCAGTTCATTCCCCAGCAGCGCCCCCCAGTCACTGGCGGCGACCCGCTCCGCAAGCTGCGGACCGATGCCGGGGACCTGCATCAACTCATCCGCAGAACGCCCCGGCACTGCGGCCGGAGAGCCGAATTCCTCCTTGAGTGCCGTGTACTTCACATACCCGATCCCGGAAATCATGTTCAGTACGATCGTCGCTTCGCGATCAGTCATAGAGCACCTCCAAAGCCGAAGCGATCTCCGAATCCGGCACGGTTCTCACCGTCTCCGCCTCGCCGATCCGTTTCGGGAGCACAAGCGTCACGGCGCCGCCACGGTTCTTCTTGTCCCGGTGCATCGCCTCGAGCATCGCCGGAACGGAGCAGTGGCGCGGCAGCTGCGTCGCAAGTCCGAGCGCTGCAATCGCGCGTTTCTGGCGCTCCGCCTCGGCACGACTCCAGCGCCCGAGCCGGACCGCGAGTTCCCCCGCACAGCACATGCCGATCGCGACTCCCTCGCCATGACTGATCCGGAAATCGCTCAACAATTCGACCGCATGCCCGAACGTGTGCCCGTAATTCAACAGCGCCCGGATGCCGGATTCGCGCTCGTCCGCGGCAACCACCTGCGCTTTCAACTCGCAGGAGCGGCGGATCAGCGGGACAAAACGCTCCGGATTCCGTCCGTCGCGCAACGTCTCCGGCTCCCGCTCGAGCGCCGCAAACAGCGCCTCGTCGAGAATCACACCGGTCTTCAGGATCTCCGCGAGGCCGCAGCGGATCTCTTCCGGCGGCAGCGTCGAGAGAAAATCCGGATCGATCAGCACCTGTTCCGGCTGATGAAACGCCCCGACGAGATTCTTCCCCTCGGGGATATCGACACCGGTCTTTCCGCCGACACTGGAGTCGACCATCGCCAGCAGCGTCGTCGGGACCTGCACAAATCCGACTCCGCGCATATAAATCGCGGCGGCAAATCCGGTCATGTCACCGACGACACCGCCGCCGAGCGCGACGAACCGCGCCTGACGGTCAAATTGAAGCTCCGCCGCCCGACGGCAGATTGCGATTACCGTATCCGGCGTCTTGCTCTGCTCTCCGGCCGGGAACTCGAACCACCCCGCCTGCGGAACGGTTTCCCGTGCCCATGCGCCCCAGAGTTCGGATACCCGGGAGTCGGTCACCAGAAAGTTCCGCCGCCCGGTCAACTCCGCGGCGAGCGCGCGCACGCCGCTGCCGATTACAATATCATAAGCCCGTTCCCCGAGCCCGACCCGAATTGTCTCGCTCACTTCTCCTGCCCTCCGGCGTTAAAATAACTGGCCGCCCGGTCACGGGCGTTGATCTCCAGATTCCGGTAAAAGAAATAGATGTCATTCATATGATAGATTCCGGCGCCGAGCAGCGAACTGTCATACTGCCCCGGAAACTCCGGCGTCACCACAAGCGCCCCGGTTTCGGGGCGGATTTCCGCCCCGCAGAACGCCGGGATCTCCCCGGTAATCCGCCCCTCCCCGTCGAAGAAAACCGCCCCGACATTCGCCGCGGCAGGAGCCGGAACCGCATCGGTCCGCCAGTTCAACGGGTTGATGCAGCGCGTTCCCGGTCGCCCTGTAAACAGGGACGGAGCCGCTTCCCGCGCCTCGGAATTCCACGTCACAATCACGCCCGAGTCGATCGGCCCCTCGGCCATCTTCAAATGCGGATTTCCGGCGAGATCGGCATCCGTAATCGGGCAACCGATCAGATAGGCGGCGATCAGCTTCTTCCGCAGGGCGGGATCCTTGAACTCCCGCTTCAGAAGAGCGAGCAGATCATACGCCCCCTGACTGTGACCGACGAGGATGAACGGCCGCCCCCCGTTCCAGTGCTTGAGATAATACCGGAACGCATCGACCGTATCCCGGAAACCGATCTCCATCGGGGCATCCGTGCCCGGCCGTTCCGCCAGCGCCGCCAGAACGAGATGCAACTCCCCCTGCCGGACAAATGGAGCGTAGACATTGCCGACCGGCAGAAACGGTCCGGTCTGCTGACCGGCGATGTTCCGCGTCTTCGTCCGCATCTCCTCGGAATCCCAGTGCATGACCGCATGTTTCCGACTTGCGAATACCGTCGGATAGACATAAAATACGTCGATCGGCTTGCGCTCCTCCGCCGGACAATCCGGCAGCATCACCCAGTTTTCCGGCTTCGCATAGTCGACAGAACGCTTTTCCGCCGCCAGCCGGCACGCCTGCGCGGATTCGCAGGGCTGCACGCAGCCGGACAATGTGGCGGACAGAATTGCGGCAGCAAGCGCAAAGATCAGACTTTTCGCAGAAATTCTCATCATTTTCCTCACTCATTTCGGCACATTTCCGGAGTTCTGCACCAGTTCGTCATATATCATTCGATACACCCGGTTCTCCGGCTGCATTTCCACAATTTTCTCCCAGGCTTTCAGCTGCCCTGGGAGATCCTTTCGGATCTGCGCTTTCATCGCCTCCGCGAGGAAATACTGATAGTCGTCCGGCGTGCGCACCTGCAGCTCCCGGTCGAGAAACTCGACCGCCTCATCCGGCTTTCCCTCCAGCACGGAGATCTGCGCCATATCCCGGAAGAAGAGCGGAAAAACGAAATCCGGCCAGAGGAACTCCCGCCAGCCGACCGTTTCAGCCTCCGGCCACAACACATGGTACATCTTCCGTGCCGTTTCCCGGTCCTGATTGAGCCACGCTACATGCGCGAGACAGAAGCGCGCGGTGCGATCCGCAACCGCCTCCGGAATCTTATACACATCGTGATAGCGGCGCATGCGGGTCGCGACATCCTGAATGACTTCGAGATTTCCGCTCCGGAAAGCCGTGCAGATCGAATTTCCCATCACTTTCCAGTTCGGCACTTCGTCCCGGGCGAGCACATAGGAGTACATGTACTCGCACGTCTCCCAGTACGGCAGATAGTTCCATGTGAGCAGCCAGAAAGCGGCGAAAGCGGCGCCGGCCGCGCATTTGAAAGCGCGGGCCGCACTTTTCCGGCGGCGCAGGAACGCCTCGGCAAGAACAGCCGCGCCGATCCACACCGCCGCCGAAACCAGGTAGTTGTAACGGTCGCAGTAGTGGAAATTCGTATAATGCAGCAGTCCGAGCACGGGGACCGTAAATCCAGCGACAATGAGGAGCATGCAGACAATTTTCCGCCAGGCGAAACCGACTCTGCGCGCGACCAGGATGAATCCGCCGGCGAGAAGAACCCCGCCCGCGACCGGGAGGAGGAGCTCCGCCATGGAACGGATTTCCGGATAGATCGGATTGGTTTCAAACGGAATGAGCGCAGTCAACGGATACCAGAAGAGATTGTGCAGCGGCACGAGTAAATTCTCCTCCGGCACGCCGCCGTTGGTCTTGGCAGTGATCACCGCGGCCCAGATGACGGCGCCGAGCGCAGCCAGAACCGGGAACCAGAGAATGCGCAGATAGTCGCGCCACGGGAAGCGTTTCCCCCAGAGACAGATCAATCCGACGATCATGACACCGGGCAGCGGTACGGCCGCCGGTTTGGCGAAGATCGCAAGAGCAGCGAGAATCCCGGCCATGAACGAGATGCGCCGCTGCTGAACGCCGCGCAGGAAAAACCAGAGTGAGGCAAATGCGAGTGCTCCGCACAAAACATCCTTGCGTTCGGTGATCCAGATGACGGATTCGACTTTCTGCGGATTCACGCCCCAGAGCAGAGCGGCGGCGAAAGCGAGCCAGGTTCTGGCGCCGAGCCTCCGGGCAATGAGGAAGAGGAAAAAACATCCGATGAAGTGGAGCAGCAGATTGTGCAGCCTGAATCCGAGCGGGTCGACACCGAAGAGGGCGCGGTCGATCATGAACGAGTACATGGGCAGCGGTGTATAAAGGTCTTGATAAGGTTCCAGACCGTAGAGCAGGAAATTTTCCATCGTAAACGTGAGATGCCGATTGTAAACGATGAAAACCCCGTCATCCCAGTCCCGGAGAAACGGATAATTCAATCCGGGGTAGAATACGGCAATGAGAAGCAGCGCCAGCAGCGCGGCGCAGACGAAATTGCGACACAGTTCTCTGCGGAACGGTGAAGTTGACGAAAGAAATTCCGGCACGATGAAACCTTCCTCATCGGTCATTCTCGGCGGCGGACCGCAGAAGCGACCGGTATTCGATGCTTGAGACCCACTTTATTGTTCATAATATAGGACGAACTTGCCGTGAAATCAATGAGGGGAATGGTTTCGTTGCTTGATTTTTCCGGAAACGGAATTATTTTCGAGAGAGTTGCAGAGTTCAATCGGAAAGGGAGGTGCGTTGATGACGTTGAAATTGATTCTGCTGGTTGCGGCCGCGGGAGCGTTGGGCAGTACGCTGCGCTACCTGATCAATCTGCTGTTTTTGCGCGGAGGGGTGACGGGATTGCCTTATGCGACCTTGACGGTAAATGTGCTGGGTTGTTTTCTGGCGGGATTGCTGTTCGGCCTGTTTGCGACGAAATTTGCGAAATACGCGAATTACGCGCCGGTGCTGATGGTGGGATTTCTGGGAGCGTTCACAACGTTTTCGACGTTTGCGCTGGAGAGTGTGACGCTGCTTGCCGGAGGAGCGATATGGAAGGGATTGTTGAACATTGCGTTGCAGAATCTGGCGGGATTGGGAGCGATCAGTGCGGGATTGGGTCTGGTCCGGCAGATTTGTCGATAAATCGGGGAATCGGGTCTTGATTTTCCTGCGGGATGGATTATATTGATAATTACCGATTATGGGGGTGTTCCGGATTCGACCGGCCCGGTTGGGTGTTGATTGCATGCCGAGGATGATCGTTGGCCTCGTAAAACATCGGTCGAAACGATAAACGCGAACGAAGAGTTTGCCCTGGCGGCTTAATTCCCGCCACGCTGCCGTTCCCGAGGAGTGCTAAGGAATCGTGGCGTCATTCAGCGCTCTGGCTTTGAACAATCGTCTTTCGGTTCAGGGCGAGATCAAAGGAAAGAATAGTCTGGAGCCAGGCCTGTTCATCGGCTTCGGTAAAGGACGATAAAAACCAAAGATGAAATAAGCATGTAGACGTCCTCATTGGACCTCGTCGGCACGCGGGTTCGACTCCCGCCACCTCCACCAGAAATTTATTGATTGCCAAGGACTTACAAATAAAGTCCCTGGCAATTTTCTTTTTATGGTGCTTACAGTTGCAGGCACTTACGGCTTTTGCAGGGCAAGCAAGAGACTGATATTCTCAATGCTGAACCATACCAGCAATGGCATTTTGCACCACTTTTACGGCAAAAGTCTCTGAAACGCAAGGACGCAAGTCCTTGGAGCATTATTGTTTATTATCAATGATTTACAAAAAGTGGTAATACAAGGACTTGATGTAAAAAATAGACGGTGCAAAAGTTGGTTTTCCGCCACTCCTGCTCCGTCTTTCATTTTGCCAAAGTGAAGTCCTTGAACTGAGCCGCTAGCGCGGCAGGGAAAGCGAAACGAGAATATCCAAATGAAGAAAAATCGCTGGTGATTTG